>CAWDUI010000037.1:0-87055 GCA_963805445.1 Ilumatobacteraceae bacterium | reverse complement strand
ACCGGGTCGAGATCGACCCAGCGCTCACCACCGTCACTCGCACTGGTGGCGAGGTCGAGCGACAGTGGTCGATCTCGCTCCAACTGCTGTTCGACATCAATTGCGAAGACCACACATGCGCCCGCATGACAGCGCCAGGGCCCGATAACTCAGCTGTGTGGTTCCCATACCTCTACGGTCAACAGCAGTCGCAGGCCGTGTTCGTGCTCGATGACCGCGACCTCGCTGGTGCCGCTTGGCTCGACCCGAGGATCAACAGCGTGATCGGCGTGCACGACACCGATCTCATCGCAGTCCAGCACGTCGACGGCAAGCTCGAAGTCGTCGCGATCGACCTCACTCCGATCCTGGCCTAGCCCTCAGCCGTTGAACGAAAGTCGTTTGAGGAATTGGCCTGGTAACACGCTGTGCAGGACGAACGATCTCCAGGCGGCTGTCACACGCTTGGGAGGTGCGTAGGGTCCAATAGCAGTGGCCATGAAGAACTCGACGGGCAGCGAATCTCTCGATGAGCAGCTGTGGCGCGTTCACGCGGCGGAGCTCGTGCGATACGCGTCATTGCTGGTCGGCCCTCACGATGCCCAAGACGTCGTGTCGTCGGTGTTTCTAAAGGCTTCGCGAGCGATACGCGGCGAAGCGGTCGAGCATCCCCGTGCATACCTGTTCCGGGCCGTGACCAACCAAGCACACAATCATCGACGCTCACAATCGAATCGTTGGAAGCGTGATCTTCGGGAGGTCGCGGCGACATCTTTGGCCGCGAAGGACAGCCAGATCGACGTCCGTCGAGCTGTCGCCGAACTCAGCATTCGGCAACGCGCCGTCATCTACTTGGCCTATTGGGAGGACATGACGGAACAGGACATTGCCCACTTCTTGTGTCTGTCACCTGGCTCGGTGCGTCGCCATCTCTTCCGCGCTCGAGCTCATCTACGAAAGGCTCTCCGTGACTGATCTTCTTGAACAATCGATCCGCGATGCGATCGGCACGTTTCTCGACGCCGCGCCCGCGGCGGCTGCCGAGCCCTCTGCGCCTCCAACGGCGCTCCTGTCTGTCACGGAGGGAACGGATCCATCGCAGTGGAATGAGAACCGCAAGCCGCCTGCCGCAGCCAGAACACTCCCGAGGTTCGTTGTGGTTGCGGTCGGTATTGTCGCGGTCATCGCTGCGGTGTCGGCCCTGACGTTCGTCGTGACCCACAATCGTGTAAACAGTCCGGCCTCGGACGGGTCGACGGTATCCAGCGCGAGTCCAGTTGTCGTTGGCGAGACGAACACCAATCGGTCCGACAGCACATCCCCTGTCGGCGGGGAGCCTCGTTGGTATCGGGCCATCCAGCCGTACCTCCCGGAAGGGTTCACGTACGCAGCGCTCACCTTCACCAGCGAATCGTCGATGCGATACCTCGCGATCGACCCCGTTACGGCAAAGGCGATCGATATCGAGATTTGGGCACCCGAACCTGACGCGGGCAGCATCGTTCCAGGAACTTCGGTTGAAAGGCCATTCGCGATTCATCTTGTCGGCCCATCCGGCATACGGGTCAGAGTGACGTGCGGGATCGGTGCGGGCCGGATCGGCGACGACAAAATCAAGGACACGGACTATTGCAATCTTCCCGACGCCGGAGCTGGCGTTGTTGCCGGAGAGACGCTTCAAAGGATGGCAGAAGAGATCTCCAACTCGTTCCCGGTCGATCAGATTGGAAGAGCGCTCGGAGAACCCTCAACGGCCTCCATCGATATCGACAATCTGAACATGATCGCCGCGCCGGTGCTCGGACCGTACATGCCGTCGACGATCTCCACCGCAATCTCAGCGGACATCTTTCTTGACTACGGCAACATCCCGTCGACATCAACGCCTGGTACCTACGCCAATCATGACGACGCCACCATCCGGATCGTGCAGGGTGTCTATCCCCAACCAACCCAAACCGTCGGTGCGGCAATAGCTCTGTACGACAACCTCGCCGCCGGGTGGGTCATCAACTCTGCCGGTACGGCAGTTCGACTGACCATTTCCTCGAATCCAGCGACAGTGACCGCAGCCCTGCCACTCCTCCAACAGTTCGCGGTGATTAGACCCACAACCGTGACGCCGGCCACAAGCGGCGCGCGGACATTCGTTCCAAGCGATTCTCGCGCACCGGGCCCAATTAATCCGCAGGAGGGAGTGCTAGTCCCTGACCCGACGCCATCCGGTTGGACCGTCAGCTACGTCGGTGATGCTCGACCGAACACGGCGCTCGATGCGTATGTCGGGCGCGTTTACGCGAGTCGACGCGCAGTTCCGGAAACGCGGCCCTCGATCGTGGTTGTCAGCATCGACGCAACTGAAGGAGACACCGCAGACATCGAGCCGTCGACACCGGTGACAATTCGCGGCGTGCCGGGAAGAATCGGCGCGAGCGCTAGCCCTCCGCTGCAGCTCACATTCGGGCCGTTAGACGGCTACCGCTATATTCTGACGGCCAGAAATCTGAACAGTGAGCAACTCCTAGCGATCGCCGAGACAGTCGACCGGCCGGCAAACGGCGGAGCAGCGATCGATACGAGTTCGCTGCCACGTGACGTTGTGGAACAGACCCTGGGAATCGTCGTCGATCCATGGTTCTTCCCAGCCGCCGCGTTTGCGGCACCGATACCGGCAGTTGCGTGGACGACCGGCAACGGCACGGTCTTGATGGAGAGCTGCGCCGAGGACATCGCGCTTTTCCCCCTAAACCGGCTTCCATTCGACCAGGTCGCCGACATGACCATCGCCGACAGCCCCGGGTTCCTCGGCCACCTCGGTGACTCCGCCTTCCTATTCTGGAACGACGGCACCCGTAGTACCGACTACGTCGAACGAGTTGAATGACCAGCAACTGTTGTCGCTGGCGGCGACGCTACGGCCCGCATCCGACGCCGAATGGCGCGCCCTCAAATCGGTCTCAAATGTCAGTACGACCGCACCGCCGAGCTGACCGCCGGCACAACGCAAGTCGGTGGCTAGCTTCACGACAACGGCTGGGGCTTCAGTGCACTAGGTGTCTGCCGGCTTCAGCAGCGATGCAACGGCTTTCGCCAAGGCTCGGTCGGTCTCGGCCACTCGACCGCTGTAGTGCTTCGCCGCGACGGTCGGATCGTGGCCGGCACGCATCGCGACCTGCGCCACCGAGTAGCCCATCTCCTGGCCGTAGGTCTCCATGAACTTGCGGAGGTAGTGGAAGTCGAGATGCTCCAGACCGATCCGCGCTCGCAATCGAGCGAAGTACCTCGAGACCGCATCGGGCTTCCACGGCTCCGAACCATCGGCCGCGTCGGTGAAGACATACGGGTCGGCGACCAATTCGACACCGGCAGCGCGCGCCCGCTCCTCGACCATCTGGATCTGCGCCCGCAGGACCGACGCGGTCAGGTCATCGACGGCAAGCATCCGAACCCGCCGGTTCTTCGTCGGGATCTCGCCGAGCGGGCGTCCCGGCAGCAAGACAACCGACGTCGACACTCGCATCAGGCCGCGCTCCAAGTCCAAGTCGCGCCAGCGCCGCAATCCACACAGCTCGGCTCGCCGCAATCCGGTAGTCGCGGCCACCAGAATCGCCCGCGCATACTCCGGTCGCCTCGACTGCTCGGCGGCATCGATCAAGCGCGCGCACTTCCTCGGGAGTGGGCACCACCGGCGTGATGTTCGGGATCGACGGTGGCTCGGCCCATTGCGCCGGGTTCGAGTCGCGCCATCCCCACCGACACGCCTGCGTGAACATCGACGACAGACAGCCGTGAATGTGATGCACGCTGCGCGCCGACAGCCCGCGCCGCTGGTGCTCGCCGTACAGATCGGTGAGCGTCTTGGTCGTCACCTTGGTCACCGCCATGCGACCGAGCGTCGGCTTGATGTTGTGGTTGTAGATCTTCTCGTAGCCGTGAACGGTGTTCGGCGACCGACCCTTGCGCTGCAGCTCGACGATCCAATCGTCGAACAGGTCGTTCATTGTCGCCTTCGTTCCGGTGTGCCGTCCCTTGCTCACCTCGGTGATCAGCGCCGCTCGTGCCTTCTTCGCTTCGGTCAAGGTGCCGTTGAAGATGCGGCTCGCCTGCCGGCGCTTGCCGGTGACCGGATCGCGTCCGGCCTCGACGATCAGCTCCCACGCGCCCGGTGACCGCTCTCGCATTCCTGGCGCTGTTCGCAGGCCGGCCACGCCGAAATCGTAGTCCGCGTGTTGGATAAAAGTTGGATTCATGTTGGATGGAGGCTCATCAGGGCCGCCGAACCGGCCTGTGAATAACACCATAATACCTGCTAGATCATGGTGGGGCGGGCGGGGATCGAACCCGCGACCTAGGGGTTATGAGCCCCCTGCTCTAACCACTGAGCTACCACCCCGAGAACCTTGGCACCCTGGAAAGGGCAACGACCCGCACACGGCGGGTCGTTGCTCTTTTGGCTCCGAGAGCAGGGCTCGAACCTGCGACCCGCTGATTAACAGTCAGCTGCTCTGCCAACTGAGCTATCTCGGAAGGCGTTGACGAGGATAGCAAAGGCCTGTCGTCACTCCTCCTCCAAAAACTCCTTCAACCGCTGGCTGCGCATCGGGTGACGCAGCTTGGCCAGGGTCTTGGCTTCGATCTGACGAATGCGCTCGCGGGTCACGCCGAACTCCTTGCCGACGTCTTCGAGCGTGCGGGCCTGGCCATCGTCGAGCCCGAAGCGCATGCGCACGATCTCCTGCTCGCGATCGGTCAGCTCGCCCAGCGCCTCCTCGACTGCCTGCGCCAACATGCGCTTGGTCGCCATGTCGGCGGGGGCGTCGACGGTGAGGTCTTCGATGAAATCGGTGAGGTTGGAGTCGTCCTCCTCGCCCACCGGCGAGTCGAGCGACAGCGGATCGAGCGAGATGCGCAGGATCTCGCGGATCCTGTCGATCGGCAGCCCGCAGCGCTCGGCCAACTCGTCGAGCGTGGGCTCGCGCTCGAGCTCCTGGTGCATCTGGCGCTGCATGCGCAGCACGCGGTTCATGCTCTCGACCATGTGCACCGGAATGCGAATGGTGCGGGCCTGGTCGGCAATGGAGCGGGTGATCGCCTGGCGGATCCACCACGTGGCGTACGTCGAGAACTTGAAGCCCTTCGTGTGGTCGAACTTGTCGACGGCACGCATCAGACCGAGGTTGCCTTCCTGGATGAGATCGAGGAACAGCATGCCGCGACCGCTGTATCGCTTGGCGATGCTGACGACGAGGCGCAAGTTGGCCTGGATCAGCTCGCTCTTGGCCCGCTGGCCGGTCTGCACGACGCGCATCTGCCGGCGGTGCTCTGTGGGATCGGAGGTCTGATCGAGCTCGAGCGCGGCCTTGTTGCCCTCCTCGATCGCCTGCGCCAGGCGCCGCTCGTCGTCGGGGGTCAGCAGGTCGACCCGGCCGATCTCACGCAGGTACATCCGCACGGTGTCGGCGGTGCTGCCCGTATCGACGCCGCTGGCGTTCATCCGCTCGCTGCGACGGCGGCGGCGGCGGGCCATCAGGCCGTCGGCGTCTTCGGCCGGCGGTGTGTCGGGCACAGGGACACCACCGGTCGGTGTGTCGTCGACGGCATCGTCGACCGCCTCGTCGATGCGGATGTTGCGGGCTGCTACCGCCTGCTGCACCTCTTCGAGCACGTCACCGGTGAGCTCGACCGTTCGCAGGACGTGGGTGATCTCCTCGGCATCCAGCACGCCGGAAATCGCTCCGCGCGCGAGCAGGCTGTTCCACTCGCCGGGGTCGACACCGGGGAATGGTGCCGACTCCGCTGGTGCGTCAGACTGCCCGAAACTCAATCACGCTCCTCGTTACGCCGTTGGAGCCACCCTAGCAATAGCTCGGCCGCATCGTTCCCCGCCGAGGGTTCGTCGAACCGCTCCAGGGCCAGGCGCGCGTCGCGGTTGGCCAGGATCTCGCCGGGATCGGTCTCGTTGACGGCGCGAGCAAGCTCGCGGCGCACGGCCGCGGCGATCAGGTTGCGCCCTTCGATGGCCGGGTCGGCGTCGATGTCGGCGACCGCTGCTCGCTCGATCAGTTCGCGTGCTTCGGGGTCGGCCAGCTCGAGTGACCGGCCCACTGATCCGTCGCCTTCCGCCACCGCGAGGAACGCCCGCCGGGCGACGTCGTCGACGAACAGCACTTCATCGAGCCAACCTGCCATGTCGTGCCACCGCTGCAACAGCAGGGCGATCGCCACGAACTCGGCGTTCTCCGAGCTGCCGACGCGTCGCACCGCGTTGACCCGCACGATCGGCCGTGCCGATCGCCGTGACGCGATCGCCACCAGATCGTTGATCGGCAGCCCGGTGTGGCTGGCAACCTGGCCGGCGTACAGCTTGCGCACGTTGGTGTCGGGGTGCTCGTTGACGACGGCCATCGCCTGCTCGGCCAGGCGGGCGCGGTCCTCCGGCGAGTTGAGCTGGCGCCCGCGTCATCACACGCTGCAGCGCGGAAGCCCAGGAACGGCAGAGCGTTGTCGACCGCCGCGGCCAGGGCCTGCGGGTTCGACAAGCTGAGCTCGCCCGGGTCCTGCCCCTTCGGGAAAGCGCGGCCACGCTGACCTGGACCTGGTACTTCTGCTCCCATTCGTAGAACTTCTCGGCCGCACCCTGGCCGGCCGCGTCGGCGTCGAACGCCAGCACAACCCGACTGGCGAACCGCTTGAGCATGCGAACGTGCTCTTCGGTCAGCGCCGTGCCGCACGTGGCCACAGCACGCTTGACACCGGCGCGGTGGAATCCGATCACATCGGTGTATCCCTCGCACACGATCACTTGATCGGCAGCAACGATGTCGCCTTTAGCGCCGTGCAAGCCGTACAGCGTCTTCGACTTGGCGTAGATGTAGGTCTCCGCCGAGTTCTTGTACTTCGCCGGATCGTTCGAACCCGGCAGGATCCGACCGCCGAAGGCAACCGGATCACCGTTCTCCGACATGATCGGGAACATCACCCGGCCGCGGAACGAGTCCTGCAGCCGACCGGATTTGTTGGTGAACGCCAGGCCGGTGTCGCGCAGCGCATCGCCCGGCAGCCCGACACCGCGGCTCAGCGCATCCCAGTCGTCGGGCGCCCAGCCCAACTTGAACTGACGGGCGATGTCGCCGGCCAGGCCGCGCTTGCGCAGGTAGTCGCGTGCCGCGCGGGCGTCGTCGCTGGTCAACAAGCGCTGGTGGTACCACTCGACGGCCGTGCCCATCGCCTCGATCAACTTCTTGCGTCGCAGCCGGTCCTTGCTCTCGCCGCCCGATGTGTACTGCAGCTGAATTCCTGCCTTGGCGGCCAGCTGCTCGACGGCATTGACGAAGTCGACGTGCTCGATCTCCTGCACGAACGTGAAGACGTCGCCGGCCGCGCCGCACCCGAAGCACTTGTACCGACCCGGTCTCTTCGCGCACGTTGAACGACCCGCTGCGCTCGGCATGGAACGGGCACAGCCCGACCCAGTTGCGCCCGACGCGCCGCAGGGCAACGTATTGCTGGACGACGTCGGAGATCGACACGCGTGGCTCGTAGTCGCTCCAGATCCTCTTCGACGATCGCCACGGCCGCGAGGTTACCGGAGGGGTGTCACCGCTCGTCGGGGGGTGGAGGCTCCTCGATGATCGCGATCCGGTCGAGGCCTCGGGTCTGCCGCAGCGAGAACGAGACCGATGCGATCAGCACCAAGACGATGACCAACAACGACACCGGCGTGGCGATGTGGTACCAACGGCTGATGACCATCTTGATGCCGACGAACGCCAGGATGATCGCCAGGCCCTGCTGCAAGTAGCTGAACCGGGCGTGCATGTCGGCGAGCATGAAGTACAGCGACCGCAGGCCCATGATGGCGAACGCGTTCGACGTGAACACGATGAACTGTTCCTTGCTGACCGCAAGCACCGCAGGAACCGAGTCGACGGCAAACAGCACGTCGGTGGCCTCGACGAGCAACAGCACGGCGAACAGCGGGGTCGCCAGGCGTCTGCCCTCGATGCGAACGAACATCTTCTGCCCATGCATCTCGTGCGTGGTCGGCACGAACCGGCGCACGAGTGCCAGAAACCGGCTGTCGGCCGGATCGACAGGGTCGTCGTTCGCAAACAACAGCTTGGCGGCCGTGTACAACAGGAAGCCTCCGAAGATGAACAGCATCCATTCGAAGCGGGAGATCAGCGCAAGCCCGGCGAAGATGAACCCGGCGCGCAGCACCAACGCACCGAACACACCCCACAACAGCACACGCCTCTGGTACTTCGGTGGGATCTGGAAGTACGCCAGGATCAACGCCCACACGAACACGTTGTCGACCGACAGGCTGTACTCGATCAAGTAGCCGGAGAACCACTCGCCGCCGGCTCCACCGCCGAACGAGGCGATCACGACTGCGCCGAACGCGACACCGATCACGACCCACGCGACAGTTTCGATCGCGGCGCGACGCAGCGTCGGCGCGTGCGGGTGGCGGTGGAGGACCAAGATGTCGAACAGCAACAGCGCGACAATCACGCCGATCGTCGCCGGCCATGCCCAACCGGGCACGTTGATGTCGATGAATTCGTCGCCGACCCTGGCGCTGGCGATCACGCCCAGCGGCATCTAATCACGACCGAGCAGACCGCCCAACGCCCCACCGAACGACGTACCACTGGAGTTGCCCGTGCCGACGAAGCTCTGGATCCAGCCCATGAGCTCGTTCGGGTTGCGGGTCTGGGTCCACACCCGGCCGGGACCGGTGAAGTCGAAGACGAAACCCTCACCGCTCTTGAAGCTCTGCACCATCCCGCCGCCGCTGGCCTTGCGCATCGCCATCTGCACGGTGTCTTCGTAGGCCACCATGTGGCCGGTGTCGATCGTGATCGACTGCCCGGCCTGCAGTGTCCACACCTCGAGGGCGCCGTAACAGGCGAACACGACCGTGCCCTGACCCTCGGCGCGGATGATGAACCCACCCTCGCCACCGAACAGGTTCTTGAACCCACCCCACTGGGTGTCGATGGTGACGTTGACCTCGTTGCCGAGCCACGAGCCCTTCTGGACGAACAAGCGCATGACCGGGCGAGACATCGTGTGTGGTGACGTCGCCCGGCAACCGGGCGGCGATGTCGACGAAGCCGCCCGACGCGGGTGCGGTGTAGGTGCTGACGAAGAAGCTCTCGCCACCGAGGGCAGCGCGCTTCAGCGATTTCATGATGCCGCCCTCCGCCTTCGACTGCAGCACGACGCCGGCCGACATCGCCATCATCGCCCCGCTCTCGACCCGAACCGGTTCGTTGGGTGCCAACGTCAGACGGGCCACACCGTACGCCGGGCCCTGGCGAGTCTGTACCTGCATGACGCGACCGTCCGGACTACTTCGTGTCCGACTGACCGCTCGTCGCCGGCCCGAGCGATGATCGCTTGTGCGGCGGCGAGGCGGGCGATCGGCACCCGGAACGGGCTGCAGCTGACGTAGTCGAGACCGGCGTCGTAGAACAGCTGAATGCTCTCCGGGTCGCCTCCGTGCTCGCCACACACGCCGAGCTTGAGCCCCTTCTTCGTCGCCCTGCCCAGCTTGGCGGCCAATGCGAACGAGCTCGCCGACGCCTCGCTGATCGATCGTTTCGAACGGGTTGCGCTTCAGCAAGCCTTGCTCGAGGTAGGCCGGCATCATCCGGCTTTCGACGTCGTCGCGGCTGAAGCCGAACGTCATCTGGGTGAGATCGTTGGTGCCGAAGCTGAAGAAGTCGGCCTCCTCGGCGATCTCGTCGGCGCACAACGCAGCGCGCGGCGTCTCGATCATCGTGCCGATGGTGATGTCGGGCTTGTTCTTCATGCCCTTCAACGCCTCGTCGACCTCGGCCTGCACCCAGCTCGCGCGCCAGCGCCATCTCCTCGCGGCTGACGGTCAGCGGGATCATGACCTCGACGATCGGGTTCTTGCCCTTCTTGCGCAGCTCGGCGGCAGCGGCCAGCAGCGCCTTGACCTGCATGGCGTAGAGCCCCGGCTTGACCACGCCGAGACGCACGCCTCGGGTGCCCAGCATCGGGTTGTGCTCGGCCCAGTCTTCCGCGGCGTCGAGCTCTTTGTCCTCACGTGCCGACAACCCCTCCGACGCCTGCTTGATCCGCAGCTCTTCGATCGACGGCAGGAACTCGTGCAACGGCGGGTCGAGCAGGCGAACGGTCACCGGCAGACCATCCATCGCCTCGAGGATCTCCTCGAAGTCGATCTGCTGCACTCGACCGAGCTCGGCCAGCGCCGCAGTCTCCTCGGCGGGAGTGTCGGCGAGGATCATCTCGCGCACGACCGGCAGGCGATCCGGCGCCAGGAACATGTGCTCGGTACGGCACAGGCCGATGCCTTCGGCGCCGAGCTGGCGAGCATTGGTCGCGTCCTCGCCGGTGTCGGCGTTGGCACGGACCGCCAACTTGCCCTTGCGAACCTGATCGGCCCATTCGAGGATGGTGACGAACTCAGCGGGCGGCTCCGAGGCCTCCAGCGTCATCTCACCGAGGATGACCTCACCGGTCGTGCCGTCGAGCGAGATGATGTCGCCCTCCTTCACGACGATGTCGCCAACCGTGAACTGCTTGCCGTCGATCTTCACCATGTCGGCGCCGACGATGGCCGGCGTACCCCAGCCGCGGGCGACGACGGCAGCGTGGCTGACGAGACCGCCGCGTGCCGTCAGGATGCCTTGGCTGACCATCATGCCGTGCACGTCTTCGGGACTCGTCTCGCTGCGCACGAGGATGACCGGCTCGCCACGATCGTCGGCATCGGTCGCGTCGTCGGCAGTGAAGTACACCCGGCCGACTGCGGCGCCCGGCGACGCCGCCAGCCCCTTGGCGATCACCTTGCCCTTGCCGGCGAACTGCGGGTGCAGCACCTGATCGAGGTGGTCAGCAGCAACTCGCATGATCGCCTCGTGCTTGCTGATCTTCCAGCGGGCCTTGCCGGTGCCGGTGCCCTTCGTCATGTCGACGGCCATCTTCAACGCCGCCGCGCCGGTGCGCTTGCCGACGCGTGTCTGCAGCATCCACAACTTGCCCTGCTCGATCGTGAACTCGGTGTCGCACATGTCGGTGTAGTGGCGCTCGAGGCGATTGAAGATGTCGATCAGCTCGGCATGGATCTTCGGGAAGTGCCCCTTCAGGTCGTCGAGGTCTTCGGTGTTGCGGATACCCGCGACCACGTCTTCGCCCTGGGCGTTGATGAGGAAGTCGCCGTACGGCTTGTTCTCGCCGGTGGCCGCGTTCCGGGTGAACCCGACGCCGGTGCCGCTCAGCTGGTCGCGGTTGCCGAAGACCATCGTCTGCACGTTGACAGCGGTGCCGAGGTCGTGGCTGATGCGCTCGCGTACGCGGTAGGCGATTGCTCGCGGGCCGTTCCAACTGGCGAAGACCGCCTCGACGGCTCCACGCAGTTGCTTCGCGGGATCCTGCGGGAACGGCTTGCCCGTCTCGGCCTTCGACGACCTTCTTGTAGTGCCCGCACAGCTCCTTCAACGCCTTCGCCGTCAGTTCGGCGTCGGTCTTGACCTTGGTCGCCGCCTTGGCTGCCTCGAGCGGCTTGTCGAAGTGCTCGCCGTCGACGCCAAGCACGATGCGGCCGTACATGGCGATGAACCGTCGATAGCTGTCGTAGGCGAACCGTTCGTTGCCGGTGACAGCTGCCAAGACCCTTGACGCTGCTGTCGTTGAGACCGAGGTTGAGCACGGTGTCCATCATCCCCGGCATCGAGAACTTGGCGCCGGACCGCACGCTGACCAGCAGCGGATCGGCGGCGTCGCCGAGCGCGCGACCCATCGCCTTTTCGAGCTTGGCAACCTGCGTGGCGATCTCGTCGCTGAGGCCGCTCGGCCAGCCGCCCTTCATGTAGGCCCGGCAGGCATCGGTGGAGATCGTGAAGCCCGGCGGGACCGGCAACTTCAACACACTGGTCATCTCGGCCAGGTTGGCGCCCTTACCACCGAGGAGATCTTTGTACTCCATGGGAGAACGACGGTGTTTGTGATCAAAGGAGTAGACGTACGGCACGAGAGACGAGTCTACGCGGTCCTGCCGGTGGGAGGGACTTTCCGCCCGCGTAGGCTCGCGTCATGAGTTCGCAACCGGCGTTTCGACTGTTCGGGTTCCCCGTTCATGTCCGGCCCGGTTTCTACATGTTCATGGTGATCGTGGTGATCGTCAACGGCCCGGATCTCGGCATCTGGCTGGCCGGCTTCATCGCTGTACTGACGTTGATCCATGAGCTCGGCCATGCGTTCGCGGCGCGAGCCACTGGTGCCCAGGCCGAGATCTCACTCGACCTTCTCGCCGGATACGCCTCGTTCGTGCCCACCCGCCCGCTGAAGCGGTGGGAACGCGCCGGCATCAGCTTCGCCGGGCCGGCCGTGCAGATCGCCATCAGCGTGCTGGCGCTGTGGGCAATGGGCGTGCATCCGCTTCACCCTGGTGCTCGGCGCATCCGACGCGGCCCGTGCCCTGTGGTGGGCAGGCCCGGTGATCGGGCTGTTCAACCTGTTGCCGATCCTGCCCTTCGACGGCGGCAACATCGTGCTGGCCGGTCTCGAGTTGGTGCTCGGCAAGAAGGCCAGGTTGGTCATGCTGTACGCCAGCTTGGCCATCACCGTCGGCGGCGGCCTGTGGCTGCTCAGCCAGCCGCGATTCGGCACCATCGCCATCTACGCTGCGATCTTCCCGCTGATGGCGCAGATGCAGATGTTGCGTGCGCACCGCGAGTCGAAGCAGCCGCCGACCGGCCTCGCCGCGGCGGTGCTCGCCGAGACAGCGGCGTGGCGAGACAACGATGTGTCGCACATGCTGCCCGAGCAGATCCCGTCACCGTGGTTCCGCGCCAACCAGCAGTTGCACCAGACCAGTCCCGAGCTCGCCAGGGCGGTCCTGCTCGATTCGTTCGCCTACACCGGCCAACCACGCTGGCTCCCGCCCGACGCCGCCGATCTGGATACCCTCCGCACCCTCGTCGCCCTGCTCCCCCGGCCGCTGCCCACGGGCAATACGCACGCCGAACAGAGCCCTCGCCGGCATCCTGGTACGGCTCGGTGACTACGACGCGGCCGCTCACTATGCGGCGGACTCCTACCGACGATCCCCTTCGCCGGTCTCGGCGTTCGTGATCGCCCGAAGCGCTGCGGCCTTGGGCGATCGTGATACCGCGCTCGGTTGGCTCCGCGCCGCAGAGACGCTGGCGAGCCCGGCTTGGATCGGCCAGTCGTTGCGGCAGGCGCCGGAGCTCGCCCTGCTCGCAGGGCGCAGAGCGCCCGCCACCGGCCTGGGATAGCTCGCCGGCGATCAGCTCGAGCAGGGCGGCGAGCTTCTTCGGAGCGATCAGGCAGTACGAGGTGCGGATCAGTTCGTCGATCTCGCCCCAGTCGATCGGCGCAGCGGTCAAGTCCATGCGCACCCAGCCGCCCCGGGCAAGGTACGGCGCGGGTGCGAAGCGAGCGTCGTCGAGCAGCGCTGGCAACTCGTCACGATCCGCCTTCACGGTCAGGCTGCCGCCCTGACCGGGGAATGCGAAGATCTTCTTGCGCACCCGAAAGTTGATGTCGGTACCCCACGTGACCTCCTCGGTTGCTTCCGGCAACGCCATTGCCAGCGATCGCATCCGCTCCAGGTTCTTGGCCAACGCCTTGCCCGACACGGTCATCGGTCAGTCTCGCGCGGCCCCGTCGTTCCCACGCTTGAGATAGGCGAGCACCTGTGTCGATCCCACCGACGTGATCACGCCGATCGGCGCACCGTCTTGCGTCACCGCCACACCGGGCTCGTCGCCGTCGCGCTTGTCGAGCACCACGAGGTGCCGCGGCGCCGTGGCCCCTCGGCTGTCCATCCGCTCCACCAGTTCCTGACCCGGATAGCAACCCTTGGTGAAGCTGATCGCCACGGCGTCCAGGCCCGTCTCGACCGGAATGGTCTCGCCGGGAACGATCTCGGCGCCCATCAGCGGCCACGCCAGCGGCGATTCGGGCGTCGTCGTCGACGCCGGTGGAGGCTCGCCGGGCTCGTCCGCGATCGTGACCGTCGCCTTGACGCGAATCTTGAATCGGTTGAGTCGGGCCTCGAGCACCGGCCCGAAACCGGGATCGGTGTCGAGCCGGAACGTCTCGTCGCCGGTCATGGTCACCCGTGCCAGAACGTCGACGCGTCCCGTCGGCTGCAGGAAGAACGTCCACCGCGAGTCGCCGATGACCATCCCGCGCAGGTCTTGGGAGGCCTGTGATTGCAGGTAGCGTCGCCGCGTCGGGACCGTCGATCACGACGACATCACGACGATCGCCGAGCCAGGTCGTGTCCATCACACCAGTGTCGCAGCACCGTCGCCGGATGCCACACTGTTGAGATGGCAGATCTCGATCGCGTGGCCGTGCGCGTCTCTGACGGCCTCCGCAACACACTGGCGCGAGTCAGCACGCTCGCACTCGGGATGGCTGCCGTCGCGGCCTTCATCGGCGCCGCAACCTTCGCGACCGGTCTGTGGATCTTCGATGGTTCCAGATCGACGTGGGTCGTGATCGGCGGCGCGCTGTGCCTGGCGCCGACCGTCGCCGCGCTGATCGCCTGGTTCTACGTCAGAACGACGGTGAAGGCGGCCCCTGCTCTGCTCCACGATGTTCGCACGGTGCTCGACGATTCGCGCAGCACCGCCAACGTGCTCATCAACTACGACACCGGCGAGCGGCTGGCCAACACCGCCAAGTCGCTCGGGTCGGTGCGGCTCGATCTGAAGGAGCGCCGCAAGGAGATGCCCGCGCTCTACGCAGGGATCCGGGCGATCTGCAGCGTTCCCGGCCTCGTGGCGATCGCCCTGCTCGGTACCCTCGCCGTCGGCGCGCTGGGCACCATCTTGCTGATCGGTGGACTCATCGACTGAGCCTGCGCGGTTCGGCGCGTCCGGAAACGTTCGCCCTGCGTTGCGCGCGTTGACATTCAGGGCTGCCGAGATCGCAGCCTGATCGGGTTCGCAGCATCGCGCCAAGAGATCGGTCGGGCGACTCGAGCAGCGAAATGGCGCACTGAGCCGGCGACTTGTATCCGTGGTTTGTCCGCTCGGCCCGGGTCGTCGACGGGCCAACGTTGGCCTTTGCAGTACTAGGCGGGCGTGCCGACGGCAGTGCGTTGAGCGGTCATGCGGCGCGCCGCGGGGACGGCAGCCAAAAGCGCAGCTGCCTTGTTGCGGCACTCCAGGTCCTCCTCGTCGGGGATCGAGTCGGCGACGATGCCGGCTCCGGCCTGAAACGAGGCGCCGTGGGCGCCGACGAACATCGTCCGGATCGCGATGGCGGTGTCGAGGTTGCCACTGAAGTCGACGTAGCCCACCACGCCGGCGTAGGGGCCGCGCTTCACCGGTTCGAGCGAATCGATGATCTCCATGGCCCGCACCTTGGGGGCGCCGCTGACCGTGCCCGCGGGCAGCGTGGCCCGCAACACGTCGATGGGGGTCTTGCCTTCCACCAGTTCGCCGCTGACCTGCGACGTGAGATGCATCACGTGGCTGTAGCGCTCCAGCGTCATCAACTCGTCGACGTGCACCGTGCCGAACTTGGCGATCCTGCCGACATCGTTGCGGGCGAGGTCGACGAGCATGATGTGCTCGGCAACCTCTTTGGGGTTCTCTTTCAACTCGCCCGCCATCCGCCGATCGTGGTCGTCGTCGCGGCCACGCCGGCGGGTGCCGGCGATCGGGCGGCTGACGACCTTGCGGCCGAGCACCTGCACCATCGGCTCGGGTGAGCTGCCGACGATGGTGATGTCGGGATGGCGCAGGAAGTACATGTACGGGCTCGGGTTGACCTGGCGAAGGACGCGGTAGAAGTCGAACGGGTCGGCCTCGAGGTCGATGTCGTAGCGCTGCGAGAGCACCACCTGGAAGATGTCGCCGGCGACGATGTGCTCCTTGGCGACCTCGACGGCTTGTTGGAAGACACCGTTGGCCATCGTGCTGCGGACGGCCGGCATCTCGTCGTCGGCCTGAGGAGGCTCCACGGGAACGTAGGCCAGCGGCCGGGCGAGGTCGGCCACGGCGCGCTCGACGCGGCAGATCGCAGCGTCGTAGGCCTGATCCAGTTCGTCACTGCCCATCTCCAAGACCGGCACGCTCTCGATCAGATAGACCCGCTGGCGCCAGTGGTCGAACGCCGCCAACGAACCGATCACGCTCATCGCCGCGTCGGGGAGGTGGCGATCGTCGCGGGGCATGTCGGGAAGGTGCTCCACCTCGCGCACGACGTCGTACCCGAGGTAGCCCATCACACCGCTCTGCAGCGGCGGCAGATCGGAGATGATCGGCGCGCGGTAGATGCGCAGCAGTTCGTCGAGGGCAGCGAGCATGCCGCGATCGAGTGGCACCGACGACGGGACCGGGCCGAACGTGGTGATGCGGCCGTCACGGAGCTCGAGTGTGGCGACCGGGTCACGCCCCACGAAGCTGTACCGGCTCCAGCGCTCGCCGTGCTCGACGGACTCCAGCAAGAAGCCAGAGCCCGACCCGACCAGCTTGGCGTACGCAGCGACCGGCGTCTCGAGGTCGGCCAGCACTTCGGTCCACACCGGCACGACCGTGTGCTGTGCAGCAAGACTGCGGAACTCGTCGCGGCTCGGCCGCATGCGCAGCCCCGTCATTCGCCGAACCGGCGGAAGAAGCACGAATAGGCGCCGGTGTGACACGCCCCGTTGCCTTCCTGCTCGACCATGAACAGCAACACGTCGGCGTCACAGTCGTAATACGCCTCGCGGACGAACTGGCGGTCACCGCTGGTGTCACCCTTGCGCCACACCTCTTGGCGGCTGCGGCTCCAATAGACCATCCGACCACTCTCCAGCGTCGTTCGGAGTGTCTCGGCATTCATCCACGCCAGCATCAGCACCGCCTTGGTCTCGACGTCTTGGGCGATGGCGGCCACGAGACCAGCCGAGTCGTACTTGATCGCCGAGAGCTGCTCGGGAGTTGGCTGGATCGTCACGCCGCGGGACATGGGCGACATGCTACGGCGAGCCGACCGGACGCACCTCGGGAGATATCGCCAGCGACGCTGCTAGAGATACAGACCCTGTGCTGGCCTCGATGCGGGTCGCGGCGACCGCATCGATGTAGCGTTCGCGCAACATGATGTAGTCGTTGCCGCCGACCTCCACCTCGTAGCGATCCTCCGGGCTGAACAGCACGCGGTCGCCGACCTCGGCGCTGCGCACGTTCTGGCCGAGCGCCACCACCTCGGCCCACACCAGCCGCTTGGAGATCTGCGCAGTCGCTGGAATCACGATGCCACCCGACGATCGACGCTCGCCGTCCTTCTCCGGGATGTGCACCAGGAGCCGGTCGTTGAGCATCTTGATCGGCAGCTTTTCGTTCTCCAGGGCCACGGCCGCAGGGTACCGCCGGGCGATTGCTTATGCCACCGCCGCCGAGATCCTGTCCATGATCTCGGGCGTCAGCAGTGGCAACACGTCGATCGCCGCAAAGTTCTCGGCGACCTGGCTGGCCCGGCTGGCGCCGGTGATCACACGTCGACACGTTCGGATTGGCGGCGCACCAGGCGAGGGACAGCTCCGCGATCGTGCAGTCGAGCTCGTCGGCGATCGGGCGCAGGCGTTCGACCTTGGCCAACGCAGCGTCGTCGGACAGTTGCGCTTTGCCAGCCAGCTCGTAGCCGGAGAGCGAGCCGCACGAGTGCGGGGATGCCGTCGCTGTACTTGCCTGTCAGCAGCCCGGATGCCAGCGGGCTCCAGGTCGTGGTCCCGTAGCCCGATCTCGGTCGTACAGCCTGGCGTACTCCTTCTCGACACGCTTGCGCTCGAGCAGGTTGTACTGCGGCTGCTCGGTCACTGGCTTGTGAAGGTGGTGGCGCTCGGCGATCTCCCATGCCGCGCGGATCTCGTCGGCTGCCCACTCGCTCGTTCCCCAGTACAGCGCCTTGCCCGACGAGACGATGTCGCTCATCGCCCACACCGTCTCCTCGAGCGGCGTGTCCGGGTCCGCTCGGTGGCAGTACAGGAGATCGACGAAGTCGACACCCATTCGCTCCAGCGAGCCGTCGATGGCATGCATGAGGTACTTGCGGTTCAACGTGTTGACTTCATGTTCGGCACTCGCTCGATGCCCCAGAAGAACTTCGTGCTCAGCACGTACGTCTGCGCCTCCAACCGAGCTCGGCGATGACGCGGCCCATGATCGCTTCGCTCTCCCCCCGGCATACGCCTCGGCGTTGTCGAAGAAGTTGCACCCTGCGTCGTACGCCGTCTGCATGCACTCCATCGCCGGTCGTCCTTCATCTGGTTGTCGAACGTCACCCAGCTCCCGAACGACAGCACCGAGACCTTGAGGCCGCTGCGACCGAGCCGGCGGTACTCCATCTTGTCTTTGCGTGATGTCGTTGGCATCGGCTTCTCCTTGGTGAATAGGGGGCGCTTGATCGAAGCGCTCGACCGCCTCAGGCCGCCATGACGGGCGGACGGCGATGCCTGCGGCGGCCATCGCCGCCTTGGCCTCGGCGACCGTGTGCTCGCCGAAGTGGAAGATGCTCGCCGCCAGCACGCCGGTGGCGCCGCCCTCGATGACCCCTTCGACGAGGTGCTCCAGCGTGCCGACACCGCCGCTGGCGATCACCGGGACGCCGACGTGCTCGGCGACGGCCGCGGTGAGCTCGATGTCGTACCCGTCCCGCGTGCCGTCACGATCCATCGACGTCAGCAGGATCTCGCCGGCGCCGAGCCGGGCGGCCTGCAACGCCCACTCGACCGCGTCGATGCCCGTCGGCGTGCGCCCGCCGTGCAGGTAGACCTCGAATCCGAGCCCGCCGGGCCGCCGCTTGGCGTCGATCGCGCAGACACAACACTGCGCCCCGAACTCGGTGGCGATCTCGCCGATCAGCTCCGGTCGCTGCACCGCCGCGGTGTTGACGCTGACCTTGTCGGCACCCGGCACGCAGCATCCGCCGGGCGTCCTCGACGGTGCGGATCCCGCCGCCGACGGTGAACGGGATGAACACCTGCTCGGCCGTGCGGTAGACGACGTCGACCATGGTCTCGCGCCCGTCGGAGGATGCGGTGATGTCGAGGAAGACCAGCTCGTCGGCGCCCTCGGCGTCGTAGCGCGAAGCCAGCTCGACGGGGTCGCCGGCATCGCGCAGGCCGACGAAGTTGATGCCCTTGACGACGCGCCGCCGGTCACGTCGAGGCACGGGATGACCCGGGCGACCCTCATCGACGCAGCACCCGCAACGCCTGGGCCACGGTGAACCGCCCTTCGTAGAGCGCCTTGCCGGTGATGATCCCGGCGACGCCCGGCACACCGGCCAGCGCGGCGACGTCGGCGAGCGTCGAACGCCCCCGCTGGCGATCACCGGGACGGGGAGTCGCGGCCGCGGCGGCTAGCCCCTCGACGTCGGGGCCGACGAGCATCCCGTCGCGGGCGATGTCGGTGATCACGAACGCGCGGCCGCGGGACCGGCCAACGCCTCGTCGAGCGGGACGCCGGGCCCTCCGTCCAGCCGTGCACCGCGAGCTCGCCGTCGCGGTGGTCGAGCCCGACGGCGACCGACGACCCGCGGCCTCGTCGACGAGCGCCGGGTGTGGCACGGCGGCCGAGCCCATCACGACCCGAGCGACGCCGGCGATCGGCGAGCGTTGGCATCGTCGACCGTGCGGACGCCACCGCCGGTCTGCACGTTCGCCCGCCCGGCGACCGCCGCGACGATCGCCGCCACCACCGGCCGGTTCACCGGCGAGCCCGCCGCGCCGCGTCGAGGTCGACGACGTGGACCCACGACGCGCCGGCGTCGGCAAACGAACGAGCCACGGCGACCGGGTCGCTCGCCGTAGACGTGCCCGCCGTAGTCGCCCTGGCGCAGGCGCACGACCTGGCCGTCGCGCAGGTCGATCGCCGGGTACAGGTCGACCATCGTGGGCGGATGCCGTGCGGCGATGTGACGAAGTTGCCCAGCAGCGCCAGGCCCGCGGTCTCGACTTCTCGGGGTGGAACTGGGTGGCGAACACGTTGCCGCGGCGGAACGCGGCATTGACCCCGCCGCCGTAGTCGCACGTCGCGGCGACGTCGGCCGGCGTCGGGCACGCCGTGCAGCGAGTGCACGAAGTACATCCACGGCCGCTCCCCCAGCCCGGCGAACATCGGGTCGTCGGGCACGAAGCGACAGCTGGTTCCACTGCATCTGCGGGCGCGGCAGCTCCGACCGATCCACTCGATGCCCGGGATCACGCCGAGGCCCGAGCGCGGCGGCGTCTTCCTCGCTGGCGTCGAACAGCATCTGCATGCCGACGCAGATCCCGAGGAACGGCCGTCCCGAGTCGACCGCCTCCTGACGACCTCCTCGAGACCGGCCTCACGCAACGCGTCCATGCACGCCCCGAACGCGCCGACGCCGGGCAGCACGACCGCGGCGGCGTCGGCGATCAGCCCGGGGTCGGCGGTCAGCCGGGCATCGGCGCCGCAGTGCTGCAGCGCCTTCTCCGCGGAGCGCAGGTTGCCGATGCCGTAGTCCAGGACGGCCACCAGCGGCTGTTCAGTCATCGCTCAGAGCACGCCCTTCGTCGACGGCACCTGCGCCCCCTCGACGCGCACCGCGTCGCGGAGGCAGCGCGCCAGCCCCTTGAACGTCGCCTCGATGATGTGGTGCACGTTGCGTCCGCGGCGCAGGGTGACGTGCAGCGTGATGCCGGCCGAGGTGGCGAACGAGGCAACGGCGTGCTCGGCGAGCTGCGGGTCGAACGCCGGGTTGCCGAGGGGCAGGCACTCCGGCAGCTCGACCTCCCACTCCACGAACGGCCGCCCGGACAGATCGAGGGCGACCTCGACCAGCGCCTCGTCGAGCGGGTACAGCCCGCTGGCGAACCGGCGCACGCCGACCTTGTCGCCGACCGCCTGGCGGAACGCCTCGCCGAGGCCGATCGCGACGTCCTCGACGGTGTGGTGGGTGTCGATGTGCAGGTCGCCGGTGGCCCGGATCGTAGGTCGAACCCACCGTGGCGGCCGAGCTGATCGAGCATGTGGTCGTAGAACGGGATGCCGGTAGCATGTCGGTCACGCCCGTGCCGTCGAGGTCGATCGAGCTCGATCGACGTCTCCTTGGTCGTCCGGCTGCGACCGTGCCGTGCGGCTCATTCCAGGACCTCGGCGAGCGCGCGAGGAACGCGTCGTTCTCCGCCGGTGCCGATGGTGACGCGCAGGCAGTCGTCGAGGCGCGGCCACGCGGAGCAGTCGCGCACCAGGATGCTGCGGTCGAGCAAGCCCTGCCACACCGGTCGGCCGGGCGTCGGCTGCGGCCGGAACAGGATGAAGTTCGCCCCGCTCGGGAACACATCGACGGCGAGCGGCCGAGCCCTCGCGGATCCGCTCGCGCTCGGTGATGATCAGCTGGACCCGCTCCTCCATCTCGTCGACGTAGCTGCAGCGCCAGCCGGCCGGCGATCTGCTTGGCGGCGTCGAGGTGGTACGGCAGGACGACCTTGTCCAGCTCGGCGACCAGCCAGGACGGCCCGACGAGGTAGCCGAGGCGAGCTGGCCGCCATCGACCACGTCTTGGAGAACGTGCGGGTGACCACGAGCGGCGGGCGACTCGTCGACCAGGTCGAGCGCCGTCCACTCGGCGAACTGGCCGTACGCCTCGTCGACGACCGACGAGCCCCGGGGCGATGTCCAGCACGGCGTGCACGTTGGCCGCCGGCTCCTCCAGCCCCGTCGGGTTGTTCGGCGAGCACAGGAACGTGACGACCGGTGGGCTCGCTCGATCAGCCGACGGCCTCGTCGAGATCGAGGGTGAAGTCGGCCGCCCGCTCGCCCTCGGCGACCGTCGCGCCGGTGAGCCGGGCGATTGGCCGTGCAGTTGGTAGGTCGGCTCGAACGTGGCGACCGTGCGGCCGGGCCCGGCGTAGGTCAACAGCAGCGTCTGCAACACCTCGTTGCTCCCGTTGGCGGCGAACACCTGGTCCGGCCGAACGCCGATGGAGTCGGCGATCCCCTCCGCAGAGGCCGGGCGGCACGATCCGGGTAACGGTGCCACTCGACCCGCGACAGCTCGGCGGCGAACGCGTCGCGCCAGGCCGCCGGCGGGGCGAGCGGCGACTCGTTGGTGTTCAGCCGGACGCGCACGTCGACCTGCGGCGAGTGGTACCCCTCGAGCGCTCGAAGTCGTCACGGACCGTCACCGAATGCACAGGTGGCCACGATACCGACAGCGTCGCCACGAGGGAGCCTCGATTTGGGCTGCGCTCGCCGCCAGACTGTGGCCATGAACGACCCCGTTGCCGCAACCCGACGGTCATCGCCGAACACGTAGAGCGATATCGTCAGCAACTCGCCGAGGTCGGTCCGTTGCAAATTCCAGTGGGCCGGGAGGATCTCCGCGCGGCAGTCCGCGAAGCGGAACAGGGACTGCGCAACGCCGAGCGATTGCTGCGGCGGGCACTCAAGCTGATCAGCTGAAACGGCCGGAAATGCTCGCCCAGAACACGGCGACGGCCCCGATGAACGGGGCCGTCGCTCTGCAATGCCAGGCGGCGGATCCCGGCATCGCCCGCAAACCAGGTGGCGGGAACCTGGTTGGTGAGGCCACTATACACCGATTCCAGGAGGGCGCAAGCGGCCACACTGAGTGGTATTCGGCCGTTACTTTCGTCGACGGCTCGGCGCGGCAGCTGCGACGAGGGACAGATGTCCTCCAGCGTGCATTCGGCACATCGCGGCTTCTTCGCGTCGCACACCCGCCGACCGTGCAGGATCATCCGCAGGCTGAATCACCCCACTCCGCCGGCGGAAGGAAGCGGTTCAGTTCGAGCTCCACCTTCACCGGGTCCTCGGTGTGTGAGCCGAGCCGCTTGGACAGGCGCCGACGTGGGTGTCGACTGGCAGCCCAGGCAGACCGAACGCCACGCTGCGCACGACGTTGCCCGTCTTGCGTCCGACACCCGGAAGTGTGACGAGGTCGTCCAGCTCGGCCGGCACCTCGCCCCCGAAGCGCTCGACCAGAGCGCTGTGCCATGCCGATCAGGCTCTTGGTCTTGTTCTGGTAGAAGCCGGTCGAGCGAACGATCTCCTCGACGTCGGCCGGATCGGCGCCGGCGAGCTCGACGGGCGTCGGATAGCGGTGGAACAGCGCGGGAGTCACGGAGTTGACCCTTGTCGGTGGTCTGCGCCGACAGGATCGTGGCCGCCAGCAGTTCGAAGGCATTCGTGTGGTCCAGCTCGCACACGGCGTCGGGATACGTCAGGGCCAGACGTCGGGCCACCTCGATCGTCCGACCCTTCGGGGTGCGCGGCTTCGCCATGTCGTCGACACTATTCAACGAGCGGGTCAAACGCAGGGCCTCTACGCCGACCGGGCATTAGCCTCGGGCCCATGTGGCGCATCGAGATCACGGCGAGAGCTGAGCGATCACGACTTCGAAAGCGTCCAGCAGTTGCTCGTCGACGCAGCCAAACACGACGGCTTTCGCCCGCTGTCGGATCATCTCCGACTCGATCTCGCTCGCCGCGGCGGCACCGACTTCGCCGCCGTCTTGGCCTTCGATGCGGTCGACACCCTTGCCGGCTATGCCCAGTTGGCCCGGGCCAACCACTCGACCGCGATCGAGTTGGTCGTCGCCCCGGGCGAGCGCGCCCACGTCGCAGCGCTGACGCCGTTGCTGCTGCGCGCCGCGCTCGAAATGGTTGCCGGCGATGGCGGGGGCCGCATCTTCTGGTGGGTCCACCAGCCTGGCGACCATGTCGAGGCCATCGCTGCCGCAGCCGGCATGCGGTTGGCACGGCGGCTGCTGCAGATGCGCAGGACGCTGCCGCTCGAACAAACCACCACGGTCGAGACTCGGGCCTTCGTCGTCGGACGAGACGAGGACGAATGGGTGCGGGTCAACAACGCGGCGTTCCACGATCACCCCGAACAAGGCGGCTGGACGGTCGATACGTTGCGTCAGCGAGAAGCCGAGCCGTGGTTCGACCCTGCTGGCTTCCGCCTGCACGAGCGCGACGGCCGCCTCGCCGCGTTCTGCTGGACGAAGGTGCACAGCGACACCACGCCGCCGCTTGGCGAGATCTACGTGATCGCCGTCGATCCGCCGTTCCACGGGCTCGGACTCGGCAAAGCGCTGACCATCGCCGGGCTCGATCACCTCGCCAGGCACGGGTTGCCCGTCGGGATGTTGCACGTCGACGCCGCGAACGGATCTGCTCTGTCGATGTACGAGCAACTCGGGTTCTCGATCCACCACGCCGACCATGCCTACGTTGCCGAGCTGACCGGCACCACGACGAACGGAATACAACTATGACCGGAGTAACTTCCATGACCGGCACGGCGGAGCCCGGCGACACGAACGGGGCGCTCCCGCGCTGGAGCGTGGCCGACGTGCACGAGTCGTTCCAATCGCGATCGTTCATCGACGAGCTCGAGCAGGTCGGAGCCGACTCGACGCGCCTGACGGCGCTGTTCGAGCAGCACGACATCCGCCGGTGCGACCCGAGGCCGGTCACCGCGGCGGATGGTCGAGCTGCCGACGCGGTGATCCGCGCCCTCAACGACACCGAACAGCGCACGGACCTCGTCGGCGCGTACGTGTACGCCACCGTCACGACCGACAGCTTCGACGAGACGGCTCAAGGTCTGCTCAGCGAGCTCGAGGTGTTCGAGTCGCAACAGCGGCCGCTCTTCGCCCGCCTCGCCGACTGGGTCGACTCGCTCGGCATCGACGAACTGGCGACCGTCAGCACCGAGGTCGCCGAGCACCGCGGACCACTCACGTTCCTGGCGGCCCGGGCGGAGCACCAGATGGCCGAGGTCGAAGAAGGTCTGTACGCCGAGTTGTCGACCACGGGATCGACGGCGTGGGAACACCTGCACTCCGACATCACCTCGCAGCTCACCGAAGTGGTCGAGCTGCCCGGCGGGGCCAGGACCATGCCGATGGCTGCGATCCGCGGCTTGGCGACCGATGGCGACGCGGAGGTACGCCGGCTCGCCCACGAGGCCGAGATGCGAGCATGGCCCACGGTCGCTGTGGCCTGTGCCGCGGCGATGAACGCTGTCAAGGGCGAAGCCAACATCGTCAACCGTCGCCGGGGCTGGAACACGCCCGATCGAGGCCTCGTTGTTCGCCAACAACGTCAGTCAGGCGACGTTCGACGCGATGCAGGCCGCCGTCGATGCACGCGCTCCCAGACTTCCGCCGGTGGATGCACGTGAAGGCCAGGTTGCACGGCCGCCCCGGTGCGCTGCCCTGGTACGACCTGGCCGCACCATTGCCGTTCGCTCCGAGCGCCATCTCGTGGACCGACGGGTTGAACCTCGTCCGCGGCGCCTTCGGCTCGTACAGCCAGCCGCTCGGGGGCCTCGTCGATCGGGCGGTCGACGAGCGATGGATCGACGCCGGGCCCGCGAGAGGGCAAGCGTGGCGGAGCGTTCTGCATGCCGTTCGTCGACGACCGCTCGTTGGTCTTCCTCAACTGGAGCGGCAGCGTCGACAGTGCCCAGACCACGGCCCACGAGTTGGGCCACGCCTACCACAACACCCAACTCGCCCAACGCACCGCATTGCAGCGGCGCATGCCCATGGCACTGGCCGAGACCGCCAGCATCTTCTGTGAGACCCTCGTCGTCGAGGAGGGCCTGCTGCACCTCACCGGACGCGACCGGCTGGCGCTGCTCGACGTCAATCTGCTCAGCGCCGTGCAGACGATCGTCGACATTCGCAGCAGGCTGATCTTCGAGACCGAAGTCTTCGCCCGGCGCCAACGCCGCACCCTCGGCGTGTCGGAGCTCAACGAGATGATGCTGTCGGCACAATCCGATGCCTACGGCGACGGCCTCGACCAATCGACGGCACACCCGTACATGTGGGCGGTGAAGCCGCACTACTACTCCTCGCACTTCTACAACTGGCCGTACACCTACGGCCTCCTGTTCGGACTGGGCCTGTTCGCCAAGTACCGCGACGACCCACAGCGGTTCAAGTTGTCATACGACGACGTTTTGTCGCGTGCGGGCATGAACACCGCCGAGGAGCTCGGCGCGGTGTTCGGCTTCGACGTCTCGGACGTGGCGTTCTGGACGGCGAGCCTCGACGTGCTTCGCGGTCACATCGACCAGTACACGGCATTGGCCGCCGAGGTGTGACCGGTACCGGTGTGACCACGTCGTTGTACCAACCGAGCCGGGCCGAGCTGGCGGAGTTGCTGGAAGGTCAGCCGCGGTACCGGCTCGATCAGATCTGGCAGGGCCTGTATCAGAACTTCTCGACGCCCGAGGAGATGACCAACGTTCCCAAGGCGTTGCGGGCCACGCTGTCGCAGCGGCTGACGCCGGCCCTGCGAGTCGTCGTGCGCCGCGTCAGCGACGGAGGCGACACCGTCAAGTACCTGTGGGAACTGCACGACGGGAGGCGGATCGAGACGGTGTTGATGTTGTACCCCGACCGTGTCACGGTCTGTGTCAGCAGCCAGGTCGGGTGCGCGATGGGCTGCGGGTTCTGCGCCACGGGTCAGGCCGGGTTCGGCCGCCATCTGACGGTCGGCGAGATCGTCGAGCAGGTCGCGGTCGCCGCCCGCGAGGCCGCGATCAATGGACCGCCGGCTCGGCAACGTGGTGTTCATGGGCATGGGCGAGCCGCTGGCCAATGAGGGTGTCGTGTGGGAATCGATCGAGCGCTTGCACGGCGACTTCGGGTTGTCCGCACGAAAGCTGACCATCTCGACCGTCGGACTGGTGCCGGGCATTCGTCGCCTGACCGAACGGCCGCTGCCCGTCAATCTCGCTGTCTCGTTGCACGCGGCCAACGACCGGCTGCGCGACGAGCTGGTACCGATCAACAAGCGCTACCCGATCGACGAGTTGATGTCATCCTGTGCGGACTACCTGGCGGTCAAGGGCAGGCGGCTCAGTTTCGAATGGGCGATGATCGACGGAGTCAACGACAGGGCGACGGATGCGGTCGAACTCGCCAAGCTGTGCCGGCGCTTCCGCCTCCCCGCCCACGTCAACCTCATCCCGCTCAACCCGACTCCCGGCTACCCCACCGTCGGTTCACCGCTGAAGCGAGTTCACGACTTCCGCGACAAGTTGGAATCCCTCGGTGTCAACGCAACCGTGCGCCGCAACCGCGGCACCGACATCGATGCGGCGTGCGGCCAACTGGCTGCCGGTCAGCCGGTCACGCTCAGCCCCTCACGATGACGTCAGGTACTTCGGGTTGGCCACGGCCAACTTGTCGCGCACCGATTGCCACACCAGGCTGCGCACCTCGTCCAGCCGGTCGTCGAGGTCACCGGCCCTGATCGCTGCAGCCAGCGCGGCGTCGTCGGCGACACCCAGCTGCTGCAAGCGACCGAGATGGGCGGCGTGTTGCCCGGCGCCGAGCTCGAGCTCGCGCTCGACGATCGCCAGCGCGTTGATCGCCACACGGGCGTGATATTGCAACCGACCTTCGGTGGCCGCCAGCACGTCGCTCTGCAGCCACTCGCGCACCGCCTCGATCAGCTCAGCGGCGGTCGGCGCATCGTGCGGGCTCACCAGTGACCTTCCAACGCCAGGAAGAGGTCGTGCTCGTTCTCACAGACCCGGCGACCGATGGCCGCCAGCTCGTGGCTTCGCGTCGTTCCGGTCAGGTGGGCGTTGGCCTGCATGATGCACATGATCCCCCACTTCAGCGTGCCCAGCACTTCCCACCAGCGCGTGGCGCCGACATCGACCGGGCCGCCGCCGGCGGCCTCGTACGCCTCGAACAGTTCGTCATATGTGCCGACGCCCGCGGCAGGTCGCGGCGACCCGAACCGCCACGCCTTGACACACATCCAGCCGAGATCTTCCAACGGATCGCCGAGATGCACGAGCTCCCAATCGAGTACCGCCCGCAATCCCTGCTGGTCGACGATCACGTTGCCGAGCCGGAAATCGCCGTGCACCACCACGTGCGGGCCAGGCGGTGGCCGGTGAACATCGAGCCACCGCAACACCAGCTCGAAGGTCGGGTGCGGCTCGCCGAGCGTGTCGAGCAGCTGGCGATAGTGCTCGACTTGATCCGTGTTCGTCAGCCCGGGAATTGCAGTGGGCTCGATCGAGTGGATCCTGACCAGCGCATCCGCGAGTTGCGCCGGCAGGATCTGGCGAGCATGTGCGAACTCGGCGTCGCGGAGCAGCTTGCGCGGCGTCGTCTCCCCCGCAACGCTCGTCACGATGGTGTAGGCGGCACCCAGGTCAGCAGAGTCGGTCGATGCGGCGATGACCGTTGCCGTGGGGACCCCCGCCGCTGCGGCGGCACGTACCGCGGCGGCCTCCACCGCCATGTCGCGCTCGTCTCCATCGCGCTGGCGCTGCAAGATCAGCGACCGACCGTCGGCCTCGAACCGCCATGTGTCGCGGGATGCGCCACCCGACAGGCGGGTCAGGCCGGTGATCTTCGCTGCACCGAGTACCGCTGCCAGCCGTTCGGCGAGCTCGTCGGCCATCAGCCAAACGATGGGCAGTGGGCCGCAACAGTGGGGTACGGGTTGACGGCCGGGCCGCCGAACGGATGTACTTCGAAGTGGAGGTGCGGGATGCTGAACTGGGCATTGCCCGTCTGGCCCAGGTAGCCGATCGTGGTCCCAGCCGTCACCGAGCCGAGCTGGCCATATCGGTCGAGGTGGGCGTAGTAGTACTTGTGCCCGTCGACCCCGCTGAACCAGATGGTCGTGCCGCCCAGAACGTTGGTTTTCGCCTCGGCGACGCCATCGACGACAGCAAGCACCGGGATGCCGCGCTGTCCGATCATGTCCACACCCTGGTGCCGGCGTCCGCCACTGCGTGGCGCGCCCCACGTGTCTGCAAAGGGCGCCGGGGCACTGCCCGTCGGACACTTCCAGCCCGGCCAGGTGCCGTAGTCGTTGCCGCCACCACCGGGGAAGCTGCCATTGCCGCCGCCGCCGGTCTGACCGCCGCCCGCGTCGGGCAGCGAGGGACGTGTGGCGACTCCGCTCGGTGCACCGGAGTCGCCCGAGTCGCCGCCGTTGTCGTCGGCAGGAGCCGCGTTCTTGCCGGAAGCACCGGGCACGGTATCCACGGGCGTCGGGATCGTCGGAGTCGGCGCACTGAGCAGCGTCTTGCGATCGGTCTCGCGCTTGCGTCGCGCCTGTTCGGCGATCAGCGCTGTGCGCACCGACTCGTCTTTCAGGCGATCAGCCTCGACATCTTTCAGGCGCTGCACCTCCGCCGACGCCGCGTCTTTCAGAGACGCCAGGTTGACCCGTTCCTTTTCCGCTTGCGCCTTCTTGTCGGCCAGCTTCAAGCGCTTGTCGGCGAGGTCGGCGTTGAGCGCGTCGAAGCGGTCGAAGTCGTTGGCCGACGAGTCGTAGATCACTTCCATCAGCGCGTCGATCTTGACCTGATCCTCCGGTGATTGGAACCCCGTCAGCAACGGCACTCCGGTGGTGCCCGACCGGGTGTATCGACCGATGGCCACGTTCTCGACGGAGAGCTGCAGGGCCTTCACATCACCCTCCAACGCGGTGATCTCGGACTGCAACTGATCCTGCTGCAAGGTGAGCTGATCGATGCGTGATTCGGAGGCGAAATAAGCGTCAGCAGCCGCGTTCGCACGTTCGCGAGCATCGGCGATTTCCTTTGCAGCCTGCTCCGCTGGGGTGTCTGCGGCGCGCCCGACCGTGGTCACCGACAGCGGCGCCAGAAAACACACCGCCGACACAATCACCAGTACCCGACGCATCCCGCTGCGAGGGTACCAGCGGTTTGAGCATTACGACCGGCATCTCTTACTCTGCGTGGCGATATCGTCACATCTTCATGTCTGAAGTGAGGCGGTCTGCACCATCGGGCTCCGAGGTCCTGCGCCTCGTCGACGTCAGCTTCGTCCGTGGCGAGCGCACCATCTTGGCGCCACTGACGTGGAAGGTCCTGGCCGATCAGCGGTGGGTGGTGTTGGGCGCCAACGGCTCGGGCAAGACGACGTTGCTGCGGATCGCGGCGATGTACGAGCACCCTTCCAGTGGCGATGTGCAGGTGCTGGGCGAGCGCCTGGGACGGACCGACGTGCGGGTGTTGCGGCGCCGCATCGGCTACATGTCGCCCTCGTTGGCCGTGCAGTTGCGTCAGGAGCTGCGATGCCTCGACATCGTGATGACCGCGAAGTACGCCGCGCTGGAGCCGTGGTGGCACCGCTACGACGAGGCCGACGAGGCGCGAGCGCGAGCATGCCTCGACCGGATGGGCGTTGCCTGGCTGGCCGACCGGCCGATGTCGACCACCTCGTCGGGTGAGCAGCAGCGCGTCCTGCTGGCCCGGACGTTGATGAACGAGCCGGCCGTGCTGCTCCTCGACGAACCCAGCGCCCGTCTCGATCTCGGTGGTCGAGAGCAACTCGTTCAGGCCCTGGCCGAACTGACGACCGACGCAGCCGCGCCGCCGGTGATCCTCGTGACCCACCACCTCGACGAGGTCCCCCCTGGGATGACCCACGTCCTGATGCTGCGCGACGGCAAGGTCGCGGCGTCCGGCCCGATCGATCGAACACTGACGTCGGCCAGCCTCAGCGCATGCTTCGGGATGACGCTGAATCTGGAGCGACGCGACGACGGACGCTTCAGCGCTTGGTCGCCACGAGTTCCAACAGCCGCTCCCGACCAGAGGTGATCTGCTCGGCGAGCACCCGCTCGAGTGCGCCGCCCGTCCACAGCGAACCGCCGTAGTGCAGTTGCATCGTCAAGGTGCTGAGGCCGGCGCGCTCATCGATGGTGGCGGCCAGCACCCACGGCGAATGGTTCCGGCCGTCGGCCTGATCGCGCTCGAACCTCACGGAGAACGTCTCGACATCGCGAACGGTTCGGACCATTCGCAACCGCTTGCTGCGCGCCAACGGACCGAGCCGGGCGCGCAACTCGACGTCCCACACGGGGTCCTCGCCTGGCTCAGCCGTCGCGCTGTGCACCAGGCCGTTCCACTGCGGATAGGTCGACAGATCGTCGACCAGTTCGAACAGTTGCTCGGCGGCGCACGGCGCCTCGAGCGACGCTGTGATGTCCATCGCCGACCTACGTGGCTGGGCGGGCCCGGCCCTGCCCGCCGAACGCTCGGGCCAGGAGCGGGCCACGGGCCTCGAGCAACCCGTCGAGGTCGTCGGTCTGGTCGAACGTCGGCTTCCACGGAAGCACCTCGGGTTCGACCGCGGCAGCCGGCTCGCCGAAGTCGTCATCCAATGCGACGACCAGGTCGGCGCCGAGCTCCAACTGCTCGGTGTCGTCGCGATGATGCCGGACCACGCGGCGCTGCCGAGGCATCGCCGCGGTTGGTTGAGCCGGCGCCCGGAACAGCCGCGGCACCGGATCGCGACGGTCGTCGAGCATCCACCCGAGCGGCACGACCATGGCATCGGCGTGCCGACGACACAGCACACCGGCGCGATCGGTGGTGACACGATCGTACGAATCGATCCAGACCATCAGGTGCTCGGCATCGAAGCCATACGTCATCTCGGCGACTTGCGAACATCCAGGGCGTTCACACAGTCGCGTCATCTCTCATAACGTAACCGAGAACCGCCCCCTGGCCCGGCTTCATCAGTCGCCTCGACGCCGTCGGAGACCTCTGTTGGCCGTTGCAATTATACCCCTTGGGGGTATAGTGAGCTCAGTCATCGCGGCGGCGCCAAAGCCTTGTTGAGCGGCCATCCACAACGAATGGCATCCGACCCACCACCCGCGTCCACCCTCTCAGGAAGCATCATGCACACAACCACCAGCTCCAACAGCACGTTCCACGTCGTCGGCATGACCTGCAGTCATTGCGTGAATGCCGTGACCCAGGAGATCTCCAAGCTCGACGGAGTCACTCGCGTCGACGTCGATCTTGCCTCGGGATCGGTCACTGTCGAATCGAACCAGCCGGTCGACCCCGCCGTCCGTCGCCGCTGCAGTGGACGAAGCCGGCTACGAGATCGTGTCGTGAACGCCGCGCAGCGACGGGCTGGTTTCGGCATCGGCTGACGAACGCGTCAGGCTTGGCGCACGATCTGAGGCTCGAGCGAGAGGACCGGCGTGAAGTCACGGTGGTGCTGGTGATCGGGCCGGGCGAAGCGGGTCTGGTGGTTGCGCACCGGGTTGAGGATCAGCGAGAAGATGCGTCGATCCCACGGCGACATGTTCGGTGGCGAGCCGTGCACCATCGTGTCACCGAAGATCAACACTGTGCCCGGCGGACCCTTCGGGCTGTACAACCCACCCCGTTCTGCAAGAGGTTTGACGACCTCAGGCGCGACCGTCCACAAGGGATAACTCGTCGTGGTCGTGTCGAGCGCCGTCGGTGACGGCCCGTCGCGATGTGAGCCGGGAATGAAGATCAGCGGGCCGTTGAACTCGGTCACCTCATCGAGGAAGATGTGCAGGTTCAACGCCAGTGGTTCTGGCACTCCATCCTCGTGGTGATGGGTGGCGAAGTCGTAGTGCCATTGCCACTGCTCACCGGTGAACGCTTCCTTGGCATTGACCTTCACCTGCTGGATGTACAAGTCCTCTTCGTCGAGGATCTGCTGAGCGGCGGTGACGAGCCGGGGGTCGCGGACCAACCGGGCGAACAGTTCGTCGCGGCGATGCAACCCCATTGCGGTGCGCACGACATTGCTGGACCGCTCGCGAAAGTTCTCCGGACAATGCTCGGCAAACAGTTCGGGCAACCGGTCGGTGATGAGGTCGACCTCATCGAGCGAGAACAAACCGGGCAGCGCGATCACGCCAGCCTCGTGGAACGCGCTCAGCTGATCGTCGTCGAGGATCACGTCACGAGATTACTGACATCGCCGGTCTCGCGCCCGTGTGGGAAATCAGGTCGAGATCGCCCAGACGGCGGCGAAGTGTGCGGCCGCTGCGGCGACGGTGAACAGATGCCACACCTCGTGGTAGGAGAACACCGCCGGGCGCAGCCGCGGCCGGGTCCTGGCGAACCAATGGGCGCCGAAGATGTACAACCCGCCGGAGACGACGTACAAGATTGCCGGCGCCACCCCACCGCGCGCCCACAGCGCCGGAAGCGCCAGTGCCCCCAGGGTGCTGACGGCGGGGATCAGCGCGGTGCCGATGGTGTCGCCGAGGCGTAGATGGCCGAACTTGAGGACGGCACCCGCGATCGCGACCGCCCACACGATGGAGAGCAACGCGATCCCCCACCCGGACGGCATGACGATCAGCACGACCGGCGTCGCCGAGCCGCCCATCGCGGCGAAGATCATGGCGTGGTCGGCACGGCGCCAGGCGGCCCGCGAGCGGAGTTCATCGACCCAGCGGTGATACGTGGTCGACGTGGCCAACATTGCACATATTCCGGCGGCATAGATCGAGACGCCGACCTTGGCCCGTGCGCCGTCGGCGAACACGATCAGCAACGCCAGTGCGGGGATCGCCGCGAGCAGGCCGATCAGGTGGACGCGACCGCGCCACGACGGTCGGGCCTCACACCCCAGCGGATCGTCGCGGCCGTCGGCGGGCCCGAATCGCGTGCGGAGGGCCCAGTCGTGGCCGTAGTCGTTGGAGGTCCGAGGGTGGGACGTCACCAGAGGTGCCATGTCGGTCTTCTTCGAGGTGATGGACGACTTCGAATGCCGCGAACAGGGTCTGGGTCGAGCGGACGCTCATATCGTCGAGCGGACCTGCATCATAGCGAAAGTCACTGCCGGGCGCGGTCGGCGGTCGGGCTCAGTCAGGCTCAGGCGGTCGCATCGCTATGCTCCGCTCGTGAGCACGACCCGGGTCACACGACACATCCGGGCTCCCCGGTCTCGCGTGTATCGGGCGCTCCTCGATCCGGCTGCCGTCCAGCAGTGGATGGTGCCGGACCAGATGACGAGCCACATCCACTCGTTCGAACCCCGGACGGGCGGGACGTTTCGGATCTCGCTGACGTACGACGAGCCGACGACCGCCGGCAAGACGAACCACCAGAGCGACACGTTCCACGGCCGGTTCGTCGAGCTCGTTCCCGATACCAGGGTCGTTCAAGCAGTCGAGTTCGAGACCGACGACCCGTCGCTGGCCGGTGAGATGACGGTCACGTACACGCTGACCGACGCAGAGGGCGGCACGGATCTGGTTGGTGTCCACGAGGGCCTGCCTGCCGGCGTTGCGCCCGCAGACAACGAGCTGGGCTGGCGCATGTCGCTCGACAAGCTCGCCGCGCTCGTCGAGATCAGGACATAGGCAACGGCCTGTCTGCCGGTACCACGACGGGGAACGAATCGCGGGGCACGATGGGTATTCGGACCCTGTTCAAAATGGCCTCCGCTGGTCGACGATTGCGGGATGAACATTTCTGATGGAGCAGCTGATGCGCCGTCGCCGGTTCCGCGCTGGCCCGGCTGACGTCATCGTCATCGGCGGCGGGATCATGGGGTGTTCGATCGCGCTCGAACTGGCACGGAGGGGTCGCTCACCACTGGTGGTCGACAAGGGTTCTGGCCCCGGCGCCGGGTCGACGAGCGCGTCGTCGGCAATCATTCGGTTCAACTACTCGACGCCCGATGCGGTGAAGCTGTCGTGGGAGTCCGCGGACATGTGGACTCGGTGGCGAGACCATCTCGGCGTCACCGACGATCTCGGCACTGCGCGGTTCGTGCGCACCGGCCTGCTGGTGCTCGACTCACCGGCGACACCGTTGTCCACCGTTCGCGGGCTGTTCGACGAAGCCGGGGTTCCCTACGACGCGCTCGACCCGGCGCAGCTGCACGTTCGGTACCCGGACCTCGATCTCGGGCGCTACTTCCCGCCCAAGCCCGTCGACGACGACGCGTTCTGGGCCGACAACGAGGGAGAGCTGGGTGCATATCTCACTCCCGATGCCGGTTTCATCGACGACCCGGCACTCGCCGCCCACAACCTGATGACCGCCGCCATCGCCGCCGGCGCCACCTTCCGATTCCGGACCGAAGTGACCAGCATCAGTCACGATGGGGGCAAGGTGACGAGTGTCGGGTTGTCGAACGGCGAAATGCTCGAGTGCAGCGCCGTCGTCAATGCCGCCGGCCCGCATTCGTCGACCGTCAATGCACTCGCCGGCCTCCGGTCCGACATCGGAGTGACCACGCGTCCACTCCGTCAGGAGGTCGATGTGATGCCGGCTCCGCCCGGCTTTGCCATCAACGGCGGAGGAGTGATCGTGACCGACGCAGATCTGGGTACGTACTTCCGGCCGCACCTCGGTGGCACGCTGATCGTCGGTGGGGTCGAGCCCGACTGCGACCGCCTCGAATGGATCGACGATCCCGACCACTTCAACGAGATGCCCACCGTTGCAGTGTGGGAGGCGCAGACGACGCGAGTCGCTCGACGGTTGCCGACGATCGGCGTCCCGGTGCGGCCGACGGGAATCGCTGCGCTGTACGACGTGTCGTCCGACTGGCTGCCGATCTATGACCGCAGCGATCTCGATGGCCTCTACCTCGCCATTGGCACCAGCGGGAACCAGTTCAAGAATGCGCCGATGGTCGGGCCGATCATGGCCGACATCATCGAGGCGTGCGAGGCCGGCCACGATCACGACACCACACCGATCACCATCGAGTGCCCATTGACGGGCAACACCCTCGACGCGGGATCGTTCTCGCGCCGCCGACGCGTGCAGAAGACCACCAACAGCGTGCTCGGCTAGCGCGACGAGGTCGGTGCGAACAGTCCGCGGACGGCCGAGCGCAGGTGTTCATCGCAACCCACTCAGATTCTTTTCGGATTTCTTCGGGTTCGGGTTGCGAACGTGTGTTCGAGTCGATAACTGGGAGTTCATGGCCGCCGAACTCGTCACCGCTCTCGAACAGGCCCTGTCGGGGTGCTCCGCCGCCGGTCTGAGCGGCCTTTCGCCAGGTGAGTTGGCGTCGTTGATCGTCGATCTGCGCCGGGTCGCCTGCCGGTTGGAGGCCGAGATCGCCCGCGCTGTCCACGCCGCCGCGTCGGCCGAGGTGTGGGTTTCGGCGGGGGCGACATCGATGGAGACCTGGCTGGCCAACGAGACCCAGATCTCGGTTCGTTCGGCCCGCGACCAGGTCCGCCTGGCCGACACGTTGGCCGCCTCACCGATCGTTGCCGACAAGATGGCCGGGGGCGAATTGTCGATCGACAATGCTCGCCTGATCGGGACCGTGGTCGGCCAACCGGGCTTCGCTGGAGATGCCGAGCTGTTGATCGAGATCGCTTCCGGCTCACCACGCGAGACCCGCCGCGCTCTCCAGCATTGGCTGGCCGTCAGCGACCCGCACGGGGAGGACGTCCGTGAAGAAGCGTTGCGCCTGAAGCGGCATCTGACGTTCACACCCAACGGCGACGGTATGGTCGACGTCCACGGCGTGTTGATGCCCGTCGACGTCGCTCATGTGCGTGCCGCGTTGGACCACATCGCCGGTGCCGCCTTCGCCGATCAGACCGGCCGAGGGCATCACACGCGGATCGCCGACGCGTTCGTCGAGTTGTGTCAGGCGTACAACTCGGGGACCGTCACCGGTGGCCGAGAACGACCCAAGGTGATGATCGCCGCCCCGTTCGAGACCGTCGCCGAACGCGCCACTGCTCGCGGGACGATCATCGGCTCGAATGACTCCATCTCGGCGGAAACCGTTCGCCAACTGTGCTGCGACGCAGAGCTCAACCGGGTCGTCACCCGCGGCGCATCGACGATCCTCGACTACGGCACCACCACCCGCCTTGCATCCGACGCCCAGTACTACGCGATGGTCGCACGCGACGGCGGCTGTCGATGGCCCGGCTGCGACCGGCCACCAGGATGGACGCAAGCCCACCACCTGAAAGAGGTGTTCGCCGAACACGGGCCCACCGACCTGAACGAAATGGTGTTGGGCTGCTCGACCCATCACGACCACTTGCACCATCACGGTTGGAAATACGTCGGCAGCGCCGACGATCTCTGGCTCCGATCACCCGACGGCACGTTGATCCCCGCCCCACCGCGCTGGCCCATCTTCGCCCCAGCGCGACAACTCCAACTCGTCGACACATGAACGCTTCGGAACAGTGGCTGCGGACAGCCACGGGAATCGTTTGTATCCAAGCCAGACATCGAGGGTCGGGTTGCCGAGTCACACCGATTCGTCCACTGCCGGCCGTCCGTCGGTCGTGGTCCCCCCGACACCAACTGGAGCACACCCCCATGAACCTCAGCCGTTTCCCCCGATCTCGCTGGACAGCATTTGGCGCTGTCCTCGCACTGGCCGCCGGCCTTGCGGGATCGCTGCAGATTGCCGCCGCGTCAAGTCCGAACCCCGCGCCGGTCCTCATCACGATCACACCGTGCCGCTTGCTGGATACGAGAGCGTCGAGCGCGGTCGGTCCCCGCACGACGCCGGTCTCGGGAACCTTCACGACCGACGTGTGGGGCACCAACGGCCAGTGCACGATTCCATCAACTGCGCTGGGCGTGATCGCCAACGTCACCGTCGTCAACGGCACCATCGACAGTTTTCTGACGGTGTGGCCGTCCGATCAACCTCGGCCTCTGGCGTCCAGCCTCAACTGGGTCGCTGGTCAGCCCCCCACGCCGAACCAGGTCACGTCCGACCTCTCGGCGAGCGGCCAACTCAGCTTCTACAACAACGGTGGCACCGTCGACATCATCGTCGATCTGGTCGGATATTTCACACCGCACAATCATGACGGCGAGTACGTCGCCCCGATGTACGCAGTCGTCAAGGCCAACGGCGACCTGGTTCGCGGCTCACATGTCGTGGCGACGAGCAACCCAACGGGTTCGACCTATCGGGTGCAGTTCGATCGTGACGTCAGTGAGTGCGCCTACTCCGCGCTGGTCGAGAGTCCTCTGATCGGCTTCGCCGTGGTCGCCCCGCCCGCGGCCCTGCCCGACCCCAACTCTGTGGTTCTGGCGACCGGCGACTTGTCCGGGTTGGCCAATCGGCCGTTCCACCTGATCGTCATCTGCTGAGTCGCGCCGCCTTCAGCAACGGGTGAGCGGCAGGTGCGATTCGCCTGCCTCCCGACCGAACTGAATGATCACCCCCACCGACGAGCCCCCGGCGGAGAACCACATCGGTTCTCTGACCGGGGGCTTTCGGCGGGCGAGGTCTCAGCGTTGTCTCACGGAGCCGACTCGATGGTGTCTCCGGCCAGACGGAGTCGTCGTCCAGCGGAGGAAAGCCGTCGAACCCGACGCTGGTGTAGGCGGGCACTGGCCGCCAACGACTTGCGGGTCGAACGGTCAGCAGGCCCGGCCGATCAGAGAGGAACGTCTGCGACACGAGTCAGTCACGCTTCGACCCACTCTCGGTGCGAGGCCACGCCGGGCCTATGCGCGTGGCCGCGGCGGAGAACGACGAAGGCCCCGGCGGAGAACACACGTGGCGCTCTGACCGGGGGCTTTGCGGTGGGCGATGGGGGTCTCGATCCCCCGACCTCCACGGTGTGAACGTGGCGCTCTTCCAACTGAGCTAAACGCCCTTGACGGTGTCGCAAGACTAGCAGTGAGCGCCGTTTCACACTCAAGGACGTTTCACTCAAGGACTTTCACAGTCAAGGACGTTTCACACGCGTCGAGTCGATCCGGCTCAAATGTCGAAGCGGATGCACGCCACGCCGAGGCCCTGGCTGTCGCGGTGCGGTTCGGCATCGGACGGGCACAGTTCATCAGCGATCAGCAGGCTTTCGACGACGCCGTCGTGATCGGTGTCGCAGTTGACCTCCGATGCGTCGCCGTTCTCCGCGATCACCACGCACGAACCCGCCTGCAGCACGTTGTCGGGAGGCGGCGGTTTCGACGGGGTGTAGGTGAACACGCCCAGGAGGACGACACCGATCCCGATCGCCGTCAGCACGGCCAGGAAGCGCCACGGGAACGTCGACTCCGGGGGCGGCACGGGTACATAGGTCGGCGCGGCCTGTGCGGCCCACTCCGAGCCCGGGTCGGGCGGGGCGACGATGTCGAGCGAACGGTCGTAGTCGAAGCGCAGCACCGGGTCGCCGAGCACACGCCATGCCTCGTTGATCGGCGCCAGAGACTCCGCCGAGCCCGAGGGGCTGGTGTCGGGATGATGGGCGCGGGCGAGACGACGAAACGCAGCTCGAATCTCCGAGGTCGACGCCTTACGGCCGACACCCAGCACCTCGTAGTGCGTCACGGGCGGACCGAACCGCCGCTCCGCCAGTACTCGCCATCGGCCCGGTCGAGGAAGCCGTGGTCGACGAGGTATCGGCGCAGGGCCGCGGTGTCCGCGTGGCGCTTGCCGAGGATGAGATTGACCATCTTCTCCGTGTACGTCGTGCCCGGTTCGAAGTCCTGCGCCAGCCAGTCGAGGATCACCATCTTCTTCGCCGCGGCCACGGGGATCGATTGCAGGCGGCCATCGACAACGAAGGCGCGCAGCACCTTGCGGGTGTCGTCCGGCTGGTCGGCGAACTCGGTCGACGCAGGGCGGGTGTTGGCCATTCGTGCCGCGTGTTGGAACGAGTCGCCGGCGATTCCGAACCCGTCGGCGGCGTTGACGACGAGGCCGCTCTCGACCAGCTTTCCGAGTGCCTTGGCAACCTGCGGCGCGCTGAGACCGGTGGCGGCAACGATGGCATCGACGTGCTTGGCCCCCAACTCGATCGCGGCAACGACGCGGCGACGGTGCGCGTCAGCCAGGAGTCCGACGAGAGCGGTGGCGTCGAGCTCGGCCACGATCAGTACCCGAGATCGGGATAGACCATGCCCTGCAGCGGCTTGTCGTGTGCGAAATTGCGGACGTTGGTCGTGATCCGTTCGCTCAACAGCGGCTCTTCCATCTCGATGGTCGCCCCCACGTGTGGCGTGATGATGCAGTTGGGCAACGCCCACAGCGGGTGATCATCGGGCAGCGGCTCGGGATGGGTGACGTCGAGGGCGGCTCCCCCGATCACACCATTCTGCAATGCCCAGACGAGGTCGTCGGTGACGATGTGCTTGCCGCGTGCGACGTTCACGATCCACGCGTGGTTCTCCATCATCTCTAACTCCGTCAGCGAGATCATCTCCTCGGTCTCTGCCGTCAACGGCAAGGCGAGCACGACGAGGTCGGCGCCGGCGAGGGCATCGACGTATCTGTCGGCGCCGAGCACCTCATCGACACCGTCCATCTCCTCGATGCGGTTGCGAACGACGGTGATGTGGCAGTCGAAGGGCTTCAGCATGCGCACCAACGCGCAGGAGATACCGCCTCCGCCGAGAATCGTGACCTTGGCGCCAACCAGGTTGCGGCCGGCCTCGCCCAGCCACGTTTTCGATCGCGCGTACGTACCGAGACCGCGTAGGCCGGCGAGTGCCAAGGTGAGCGCGAGCTCGGCGACCGGCTCGGCGAAGATGCCCTTCCCGCACGTCCACGTGCGGTCGTCTTGCACCAGGTGCACGAACGGCTCGATCCCGGCGTAGGGCAACTGCACCCAGGTGATCTCGTCGTTGGCCTCCAGCACGGCTTCGAGTTGATCAGCGTGACGGGGCTGCGTCCACATCAGTGCCTCGGCGTCGTCAACCGGCACGATCTGGCCGCCTCCGGCAGTGATCGCGCCCCGCAGCCAAGGCTGGCCTCCCTCGGGATCAGGACCGATGGCGATTCGTGGAGGCCCGGTGCTGCGCGACGTGTTCGACCGGGCCTGCTTACTTGGGGGCATGCCCCGCGAGGCTAGCCCGCGCCACGAATTTCGGCTGCAACTCGCTCGCCGCTCTCGACGGCACCTTCGAGATAGCCGGTCCAGGTCGCAACGTGCTCGCCGGCGAGCCAGATCCTCCCGATCGGCCGCCGCAAGACGTCCCAGAACCTCATCACCTGGCCGGGCCGATAGACGGCATAACTACCGCCATAGCGCGGCTCGGCCGACCATGCCCGGGAGAACCCTCCGAGGGACGGAGCGGTGAGGCCGTGCATCTCACGGACCTCGTGCTCGATCAGCGACAACCGCTGCACCTCGGAATGCTCCGCCAACCAGCGACCGCCATCGCCGCCCGCGTACGACATCAGCACTCCCGCCGTACCGGGCTGATCAGCCGTCGGCTCGTACACCCGCTGCGCGACCCCGTCGGTCGTCGCGTACCCACTGGGCCACTGACGGTCGGCGAACTGGATCGCCGTCTTGGTCACCGTGCCGTAGCCGAGTTGGTCGACGGCCTGCCGGGCCGGCCCAGGCAGCGGCGGGTCGAACTCCACGCCACGCAACGGCACCAGCGAACAGGCCAACACGACATGATCTGCGTAGAGGCGACGACGCGAGGTGGTGACCGCAACAGAGTCCTCGTCGTGGCGTATCGCGATCAGCGATTCGTCGAGTGCGATCGCGTCAGCCACCTCCGCCGCCATTCGCTGCACCAAGGTGTCGAGGCCATCGGCCAACCGATGCGAGCGGATCACCTCGCCCGAGCCGTGCGCCGCACTGACGGCACGCTGCTGCGCCACGAACAACAACGACACCTCGTCGGGTTCCGCAGCGAACTCGCCCTGGCTGTCGCGACGATGGAACAGTCGCGCCAGTTCGCCGAGTCCGGCCCGGTCAGCAACATCGGCCAGCGACATCGCGTCGAGATCGGCCGCCGCCGCAGCGCGCTGCGGGTTCGACGGATCCTCGACGGCGCCCGCGGCCTCGTTGACGATCGAATCGAACGCTTCCAGTTGATGAAAGACGTCGCGACCGAGGTCGGCAGGGTTCTGCAACCGCCCGTCGCGATGCAACCAGCGCCGAATGGTCGTCCACTGCTGGCCCTCCCCCTGCAGCGTCAGGCCGTGGCGATCGAGCAGGGCCCGCATGCGCCGATGGTGCACATCGATCCACTCTGCACCACTCTCGACGTACTGACCGCCGGAGAACGGCGATCGCACCGTGCGCGCCCGCCCGCCGAGACGCGAACCGGCTTCGATCAGCACCACGTCGTGACCCGCGAGCACGAGCTGGCGTGTCGCGGTGAGACCAGCCATTCCGGCTCCGACGACGACAATTCGCATGGTGAGAACGGGTTCAGCTGCGCGGCTCAGCCACCGGCGAGCGTCGACGCGATCTGCGACGACGAGTCGCCAGACTTTCGCAGCACCGAGTAGACGAAGCCCAGCGCCATCAACGTCACGCCGAACAGCACGACCGCCGCAGCACCCACGAACGGCTTGGTGGTGCTCTTCGCGGTGCCGATGACGTAGACCGGGAACGTCGACGACCCGGCTGTCGAGACGGAGTTGGCGATGATGGTGTTGTCGAGGCACAGGGTGAACGACAGCAGTCCGCCGGCGATGAGCGCCGAACTGATCAGCGGCAGCGTGATCTGGCGGAACGCTCGCGCAGGTGGAGCACCGAGGTCGGCAGCGGCTTCCTCCAACGATTCGTCGAGACCGGCGAGACGGGCACGCACGATGAGCGTGACCACCGCCGAGGTGTACAACGACTGGCCGACCCACAAACGGAGGATGCCGTTGTTGACCGGCCCGACCGGGCTGTTGAACGGACCGCCGACGCGCACGAACCAACCCAAGAGGGCGATGGCGTCCATGATCTCGGGAGTGACGAGGATCAGAAACAGGACGAACATGAACGGCTTCGTCCATGCGCCGGTGCGACGGGCCAGGGCGACACCGGCCAGACCGCCGAGGACGACGGCGATGCCCGTGCCACCGATGGCGGCGGTGAACGAGTTGCGCAACGCCAGACCGAGACCGGTCTCGTTGAACAGGTCGCTGTACCAATTGGTGCGCAGACCATCGACCACGAACCCGATGACCACACCGATCGGGATCGCCCAACGACGGAGAAACTGGATCTCCGTCACGCGCCCGACGAGCCACACGGCAACGACGATCGCGAGGAACACGAAGACGGCATTCCACGTCTTGCTTGCATTGAACAACTGACCCCACCACTTGGTGGAGTAGTGGTGTGACCAGACGATGAACGACCCGCCCCGATTGAACGAGTGGCGGATGACGAGCAGAATCGGGATGAAGAGGAACGTGAGGACGAGAACCGACCAGATCGCCATCACGATCTTGGCACCATCTCGAGGGGTGCGGTTGGTCCTCGGCGAGTCGAGTGGTGGAGTGATCGTCGTCATGCGGCAACCTCTATCGCGATGTGACGCCGGCGCCGCAGGATCCACTGTCCGAGACCAACCATCACGGACCCAACCAGCAGCACCAACAGCACCGCGCCGATCATCATCACGGCCATCGCCGACCCGAGTGGCCAGTTCTGGGCGACGTGGAACTGGCTGTCGACCATTGCGCCGATCATGTTGCCCGACGTGCCGCCAAGCAGCGTGGCAGTGACGAAGTCGCCGCACATCGGAATGAACGTCAGCAGGACACCGGCAGCGATGCCTGGCCCGGCCAGTGGCAGTGTCACCTGCATGAACGTGCGCAGACGGTTGGCACCCAGGTCCTTGCTGGCCTCTCGCATGTGACCCTCGATGCGATCGAGGGCGACGAACAGCGGCAGGATCATGAAGCCGAGGTAGTTGTAGACGATGGCGAGTTGCACCGCCGACTTGGTGTCGAGGATGTTGATCGGCCCGCTGATCAAGCCCCAGTCCTGCAGCCACTTCGACACCTCACCGTTGCCCGCCAGCGGGATGCGCCACGCCAAGGTGCGGATGAGGAAGCTGGTGAAACTGGGCACGACGACCAGCGCCAGCATGATCGCCTTCCACTTCTCGGTGACCTTGAACACCAGGAAGTACGCCACGGGGAACCCGAACACGAAGCACAGGGTGGTCGCGATGATCGAGATCCTCAAGGTGGACTTGAAGACCTGGAAGAACGTCGGGCTGAACGCGTCGCGGTAGTTCTGCAGCGTCTTGTGGCCCATGCTGACCGGCACGCCGCCACCCGACGCCGTGTTCTTGGTGCCGAACGAGTACCACACGATCAGCACGATCGGCAGGACGAAGAAGAAGACGTACCAGAGGATCGAAGGGAGGGCGAACGCGAACGACGGCGCCCGCAACCGTCTCCGCTTGGGTGGCCCCTCCTGCGGGGCAAGAGCCCCGGTGACCATGTCGAACGCGACCGGCGGCCGTGGGGTGCCGCCCGTCGACATGTCAGCCCCTTCCTCGTCGTCGGCCCGACATCAGGCGCCTGCCGCGGCTTTCATCTTGTTGTAGATGTCGACCAAACGGTCTTGAGCAGAGTTGACGGCGCCGGTTCGCATCGTCGCCACCTGTTCGTCGCTGAAGAAGATCAGATCGCCGTACTTGAGGTCGGGCTTCAGGGCTGCGAGCAACTCGCTCATGTTCTTCATTCCCGAGTTGTAGCCGTGATAGTCGAGATCCTTGATCGACACCTCGGGGATCATCAGCCAGTTGATCCACGCGTGAGCAGCATCGGGGTTCGGTGCGCCGGCGGGAATGCAGTAGTTGTCCATCCACAGTTCCGTCTCCGGCGCGCCGAGACCCCATACCCAATCGTCGGGGTTACCGCCGGCATCAGAGATCTTGAAAAACGCTTGGCGGGCATCGCCGTTCCACATCATCGACAGGACGTACGCGCCCTCGGCGATCTTGTCGGACGGGTAGCTGTCGAAGGCCTTGACGTGCGTAGCGAACTCGTCGACAAGAAACTTCTCGGCCGCGTCGAGGTCTTCGGTCTTCTCCGTCGTCCAGTCGATGCCGTTGGCCCAGAAGTACATCCCGGTGATGTTGCCGGGAGAGTCGAGGATCGAGCAGTTCTTGCTGGCCTCGCCCTGGCACAGTGCAATGAAATCGTTCCAGGTCTTCGGCTCCGTCTGAATCTTGGTCTTGTCGTAGAGCCAACCGGTGGAGCCCCAGTCCTTGCAGACGCTGTAATCGTTGCCCGGGTCCCAGTCGCGTCCGAGGTAGGCAGGGTCGATGTTGACGATGTTCGGCAGCTTGGACTTGTCGAACTTCTCGATCAGGCCGTTCTGGATCATCTGCGGGACGAAGGTGCCGGTCGGCACGACGATGTCGAAGCCACTGGTGCCCTTCGACGCCTGCAGCTTGGTGATCAGGTCCTCGTTGCTCGTGTAGTAGTCGACCTTCATCTTGATCGCCAGGTCCTTCTCGGCGAGCGAGCCGACGATGTCGGGATCGTTGTAATCACCCCAGGTGTACATCGCCAGGCTGCCGGACGACTTGTTGGTCACTCGGCTGTAATCGCCGGGCGCCACGCCGAGGCCGGTGCCGCTGTCGCCGACATCGCCGGCGCCCGCAGCCGTCGTTCCTCCGGGTGCCGTGGTCCCGCCGGTGGTTCCACCCGTCGTGGCGTTGCCGGCGACCTTGTCGTCACCACAGGCGGCCGCGACGATGGCGAGGCCGGCAGCGGCGCCACCCATCTGGAACAGGGCACGACGCGACAGCTTCTCCCGGAAGCTGTGCGGTGCGAGGATCTTGATTGGTTCTTCGTTGGCTGACATGACGCTCCTTGGGAAGGTCTTTGGGTCTAGAGGGCTGCTGTTTCTGATGAGGGCTCGGCAAGGACGAGGCTCTCTTGCGCTGCCGAGAACTGGTACACGTCGTGTGCGGACCACTGACACCACACACGATCACCGGGATGCAGGTTGGGTGCCTTCTGGCGGGGCAGCAAGACGATGACGTCGCGCACCTGCGAGCGCACGACGAACTGCAAGGTGTCGCCGAAGTGGGACACACCGGCAACCTCGCCAGGAAACACGTTGACCGTCTCACCCGGGTCGGTGGCCGAGAGCTCGAAGCTCTCCGGTCGCACGGCCGAGAGCGCCCGATCGCCGGCAGCGACCCGCTCCTCCGGACGGTCGCAGACGAACACCGTGCCGTCCTCGGCACGCATGCCGTCGGCCGTGGCCGTGCCGCGCCAGAAGTTGTTGCGCCCGATGAACCCGGCCACGAAGGCCGACACCGGTCGCTCGTACACCGTTTCCGGATCGCCGAGTTGCTCGATGTGGCCTTCGAGCATGATGGCGATCCGGTTGCTCATGCTCATCGCTTCTTCCTGGTCGTGGGTGACGAACACGAACGTTATGCCGAGCTGGCTCTGCAGCAGCTTCAGCTCGATCTGCATCTCCTCGCGGAGCTTGCGGTCGAGGGCCCCGAGCGGCTCGTCGAGCAGCAGCACGCTCGGCCGGTTGACCAAGGCCCGGGCGACGGCGACGCGCTGCTGTTGGCCACCCGACATCTGTCGCGGACGACGCTCGGCGAGCTTGGTCATCTTGACCATGCCGAGGGCCTCGTTGACCCGGGTGGCGATCTCCGACTTGGGCACCCGCTTCTGACGCAATCCGTAGGCGACGTTCTCGGCGACGGTCATGTGCGGGAACAGGGCATAGGCCTGGAAGACCGTGTTGACATCGCGCTTGTACGGCGGGATGCCCTGCACGTAATCGCCGCTGATCCGGATGAAGCCCTCGTCGGGCTGCTCGAAGCCGGCGAGCATGCGCAAGGTGGTGGTCTTCCCGCAGCCGGATGGACCGAGCAGCGACAAGAACTCCCCTGGCTCGACCATCAGGTTCAGGCGATCGACGGCGACCATCGTGCCGAAGCGTTTGGTGACGTCGGTCAGTTCCACTGCGCCGCGCTCCGACGCCCCACCGCTCGGTGGCACGGTGATGTCAGTCACAAATGTTCCCCCATACTCGTTGCGGCACACCATATGCCCTGTGAGCACCCGACGGAGACACCGACGAGACGACCGGATGCGTCGCCTCGAGATTGCCTCCCACCCGCACACCGTTGCACGTCGGCGGCGGTCAAATCAAGGAAAGCGCATGTTTCGACTGTGCGCGCCACGGATTCCCTTGCACGAGACGGTCCGAGACGCCAGTATCCGTAGCCATGGACCGAAGAGGGACGCAGCTCGACGACACCGATCGGGCGATCATCGAGCAGCTTCAGGCCGACGGCCGAATCCCGTACACACGGCTCGGCGCGGCGGTCGGGCTGTCAGAGGCCGCTGCACGCCAACGAGTGCAACGCATGACCGATGCCGGCGTGATGCAGGTCGTGGCCGTGACCAATCCACTCTCCCTCGGTCTCCGGCGCATGGCGATGATCGGCGTGCACAGCGCCGGGCCGGTCGACGATCTGGCCAAGACCCTGCAGGCCATGCACGACATCGACTACCTCGTCGTGACCGCCGGCTCCTTCGACCTCATGTGCGAGGTGGTGGTCGAGCACGACACCCAGCTGCTGGACTTGACCAACCGCATCCGCTCCGTGCCCGGGGTGGTGTCGACCGAGACGTTCATCTACCTCGACCTCGTCAAGCAGACGTTCGCCTGGGGCGCGCACTAGATCAATCGCTAGCTGTCGAGGTTGGCCATGACGTGCTTGATGCGGGTGTAGTCGTCGAGGGCGTAAGCGGAGAGATCCTTTCCGTAGCCCGACTTCTTGAAGCCGCCGTGGGGCATCTCGGCGACGAGCGGGATGTGGGTGTTGATCCACACGCAGCCGAAGTCGAGTCGCTTCGCCATCCGCATCGCCCGACCGAAGTCCTTGGTCCACACGCTCGACGCGAGGCCGTATTCGACGCCGTTGGCCCAACCGACCGCCTCGTCTTCGTCGGTGAACTTCTGCACCGTGATGACCGGGCCGAAGATCTCACGCTGGATCATCTCGTCGTCTTGGTGCAGGCCACCGATGACGGTCGGCTCGAAGAAGAAGCCCTTCCCGCCGACGGCGTGGCCGCCGGCGGCGACAGTGGCGTGATCGGGCGCCCGGCCGACCATGCCACCGACATGAGCAAGCTGATTGGGGTTGTTGACCGGGCCGAACAGCACATCCTCGTTGTCGGGCATGCCGGTCTGGGTGCTCTTGGCCTGCTCGGCCAGCGCGGCGACGAAGTCGTCGTACACACCCGGCCCGGCCAGCACCCGAGTGGCCGCGGTGCAATCCTGGCCGGCGTTGAAGTACCCGGCGATGGCGATCCCCTCGGCCGCGGCGGCGATGTCGGCGTCGTCGAACACCACCACCGGGGCCTTGCCGCCGAGCTCGAGATGGCAACGCTTGAGGCTCTGTGACGCGGCCGCGGCAACCTCTTCGCCGGCGCGAACCGAACCGGTGACGCTGACCATTGCCGGGATGTCGTGCAACACCATCGCCCGGCCGGTGTCGCGATCACCGCACACGACGTTGAACACGCCCGGCGGGAAGAACTCCGCGGCGATCTCGGCAAGCAACGTGGTGCTGGCCGGAGTGGTGTCGCTGGGCTTCAGCACGACCGCGTTGCCGGCGGCCAAGGCCGGCGCGAACTTCCAGACCGCCATCATCATCGGGTAGTTCCATGGAGCGACCTGGGCGCACACGCCGATCGACTCGCGGCGGATGAACGACGTCATGTTGTGCATGTACTCGGCCGCGCTCTTGCCCTCGAGGTGTCGTGCCGCGGTGGCGAAGAAGCGAATCTGGTCGACCATCGGCGGGATCTCTTCACTCGCGCGTCAGGTGGATCGGCTTGCCGCAGTTCTCGACCTCCAGGGCGATCAGTTCCTCGGCGCGCGACTCAACTGCGTCGGCCAATCGGAACAGCGCCAGCGAGCGCTCGCTGGGTGTGGTGTCGCGCCAGGTGTCGTAGGCGGCCGACGCGGCCTTCATGGCGTTGTCGATATCGGCTTCACCCGACAGTGCGGCGGTCGCATACTGCTCGCCCGTGGCCGGATTGACCACAGCAGTCGTGCGCCCGTCGACCGCGTCGACGTGTTGACCATTGATGAAGTTCTGGAACGCCTTCATGCCTCTGACTCTCCTTTGCCGCGACCCTGTCCGCGAATGGCTGCCGATCTTGACCTATCCGATAACCGGACGCAACACGAACTTGCTCTCGGTACGGGCGACGCCGCCCTCGGCCTTCAGCCAGCGGATGAACCCGTCGAGGCCGTCCGCCCCGACACAATCGACGATCACGGTGTAGTCGGCAGGGCCGGTCACGTACAGGGCCAACTCGACCTCGTCGCGCTCGGCCAGGCGCGCTTCGAACTCCGCCGGATCCCCGCCAGCCGGAAGGCTGACGTCGATCACGGCGCGCACGTCGCGTCCGAGTGAACTGTTGTTGATGTTCGCCCGGTAGCCGCGAATGACCCCTGCTGCCTCCAGTCGGCGCACTCGGTCGGCGACAGAGCTCGGGGCCATGTGCACGGATTCGGCGAGCTCCCGCCAACTGATTCGCCCCTGTTCGTGAAGGATGTCGATGATTCGACGGTCTATCCCGTCAACGGTCATGTTTTCAGCGGCCATCTTCGCATTCTGCCGCAGTATTGGCTGTTGATCAACGGCGACGACGGGTGCAAGATGCGCACCATGACCTCACCCGCTCTTCGTACCGTCGGCGTCCCCAAGGAGATCAAGAACAACGAGTACCGGGTGGCGATGACGCCTGACGGGGTGCGCGAGTTCGAACGGCTCGGCATCAACGTGTTCGTCGAGACGGGCGCCGGGGTCGGGGCGAGCTTCAGCGACGCCGACTACACCGCCGCCGGCGCAGAGATCGTGCCGACAGCCGCAGATGCATGGTCACAGAGCATGGTCGTGAAGGTCAAAGAGCCCAAGGCCGAGGAGTTCCAGTACCTGCGCGCCGACCTGACGCTGTTCACCTACCTGCACCTCGCCGCCTACCCCGTCGTCGCCAAGGCATTGATCGAATCCCGTTGCACCGGGTTGGCGTACGAGACGGTGCAACTCGACAACGGGGCGCTCCCGTTGCTGGCGCCGATGAGCGAGGTGGCCGGTCGACTGGCTCCACAGATCGGAGCGCACTACCTCGAGCGGCACAACGGCGGCCGCGGCGTCCTGATGGGTGGGGCCCCCGGGGTGCAGCCGGCGAAGGTCGTGGTGCTCGGTGCCGGAAACGTCGGTTGGAACTCGGCATGGATCGCCGCGGGCATGGAGGCCGAGGTCGTGCTGTTCGACAAGAACCTCGACCGGCTGCGTTGGGTCGACCAGATCAACAAGGGCCGCATCGTCACGCTGGCCTCGAACCGCGGCGCGTTGGAGCGCAACGTCGCCGACGCCGACCTGGTGATCGGGGCGGTCCTGGTCGCCGGCGGGCGAGCCCCCGTGGTCGTCACCGAAGACATGGTGCGCATGATGAAGCCCGGCGCAGTGATCGTCGATGTGGCGATCGACCAGGGTGGCTGCATCGAGACGATCCACGAGACCACCCACAACGAGCCGGTCTACGAACTGCACGGCGTGTTGCACTACGGCGTCGGCAACATGCCCGGCGCCGTTCCACACACCAGCACCTACGCATTGACCAACGCGACACTTCCCTACCAACTCGAGGTGGCCATCCACGGGGCCGCCGGCAGCTGCAGGCGCGACCCCGCCTTGTCGCATGGGCTCAACACGTTCGCCGGCCAGGTCACCAACGCACCGGTCGCCGAGTTTCTCGACACTCCGTTCGTCGAACCCCTCGCTGCGTTGAACTGAGCCCGTCCGACCTAGCGTCTGCTCATGGCAACGCTGGCTTCAGAACTCGAGCTGCCGGAGATCACTCTGGCCGATGGCAACTACGAGGAGCGCCACGCGTTGCGACTCTCTCTGGGTGGCGACCAATGGCTGGTCCGCAACGTGTTCGGCTACGAGGTGCTGCGCTACGAGGATGCGACCGCCGTGCTGCGCGACAAGCGCTGGCACAGCGCTGTCAGCCGAATACCCGAAATCATGGGCATCACCAACAGCGACTTCCTCGAGCGTCAACAGGTCAGCATCTTGTCGGCCGAGGGCGACATGCACTCACGATTGCGTCGCCTGGTCGCACCAGCGTTCACGCCTCGTGCCGCCGACCGCCTTCGCCCGTTCATGCGCGAAGTGATCGGCGGGCTCATCGACAAGATCTCCGACGCGGGCCGCGCCGACTTCGCCACCGACGTCTGCGAGCCGTATCCGATTCCGATCATCTGCCAACTGCTCGGCGCGCCGAAGCAGGATTGGCAGCTGTTCAGCCGCTGGGCAGGCGACATCCTCGAGATCTTCTCGCAGGACGTGATCGACAAGCTCGATCTCATCATGCGCACCCAGGACGAGCTCGGCGAGTACACCCGAGGGTTGATCGCCGAACGGCGCAGCAGGCCCGCGGACGACCTTCTCACCGATCTCATCGCTGCTGAAGAGGCGGGCGACAAGTTGACCACCGACGAGTTGGTGATGATGGTCAATGCGGTGATCGTCGGTGGCACCGACACGACGCGCAATCAGTTGGGCTGCGCCGTCGCCCTGTTCGCCGAGCACCCTGACCAGTGGGCACTGCTGGCCGAGCGGCCAGATCTCGCTCCCCGCGCGGTCGAGGAGGCCATGCGCTACTTCGGTGCGGTCCGTGGCACAGCCCGATTCGCCAGCTGCGACATCGAGTACCGCGACGTGCTGTTCCCCACGGGGACGTTCATGGCCGTGGCGTTGGCCGATGCGAATCGTGATCCAGCCGTGTTCAGCGAGCCCGATGCGTTCGACATCACCTCGGAAGCTTCGGGTCAGCCGCAGATGACGTTCGGGTCAGGCATCCACTACTGCCTCGGCGCGGCACTGGCGCGGGCCGAACTGCAAGAAGCGCTGCCACTGCTCGCACAACGGATGCCCAAGCTGGCCATCGACGGCGACATCACTTGGAAGCCGGAGGGAGTCGGCATATTCGGGCCCGCGGACATGCCGGTGACATTCGCTGCGGGCCACTGACTAGCGGCTGATCATGCCGTACGAGTGTGTCGGCTTCAGCCGAACGATCACTCGCTTGTCGGCCACCATCACTCTGCGGTAGTCGTCCCAGTCGGGGTGTTCTCCGGCGAGCGTCCGGTAGTACTCCACCAACTCCTCGACTCCGGGGTCGTCGGGCTTGGTCGCTACTTCCGACATCTCGACATCACCTTCGACGACGACATACGCCCAGAAGTCGTCGCGGGTCACGTACAACGACGCACGCGGATCGCGGACGAGGTTGGCGTACTTGGCGCGACCCGCGGTGATCGAGATCTTGACCACGCCGTCGACCAGTGCATACGTGATGTTCGACAACTGAGGCCGACCATCTCGCTTCTGTGTGGCGAGCACTCCGTTCTTGCGGGCGCCGACGAACTCCAAGGCCTCAGCAATTTCCATGGCGGCAACAACGCTTCGCCACCCGAATCTGTTCCCGAAGGACGCACTTCGGAAATGACGTTCGCGAACTGGGGCGCAATGCGTACGATTGCGGCATCGGGACTCGAGGATGACGGCGGCCCCCGCCACACCAATTCCACAGCACCGCTACCGCCCGGGCAGCGCCAGGGCGGCGCTCTCGTACCCCGACTTTCGCACGATGTTCGTCGGCTCGTTCGCCTCGAGCATCGGCACGTGGATGCAGAACGTGGTGCTGCCGGCCTACATCTACCAACGCACCGGCAAGGCATCGGTCGTCGCTCTGCTGGTGTTCGCTCAGCTCGGTCCGCTGTTGATCCTGGCCATCCCCGGCGGCGTGATCGCCGACCGCTACGACCGCCGCACGTGGCTGATCGCGATGCAGACGGTGCAGCTGGCGTTCTCTGCGGCGTTGGCACCATTGGCCGCGCACGACGCCGCGATCTGGGCGCTGTTCGTGGTTCAGCTCGGAGTCGGCGTCGGCAACGCGCTCAACGCTCCGGCGTGGTCGGCGGCATTGCCGACCCTCGTGCACCGACAGGACCTCGCCGGCGCGATCTCGCTGAACTCGACGATGATCAACGGCTCGCGGGTGGTCGGTCCGATCATCGTCGCCGGTCTCACGGTGGTCGGCGTCACGACGGCGGAGTTCTTCCTCATCAACGCGGTCACGTACCTGTTCGTCATCGCAGCCCTCGCCTCGGTGCACTTCGAGAGCCCGATCATCGCCCATCACGACACCGGTCGACGTTTGCTCACATCCGGGATCCGATTGGTCCGCGACAACCCAGTCTCGACACGGATACTGCTCGCACTGACCACGTTCTCGCTGCTGTCGCTGCCATACGTCGGACTCTTTCCGGCAATCGCTCGCCTCAACTTCGGGATCGCTGCCGGGTCGTCGACGTACAACTGGCTGTACGCGACGTGGGGCCTCGGCGCATGCCTCGGCGGCCTCGCCGTGGGCACGGTCTTCGTCGAGTGGGACAAGCGACGCCTGATCCGTGACGGGTTCGGACTGTTCGCGATCTCGATGAGCGCGTTCGCGCTGGCTCGCGAGCCGATCGGTGCGTTCATCGCCGGCTTCGTGCTCGGTGTCGCCTACTTCGGCACCACCACGTCGATGTTGACGGTGTTGCAGAGCCGATTGCACGACCACGAGCGCGGTCGGGTGATGAGCCTGTGGTTCATGGCGTTCGGTGGGACCGTCACCATCGGCCTGCTGATCGTCGGCCCGATCGTCGACGCCATCGGCGCCCGGTGGGTGTTGCTCGGCGGGGCGGCGTGGGCGGCGTTCCTCTGGTGGTGGTGCGACGTCGCCAAGATCGACAGATCAACCGGCTACCAGGAGCGCAGCGAGCTTTTCGAGCCCGGCAACGCGGCTCCCTTTGACGAGTACGGCGTCGTCGCCGGAGAGTGAGCCGAGCGCCACGAGCGGATCCGCCGACGGCGGCACGCCGTAGAGGTCGGTGCCGATGGCGATCACCTCGATGTCTCGATCAGCGGCATAGACGGCAATCGCCTGATGCTCTGTCGCGGCATCGCTGATCTCGGCCATCACCGCCAGAACCGCAACCCGTCGTTTCGCCGGGAGGGCGACCAAGGCATCGATCGCGGCGCGCATCGATGTCGGGTTGGCGTTGTAGGAGTCGTTGAGGATGATGGCGCCCGACGGTGCGCGTTCGACCTGCATGCGCAGCGCCGTCAGCGTCACGCCGGAGAGCGCCGCGGCGCCGGCCGCGATGTCGCCGCCGACGGCACCGACGCACGCCAAGGCCCCTGCAGCATTCGTCGCCATGTGCCGACCGCTGACCAGCAGGCGCACCTCGGCGCTGCCCCACGGGGTATCGACCGCAAACGAAGGTCGAGCCAACCGGTCGAGCACGACGTCGCGGACCCGAACAGCAGCATCGCTCGACTCACCGAACAGCACGCAGCGCACGTCGGTTCGTGCGCCCATCGCCCGAACCCGCGGGTCATCTGCGTTCAGAATCGCGATGCCATCGGGGGGCAGTGCTGCAATGAGCTCGGACTTCGCCCGGGCGACCCCGTCGATGCCCCCGACGCGATCACTGTGCGCCTCGGCAACACGGGTGACGAGGCCGATGTGCGGCTGGGCGATTCGGCACAGCGCCTCGATCTCACCGAACCCGCGCATGCCCATCTCGACGATCATCACCTCGGTGTCGTCAGGCGTGTTGAGGATCGTTGTCGGCAGGCCCTGCTCGTTGTTGAAGCTGCGCTCGTTCGCTGCTGTCCGACGGCTGGCGGCGAGCGCAGCCCACGCCATGTCCTTCGTGCTGGTCTTGCCGACCGAACCGGTGATGCCGATCACCGTTCCGCCGAACGACCGACGGCGGTCGGCACCGATGTCCATCAGCGTGTGCAGGGTGTCGGACACTTCGATCGCAGTACCCCCGGCCGCGGGCCGCGACGTGAGGTAAGCCGCGGCGCCCGCGGCAAGGGCATCGGCGATGAATGCATGACCGTCTCGCTCGGCGACCAACGGCACGAACAGCTGGCCTCTGCGCAGCGCCCGGGTGTCGAAGCTGGCGCCGTCGATGTCGACATCGGGACCAACGAGGCGACCACCCGTTGCCCCGGCGACGTCGCTTGCCCTGAATCGCATCGCCGCACACGGTACCGTCGGGGCGACATGGGAACAGGCGACCGAATCAAGCTGGTGGTGTTGTTCGGCGGCCAATCGGCCGAACACGAGGTCAGCTGCACCACTGCGGCGCATGTGTTGCGAGCGGCCGATCCGGCCAAGTACGAGATCACCCCGGTCGGCATCTCTCGCGACGGCACGTGGGCGATTGCCGAAGGGGCCCGCGCCGCGCTCGCCGCTGGGCCGGCCGAGCTTCCCGGTCACCTCGATCCGGCCGGTACGGCGATCATGCCCGCCGATGTGATCACCGGCACCGCCCGTACGGTCGTCATGCCGCTGTTGCACGGGCCGATGGGCGAGGACGGGACCGTCCAAGGGTTGCTCGAGCTCGCCGACGTCGCCTACGTGGGGTCGGCAGTCTTGGGATCAGCTCTGGCGATGGACAAGGCGATGGCCAAGCAGGTCTTGTCGGCGAATGGCGTTCCGCAGGGCCGGTACCGATCGTTCAGGGCGCACGAGATCACACCCGGATTGCCGGCGATGTTGGCAGATGAGCTCGGCCTCCCGTTGTTCGTCAAGCCCGCGAACATGGGTTCGTCGGTCGGTGTGTCGAAGGCCAAGACGATCGAGGGAGTGCGCGACGCGATCGAGACGGCGCTCACGTACGACGAATGGGTGGTCGTCGAGGAAGCCATCGCCGGGCGGGAGATCGAGGTGGGCGTCCTCGGCAACCTCGACCCACGGGCCAGCATCGCCGGTGAGATCGTGCCGGGGGCCGAGTTCTACGACTACGCGGACAAGTACCTCGATGACGGTTCGCAGGCGTTGGTGCCGGCTCCGCTCTCGCCGGAGCAGAGCGACACGGTTCGGGCAATGGCCGTCGAGGTTTTCAAGGTGCTGCGTTGCGAGGGCCTGGCGCGGCGTCGACTTCTTCTTCGAGGAACACGGCCGCGGGTTCCTCTGCAACGAGGTCAACACGATGCCAGGATTCACCCCGATCTCGATGTACCCGAAGCTGTGGATCGCCAGCGGCCTTGCCTACGCGGATCTGATCGACGAGCTCGTGCGGTTGGCGATCGAGCGACATGGCCGGCAGCGTCGCAACACCACCCACTGAGCGAGTTGCGGTGCGGCTACGGTGCTCGGGATATGACGGTGCTCGGGATATGACGGTGCTCGCTATATGAGGGATTGGACAGAGTTCGGGTTGCGGCCGCTGCCGGCGATGTCGGCCCGCTCGCGGGTCGTCGAAGTGCCGCCGATCCAGGGGGTGATCGACGACCTGTATGCCGAGTGCCGCGCCGCGCTCGAGGTTCCGCTTCGTGGCATCACGTCCGATGGCAACGTGGTGCCCGGCCTGTTCGGCGTGCAACGCGGCGTCGTCGACACCGCACCGATCCGAGACACGGCGCTCGCGTTCCTCCAGTCACTCGACCCGGCCGTTCGCGCCACCGCGACCTTTCCGCTCGACTGCACAGAGCGCCGGGATTGGTTCAACGTGCACATGAACTTCTTCCGGCACGGCGTGATGCTCGAAGACCTGCCGATGGCGCAACGCGAACTGGGCCTCGACATGCTGCGAGCCACACTGTCGGCGCGCGGGTTCACCCAGGTGCGCAACGTCATGCGGCTCAACGAGGTGCTGGCTCAGGCCAGTGGCAGCCACGACGAGTTCGGCGAGTGGCCCTACTTCATCTCGATCTTCGGCACGCCATCGGCCGACGAGCCGTGGGGTTGGCAGTTCGACGGACACCACATCAACGTCAACTGCTTCGTCTTCGGCGACGAGATCGTGTTGACCCCCACGTTCATGGGTTCGGAGCCCTGCAAGGTCACGTCGGGGCCCTTCGCCGGCATCGAGGTCTTCGCACCTGAGCAGCAGGTGGGCATCGACCTGATCCGTTCGCTCGACGCCGCCCAACACGACACAGCCGTCATCTATCCATCGATCATGCCGGGCACGCTGCCGAAGCACCTCGAGCACTGGATCGACGGGCGCATGCAGGCCGGGGCGTTCAAGGACAACATCGTGCTGCCGTACCAAGGGCTGCGGGCGGATTCGCTGACCGACGGCCAGCGAAGGTTGCTGCGCAACGCCATCGGCACCTACGTGGGCTGGGGTCGCGACGACCATGCGGTCGTGCGAACCGCCGAGGTCGACGCACACCTCGACGAGACGTGGTTCTCCTGGTTCGGCGGCACCGGCGACGAAGATCCCTTCTACTACCGCATCCACAGCCCCGTCGTCCTGATCGAGTTCGATCATCATCCCGGCGTCGTGTTCGACAACGAGGAACCGACGCATCATCACATCCACACGATCCTGCGCACACCCAACGGTGGCGACTACGGCACCGACCTGCTTGCTCGCCACCACGCCGAGTTCGACCACTCGCACGCCGACCACCACCACTGAGTTTCCGTCAGGGGGCCAGCGCGGCGCGCAGGAAGGCCAGCAACTCGTTGCGCAATCGTCGAAGGCCTGCGGCCGATGGCTGCCAGCCGACGACTCGCAGCGCCTCGGGCTCGGTGGCGATGCCGGTGACCGTGGCGTAGCACAGCGACGCCACCAGGCGCGGGTCGGCCCGTCGCAGCCGGCCGGCATCCATCTCGTGTTGCAGGAAGGCCACAGCGCGTTCCACCAACGGGGCCAGGTCAGCGGTCAGTCGCTCCCCCGCTGCCGACGGGAGACGGCTGACCTCGCGGATGAGGCCCAGCAACGCGGGGCGGCGCACCGCGGGGCGGAACACGGCCCGGATCACCGCCTCGATTCGGTCGAGGGGGTCGTCGGTCGCGGCGCGCACGGCCGCGTCGATCACCACCGACAACTCGTGCGCCGCGGACACCAGGACGGCGCGCACGAGATCATCCTTGCTGGGAAACCAGTACAGCAACGTCTGCTTGGCGACCCCGACCTCGGCGGCGATCACGTCCAGCGAGACGGCATCGACCCCGCGCCTGCCGAACAGGTCGGTCGCAGCATCGAGGATCCGGTCGCGGGTGGGCGTCTTCATACGTCTCTACCAAATGGTAGACGAATGTGCTAGACACATGACCGAATGATCCGCAAGAACCTTGCCAACAAGCGCATCGCCATCACCGGAAGTACCGGATTCGTCGGCACCGCCCTGGTCGAGCGGCTGCTGCGAGCCGTCCCGGAGTGCGAACTGGTGCTGCTGGTGCGGCCCAGCAAGCGCCACGATGTGACCGAGCGGGTGCGCCGCGAGATCTTCAAGAACGACGCGTTCGACCGCTTGCGCGCCGAGCTCCAGGACCCAACGCTGCATCCGGAGGGCGAGACGTTCGAGGCGATGGTCGCCCGGCGGGTGCGAGCCGTTGCCGGCGACGTGACCTCCGACGGCCTGGGCCTCAGCGACGTGGATCGCTCCACCTTCACCAGCTGCGACATCGTCATCCACTCGGCCGCCGCGGTCGCCTTCGACTCGCCCCTCGACAGTGCCGTCGAGATCAACCTGCTCGGCCCGACCCGCATAGCCGACACGCTGAACGGCGCCGGTGTCGCGCCCCATCTCGTGGCCGTCAGCACGTGCTACGTCGCTGGCAACCGCCGCGGGAACGCACCCGAGGAACTGGTCAGCGAAGGCCCGTTCGACCTCGGACTGAACTGGCGCAAAGAGGTCGACGCGGCCCGGCGTCTGCGCAGCGACACCCAGGCCATCAGCCGCCAGCCAGACCAACTCACCCACTTCCGCAAGGAAGCCCACCGGCAACTCGGCGCTGCCGGCGCACCGGCCCTGGCCGCGAAGACCGAGAGCATCCGCGAGGAGTGGGTCAAAGATCAACTCGTCGAAGCCGGTCGGGCGCGCGCCGGCAGCGTCGGCTGGCCCGACGCCTACGCATATACGAAGGCACTCGGCGAGCAGGCCCTGACCGAGGTCAAAGGCAAGGTGCCCGTGTCGATCGTGCGCCCGTCGATCATCGAGTCTGCGCTCGCCGAACCGTTCCCGGGCTGGATCCGCGGGTTCCGCATGGCCGAGCCGGTGATCCTCAGCTACGCCCGTGGCCTGCTGAAGGAGTTCCCCGGTGTGCCGGAGGGGACCGTCGACGTGATTCCCGTCGACCTCGTCGTCGCTGCCATCATCGCCGTCGCCGCACTCGGCCCCGAGCGTGCCCCGCGCATCACTCACGTCGCAAGCGGCGGCATCAATCCGTTGAAGTACCAGACCCTCGTCGACAACGTTCGCAGCTGGTTCACCGAGCACCCCTTGTACGACGCCGAGGGGCAGCCCATCGTGGTCCCCGAATGGCAGTTCCCGGCCCGCGGTCGGGTCAAGAAGCAGCTGCAGCGGGCCAAGATGATGGCCGAGAAGACCGAGCGTGTGCTGCAGGCACTGCCGTTGCGCGGCAAGCAGGCGTCGTGGGCCGCCAAGCTCGACGAGACCAAGACCGACATCGATCGGGCCTTCCAGTACGTGCAGCTCTACGGGCTGTACACCGAGTGCGAGGCGATCTACCAGGTCGACCACCTGATGGCGATCCACGACGGTCTCGATGCGGCCGACAAAGCCGAGTTCAACATCGATCCGCGCAGCGTCGACTGGCCGACGTACGTCAGCACCATCCACCTGCCGTCGATCGTGCACCACTCTCGTGCCAAGACCCGGCCCGGCAAGAGTCGCAACGACCGCGCCGATCGACTGCGTCGCAGCATTCTGTCCCCAGACCGTCATGTGGCCGCGTTCGACCTGGAGAACACCCTGATCGCCAGCAACGTGGTCGAGAGCTACACGTGGTTGGCCACCCGGCGGCTCAACGCGCCGGAACGAATCCGCTACGTGCTGCGGACGCTGGCCGAGGCGCCGAGTCTGAGCGCGCTCGACCGCAAGGACCGCGGCGATTTTCTGAGGTTCTTCTACCGCCGATACGAGGACGCGCCGGTCAGCCAGATCGACGAGGACTCCACCGAATTGTTGACGAACCTCATCCTCACCAAGAGCTTCCCGCGCGGGATCTCGCCGGGTGCGCGAGCACCGAGCCCTCGGGCACCGGACCGTCCTGATCACGGGTGCCCTCAACTTCGCCGTCGAGGGATTGCGGCCGTTGTTCGATGAGATCATCGCGGCCGAGATGACAGTCAAGCCGGACGGCACCTACAGCGGTCACCTCTCGCAGGTGCCACCGACCGGTGAGACCCGGGCCCAGATCCTCGCCGACTACTGCACTGCCGAAGGGCTGAGACTCGAGGAATCGATCGCCTACGCCGACTCGACGAGCGATCTGCCGCTGCTGGAGGCGGTGGGCTTCCCCGTCGCGGTCAATCCTGAAACCAGGCTCGCCGCCATCGCCCGCAAGCGTGGCTGGCTGGTGGAGCACTGGTCGAAGGCCGCCGGCGGACCCCGTCCGCTGCTGCCGATCGGGCCGCTGTTGACCGAGCGCGAGCGCAGACGGAAGTTCGCATGAGGCTGATCTTCGAACGCAAGCCGATGAAGTTCGCCGCCGCCCGGCTCGCCGGAACGTTGGCGCCCGGCCGTGGTGCCGCAGTCGGCCCGTTGAAGCTCGAACCCAACGAGCCGCTCCCCCTGCCGGGGCCCGACTGGGTCCGCATCACCCCTCGGCTGTCGGGCATCTGCGGCTCGGACCTGGCCATGATCGACGGCACGGCCTCGGCATACTTCGACCCGCTCGTCAGCTACCCGTTCGTGCCGGGGCACGAGGTCGTCGCCGTGACCGAGCGCGGCCGGCGGGTGGCGCTCGTGCCCGTGCTGTCGTGCGTGACTCGTGGCATCAGCCCGGTCTGCACGCAATGTGCCGCCCGCCGGACGAACCTGTGCGAGCGTGCCGCTTTCGGCCACCTCGAGCCGGGGCTGCAGAGCGGCTTCTGCACCGACACCGGTGGTGGCTGGAGCACGTGGATGGTTGCCCACACCAGCCAACTGGTCGATGTGCCCGACGATCTCACCGACGAGGCGGCGGTGATGATCGAGCCGACTGCGTGTGCCGCGCACGCAGCGTTGCGCTACGAGGGCCACGAGACCGTGATCATCGGCGCCGGAACCGTGGGGTTGCTGACCTTGGCTGCGATCACCGCGACGCGCGACAAGGATCGCAGCGGACCGCTGATCGTCACCGCGAGGTATGCCGAGCAGCGCAGACTGGCGAAAGAGCTCGGCGCCGACATCGTGTGCACGCCCGACGAACTGCCTCGCTGGGTCCGCTCGACGACGAAGTCGATGGTCCTCGCCGACCAGCTGACATCGGGGTTCCGCAACGTCATCGACTGCGTCGGGTCGAGCGAATCGTTGCGGCAATCGCTGCGCGTCGTGGCCCCCGGTGGCGAAGTACTGCTCGTCGGCATGCCCGGCAACGTGTCCCTGGAGCTGACCTCGCTGTGGCATCGCGAGGTCGCCCTGCGCGGCTGCTATGCGTACACCCGTAACGACTTCATCGCAGCCATCGAAGTCGTTCGACGCTTCGACCTCGGCCGACTGGTGTCGGCGACGTACCCACTCGACGACTACAAGGACGCGATCGCCCACGCTGCCTCGGCCGGACGCCGCGGCGCCGTCAAGGTCGCCTTCGACATGAGAGAGAACTGACCATGCCTCGTCCCGGATTCGTCCTCGAAGTGGATCGCTCCACTCCCCCGATCATGTTCTGGCGCGGCGAGAACTTCAGCCTCGAGAAGCTGCCGGCCGGGCGGAGTCGCGTGATCTATCCTCCCGAGCCGCTGGCCGCAATCGAAGACATCGACGGCGCGATCCGTGCCGCGTTGCTCAATCCACACGAACAAGATCCGCTGCCGGCCCAACTGTTCCCCGGGATGAAGTTGACGATCGCCTTCGACGACGTCAGCTTGCCATTGCCGAAGATGCGCACTCCCGACAACCGTCAACGCATGATCGAAGCAGTGCTCGACCTCGCTGCCGACGCCGGGGTCGACGACGTGCACATCATCGCCGCGCTCGGGTTGCACCGTCGTATGCACGAGTACGAGTTGCGGCACGCGCTCGGCGATCGCATCTACGACGCCTTCCACCCGCGCGGCACGCTGTACCAGCACGACGCCGAGGATCTCGACAACCTCACCGTGATCGGCACGACGCCCGAGGGCGAGGTGTTGGAGATCAGCAAGCGTGCGGCCGACAGCGACCTGATCGTGTACGTCAACATCAACTCGGTGGCGATGGACGGCGGCTGGAAGAGCATCACCACCGGCCTGGCCAGCTACCGCAGCCTCAGCTTCCACCACAATCCCGAGACGCTGCAGAACACCCGCAGCTTGATGGACCGTCACAAGAGTGAGCTGCACAAGAGCGTGTGGCGTCTCGGCAAGATCATGCGCGACCACGGCCCACGTGTGTTCCAGATCGAGTCGACCCTCAACACCGACATGTTCCCGTCGCCGTTCGACTTCCTCTCCAAGCGCGAATGGGAATGGAAGGCCAAGGATCGAGCCACGTTCCTGGCCACGACCAAGTCACTCAGCCGCACGCCGACCCGCCTGGCACGCCGGATCTTCCACAACATCGAAGGCCCGCACCAGATGACCAGCGTGCAGGCCGGCGACACCGAGGCCGTCCACAAGATCACCCTCGAGTGGGTGCACAAGCAGCAACTCGTCGAGGTGCACGGCCAGACCGACATCTTGACCCTCGGCATCCCCTACGTCTGCCCGTACAACCCCGACGGGATCATGAACCCGGTGCTCGTGATGTGCATGGGCTTGGGATACCTGTTCAACATGTATCGCAACAAGCCACTGGTGCGCGAGGGCGGCGTGATCATCATGACCCACCCCACGTACCGCGAGTTCCACCCGGTGCATCACCCGAGTTACATCGACTTCTTCGAGCAGGTACTGGCCGACACGACCGACCCGGTGGCGATGTCGCTGAAGTGGGAGAAGCAGTACGCAGAGGACGAGTGGTACCGCCACCTGTATCGCACCGGCAACGCCTACCACGGTGTGCACCCGTTCTATGCCTGGTACTGGGGCGCGCACGGGCTGCAGCACGCCGGCAAAGTGATCATCGTCGGCGGAGACCCGCCGACGGTTCGCCGCCTCGGTTTCACCCCGGCGTCGACGATGGACGACGCGTTCGAGATCGCCAGCGATGTGGTCGGTCGCTCGCCGACCATCAGTCACCTGCACGTCCCGGCCCTGCTGGTGGCCGACGTGCAATGAGCGAGTCGCGATGAGCAAGCGCACGGTGCCGTACTCGCTGACCGGGCTGCGCCGAGCCGCACGGCTGGGCGATGTCGCCAGCGCGACGTTGCAGCGCGCCCTCAAACCGGCCCGCAACGTCGGGTTCCCGTATCGCAAACCCAGCGTTCCCAAAGGTGTCGTCGTCCCGCCCGAGCCATCCAAGCTCGGCGCCAACTTCGAGACCGCCTGGGCGCGCCCGCGGGCCGGCGAAGGCAGCGCGGCGGGCGATCACCAACGGCCCCCTCCGATTGGTCGTGCACGGCCTGGCCCGCCCGGAGATCCACGGCACCGACCGACTCGAAGACCTCCGCGTTCGCGACGAGTCACCGCCGCTGATCTTCGCGCCGACGCATCACAGCCATCTCGACACGCCACTGTCGATCATCGCCATTCCCGAGCCGTGGCGATCGAAGCTCGTGGTCGCCGCCGCCGCCGACTTCTTCTTCGATGCGAAGTGGAAAGGCATCGTCGCCGCGCTCTCGCTGAACGCGATCCCCATCGACCGCGAGGTCACCGGCCGCAAGACCAGCGATCAGTTGAAGCGGTTGATCGAGGACGGCTGGAGCCTGGTGATCTATCCCGAGGGCGGCCGATCGCCCGATGGTTGGGGCCAGGAGTTCAAAGGCGGAGCCGCCTACCTGTCGTCGCGGACCGGCGCGGCTGTCGTTCCGATGTTCATCGACGGCTCCGGAGCGATCTACGGCAAGGGGATGAAGCGGCCGAAGCCGGGCAAGACCAAGGTCGTGTTCGGCTCGCCGATGCAACCCGTCGACGGCGAGTCGACCCGGCGGTTCAACGCTCGCATCGAAGCTGCTGTCACCACGCTGGGCGACGAGGCGTTGACCGATTTCTGGACCTCACGCCGTCGCCGCGCCACCGGGACCAACCCGAAGCTGACCGGGCCGGACTACAACGGCTGGCGCCGTCAGTGGGCGTTGGCCGAGCACCGCAAGTTGGGCAAGGCCGGTATGCGCCGGCGGCAGAAACGCCGCTGGCCAGACCTCGGCTGAGCTACGCGCCCTCCGCGGCAGTTCTCAGCGCGGCCACATCGATCTTCTTCATGCCGAGCATGGCCCGCATCGCCCGCTGGCCGCGACCGTCGTTCGGATCCGCGAGCAGATCCCCCATGCCCTGGGGCACGACCTGCCACGACAGCCCGAACTTGTCCTTCAGCCATCCGCATGGGCCTTCTTCGCCACCATCGGTCAGGTGCTTCCAGTAGTAGTCGATCTCATCTTGGTCCTCGCAGCTGATGAGGAACGACACCGCTTCGTCGAACGTGAACTCTGGCCCACCGTTGATCGCCGTGAACGGCTGCCCGTCGAGGACGAAATCGACCGTCAGCACCGTACCGGCAGGCCGCGGACCGGCTTCTCCGTAGTACGAGACCTGGCGGATCTTGGAGTTCGGAAAGATCGAGCAGTAGAACTCGGCGGCCTCTTCACTCTCGAGGTCGAACCAGAGGTTGGGGGTGATTCGGGGCATGGCGCGCTCCTCTCGACGGATCGGTGGACGTTACCCACCCCACCATTGTCCGAAACTCACATCGATCGCATCGACTGCGCGATCATCGCGGACTCGCCGCCGGCCTCGGTCAGACCGACGACCGTCCCGGCGATATCGGTCTCGGGCCGGTTCTGGCTGAGCTTGCGCTTGGCCTGGATCGAGGTGACCCGCACCTCGATCCCCACGATCGCCTTCAGCATGGTGGCGATGTAGTCGGGCGGCGCGTCGTCGATCTTCCAAGGCGCGTCGAAGCGCGCTTCGTGCCGTTGGGTCAGGCGGGTGACCAGCGCACGCTTCCACTCGAGTTCGTCGTGCACGACGAACTCGCCACGAACGTGGACCGTCTCGTAGTTCCACGTCGGGACCACCCTGCCGTGCTCCTGCTTCGAGGGATACCAGTTCGGCGAGACATACGCGTTCGCTCCGGTGAAGATCGCCAGCGCTTCAACGCCGGCCGACGCGTCGGCCCACTGTCGATTGGCGCGGCGCCACATGACCGACCAACGAGCCGAGACCGCCGGTGACCGGTTCGTAGAGCATCGGCAGCGGGGTGGCGACCAGACCGCCGTCGGTCATCGTCACCAGCTGCGCCATCGGGTGCTCGGCCAAGAACTGAGCGATGATGTCGGGACGGTCTTCGACGAACGCAGCTGGCGTGTACATGGTGCTGCGCTACAACAGATCGGCAAGGGCAGATTCGAGCTTGGCGACGCGCTCTTCGAGTTGAGCGACGCGATCCGCCATGCTGCCTGCAACTGCGGCCGGCACCATCGCCGCCGGGGCCGCGACCGGCTCGGACTCTTCGGCGATCAACTGCTGCCAGCGTTGTTCCTTCTGACCCGGCTGACGATCCAGCAACTGTACGAGCGCGCTCTCGGCCAGCACATGCAGGCATGCGTCGACCTCGTTCGCCGAATCGAACGTGTGCAACCGTTCGGTTCGCGTCCGCAGTTCGGCGACGGTCTGCGGGCCACGGACGAGCAACACAGCCATGATCGCCGCTGCCTCTTCGTCGAGTTGGAACTTCTCGTCGGCAACCTGGCGGTACCGGGTGACGCTGCGCCCGTGTGATGGATGCACGATTCGCACGAGGCCCTGGGTCTTCATCGACGTGATCGAGGCATCCACCTCGAACTCGTCGAGGGCCATGATCGGCTCACGCGACGACGACTGGTTGCATGCCGACACCAGCGCGTTCATCGACAACGGATACTGATCGGGAACCGTGCGTTCCTTCTCCATCAGGCAGCCGAGCACCCGGCCTTCGATCACCGTAAGCATGCGTTGGAAGCTACCGCCGCCTACGGCAAGCCCTACCATGCAGGCGTGATCCGTCTCCGTCAGGTCGTCGTCGCCGCTCGTGACCTCGACGCGACCGTCGACCGACTGTGCACGCACCTGCAGCTCACCGTCTGCTTCAACGATCCCGGCGTCGCCGAGTTCGGATTGCACAACGCCCTCCTCACCGTCGGCGACCAGTTCATCGAGGTCGTCGCCCCCATCACCAACAACTCCGCCGCTGGAAGGCTGCTCGACCGACGAGAGGCCGACGCGACTGCCTACATGGTCATGTTCGAGGTCGACGATCTCGACACCCGGATGGCCGAGCTTGCCGGCGGCGGCGTGCGCACGGTGTGGAGCGGCGACTTCCCCACCATCCGCGGCCGTCATCTGCACCCCGCCGACGTCGGCGGGGCCATCGTCAGCCTCGACGAACCGCAGCCCCCTGGCTCGTGGCTGTGGGGTGGGCCGAGGTGGCGTGCACACACCGACAACTCGGTCGTCGGCGCCGTCGCCGGATACACGATCGCTACGGAGGACCCGGCGGCCGTGACGACCCTGTGGTCATTGTTCGGTCTGCTCCACAGCGTGCAATTCGTCGGAGGCACCAACTCGACGATCGACCTGACTGCCACGGATCGCGCTCGTGTCGGTGAAACCGTCCACCTCGATCAGGTGAGCTTTCGCCTGGTGTGACCCCCGGTCGCACCGGCTCCCCTGCCGCCCCGTCGTCGGGCGCGATTCCGCGTACTCCCAGTACCGAAAGCGCGCCCGATGGCAAGAGTGGTCAGGCGACGGAGACAACGACGAATTGGTCGTGGGCGAGGCGATCGGGGATGTCATCCGCCGGGAAGCAGCGCAACTCGATGCTCGTCCGCGTCTGAGTCATCGCCGTGGACACGTGCGTGCGGTGCAGCACGGCACCGCTGAACACCACCGCGTCGCCCGCGTGCAGCACAGGCCGGGTTCGCCGCGAAGCGGGCCATCGGTGGTCGACAGCGACGTCGGCGAGTTGCGTCGGTGGCAGCAAGTGACCGACGCGATCGGTGACGATGTCGAGCCCCGGCGCGCCGACGCCGCACGGCACCAGCGCGACCCAGCACGTGACCATGCGCAGCAGCGCCGCGCCAGGTGCCGCCGCATGACTGTCCCGGGTGAATTCGAATCCGAGCGCGCCGTCCTGGTGCCAGGAGTGCGGGTGATGTCGCGGCGGAGCGGACCCCGGTGCATACTGCCGTCGCACCCAGCACTGGTCGACATCGATCGCCAGCCGCGGCCCGAGCGCATCCTCACACCACGCCCGAACATCGCTGCTGCAGCGCCGACCAGACGTCGACCACCGACACACCGGCGACCGCGCCCAGCCGGAACGACGAGCTCTCGAGGACGAAGTCGGAACTCGGTTCGATCTCGACCTGGCGATAGCCGGCGTCGATCAGATCGAGCCACGCCGCACAACTCGACGCTGGAACCGCAGACCGCACGATCGCCAGCTCGGCTGGCGCTGTCAGCAGTTGGCCTTGGGTGGGGTCTTGATCTTCACGCCCACCTGGAAACTGCTGTACCCCTTGGTGCCGACGTTGGCAGCGTCGAGCGCCGCCACAGTGGTGTCGAGGTTCTTGGCAACCTTGCCGGGATAGTCGCCCGCCACGATCGTGTACTCACCCGGAGCGCAAGCCGGCTGACCGCCGGCGATCGTCGTGGTCGGCGAACTGGGCGTGGTGCCCGACGCCGTGGTGCCCGACGTGTCGGGAGCCGTTCCCGGCTCGGTCCACCCCGGCGGGATCTTGATGGTCGCTGCCGACTGCAGGGAACTCGGGGACCTGATTGCCCACGAGCGTCCAACCGTTGATGGCGAGCAGATCGGTGAAGGCGACCTTGTACGTCTTGGCGATGTTGGCCGGGTAGTCGCCGGCAGCGACCACGTAGCTGCCCTCCTCGGGGTGAACCGTGCCCGGCGTCCCGGTTCCGGCAAGGAGTGTGGTCGGTGTGAGGGTGGTCGGGGTCTGCGTGACCGTCACGTAGTTGGTCGAGGTCAGGCCAAGCACGGTCTGGTCGGGCGACGAGCCGTTCGCGGCGGCGCACGAAGCCAAAACCGCAGCTGAGAGCGCCACCAGCACCACGTTCGATTTCATCCGCCCAGCCTACGCTGCGCCGTTACGCGAGTGGTCGCGCTGTGGGAGCGATGGGCCTCGGGAGTTGGGTCTCACCCATCAGCCAGGCGTCGAGACCGGCGGCGCACGACCGACCCTCGGCGATCGCCCACACGATCAGGCTCTGCCCCCGGCCCATGTCGCCGGCCACGAAAACCCCGGGACCGACGTCATGTAGCGCCCATCGCGGGCCACGTTGCCGCGCTCGTCGAACGACACGCCGAGCAGATCGAGCCAGGTGCCCTTCTCCGGGCCGAGGAAGCCCATGGCCAGGAACACGAAATCGGCAGGCAGTTCCCGTTCGCTGCCCTCGATCTTCTGGAACCGGCCATCGACCATCTCGACCTCGTGGAGCAACAGCGCACGCACGCGGCCGCTGCCGTCGTCGAGGAACCGCTCGGTGTTGACGCTGTACAGGCGATCGCCGCCCTCCTCGTGCGCCGACGACACCCGGTACACCAGGCTCCACTGCGGCCATGGGTTGCTGTCGGCGCGCAAGTCCGGCGGGCGCGGCATGATCTCCAACTGGGTCACGTTCGCGGCGCCCTGGCGGTGGGCGGTGCCGAGGCAATCGGCGCCGGTGTCGCCGCCGCCGATGATGACGACGTTCTTGCCGTGCACGTCGATCGGCGAGACCTCGATGTCGCCTTCCTGCACGCGGTTGGCAAGTGGCAGGTACTCCATCGCCTGATGGATGCCGCTCAACTCGCGGCCGGGGATCGGAAGATCACGTGCCGCCGTCGCGCCACACGCCAGCACGATCGCGTCGTACGAGGCGAGCAGCACTTCGATGTCGATACCGTCGCCGACCGTCGCGTTGGTGCGGAACTCGGTTCCCTCTGCCTCCATCTGGGCGATTCGTCGGGCGAGGTGCCGCTTCTCCATCTTGAACGCGGGGATGCCGTATCGCAGCAGCCCGCCGATGCGGTCTGCGCGTTCGAGCACCACCGTCTCGTGACCGGCGCGAGTCAGTTGCTGGGCCGCCGCCAACCCGGACGGGCCCGAGCCGATCACGACGATTCGCTTGCCGGTCTTGACACTCGGCAGTTGCGGTTCGACCCAGCCCTCGTCCCATGCGCGGTCGATGATCTCGACCTCGACCTGCTTGATCGTGACCGGGTCGGCGTTGATGCCGAGCACGCAGGCCGCCTCGCACGGGGCCGGGCACAACCGACCGGTGAACTCGGGAAAGTTGTTGGTGGCGTGCAGCCGATCGATCGCGTCGCGCCAATGCTCCCGATAGACGAGGTCGTTCCAATCAGGGATCAGGTTGCCGAGCGGGCAGCCGTTGTTGCAGAACGGGATGCCACAGTCCATGCAACGCCCGGCCTGGGTCTGCACCTTGTCGAGCGGCAAAGTCGTTGTAGACCTCTTTCCAGTCGCGCAGCCGCACGGGCACGTCGCGCCGCGAGGGCATCTCGCGCTGCCACTTCAGAAACCCGGTGACCTCACCCACGTGCCGCCTCCATGATCCGCTCCGACGTCTGTTGCTCGTCGAGGCCGTCCGCAGCGGCTTGGCTCATCACGGCCAAGACCTTGGAGTAATCGATCGGCATCACCTTGCGGAAATGCTCGATCTCCTCGTCCCAGCCGGCGATGACGGCGCCGGCCACAGCCGAGTCGGTGTGTGCAAAGTGATCCTGCACAGTGGTGCGCAGGAACTCGCGGTCGCCATCGTCGAGTTGTTGCAACTGCACCATCTCGCTGTTGAGCTTGGCAGCGAAGACCTCGTTCGGGTCGTAGACGTAGGCGATTCCCCCACTCATGCCCGCACCGAAGTTGCGCCCGGTCGGCCCGAGCACGACGACACGACCGCCCGTCATGTACTCGCACCCGTGATCGCCGACACCCTCGACGACCGCGGTCGCTCCGGAGTTGCGAACGCAGAAGCGTTCGCCGACGATCCCCCGCAGGAAGATCTCGCCGCCCGTTGCGCCGTAGCCGATCACGTTGCCGGCAATCGTGTGGTGCTCGGCGACGAACGGGGCACGGCGGTCCGGACGCACGACGACCCGCCCGCCGGACAGGCCCTTGGCGACGTAGTCGTTGGCGTCGCCCTCCAACCGCAGCGTGATGCCCGACGGCACAAATGCCCCGAAGCTCTGTCCCGCGGAGCCGCGCAGGTGAATGTCGATCGTGCCATCGGGAAGCCCGGCTCCCCCGTATCGCCTGGTCACCGCGTTGCCGAGCATGGTCCCGACCGTGCGATTGACGTTGCGGATGGCGAGGTCGAGGCGCACGTGCTCCCCTCGCTCGATCGCCGGCTCGCAGGCCTCGAGCAGTTGCTGGTCGAGCGCATGCTCGAGGCCATGTTCCTGCCCAACGGATTGATACATCGTCTGGCCGTACGGGTTCGACGGGACCGCCAGGATCGGGCTGATGTCGAGCCCCTTCGCCTTCCAGTGGGTGATCGCCGCCCTCGTGTCGAGTGCCTCGACGTGACCGATCATCTCCTGAATCGTTCGGAAGCCGAGCGACGCCATGTGCTCGCGCACCTCCTCGGCGATGTACTCCATGAAGTTGACGACGAACTCGGGCTTGCCACTGAACTTGGCGCGCAACACAGGGTTCTGCGTGGCGATCCCAACCGGGCAGGTGTCGAGGTGACAGACCCGCATCATCACGCACCCACTGACGACGAGAGGGGCGGTGGCGAAGCCGAACTCCTCGGCGCCCAGCAAGGCGGCGATCACCACGTCGCGACCTGTCTTCAGCTGACCATCCGTCTGAACGACGATTCGATCTCGCAGGCCGTTGAGCAACAGCGTCTGCTGCGTTTCGGCCAGCCCGAGCTCCCACGGTGCGCCGGCGTGCTTCAACGACGTCAGCGGACTGGCACCGGTGCCACCATCGTGGCCGCTGATCAGCACCACATCGGCCTTGGCTTTGCTGACTCCCGCGGCGACGGTGCCGACACCGACCTCGGCGACGAGTTTCACGTTCACGCGCGCCGCAGGGTTGGCGTTCTTCAGGTCATGGATCAGTTGCTTGAGGTCTTCGATCGAGTAGATGTCGTGGTGTGGCGGCGGGCTGATCAACCCCACGCCGGGTGTCGAGTGACGGGTCGCCGCGATCCACGGATAGACCTTGTGACCGGGCAATTGGCCACCTTCGCCCGGCTTGGCACCCTGGGCCATCTTGATCTGCAGATCGGTGGCGTTGACGAGGTATTCGCTGGTCACCCCGAATCGGCCGCTGGCGACCTGCTTCATCGCACTGCGTCGCTGCGGGTCGTACAGGCGCTCGCTGTCCTCGCCGCCCTCGCCGGTGTTGCTCTTGGCGCCGATCGAGTTCATCGCGATGGCCAGCGTCTCGTGCGCCTCAGCGGAGATCGACCCGTAGCTCATCGCCCCGGTGGAGAACCGCTTGACGATCTCGCTGACCGGCTCGACCTCGTCGATGTCGACGGGCTGCCGATCACCGAGCTTGAGCTCGAACAGCCCGCGCAACGTCGCCAGCTTCTTGGCCTGGTCGTCGATCAGCGCCGTGTACTGCTTGAAGATGTCGTAACGACCGGAACGGGTCGCGTGCTGCAGCTTGAACACGGTCTCCGGGTTGAACAGGTGCACCTCACCCTCGCGGCGCCACTGGTACTCGCCGCCGAGCTCCAGCTTGCGGTGGGCACGCTCGGCCGGCCGAGGCGGGTGGGCGACCTTGTGCCGCGCCGCGACTTCGGAGGCGACCTGGTCGAGGCTGATGCCCCCGAGGCGGCTGACGGTGCCGGTGAAGTACTCGTCGACCAGTTCGTGCCCGAGCCCGATCGCCTCGAAGATCTGCGCACCGGTGTAGCTGGCGACCGTGCTGACGCCCATCTTGCTCATCACTTTCAGCACGCCCTTGCCGGCGGCCTTGATGTAGTTCTTCACGGCCTTGTGCGGGTCCATCCCGCCGAGCCCGTGGAGGTCCTCACGGACCATGTCTTCGATCGATTCGAACGCCAGGTAGGGGTTGATCGCACCGGCGCCGAAGCCGATCAGCAGCGCCATGTGGTGCACCTCGCGCGCATCACCGGTCTCCACGATCAGGCCGACCTTGGTGCGTTGCTTCTCGCGGATCAGGTGGTGATGCACGGCCGAGGTCAACAGCAGCGACGGGATCGGCGCGTACACGTCGTCGCTGTTGCGATCGCTGAGCACCACGATCCGCGCGCCCTCGGTGATCGCTTTGCTGATCTCCACCCGGATCGCGTCGATCGCCCGTTTCAGCGCCAACCCGCCGCCGGCGACCCGGTACAACCCGCTGATCACGACGGCCGACAGCTCCGGGTACGTCTCGTCGTCGTTGATGTGGATGATCTTGGCCAGCTCGTCGTTGTCGATCACCGGGAACGGCAGGGTCAGCTGCCGGCAGCTCTCCGGGCCCGGCTGCAGCAGGTTGGCCTCGGGGCCGACGGAGCCGCCCACCGAGGTGACCACCTCTTCGCGAATGGCGTCGAGCGGCGGGTTGGTGACCTGGGCGAAGAGCTGCTGGAAGTAGTCGAACAGCAGCCGCGGTCGCTCGCTGAGCACCGCGATCGGCGTGTCGGTGCCCATCGAGCCGATCGGCTCGGCGCCGGCCTTGGCCATCGGGGCGACGATGATCTTCAGTTCTTCGTGCGTGTACCCGAACACCTGCTGGCGGCGCAGCACGCTTTGATGGCTGAACACCACGTGCTCGCGCTCGGGCAGTTCTCCGAGCTCGACCACACCTTCTTCCAACCACTCGCGCATAGGGCTGTGCCTCGGCAAGCGTGGCCTTGATCTCGTCATCTTCGACGATGCGACCCAAGGCGGTATCGATCAGGAACATGCGGCCCGGCTGCAGGCGGCCCTTGCGCACGATCTTTGCCGGGTCGATGTCGAGCACGCCGACCTCGCTGGCCATCACGACCAGATCGTCGTCGGTCACCCAGTACCGACTGGGACGGAGCCCGTTGCGGTCGAGCACGGCGCCGATCACCGTTCCATCGGTGAACGCGACACTTGCCGGCCCGTCCCATGGCTCCATCAGGCACGAGTGGAAGCGGTAGAACGCACGCTTGGTGGCGTCCATCGAGTCGTGGTTCTCCCACGCTTCGGGGATCATCATCAGCATCGCGTGGGGCAAGCTGCGCCCACCGAGGTGCAGCAGTTCCAGAACCTCGTCGAACGTCGCCGAGTCGCTGCCCCCGGGCGTGCAGATCGGGTAGGCCCGCTCGAGACCCGGTAGCAGATCGCTGGCCAGCAGCGACTCGCGCGTGCGCATCCAGTTGCGGTTGCCCTGCACGGTGTTGATCTCCCCGTTGTGGGCGATGTACCGGTACGGGTGCGCCAGCGGCCACGACGGGAACGTGTTGGTGCTGAACCGGCTGTGCACCAGCACCAGCGCGCTCTCCAGTCGCTCGTCGCCGAGGTCGGGGAAGAACACGGCGAGTTGCGGCGTGGTGAGCATTCCCTTGTACAGCAGCGTTCGGCTGCTGAGTGACGGAAAGTAGGTCTGCTGCTCGGTCGGAAGGTCGTGCTCGATCCGCTTGCGGGCGATGAACACCTTGCGGTCGAGCTCGATGCCTGCCGCACCGGCCGGGTCGGCGATGAAGAGCTGCCGGCAGATCGGCATCACCACCCTCGCACTGGCACCGAGGCAGTCCGGGTTCACGGGCACGTCACGCCAGCCGAGCACGCTCAAGCCCTCGTCGACGATGATCGTGCCGATGGCTTCTTGGGCCTTCTCGGCGTCCGTCACGTCGAGGGGCAAGAACGCCAGACCGACGGCGTAGGCGCCGGGGAGCGGGAGATCGAAGTCGACAACCCCGCGCAGGAATCGATCCGGCACCTGGATCAAGATGCCGGCTCCATCGCCGGTATCGGCTTCGGCGCCGGTGGCGCCGCGGTGCTCCAGGTTGCAGAGCGCGCCAAGGCCCATGGCCACGATCGATCGGCTGGCCACGCCCTTCATGTTCGCGACGAACGAGACGCCGCAAGCGTCGTGTTCGAACCGAGGGTCATAGAGACCCTGCGGCGCGGGAAGCCCCGTTTGAGAGTGATTGCGCATCGGTTTGGCTCCACGGAGTCGGTGAACGGCTAGGTGGCGCACGGGACGACGCTGGCCCGAACGGTGCAGGAATCGTACCGGGTTGCACGTGCGTCGCGCCACAACCGTGGAGGCCAAATGCAACGATGCCGTCGCAGGGAGTGATTTGCGGGTTACTCTGTGCGGCTGGTGGCGGGTGGAGTCCCTAACCGAAGGAGACTCCTATGTGCGAACACTGCATCGCCGAAGATGCCTTGCCGCGCCGAAGGTTCCTGCGACTCGCAGCCACGGGCGCAGTCGCGATCGCCGCCGGGTCCGCGTTCGATGCCGGGATCGCCGAGGCGAAGCCCAAGACGCAGACCAAGGCCACGGCAAAGACGCATCCCAAGATCGGCCTGATCCCTGCACCGTCGATCGTGACGCGTGCCCAATGGGGTGCCGACGAGTCGATCCGCGACTCGCCATGTGATCGGGTACGCGCCGTTCCGCAAGATCGTCGTACACCACACGGCGAGCCCCAACGGCGTGAAGAACCCCGCCGCCACGGTGCGATTCGGTTACGAGCTCCACGTGATCGGGCGGGGGTTCACCGACATCGGCTACAACTTCCTGATCGGCCCCGATGGCGAGATCTTCGAGGGGCGCCGCGCACGCAAGTACAACAAGGGCGAACTCCACACCGGCGAGGACGGGGCAGGCAACGCGATCATCGGCGGCCACACCAAGGGCCGCAACGCCGGATCCTGCGGTATCGCCCTGATCGGCAACTTCATGAAGACAGCGCCGTCCGGCGCGGCGATCGCCAGCTTGATCCACCTCGCCGCGTGGGAGGCGCAACGCCACAAGATCGATCCGCTCGGCAGCGACGAGTTCATCGCCACCGACTCGACGAAACTGGTGTTCCCGAACATCGTCGGCCACCGCGGCATCGGCTCCACGTTGTGCCCCGGCACCAGGATGGCGGCCTCGATGCCGTGGCTCCGCAAGCAGGTCGCCGAGCGGGTCGGCAGCTTTCCCGCCCGCAAGGCCGACATGCGCCGGCTGTCCTGGTTGATCAACCCCGACGCGTGACACCCCAGCCATGCCGTCGGGCGCGGATCCGGTAGCCCGGGTACTCACACCTCGCCCAACCAGATCCCACGGGTTCGGTGTCGGTACCGGGAGTACCGAGATCGCGCCCGACAAGGGCTGAGCGGCGCTAGGTGCCGAGCTCGCCTTGGCGGTAGTGGAGGCGGCACAGGAGCTCGTAACGCACCACGTCGCCGAACAACGGTTGGTCGCCTGCCGTACCGGTGTCACCGACCACCACGGTGTCGCCTTCGTAGACCACCTCGCCGTTGACGACGCGGGCGTTGTGGGTCGCCCGAGCGCCGCACCAGCACCTCGCCTCGACCTGCATGGGGACGCGTTCGTCGGCGATCTCCAACATCCGCTTGGTTCCATCGAACAACTCGCCGCGAAAGTCGGTGATCAGGCCAAATGCGAACACGTCGACCCCGAGGTCGTCGACGGCCCGACCCAGCTGGTCGCACTGTTGCACGCTGTAGAACTGCACCTCGTCGCAGACCATGTAATGGATCGGCCAGTGATCGACGGCGAGCTTGAACAGGTCGAGCTCCGGCACGACCTCCACCGCCTCGGCGGCCACCCCGAGGCGGCTGGTCACCTGGGCGCCCTCTCGATCGAGCTTCGTCAACAGCAAGCCGTACAGCTGGCGGCTGGCCAGGTTGTGATGGATCTGCAACGCCATGGTGCTCTTTCCCGAGCCCATCGTGCCGAAGTTGAAGCGCAAGGTGGCCATGGCGAGCGCGACCATACCCTCAGTGGGTGCCGCCGAGCATCCCTTGCACTCGCTCGATGGTGTCGGCTTGGGTTGCGGTCTTGTCGGGTCGATACCGCCGCACCCGAGCGAACCGCAGCGCCACGCCGCCGGGATAGCGCGTGGATCGTTGCACGCCGTCGATGGCGATCTCGACGACCAGTTCCGGTCGCACATGAACGGTATGACCTTCGGTGGTGATCGCACGCCGTTGCAGCTCTTCGGTCTGCCAGCGCAGCAAGTCGTCAGTCATGCCTTTGAACGTCTTGCCGACCATCACGAAACCGTCCACGCCGCGAGCACCGAGATGCAGGTTGCTGAGCCAGCCGACGCGTCGGCCATGACCCCACTCGGCGGCGAGCACCACCAGATCGAGGGTGTGAACCGGCTTGACCTTGCGCCATCCCGTTCCTCGCCGGCCTGCCTCGTAGATCGACTCGATTGCCTTGACCATCACGCCCTCGTGACCGGTTGCGACGGCGTTCGCGGCGAACGCCTCGGCCTCGTCGGGATCGGCCGTGATGATCGACGGCAGCCGACCACCGACGGGCAGGAGCGCCTCCAGCACGCCTCGACGGCTGCGCAGGGGGTCGTCGATCAGCGAGACGTCGTCTGCGTGCAACACGTCGAAGAAGTAGGCACTCGTCGTGGCCAGACCGCTCATGGTCTCCTGGAAGATCAGGGGCTGCCCGTCCTCGTCGATCCCGAGCGCCTCACCGTCGAGCACCACCGATCGGGCCGGCACCCGCCGGACCAGATCGACAACCGCGGGAAGCCCGGCGGTGATGTCGTTGAGTCCTCGGCTGAACAGCCGTACCTCGTCGCCGCGCTTGTGGGCCTGAACACGGATGCCGTCGAGCTTCCACTCCACGCTGGCCAACCCGATCTCGGCGAGGGCCTCGGTGACGCTGGGCGAGGTGCCGGCGAGCATCGGCTGCACCGCAGTCAGCGGTGTGAGGCCGACGTCGAGCGATCGACCCGTCAACGCGAGGTGTGCAGCCCTGCCCAAGTCACCCAACAACATGGCGGCCCGCCGGACCGCAGCGATCGGGTGACCACTTGCCTTCCCGACGGCGTCGGCGACCACACCTTCGTTGGCGCCCTGGCGCAGTTCCCCGGTGAGGACCCGGTGGAGGTGGTGCTGCTCGGCCTCGGTTGCGGCCGACCACAGCACGCGCATGACCCGCATGCGCTCGCCCTGCGAGCCGCTGCCCTCGAGGCCGGCCACGACCGTGAGTGCGGTGTCGACGTCGTGGATCGTCAGCGACGGCTGGGGTGACGCGGCGACCTGCAGGTTCGACATCGTCGCCCAACCGACGCCCAGCCGACCCTGACGGGGCTCACCGATCAGCAGCCCGACCGTTGCCTCGATCTCGTCAGCAGGTACCGATCGCAGCAACTCGGCGAGGGTAGCGACCTTCTCCGATCGTTTCGCCGTGGCCGCGACACGCTGCGACGCCGCAGCCAGATCACCGTAGAGCATGACGTATCGGTCTCAGTCGAAGTTGAAGACCTGGCGGCTCTTCAAGATCTCCACGAACGATTGGTCATACGCCTCGCCGGGCATCTGGCGCACCAGTTCGTCGAGCGAGACCGCATCGGCACCCACGAGGATCCTCCATTCGTCGGCGCGCACACCGTCGAGGATCACCGTCGCGGCCTGGGCCGCCGTCATCGGCGCGTTGTCGCGGAACATCTCGCCGCGAATCTGCATGCCCAGGCGGATGTCGTCGTCGCTGGCCCCGCCGAGGTCGATCCCGCTGCGTTCCAACCGAACGCGCAGCTGGGCGACCTGATCGGCGGTCAGTTCCTTCGGCTCGCGGCCGAGCACCTTGGAGGAGTTGATGAAGATCGAGGTGCCGATGTGTCCGGGCATGACGACCGAGGCGCGCAGGTGTGGGGCGTTGAGGCGAAAGTCGATGATCAACGCCTCGGTGAAACCCTTCACCGCGAACTTTGCAGCGCTGTACGCCGTGTGCGGGATGCCCTGCCCGAGACACGCCCAGAAGCCGTTGACGCTGCTGGTGTTGACCACGTGCCCCTCGCTGCTCGCCAGCAACATCGGCATGAAAGCCCTGGTGCAGAGGTAGACACCGTTCCAGCAGATGTTGAAGGTTCGTTCCCAGTCCGCCCGCTCATCGAGGATGAAGCTGCCGCCACCGCCGATGCCCGCGTTGTTGAACAGCAGATTGATGTGGTCGGTGCCGTGCTCCGCGGCGACCGCTGCAGCGAACGCCTGCACAGAGGATTCGTCGCTGACATCCGCCACGAAGGTCGTGACGCGCGTACCACGCGGTGCGTCCGCGTCACAGATCTCCTTGGTCTCGGCAAGCCCGTCCGCGGCGATGTCGCAGGTGGCAACGTGGCAGCCTGCGCTCGCCAGTTGCCGGGCCAGCTCACGACCCATGCCGGAGCCGCCGCCGGTGATCACGGCCATTCGTCCGTCGAAATCTTCCATCGCCCAAGGTTGCCAGGTCGTCGGCTCGGGCCGAGGGCCGGACAGTCACCCGTGGTGAATCAGCTCAGTCGATGTGGGCTAGAACAACGGAATGGCCTCCTACCTGACGATCCCCGAGATCGTCGAGAGCGAACCGCTGCTGAGCCTGTCACCGTCACACGACGGCGTCACCTTCAGTGTTCTGATCGCGCTCGGCGACACAGCGGTTCGGTTGATGCGCGCCAACGTCGATGGCGAGCACATCCCGCTGGTGGTGCTGACGACCGATGCTCAGATCCTGGCGCTCGACTCGGTCTACGTCACCGCGATTCAGATGGACGCGCCCAACTACGCCGAGGTGACCTTCGGTGCGCAAGCCGTGCGCTTCGTCTGACGGCAGCGCGCAGCAGTATCAGGCGGGCGGAGGCGGGGGCGGCGACGAAGGGGGAGGCGGCGGTGTCATCTGCCGCAGCTGCCGCGATCACCTCGGTCCCATCATCTTCGAGAACGCGAAGTTCGGCGACAAGACGCACGATCTCCGCTTCGTCGCCGGGCTCACCGCGGTCCGTGCGTTGGCGGTACACGATCCGGCCGAGATCGTCGAGCAGATCGTCGGCTTTGCGCTTCTCCTTGACGTCGTCGATCTTCTCTTTGGCCTGCCCAGCCAGGTGGGTGGCCTTTTCCTTGGCCTTGTCGAGGAACCCCATGCTCGCTCCCTTTCGTTGCGATGACCCCCTGGAGGGAATCTAGTAGCCCAGGCCCCGATCAGCGCAGTGACCCGCCGGCGTGTCAGCGGAGCAACGCCACCAACCCGAGGCCGGCCGCGATGCATCCAGCGCCGCCGAGCAGCCGCCGCCACGGGTTCACGCCTCGCAACACCTCGTCGACGGCCCACCAGGCCAGAGCGGCAACTCCGATTCCATCGAGGATCGAGCGCAGCGTGCCATCGGCGGGCACCAACAGGCGAAGCGCCACGGCGCCGAAGAAGATCCACAGCGCCACGTTCGGGAACTGGGCGATGGTGATGCGACCGGTGACGCGATTTCGGAACAGCCAGTCGAGCAGCGATGTGGTCTGTCGGTTCGCGGTCAGTGTCGTTTCACCCCGCCGTACTTCATGCGCGTGTCGCCCATCGACGCGGCCCGCGCCTCGTCGTCGCGAACTCCGGCGTCGACCACCTCACCGATGAACAGCGTGTGTGTGCCCAAGTCGTGCGCGTGCCGGACCTCGCACTCGAGGAAGGCGATGGCCTCGTCGAACACCGGCGCGCCGGTGACACCCGCCCTGATCGCCCGACGGTTCAGGGCCATGTCCTCGAACGACGCGGGCTTCGAGAACTTCACGAACACTCTGGTGTCGTCGGCCGGCCAGAGATTGACAGTGAACGAACCGCCCACGGTGATGAGGCGGTGCGTGACGGCGGTGTTGTCGACGCTGACGCCGATCAGCACCGGTTCCATCGAGAGTTGCGTGATCCAACTCGTCGTCATCGCGTTCCACTCGTCGCCGGCGTGAGAGCCCACCAGTGCGAGCGCGTTCGGGATCTTCCATGTGACCTTGTTGACCAGTTCACCATCGAGCGCCATGCATCGAGGTTATGCGTTGAGATGCGGTACTCAGGCGAGGAACTGGACGATGATGATCTTGGCGACCATCGCGACAGGGAAGACCAGGGCATAGGCCTGGTTGACGCGTTCATCCCCCGACGTTCGTTCGTTGATGTAGGCCAGGGCCGCGGGTTGGGTCTCGATCCCGGCCAGCATCCCAGCGGAGTCGACGATGTTGCGGCGCAACGCCAGCTCGGTCGCCAGCGGGATCGTCGCCGCGAATGCCAACGAGACAACGATGCCGGCGCACACCAACTCGAGCCCTCGGCGGGTGGCCACGGCGTCGGCGAATGCTGTGCCCGAGCCGAGTCCGGCACAGGCGAGGAACATCAGGATGCCGAGCTGGCGAAGTACGACGTTGGCACCGTGACCGATCTGCCACGTGACCCGGCCGGTGCGCGAGAGGTGGCCGAGCACCAGCCCGGCGACCAGTGGTCCGCCGCCGGCACCGAGTGTGAGATCGACACCGCCCGGCAGAGGGATCGACACGGTCCCGAGCAGGAGTCCGGCGGCCACGCCAAGGGCAAACCCGATCGGGTCGACCTCGGCGAGGCGCCGCTCGGAGTCGCCGAGCAGGCGGGCCACGGCACCGAGCTGGTCGCTTGGCCCGACGACACGCACACGGTCGCCGAGTTGCAGGACGAAGCTGTCGTGGGCCAGCAGGTCGTCGTCGCCGCGGCGCACACGCGTGACGGTCACACCATGGCGGCGGACCAGGTCGAGCTCGGCCAGGCTTCGGCCTGCCATCTGACGATTCGAAACGACGATCCGCCGGAAGTCGAGCACGGTGCGGTCGAGTGGCAGGTGACGGTCGCAGCGGTCGCCGACTGCGGAGCAGAACGCGGCGATCGCTGCTGCGGGACCGACTACGACCACAGCGTCACCGACCTCGGGCCGGCGGCTGCCGGTAGCCACCGACACGACGCCGTCGTGTTCGATCCGGCTGAAGCCGACATCGGGGAAACGGGTTCCCAATTCGCTGAACTCGGGCAAACCGGCGGCCGTCACCAGCACTGTCCAGTTGACGATCTGTTCGGCTCTCGGCGGGGCCGGTGGTGGAGTCAGGTTCGCGGGCAGCGGCAGGCGCCGTCCGAGCAGCAGCGTCGACATCAGCAGCATCGCCAGAACGGCGGCCGGATACGTCAGCGAGTAGGCGACGACCGGGTCGCCGCTGCTGACCGCCTCGGCCGCAGCCTGCAGCGCCGGAGTGTTGGTGGTGCTCCCGGCGAACAGCCCGGCACGGTCCGCAGCAGGTAAGTCGAGCAGGCGCGCCGCAACCGCACACGCTCCGGCGAGACCACCGATCAAGGTCACGGTCAGCAGCGCGGCCTGGGCCCCACCTCGACGCAACTGGGCGAAGAACGCCGGCCCCGCAGCGAGTCCCAGTGTGTAGGCGAACAGCACCAGGCCGAGCTCGCGCAGCTGAGCCAGCCCGGCCGCGCCACTCAGCGACTGGTCGATCGCCCCGACTCCGAGACCGGCGAAGAGCGCCGCGGCCGGGCCGAGGGCGACGCCCTTCAATCGGATCGCGCCGAGAGCAGCGGCGACCGCCATCACGACGAACACCAGCAACACGGAGTCGTCGGCGAACACGTCGACCAACGTGGCGATCATGCCCGCCAGACTCTCACGCAGCGGCTCGCGCCGCGTGAACCAAGTCCGGTCAGGGTCCACCGCTGCTCCACACGTAGCCTTGCTGAAGTGGAGCCGGGGTTCTTCGAGATCGTTCGCGATGCGTTCGAGGGCTTCGTCGCCGGGATCGACGGTCGGCGCAACATCTACGTGCACAGCCGCGGCCTGAAGGTCTGGTTCGACGATGACTCCCGCGAGCACTACGAGTCGCAGCTGATCCGAGTCGACGGGGAGGTGCAGTTGGAGATCGGCTTTCACACCGAGCACCCGAAGGCTCCGCAGAACGATGCAGTTCTACAGCGACTGCTGGCCCTCGAGCCGGCGTGGCGGGCCGAACTGGGCGACGACGCCGTGGCCGGCGACTTCATCGGCCGCACCGGTTGGCGCCGAATCTCCGAGGTCTGGCCGGCCCCGGACTCGGAGGTCATCGACGAGGCAATCGAGGCGGCCGCACGTCTGGCCGACTATGTCATCGCCCTCGAGCCGCTGCGCCGCGCAACCTGAGAGTGGGGCTCACGAGACGCCGGGCACTTACACCCGGGGTACCACGATCAGCGTGTCGGTGTCGAGCCACTCGACCAAGTCTCCATCGGCCACCTTTGCGGAGTCGCCCGTCGAGACGTCGACCACGTAGATGGAGCCGCCGTCCCCATAGGCGATCCTGCCGCCGTCAGGGGAGATCGTGATGGCCCAGATCCCTTCGTTCGCCTTCACCAGCGTACGGCGGGGGCCGTTGGCGTCGACGATCGAGATGCTCCCGCCCGTGAAGTCGGGGGTCATTTCCGAGACGACCGCAATACGATCGCCATCAGGGAAGTACATGGGGAACGCGGCCTGCGGCAGCACCAGCGTGGGTTCGCCGCCTGTGACGGGTACCGACCAAACGTCCCACTGCTGATTGTTGTGGGAGTCGCGTGGCAGGTGGAAGATCACCGTTCGACCGTCGGGGCTGAAGTGCGGTGGAACAGGCCACCATTCCGCCGCGGTCAGCGCAAGATGCGTGATCTGCGTCCTCCGCCCACTGGAGAGATCCTCGACGAACAGGTTCCCCACATCGAGCGGGTCCACGCCGATCCGCTCCTGGTAGACGAGCTTGGAGCCATCTGGCGACCACTCTGCTACGTAGTCGTTGAGACCCTCCGGTGGCTGGAGGTTGCGCGAGTCTGTTCCGTCGACGTTGGCGACCGTGATCACGTCTGTCGCGCTGCAACAGGTGCTCGAGACGATTCTCGTGCCGTCGGGGGACGCGGCGAAGAAGGGGCCGTCGGCCAGGTGCTTCGCCACCGGTGTGGTGTGGCCGGTTTGGAGGTCGAGGAAGAAGGTTGGCCCCAACGTCGGTGGCTCGTCGGCCGGAGTGGGATCGACGCTGATCGTGCCGTCGACGATCTCGGCCCGGAACGTCTCGAGCGCGTCGATCGTCGCGGGGTGCAGGTGTTGGCCTGTCTCGGTGTAGCCGAGCGCTCCATCGGCGAGCGTGGCAGTGACCGTGCCCGGCACGGCGAGCGTGCCGGCGTCGTGGGCGGCGACGACGGCCTCGACACCCACGTCCAATCGTTTGAACATTGACGTCAGGAGGTGGGTGCGTTGCTGGTCGGTGATGTCGTAGCTCTGGTCGCTGTCGACGCCGATCACCCACAGCTGGCGACCGGGGCCGCTGAGCTCGGCCGCGGCTTCGATGACGCCGCGATAGGACTCGCCGGCGGCAACGAAGACGACGTCGACGCCCCCGTCGAACATTGCTGTCGCGATCGTGCGGGCCTCGTCAGGGTTCCCGTAGCCGTCACTCGAGTTCCACCCTGCTGCGCTGCGCGGAAAGATCAGCTGCGGCACGACCTCGACGTTGGCATCGGCAGCGGACGCGCCCTGCGCGAACCCGGCCCGGAATGCCTCCATGAAGGGCTGCGAGTTGGCCCCGATGTAACCGATCTTGCCGGTCACCGACTCCAGTGCCGCGGCCGCGCCGACGAGGAACGAACCCTGCTCGACGGCGAAGCTGACAGCCACGACGTTCGCCGCCTGCGGCACCTCGTTGGAATCGATGAGGGCGAAAGTGATGTCGGGGTATTCGCTGGCGATGTCGAGCATCTGCCCGTGCATGGCGAACTCTCCGAACATCAATGTTGGGCCATCGTCGGCAACGCGGCGGAGCTCACTGTCGATGTCGGTGTACGGCGGTTCGAGCACAACGGCGTCGAGGCCGTGCCTGGCTGCCGCCGATTCGACCCCGCGGGCGATCAGGTCATCGTAGGTACCCTCGGCGCGCCGGGCAAACAGAGCCACGGCAATCGAGTCGTGACGCGGGTCGCTCGTGAGCAGCGGGTACGAGATCACGGCCGCGAAGACCGCGATCACAGCGAACAGCAGGAACAACTGTCGACGGGACCGGCGCCGCAGCCGCGACTGCGCATCCTCCCGTCGACGGTGCTCGGCCACCTCGGTCTCGCGTGCGGCTACCGCAGCGGAGACGAAGTCGTGTTCGGTGACGGTGAACCGGAGGCCGGTCGTCACCACCCAACGTTCGTAGTCGTCGAGTCGGGTGCCGGTGAGCAGATAGCCGGGGTCGCGCCCCGACGCCTCCCACTCGTTGACCGCCACGACGAACGACGCCTGCTTGGCGAGGTCGTCGCGATACTGCTCGATCCAATCCCGCAAGCGGTGCCACTCGGCGAGGAGGGCCTCGTGGGCGACCTCGACGGTCGGACTGCCGATTGCCGGGTCACGATCGAGCACCAGCAGCCGGTAGCGGGCGAACGCGTCGATCACGGCACGCAGGGCAATCACGTCGATGTCGAGCGACACCAGTTCGGACGCCGGGGCGCGGCGGCGACCCACGATGTCGCCCGATACCGTCACGATCCGCAGGAACAGCTGACGCGCGGCCGCCTGCTCGGCGGGGTCGAGCTGACCGTACAGCGACTCGGCGCGGCGGGCGAGGGCCTTGCGCACCCCGCCGATCCGCTCGTACGTGGCCAGATCGAGCACCGGACCCTCCCGGGCGTCGAACACCTCGGTCATCGCGTACTGGAACAACGGCAGGGCGTTCGGTTGACCGGCAACGTCGGCGATCAAGCGGGCAACCAGGCGAGGCTCGACGGCGATGTCGAGTTGTCGAGCGGGCAGCGTCGCCGCGGCTTCGAGCTGGTCGGGGCCGAGGGCGACGACACTCACCACGTTGTCGGCGAACAGTTGCCCAATGCGCGGATCCGCCAGCGGCCGGTCGTAGAAATCGGCGCGCAGCGTGACGAGCACATGGACGCGCCCACCACGGTCGTCGGCTGCGTATGCCAGCAGGGCCAGGAAGCGGCTCGCCTCGGCATGATCAACTGTCGTGAACAACTCCTCGAACTGGTCGACGACGAGCAGCAACCGCGTCGACCCGTCGCCCAATATCGGTGACAGACACTCGAGCAACCCACCAGCGTCCTTTGCCAACAACTGGGTGAACGACCGTTGGTCGACGCCAGGAAGGTGACCGAGTGCCGCTTCGAGCGCTCCGTAGGGATGTGACCCGGGCTGCATCTGGGCGATGACCACCTCGGGGTGCTGGCGCCGCAGGCTGGGTACCAGACCCGCCTGCACCGCGCTCGACTTGCCCGAGCCGCTCGGACCGACGAGGGCGGTGAACCGCTCTACGCCGACGGCCCGCCCGAGGAGCCGCCCGACCAGCTGGTCTTGACCAAAGAAGCGGGCGTGATCGGCCTCGCGGAAGGCTCGTAGCCCGAGGTAGGGGTTCTCCGCCAATTGGTTCGACGGCGGACCCACTTCCGAGCGACCGGGTGCCGGGTCGAGATCGGGATCCTGCAGCAGGATCTGCTCCTCGAGACGACGCAGTCGAAGCGACGGCAGGATTCCCAGTTCTTCGCCCAGTACACCGCGGGTGGCCTGGTAGGCGCGCAACGCATCGGCCTGGCGACCCGATCGATAGAGGGCAAGCATGTGCAGCGCCCGTAGCTCCTCCCGATACGGGTGGTCGCGCGTCAGGCGTTCGAGATCGACGATCACGTCGGAGTGCTGACCCGCCGAAAGGCGCGCCTGCATCAACTCCTCGACGACGGCGAGACGCAGCTCCTCGAGCCGGGCCGCTTCCGCCTGCAATGCCGGCTGGTCGACGAAGTCCTCGAACGCCGGCCCTCGCCAAAGGCCGAGCGCCGTCTCGAGCGCGGCCGCGGCGCCGTCCGCGTCCGAGAGCGCGAGCGTCCGGGCCTCGGCCACCTGTGCCTCGAAGTCCAGGGTGTCGAGGGTGTCGTGGCTGACCCGGATCCGGTAGCCCGCACCATCACGCTCGACCAGCGATCCCAGCGTCTTGCGGAGCTCGGAGATGTAGGCCTGGACCGTGTGGCGCGCCGTCTCCGGCGGATCGTCGCCCCAGAGCCCGTCGACCAGCCGGTCGACGGAGACAACGCGGTTCGGCTCGGCGATGAGCCGGGCAAGCACAAGACGTTGCTTCGGTCCTCCGAGCGCTGGGTCGGTCGCTGCCCCAGCGCGCCCGCCGGACTCGACCGGCGCGACGACGCGCATCGAACCCAAGACCTCAAACCGCACCCTGCCATGGTACGCACGAGTGCCTGCATCGATCGCCGGTGTCTGTCGTCCCATGCCCGTCCCCCGTTTGTGTCGCACGCCGCGATTGTCTCGGAGAACGATCGGAAAACAGTCGGAACATCACCGTCGTCCCTGCTCACAGCCCTGATTCGGCCCCGACGACACCCGAGCGATTCCCCGACGCCCGTACCGCATCGTCATCGGCATGCCCATCGTCTCACGTCATTCGTCCCGCTCGGCGCAAGTGCAACGGATCGTGGCCTCGTTCGCAACCGTTGTCGCTCTGCTGATCGCCGACGGACTCGCCGGAGGCGTTGCGACCGCGTCCACCGGTCCAGCGGTGGTTGACATTGTTCCTCTCATCGATGTGCCGATCTCGGATGGCGCAGCGGCGGTTCACAGTGGCGGTCAGGCCAGTCGGATCGAACTCGACGATGCCGAACTCACTGCCACACTGTCGCCCTGGTACCGGCTGGCCTACGTCGACGGCGGCGCTCGCCTGCGTCTCTTCGAGCACTACCCCAAGGCGATCTCAGAACCTGACGCCGACATCGTGAAGAGCGCGAATGTGGCTTGGCGCCTCGCCAACAAGGTGGCCGGAACGGGCGGCGACCCCCTCGCATCCAGTCAATTCCCAAGTTGGGCACGGTTCCGGACCAGCAACGACACTGGAGGCTCAGGCGGGCTGATCTTCGCTCTCGCCTACATCGACGTGCTCACACCCGGAGCGCTCGTCGGCAACCTACGGGTGACCGGGAGCGGCGGCATCGGCCCCGACGGAGTCGTGTTCCCAGTGTCAAATCTCGAGGTCAAAGTTGCCGCAGCGATGCTGGCGCGACCCGATGTGATCTTCATGACCAGACCCCCGAAGCAGGTCGACCACGTCACCATCGTCGACGCTCAGCCGTCCCGTCACCCAACCGCCGGGCACACAGTCGGCGAATGGCTCAACCTGAGCGGTTACGAACAAGCAGGCCGGCTGGCCGCCAGCCATGAGAGAAGAGCAGACGTTGTCGTGGTTCATGACGTCCGTCAGGCTCTGGCATGGCTGTGCGGACGTAGCGGAAGCGAGACCGCCTGCGCAACTGCCAGCAGATCCGCGACCATCCCCATCGGAGCGCCGTGACATTGTCAGCAAATCATGATCGAACAGCGTCGGGCGCCTGTGCTGGCGACGGCCGCATTGCTCAACGAAGACGCGAACACAGGGCCGCGGTCGAAGAACATCTCCCTCACGACGTTGTCGCGAGCGGCCACGAGCACCACATCTCGAGGTGTGACGGCCAGGTCGTACAAGGTTGTCCCGAGCA
>CAWDUI010000036.1:0-49722 GCA_963805445.1 Ilumatobacteraceae bacterium | reverse complement strand
TCCAGCCGTCCCCCGACGGGTCCCTGGTCGCAATTGGGCTCAGCGAGGGCGGCACCGAGCAGAGCACGTTGTCGGTCATCGACGTGGAGTCGGGCCGGCACCTCCCTGACTCGATCTCGAACACACGGGCGTCGTCGATCGCCTGGCTGCCCGACAACTCGGGATTCTGGTACCTGCGCTACCCACCGGACGACGCCTACAACCGCAACGTCTACTTCCACCGTCTCGGCACCGATCCGGCGGGCGACCCGTTGGTGTTCGGCGACCTGCCCACACCGGAGACGTGGCCCGACGTGCTGGCGAGCGACGACGGCCGCTACCTCCTGGTGTACATGCTCGTCGGGTGGAGCCGGATCGACGCCCACCTGCTCGACACCGAGACCGGCACGTGGCGCGAGGTGATCAGCGGCGTCGAGGCGCAGTCGTCGTTCTTCTTCCATGCCGGCCAACTGTTCGGCGTCACGTCGCGTGTGCGTCGAACGGACGCATCATCGCTGCGGCCCTCGATGATCCGGGGAACTGGCGCACCGTCGTTGCCGAACGAGAGGTCGTGATCACCCGCGCCGCCAGCCTCGGTGACCGCCTGCTGGTCGTTTCGAGCGAGGCCGCTGTCGACACGATCGAGTTGTGGGACACCGAGGGCACCGCGTTCGAGCCCATCGCCGACCTCGGGCTGATCAGCGTGCAATCGCTCGATACCGAAGGCGAAACAGCGTTCGTGACGGCGGCCTCGTTCGACGCCCCACCCACCCTCTACCGCATCGTCGGCGGCCGGGCGCAGCGGTGGTCGGCCGCGCCCGACCGATCCGTCGTGCCACCGTTGACCGTGACCCGCCAGGCCTACCCGTCGCTCGATGGCACCGAGATCGGAATGTTCGTGATGCACCGGTCAGATGTCGAGCCATCCAGCCAGACACCGGTGATCCTCACGGGCTACGGCGGGTTCGCCGTCTCCGAGTCTCCGGCGTGGGTCGTTCGCGTCGCCGCATGGTGCGCTGCCGGGGGAGTGTTCGCCGTCGCGGGGTTGCGCGGTGGCTACGAGCACGGCGAGTCGTGGCATCGCGCCGGGCGCCGCGCCAACAAGCAGAACGTGTTCGACGACTTCCACGCGGCCGGTGACTGGTTGGTCGACCGTGGCTACACGTCGCGTGACCTTCTGGCGATCGAAGGCGGGTCGAACGGAGGCCTGCTGATGGGGGTGGCCATCACCCAGCGACCCGACCTGGCCCGGGCGGTTCATTGCGCAGTCCCGTTGCTCGACATGATCCGCTTCCCGCAGTTCCTGATCGCTCGTCTGTGGACCGACGAGTACGGCGATCCCGACGTGGCCGAGGAGTTTGCCTGGCTGCACGCCTATTCGCCTTATCACCATGTGACGAAACACGCCGAGTACCCCGCCGTGTTGTTCACCACGGCCGAGGGTGATTCGCGGGTCGACCCGATGCACGCCCGCAAGATGACGGCGATGCTCACGTGGGCGAGCTCGAGCCAGGATCAACACCCGATCCTGTTGCGCCAAAGTGGTCGCAGCGGCCACGGCCAGGGCAAGCCCGCCACCATGCGCGTGCACGACGAAGCCGATGTCCTGACGTTCTTCTGCTGGCAACTCGGGGTCGAGGCCATGCTTGCCGGGTAGAAGACGGCGGGTCCTTGTAACCTCACGTCGTGCCTCGAGGATTCCCGCTGCTCGTCCGCACATTGGCGGGACTCGGCATCGTCGTGCTGGTGGCGCAGTGCAGCAGTTCGAGTGCGCTTGCGCCGGAGACGACGGTGGAGACCTCCGCGCTGACGACAGAGTTGGTCACCACGGCGCCGGCGAGCACCACATCGACGACCGTCCCCGAGACCACGACCACGACGATCGCGCCGACCACCACGACGCAGCCGGAACCGACCACCACGACGATCCCCGCCGCTGGTCATCGATCCGAACTGCCCGACCACGCCGCATGCCGCGGTGATCGACCGCGACCGGCAGCGAGCGTGGCTGTGCGACAACGGTGTTGCCCTGCCCGAGTTCGTGATCACCACGGCACGCGAACAACCCGACCCCGGGACGTATCCCGTGTTCGCCAAGTCGATGCACGCCTCGTCGAAGTTCGGCGGGCACTACAGCACGATGACGCACTTCGTCGTGTTCGCCCGAGGCGAGGACACCGGTGCCCGAGTCGGGTTCCACACGGTGCCCGTGTTGCGTACCGGCGGGTACGCCCAACCGCTGGCTTCCGTTGGGACGCAGATGGAGTTCGGCCAGACGTCGGGTTGCATCCGCGTGCTGCCCGAGCAGGGTCAAGTGATCTGGGATTGGCTGCAGAAGGGCGACCAGGTCCACGTGATCACCTGAGCCGTCACCACGTCACGGTTCGATCTCGTCGTCGCCTCCCCGCAGGTACGTCCGGCCCTCGATGCACTCGCCGCGGTACGGGCACCAGCGGCAGGAGATGCCCGGCTTCTTGATCGCGGCCTCGCCCTCGATCTGCAACTGGATCAGGCGATGGATGCCGTCGAGCGTGCGGCGCAGAGCGGCGCGCAACACGCCCTCGGACACGTCTTCGACGATCGGCTCCGCTGAGTCGAGGTAGAAGGTGGCCAGCTTGCGCGGTGGCACGTCGCGGACCAGTGTCTCGACGAGTGCGTAGAAGCGCAGGTCCTCGCGGTGGCGTTGCGACACGCGGCCGGTCTTCAGGTCGATGATGACCTTTCGGCTCTCCCGGCCCTGCGGCCGACCCATCACGAGATCGACTCGGGCACGGAGGAGGATCGGGTGGTCGAGCGGCCATTGGGCCGCGGCCTCGGTGGCCGGGTTGCTGCGCACGTCGAGCGGTGGGAAGCACTCGGCGAACTTGCTGACACGCTCCACGGCCTGGCCTCGCAGATCCGCTTCGTCGCCTGGTGACAGGGCCGCGATCCACCGGCCGAAGTCGCGCTCCTCGTCGCCGAGCCGTGCCAGCGCCTCGTCGACCAACTCGCGAGGGCTTGGCTCGCCACGCCAGTTCAACATCAGTTGGATCGCCTTGTGGGCGACCTGACCGTGGGCGCGAGCGGCGTCCACTCGAAGTCGTCGGGTGCGAGGAAGTGCACCTCGCAGTCGTGCACGCTGGCCAGGGTGTGCTTGGTGACGAACAGGGTGTGCCCGTCGAGCCGGTCGCTGAAGTGGGCAAACGCCTCGTTGGCCTCGTCGCGCAGATCGTTGACCAGCTCGGCGTTGAACAGCGTGGGCTCGCCAGATCGCCGCAAGAGCGCCAGTGTGCGCTGTTGCGCTGGGTTGAGCTGCGGCGGTTCGTCCACGATGTCGAGACTAACCAGGGGGTGTCACAGGCCGGCTTGTAACACCCCTGCGCGACACTGATCCCATGCCCGTCAGCAACATGTCCCTCGACTTCGCCCACGCCGCCCGCACGATCGGTCGTGAGGTTCGTCGTCGCGGATTGGTTGCACCCGGGTTTCGCTGTCCGCCGCGCATCGCCGGAGTCGATCGCTCGATGCGCCGCGTCGCTAACGGCGCCGTCATCGCCGTCCAGCTCAAGGGCCGCCCCTGGGCGGCCATCGTCGGCGACATGATCGAGGGGGTGATCGTCACCAACCAGCTTCAACCACCGCGATCCGATCGCTTGCGCGCCGAGCTGTGGCAGGCGTTGGGGTTCGAGGCGCCGCGTCTGCGGTCGGTGGCCTAAGCGCCGACGGCGATCAGCCACACCACGGTGGTGTTGGGTGGCAGATCGGGCTTGGCGCTCTGCAACGGCTCGCTCTCGAAGGCCTGCGGTCCGAGGGCGAGCACCACCAGCGTGGCCAAGCCGTCGCTGTACGCGCCCTGCACCACGTCGTCGAACGGGAAGATCGACGGTGCGTCGAACTTCTGGAGCCCGGCGCCGCTCAACGCCGTCGTGTAGGCGGCCACCACCTCGTCGCTGCTCAACGAGGTCGTGCGCATCTCGCTGAAGACTTGCGTCGGCGCCGCTCCCAACGCCGCTGCCACGGCCGGGAGCGAAACCGCGCCGCTGACCCCGTCGGGTACCGGCAGCGAGTCCCACCAATCGGGCTTGGCGACGACCGGATCGGGTTGGCACACGGAGTCCGGCTTCGGCAGCGTCAGGTCTGCCAGCGCTGCTCCCTCGATGTTTGCAATGCAGGTGCTGGACAGCAGTTGGCCGTGGCCCTCGCCCGTGTACGTGACCATGCGGGCCTTCGAGCCGAGCTCGCCGAGCATCTTGGTCGCCCACCGGATCGGCGTTGCCGGATCATTGGTTCCGGCCACGAGCACGATCGGCCCGTCGCCCGTGTACGACACATCGATCGGCTGGATGGGGCCGACCAACCGATCGCACGTATCGGCGTCAGCGGTGAGGTCGCCGACCGTGAGGTTCTTGGCGAATCGAGGCGCCTCGGCGCGCAGCGTGACGATCAACGCCTCGGGGTCCGCCGGACGGCGTGGGGCGATTCCGCTCGCACACTCGATGACGTTGAACGACTGGAACAGCGTGTTGAACGAGCCGTCGTCACTCCGGCCGTTGTAGGAATCGGCCAGTGCCAGAATGCCGGCGGGGTTGCCACCCTCGGCGTTGTTCAACGCCTGTGCCAACACCGGCCAATCGGTCTCGGTGTAGAGCGCCGCTTGCGTGGCGCGCAGCATGGTGGCGCTGTTGACCTCACGCCCATCGGCGGCCGCAATCGGGTTGTCGTCGAGTTGTTGGCGCAGCGCGTCCCACCGGGCCCCGACGTCTGCTGCTGTGAAGTCACACGCGGCCCCACTCTCGCACCACGCCGACCAGTTGTTGAACGCTCCTTCGAACCCGACCAGTTGCGTCCCGAACTGTTGCTCGTCGGTGTCGCCGTTGGGCTCGACGACCGAGTCGAGGACCATGGCTCGCACCCGATCGGGGAACATCGTGGCGTATGTCGCCCCGAGGTACGTCCCGTACGAGACGCCGAGGTACGAGATCTGCTCGTCGCCGATCGCGACCCGAATGGCGTCCATGTCGCGTGCCGTGTTCTCCGTGGAATAGAAGTGCAGCGTGTCGCCGTACTTCTGCTTGCAGCCATCGATGAAGCCGTCGTGCGCCTCGTCCTTCAAGGCCAGCTCCTGCGCATCATCGGGCGTCTCGTCGATGTAGAGGTGCTGATCCTGGAACTGGTCGGTCACGCAATGGATGCCGCCCGAGCGATCGACACCACGAGGGTCGAACCCGATGAGGTCCAACGACGTCACGCCCAACGCCGACGCCAGACCCGCACCGCTGAACGCAATGAAGTCGAAGCCCGACCCACCAGGCCCACCGGGGTTGAACAACATCGCGCCGTGGCGGTCACCCGTCGCTGGAAATCTGATCAGTGCCATCCCGATGGTGTCCCCGGTCGGATTGTCGTAGTCGAGCGGAACCTGCAAGGTGGCGCATTGCAGCGACGGGTCGTGGACCTTGGGATCGTCGCACCGCTTCCAGTCGATCGCGTCGCCGCTGGGTGTTGTGCTGGATGGCTCGCTGGACGGCACGATTGCGCTGTCGATCGGATCAACACGAGTCGTGTGCACTGCCGAAGTCGTGGCGCATGCAGCAAGTGCCGCCGGGGCCAGCAAGGCCAGCAGTCGACGTCGGGTCCGCATCGCCGGTCACGCTACGGCACGCCTCTGCCGCTGCCTCTTCACCCCGGCCGGCCAGCGATGCGAATAGCCTGAAGTTCCTCACCCGCCCGGGTGGTGAAATTGGCAGACACGGGGGGCTTAAACCCCCTCGACCGCAAGGTCATGTGGGTTCGAACCCCACCCCGGGCACCACATAACTCCTGCTAGACATGTGAATCCGGGACGTGCTACCGCTTCACGTGAAGATGTTGTGCACGCAAAGGTGCACACAATGCACACAATGCACAGTGCACACAATGCACAGAACGGTGTGCACAGAACGGGTTTGGACAGGGTTTGGATAGCGGTTTTCGGACATGGCCCGGTGGTCCAGGACGCGTAGGTGATCGAATCGGCTGTCGCTTCGGATGGATGCGTCGGCGCCACCAGGACCATCGTGCGGGCAGTTTGCGCCCGCGCAGGCCGACCGGAACTATGGAGCGCGACTTACCTCAACCCGGATAGGCAAGCTCTGCATCGGGAGAGCGCCGAGCCGGCGATCTGGCTCGTCGTCTCGATGCCGGGTCGCCCGGCGTGATTCAGACCTCCATGCGCCACGCCGCGGAGTACGCCGCGCTCGGGCCGCTCCCAACCGATCGGCAGAGTCGGCCAGATCGACGACATTGTCGCAGGCGTGAGGTTCCTGGAATCGTCGACCTTCATCACGGGCGAAATCATTCACATCGACGGCGAACGAATCGCAGGCCACTGGCGTTACACGCAACGAGGCAAGGACCAAATATTGATGTGATTCGCACCGCGAGGGTTCCGGCCGCGCCACCGACCCAACACATGTCGCGGCGGTGGTTGCTCTGTCCGGGGGGCGACGGAGCAACCACCGCCAGGGGCTCAGATTGCGACCGCCGGTTGCGAGGTCGTCGCGGCGACGGCATCGAGGATCGTGAACGCCACCGGATCGGGGTGCGAGACACTGATCGCGTGTGAGGCGCCCTCGATCTCGCACGTACCTTTGGAACCGGCGCGCTCGGCCACGAAGCGATGCAGTTCGACGGGGATGTTGAGGTCCTGGTCACCGAACACGAACCAGGCGGGAATGTCCTTCCACGCCGGCCTGGTCGTGGGAAGGCCCTCGGAGAGGGCGGCCTCGGTGACCGGGCGCTGGGTGGCAGCCATGAGTGCGGCCTGCCCAGCGGTGATGTCGGCGGCGAACTGGTGATGGAAGAGCTCCCTCCTGATCGCCAGCTCGTTGCCTCCGGTGGCCACCGGATAGGCGTCGAGCGCGTCGCCGAGGGTGCTGCCGGGGAACATCGCCGAGAGTTGCAACGCCGACTCACCGGTGTTGGGGGCGAAGGCTGCAACGTAGACGAGGCCGACGACGGCGGCGTGACCTGCGGCGGCTTCGGTGATCACACTGCCGCCGTAGGAGTGTCCGACGAGCATGATTGGGCCCTCGATGGAGCTCAGCACGTCGCGCACGTATGCCGCGTCGCCGGTCACGCTGCGCAGAGGGTTGGCGATAGCAACGACATCGCGGAAGCGGTGGTTGTGCGAGCCGACGACCACGGATCCGTGGTGGTAGAGCCGGTCGATGACCGTATCCCAGCTCGACGACTCGGCGAATGCTCCGTGGACAAGGGCGATGGTGGGCAGTTCGTTAGACATGACGGTTCTGCTTTCTGTTCGTTGACCATGAGGTAATCGTCAGGCAGGCCGGCGAGACCATCCAGACCGGCTCGACATGCCACCGACAACTGTTGGACCACGAAGCTGGGCCGTCTGTGACAGCTCCGGTGCAGATGGCCCGAACCGCTCGACTCGCACCGAACCAGCAGGCAACCCGAGAGCGACGAGAACGCCTGTGGCGTGATTGGCAAATGGAGACGACCCGCACACGTACGCAGTGGAGAACTCGATCGCGTTCGAAGGCAGGTCGGATGTGCGCAGGCGACCAGTGACACGGCCCGCTCCAGCAGGAGCACGTCGCGTGTAGATCACGGTGACCTCGGGCCCAGGCAGTTCCTCGGCGTAGTAGAGATCGCGGGGTGCCCGCACCGAGACCACGAGCCGAACAAGTTCGGCACGATCGGTGTGGCGAGCGAGGCGCAGCATTGCCATGAGTGGTACAACCCCTGAGCCGCCGCCCACGAGCAAGGCCGGCGACAATCCATCCCACACGAACCAGCCACCGATCGGTCCACGTACCTCCAGCTTGTCTCCCAGCTCGACAATGTCGTGGAGGAACGTGGACACCTCTCCTCCATCGAGTCGTTCGACGGTGAGTTCGATGTATCCGGTGTCGGTGGGCGGTGACGCGACCGAGTACGACCGTGACGCCGTGTACCCGTTCGGCGCAGTGAGCCGGACGACGTAGTGCTGCCCGGCAAGATGCACGCGGGGCCCAGCCAACTGGAGCCGAAAAGTCTTCGCCCGCGGCGTCTCCTCCACGATTCCGACCACGGTGGCGAGCTGCCACACCGCTGCATCGGTCGAAGAGGTAGGTCGTTCAGTCACCCTGATATCGCTGTTCGAGCCACGGGTCGCCCCGGTCGTGGTAGCCGTTGCGCTCCCAGAATCCCGGTTCGTCGTGGTCGAGAAGTCGAAGGCTTGCGATCCATTTCGCGCTCTTCCACAGGTACAGGTGCGGGACCAGAAGCCGCGCGGGGCCTCCGTGATCGACAGGGAGCGGTCGACCATCCACCTGCCAGACCAACCAGGCCCGGCCGCCGGTCACGTCGGCCAGCTCCAAGTTCGTCGTGTAGCCCGTGTGGCTCGCAGCGAGGACGTGGGTAGCCGAGCGCAGCGGAGTTGCGGCGGCGAGCAACGTGTCGATCGAAACACCGGTGAAGCTCATCGCGAGCTTTGACCACGACGTCACGCAGTGAATGTCCCCCTCGTACGTCGACGTCGGGAGGGACTGGATCTGATCCCACGTCCAGGTCGTCGGTGTGGTGACGGCACCGTCGATCGCAAACCTCCAGTCGGCCGTTGAGATCGTGGGCGTTGCCTCAGCCGTCAGCACCGGCCAGTCCGCGCCAACGTCGTACTGCCCGGGTGGCAGGCGCAAATCACGGACTCGGCTCGCGAATCCTCGGGTGACAGTTCTTGCCATTGTGGCCCTCCTCGACTCGATCGCTGGCACCCGACGGGCACCCGACAAGGGGACCAGGCAGCACGCCGTTGTGTGACATGCCCCAGTGGACTGCCACAGCTCCGACGACGAGTCGATCTCATGTCAGGCGCGGAGTTCAGTCAACGCCATCAGCGGTTGGACATTCGATGTGTACCGTTGCGGCTACATCGCCGTGCGATTTCAGCCAGGCCCGGGCGAACGGGCAGATCGGGACAACGGTCAGATTGCGGCTGGCGGCGTATTCAACCGCCGCCGTGACCAGCGTGCCACCGACGCCCTCTCCCTCGATCTCCGGGGGGACCACAGTGTGGACGATGATGAAGCGGTCGGCTCCCCGACGGAATTGGAGGGTCGCCGACGCCGTGTCAGACGTGAAGGTGAAACGACCGGTGGTCTCATCGACGTCGATCATGATTGCCCCGCTGTCGGTCCGCGGCTACGCAGCCAGCACGTGCTCGAGTTCGGACATCTCGCCGCGTGCGGCGGCCGCCACGAACGCTTTCACGAGGCGCCCCTGGTCCGCGGTATTTACCGGGCGGCAGCGATCCGACGCCAGGTGGTTGCCGGCCCGGCTGACGATCTGGCGTGCGTTGGCCCCACTGAGATCGAGCATGTCGGCAATCGTCTCGTACGGATAGTCGAATGCGCGGCGGAGCACGTACGCCGCACGTTCCGTCGGTGACAGACGTTCGAACATCAGCAGGACCCCGAGTTCGAGTGCTTCGTTCTGTTCGGGATGCGCCCCCGGATCGTGATTGGCATCGACCGGCTCGGTCGACCAATGGCCGATGTACGACTCGCGTCGGGCGCGCGCTGAAGTAGCCGAGTTGAGCGCGAGGCGAGTGGTCATTGTCACCAGGAACGCCGTGGCATCGCGCACGTTGTCGCGTTCGCATGTCTGCCACCGGACCCATGCATCCTGGACGACGTCTTCGGCCTCGGCCCAGCAGCCGATGATCCGATAGGCGATGCTCTGGAGTCGGGGGCGGACACCGACGAACACGGCAACTGCCTGGTCGAGGCTTGCGACCTCGCCAGTGGTGTGTGCGTTTCTCGATGTGGCGTGTTCGGTCGACATGTGCGACTTCCTGTTCTGTCGTGCTCGACGAGTGGACATCTCCACCGTGACGATCACGAGGGCCGGTCGCATCCGTCGCCATCCCTGGTGGACCCCCCTGCCGATGGCCCGACGGACAACTGGCGATCAGCCGGATCGTCGGCTTCAGTTCACTCAGTGCCTCGTCAACGAGAACGTGCATGTCACACGCGGAGGGGCCATGCGGTCTGAACCGTGCCCGGCTGACGTGTTGCAGGATGGGCCGAAGCACATCGGAGATTCACATGAACGACCCTGACATCATCCGCCACATCGACCGCCTGGTCGACGAGGAGCACCGCTTGCGACGCGTTCACTCGGGTCGAGTTGACGTTGCCGAACGGCTCACCGAGGTTGAAGTCACCCTTGATCAGTGTTGGGATTTGCTGCGACAACGCCGCTCCCTTCGCATAGCCGGACGCGATCCGGCTGACGCGACGGTTCGGGCTGCGTCGGTCGTCGAGCGGTACCTCCAATGAGAGCCGTCGTGGGGAGCAAGGTCGTGCAACGCATGCGGTCGCGATACATCGACGTCGCCGACTCCACCTATGACGGTGAGGGGAGCCCGACGTGTTGATCCTCGACGAGGCGACGTCGTCGTTCGACACACGGCGGGTGAGTTTGTTTCCGCATCGGGTACGGGTGTCGGCATGAGCGATGAGCAAGACGTGGCCGAGAGTGTCGACGAAGACGTGGTTGGCACCGACGGGGTGACCAGCGACGAGTTGGGAGCGTTCGATGATGCTCCTGATCGCGCTGTCGGCCTGCCGTTTGCTGACGCCGACGTCACCGACGAGTCGCTCGCCGAACGTGTCGCGCGGTAGATTCCCGACGTCGGTGACGACCCCGTCGTGCCATTGCGCCTCGTGGAGCCAACCGCTCTCGTCGACAGCGATCTGCTCGAACAGGTCGACGAGGATGGCGAACTCGCCGAGCCGGACTGATCTGACCACTACCCGTGCCGCGAACGCGCCGCCCCTCTGGGCCGTGCCGTGCGGGCGACGCTGTACGCATTGTCCGACGTGGAAGTCCGGGGCTCCGCCCGGCGCACGACCAGTGATGATCACGCATGGTCATGGGTCGTCATCGTCGCCTCGGCCCCGACAATGTTGCTCGTCGACGGCGCATGGAAGTCGGTCCAACGCAGGTCACCGTTTCGAAAGACCGCGTCGTGACACTCCGAAAGTTGGCAGGTTGACCCTCGGCCCCGTTTGAGCGAATTGGACCAGCACCTATTCCTGCGAGTTGCCGACGCGGACTCAGCGTCCTTCGAACCTGGTCGTAATCTCCTGCAACACCCAACCGTTGCCGTCGGGATCGCTGAACGACGCGAACGAGCCATACGACTGGCGCTCGGGCGCCGGGCCGGGGAGGCGACCGTCGGTGCCGGCGTGGTGGAACACACCGCCGACGTCGTGGAACACTTCGCTCACGTCGACGCCACGGCTCACCAGTTCGGCACGCGCGACTTCAACGTCGCGCACGACCAAGATCATTCCCTGCGCCGAACCCGGTGTGGCCGAGGTGACCTGCGTGCCGAAGTTGATCGAGCACCGAGAGCCCGGCGGCGTGACCTGCACGATCCGGAGCCCGTCGGGCGCTGTGAAGTCGGCGTGCAACCGAAATCCGAGCGTCGTCGCGTAGAACTCCTTGGCGCGATCGACGTCGGACACGGGAACCACGACGACTTCAAGGCTCATGTCGCCCAACTCGACCTCGGGTGTGCTGGGCGCGACGGTAGTCGTCGTCTGAGAGCTGCTCATGATGTTGTCCTCCAGTTGTTGCGATGGGGAGTGGCGTGATGGCTGTGTATCGCTCGAACTGTCGCGCTGGTGGGCGCATGGTCGCGCCCGTAGCACTCCCTGGTCGCGCCCCCCACACCGCGACCAGGGACTGACACGGGCGCGAGGCGCCGGCCGGAGTGCGACGCTCATGTTCGGATAAGCGACCATCCACCGACCACCCCACCGACCACCCACCGACCACCCACCGACCACCCCACCGACCACCCACCGACCACCCCACCGACCACCCCACCGACCACCCACCGACCACCCCACCGACCACCCCACCGACCACCCCACCGACCCTGTGAAAGGCGGTCACTCCATGCGTTCCGACATCCGACCCGGTGGCACGTTCCCGGACTACGCACTGCCTGACCACACCGAGAACACCCGCACGCTCAGCGAGCTCCAGGGTGACGACCCGATGATCCTCACGCTGGCGCGCGGCCACTACTGCCCCAAGGAGCACCAGCAGCACCTCGAACTGGCCGCATTCGAGCCCAAGATTTCCGTGGCCTACACCCAGATCGTCACGATCGCCACCGACGAGCACCACACACTGCAGGAGTTCCGCGCCTCGGTCGGCGCGAACTGGACGTTCCTCTCCGACCCGGGCCGCACGGTCCAGCAGGACCTCGACATCCAGGAGTACACCGACCCGGAGCACAACCCAATGATCCCGCACACGCTGGTGCTCGAGCCGGGTCTGGTCGTCCACAGCATCTACAACGGGTACTGGTTCTGGGGCCGCCCGTCGATCGACGATCTCTGGCGCGACCTGCGGGCAGCCACGATGAAGATCCGCCCGGACTGGGATCTGAGCACTCCAGGCCTGCGCGAATCCTGGAACGCCGGTGACTGGTCGCGGTTCCACGGTTGGAACCGCCGGGCTCACGACCCATCACGACCGGAGGGAGATCGTCATGCTGTCGCGACGTGACACGGCCGAGCAGACGGCGCCCACTGGCGCCGATCGCCAGGCGACGGAGGGTGCGAGACTCCAGACGATCGTCGTGGCGACAGATGGTTCACCCTCGTCCAGGGACGCCATCGCGTTCGCCGTCGAACTGGCGGCGGAACACGGCGCGGACGTGCACTTCGTGCACGTCGTGCCGACCCTCGATCTCGTACCCCCGTTCGCCCTCGGCGACGTCGGCCTTGCGTTCGCGCACGAGCCGACCCGACACGACTACGACCTGCTCGCGGACGCCGCCACATACGCGAGCGAACGTGGCGTTGCCGCGACGACGTCGCTCCTCGGTGGCTCAACCTCGGCCGAGGTCGTGGCCTACGCCGAAGAGCACAACGCCGACATGATCATCGTTGGTTCGCGTGGGCACGGCGCGGCGTCCAGTGCACTCCTGGGGAGCGTGTCGCTCGGCGTGTTGGCGGCGTCGAGGCGCCCGGTGCTGATCATCCATGGCACGAGCCCGTTCCGTTCGTGGCGGGCGAACTTCTCGCGGTGGTCGATGCGTCGATCGGGACCGCGAACCCGTGACCCTGTCGGGCTCCATGCGCGAGCCGAGACGGGTGTCGCGTGAACGCCGGATTCGAATTCGGACTGGACACCTTCGGTGACGTCATGAGCGATGTCGGAGGTCATCGCAACGTCGATGACCTCGATCCGCGCAGCGCCGCACGGGTAGGGCACTCGACCGGCGACTCGGTGGTCGACCCGTACGTCGCCTGTTTCATCACGAGCCGACACATGTCATCACGGCATGCAGGATCTCCACATCTTCGTCCGTTCCGCCTGGCCGCCCTGGCCGCCTGCCTGGTCGCCGTCCCAGCGTGCTCCGCTGGATCTACTGGCGCGGCCGGAACATCCACGACAACGACCAACTTCGTCTCGACCACATCGACATCGACCATCATCGCTTCGACCGAGACGGCGGCTCCCCAATCGACTGTCGCCGCCACATCGCCGACGACCGCCGCACCAGCCACTGTCGCACCGACTACGACGACTGCGAGTGGCGCCTGTACCGCCGGATCCTCCGTGGTGCCGAAGAGTGCGGTCAGCCGTCAGATCGTCGATGTCGATGGCGACGGCCGACCCGACACGGTGTGGATCGGAACCGAGACCTCAGGCTCCGTGATGGTCGGCGTCGTCACCGCCGCCGGAGGCGGAATAGAACGAAGCTTCGACTCCGCAAGTCCCGTCACCCGGTCGATTCTGGCGTTCCACCTCAACGACGAGTCTCCACCGATCTTCCTCGCCGACGACGGCCGGAGCGTGCTGCTGTGGGCATTCGTCAACTGCGCCCTCGTCGACGTCCACAACATCCAAGGCAACCCCTATAAGTTCTCGCTCGGCTTCACCAACATCGGCACTGGCGTCGGCTGCGCGAACGTCGGCGGCACCACGCAACTCGTTGGACTCGACGCAAAACCCGACAACGACGGCACCATACTGTGGTCCTCGACCGTGGTCACCGTGCGCGACGACCAGGCACGCAACGGCGCCATCACCACCGGCGTCTATACGTCACCCAGCGACGACAGCAACATCGCCCTGCTCGACGACGTCACATGCGACGGCCTCACGATCGCGAACGACGGCCTCACCGTGGGCGACTGACTCCCCACCGCCGAACGAGACGGATGTGCGCCCGGGAGTCGCATGGCGGTCTGCAGGCTGAAGCCGCAGTATCTGAGCGGGCGAAACGACCGAAGACATCGAAGCTGGCTGGCGATCGAAGGCTGCGCTGCGTCGTCGAGGAGAAGCTCGCCGAGTACTGGTCAGCCCGAACAAATCGCTGGGTGGCGAACAGTGCATCGTCGCTCGGTAGCAGACGGCTCGTGGGGCCGACGCCAGCCGAGGACGCAGCCCCGGGACCGTACGCGACCAGGCATTGTCACTGGCGCATTGCCCGCCGTGACACGCCAACATCGTGACCATGGACGACGATACGAAATCGACGCAACTGCTGAGCCTCCACCCACGGACCCGAGTCGTGAACGTGGCCAGCGTCGGCGCGATCACCGAGGCGTGCACCCACAGTTGCACGCTCGGGCACGGTCGAGACCTGTTCGAGCGCTCGTCAGGGGACAGCGCATGAAGGGGGGCTGCTCTCATCTCGACCAGGTCGGCAACGTCTCCCCGACCAGCGAGGGGTGTGAGGATTGTCTCCGCATTGGCGGCTGGTGGGTACACCTAAGGATGTGTATGTCGTGTGGACACGTTGGCTGTTGCGACGACTCCCCCAACCGACACGCGACCGGGCACTTCGGCCAGACCGGACATCCACTTGTCCAGTCGTACGAACCGGGCGAGGACTGGTGGTTCTGCTACGCCGACGATGTCGCGTTCGTTCCCCAAGGGATGCCGACGTTCGCACACCCATGAGCGCGGGCCGCTCCCGACGTCCCCGGTCTCGACCCGTTCGGAAACCGGCCTGTGGCAGGGGCGGGTGCGACTCTCGCACGATGTCGCCTCACCCACCGAGGTGAGAATGGGTTGCCGTCGCGCTCCGAGAACGCACAAGTCATTGGAGATGTGATGGCTCGTACGTCCGCGTCGGGGGGTACTCCCGAGTCGGCAATAATCTGCGATGTGCCGGAACACGCACGATTCTTCGTCGGCCGCCAACATGAACGGCAGGTGCTCGATCAGTTGCTGGCGGGCGCACGTAGTGGTCACAGTGGAGCCCTCGTGGTTCGGGGTGAGGCGGGCGTCGGGAAGACCGCGCTCTTGGAGTATTGCGCTGACCAGGCCGAGGATTGCCAGGTCGTGCATGTCGCCGGTGTCGAAGACGAGCTGGCGCTGCCGTTTGCCGCGCTCCATCAGCTCTGCCAGCCGTTGCTCGACCATCTGTCCGGGCTCCCGGAGCCGCAGCACCGCGCATTGCGGATCGCCTTTGGTCTCGACGTCGGAACTGCTCCAGATCGCTTCATGGTCGGCCTCGCGGTGCTGAGCGTGCTTGCCGATGTTGCGTCCGAACGTGTGCTCGTGTGCATCGTCGACGATGCACAGTGGGTCGACGAGGCATCCGCACAGGCGCTCGGATTCGTCGCCCGACGTCTCCACGAAGAATCGGTCGTACTGCTCATCGGCGTACGCGACAACGGCGAGAAGCACGTGTTCGACCGCCTGCCGACATTGAACCTCGAGGGTCTCACGTACCGCGACGCGAGGGCACTGATCGAGGCAACGACTGCAGCCCGCATCGACGCGAGGGTCCGTGACCAGATCGTGGCGGAAACGCGCGGTAACCCGTTGGCACTGATCGAGTTGCCGCGCGTGATGAGTCGAACGGAACTCGTTGGTGGCCTCGCCGTTCCGCGAGCCGACACTCTTGCCGGCCACATGCATGAGCACTACCTCCGGCGGATCAGGGCACTGCCAGAGCAGACACGGCAGCTGTTGACCCTGGCCGCTGCCGATTCCACCGGTGACTCAGCGCTCTTCTGGCGCGCAGGTTTTGGCCTCGGGCTCGATCCTGACGCGGCGGGTGCGGCCGAGTCGGACCGGCTGCTCGAGATCGGCAGCCACATACGTTTCCGGCATCCCCTCGCGAGATCGGCTGCATATGCAGCCGGTTCCGATGCGGATCGGCACGCTGCCCACGCCGCGCTCGCCGCGGCGACCGACGAGCGCGCGGATCCGGAACGACGCGTGTGGCACCTGGCCATCGCAGCAACCGGCCCCGACGAAAACCTGGCTGTCGAGCTGGAAAGGGTTGCCGGAGCCGCCCAAGCGCGTGGTGGTATCGCTGCGGCAGCGGCTGTTCTGGAGCGCTCGGTCAGGTTGACGGTGGCCAATGAGCACCGTTTCGACCGTGCGCTGGCGGCCGCGACCGCCTATCTGCATACCGGCGACTTCGACGAGGCTCGCCGTCTGCTCGCACTGGCTGCAGGCACTGCGGTCGACGATCTGCAACGCGCCCGCGTGCAGCAGCTCAGCGGACAGATCGAGTATGCCTCACACCCTGGGCCCGACGCGCCCGCGCTGCTCGTCGACGCCGCGGCGCGCCTCGAGCCGCTCGATGTGCTTCTGGCTCGGGAGACATATCTTGACGCGTGGCTCGCATCGACGGTCGCGGGTCGCACCGCTCGGCCGGGCGGCACGCTGCTCGACGTATCGATCGCTGCGCTGTCAGCGGCGCCACCACCAAACGAACCGCGTCCCTGTGACCTCCTCCTCGACGCCTTGGCGACGAGCGTCACTGGAGATCGCCGATCGGCAGCACCGAGCTTGCATCGGGCGATGCACGCATTCCTCGACGACCACCTGCCCGATTCTGAGGTCGTGAGGTGGGGAATGGTCGCCTCGCTCACCGCAATGGGACTCTGGGATCTGGAGAGCTGGGAAATTCTCAGCACGCGGCAGATCGAACTGGCCCGGGCCTCGGGCGCGATCACCCCGCTCATCATCACGCTGAAGGGTCACGCGGTGATGCTCGCGTTGAGCGGCGACTTCGAGGCGGTCAATGGGCTGGTCGCACAAGAGGCTGCGCTCGCTGAGGCCACCGGAGTGCAACTGGCTTCGTTCGCCGGGCTGCTCGTCGCCGGGTATCGCGGTCGGCCGGACGAAGCCGCAGCGCTCCTCCTCGAGACGCGCGACGACTCGCGCATTTCTGGACACTGGGTCGCATGGGCCACCGCACTACTCAACAATGGGCTCGGCCGATACCCGGAGGCCCTCGAGGCTGCCGACCTGGCTGCGACCAGCAAGGACGGGCCGTTCACTCCCACGTGGGCGCTGCCCGAGGTGATCGAGGCGGCGGTGCGAAGCGGACGACAGGCGCGTGCCGAGGAGGCGTTGGAGCAGCTGTATAACGCCACCGTCGACGACTCGGACTGGGCGCTCGGGGTGCTCGCCCGGGCGCGTGCGTTGCTGAGCACCGGCACTGCCGCCGAGTCGTACTACGAGGAGGCGGTGTCGCGACTGAGCCGAACGCGCCTACGGCCCGAACTCGCCAGGAGCCACCTGCTGTACGGCGAATGGCTCCGACGCGAGAATCGACTCGGCGACGCGCGCGCCCACCTGCGAACGGCCTATTCCTCGTTCCAAGAGATGGGGGCCGAGGCGTTCACCGATCGAGCTCGCACGGAACTTCGCGCAACCGGCGAGAGCGTCCGCAAGCAGACGGCCGAGACCAGTATCGATCTCACATCGCAGGAAGAACACATTGTCCGCCTCGCTCGCAACGGGCACACAAATCCGGAGATCGCCGCCGAGCTCTTCCTCAGCTCGCGAACCGTCGAGTGGCACCTGAGCAAGGTCTTCGCGAAGCTGGGCATCAGCTCACGCAAAGAACTTCGCACGGTCCTACCTTCGCGAGGCGCCAGCCTTCTCGGCTACTCCTGAGCGGTAACCGGCGACGTTCGTGCGCGATCGATCGCGCTGGTCGCTGGAGCGGTTCGGTCCTAGCGAGTTCGTCGAACCCGCTAGGACGTCGAACCCTCTTGCTGCGCCAACAGCATCCAAGCACGCGTATCCAACTGCCGGAGCTCGTCGAGGAGGATGCTCTGGCTCACGAGGTCGTCGCCGGAGGCCGACACAGCAGCTCCGAGGTTCTCCCGGACGGCACCGAGAGCCGTGACGACGAAGCGGAGTGCGACCTCGCCCGACAGAGAACCGATGGGCATCTCCACGAGCTGTGGCCTGTCCGTGAGGTGTTCGGGTCGACCGTCGACGTCGTGGCCGATTGTGACGAGTCGCTCGGCGATCGCGTCCGCACCATTTCTCGCGACGGATGCGAGCACGTCGAAATGCTCGTGCAGCACACCGAAGTGCGGACCCTTCACGTTCCAGTGGGCGTGCTTCGCGATGAGGGACAGTCGCACGAGGTCGTCGACCGCCGACTGCAACTGGGCCGCGCACCCGGCTTGCGAACTCAGCAGTGTTCGAGCTTCGCGCGCACTCGATTCCTCCGCCGAAGGTGGTCGTGTGGCGCCCCGGGCTTCGGGTCCGCTCGGGATGGCCGTCTCGATCGTCGATGTCATGAGTCCTCCTCTCACAAGACCCTTGGGCTTGTGCGTGTGATGTGTGACGTACCCAGCGTGCTCTCCCGTCGGAGTGGTCGCGCCCGCGGGTCCCCCTGGACGCATCACTGGTCTCACACCGCCGAGGTGCCGCGACCCCCTGCTGGAGGAGCCCGAATCGACATCGCCGTCCGCTCCCGACCCACAGGCCCCCACGGGCAAGTGGGTTTGGTGCACGGCTACCAAGTCTGTTGGCTGGCACGGACAAGGATCTCGTTGACTGCGACCCGTTGCTCTCGGGTCACGATGTACGCGATCGCGTCTGCGATGTCGTCGGGTCGCAACGCCTCGATGCTGTTCACTTGCCGACGTGCGGCCTCAGCGACGAGGTCGCTGAGATGATCGACGAGTTCTGTGTCCACCGTGCCCGGCTCGACCACGCTCACTCGTACTCGCTCGACGAGCAGTTCCTGTCGCAGCGCCTCCGTGAAGCCGTTCAAACCGAACTTCGTCAGGTTGTAGACGCTGCTGGATGGACGCGCCACCCGTCCGGCTGTCGAGCTGACGTTGACGATGTCAGCCACCCCTCGTGGCGCGGTCGCTGCGGCATCGATGAGGTAGGGCACTGCAGCGTGCGTGGTATGCAGCATCGCCTGCACGTTGAGCTCGACCATCCGGTCCCAGTCGTGTAGGGTGGAGTGGAGCGCGGTGCCGAGCAACATGATGCCGGCGCTATTGATGAGAATGTCGAGCCGGGAGAGCCCATCCACAGTTCGCTCGACCGCTTCCTCCGCCAAGCCAGGGTCGGTGAGATCGGCTTCGATGGCAACAGCCGTGCCGCCGATTCGCCCCGATCTCAGCTGCCAGCGCTTCGAGCCGATCGTGACGCCGCGCCACGAGCGCGACCGCCGCGCCTTCTCCGGCCAGGCGCCGTGCTGTTGCCCCGCCGATTCCGCTGCTGGCGCCGGTCACGAGCGCCACCATTCCGGTCAACGGACCCTCAACCACGGTCACGTTCCTCTGCTCGCGCGTGTCGCCATGCGACCACTTTCGCTGCTTTGAACCGCCGTTCGAGCCAGGGCGAGTCCCTGGTCGATGACCGGCGTTGAGCGGCTGCCGAGGAAATCTAGGGAGATGTCGACTCGCCGATCGGGCGTGACAAGGCTCCTCGAAGTTGGCGTCGAGAGGTGATGGCGAGCTTGAGGAAGATCTTGCGGAGGTGCCACTCGACCGTCCTCGGGCTGAGGAACAATCGGGCTCCGATCTCAGGGTTGGTCAGGCCGTCGCGAGCGAGGAGTGCGATCTGTTGTTCCTGGGCGGTCAGCTCGTCGCTCGCCGCCGCCTCGGCGGTCCGCTTTCGGACGGTTTCCCCAGTGGCGAGCAATTCGCGGCGGGCGCGCTCGGCGAAGGCTTCCATACCGATCGACGCGAACATCTCGTGCGCCGCTCGCAGTTGTTCGCGCGCATCGACGCGCTGACCTTTGCGGCGTAACCACTCGCCATACACCAGGCGTGCACGCGCGAGTTCTGGACGCAGGGTTGTCCGGCCCAGCCGATCGACCGCCTCCTTGTAGAGCGCGTCGGTGTCGGGTCCGTCGTCGAGCAACGCGCGCGAGCGAGCCAGGATGCCGTGCGCCCAATCGGTGCTGCACGGCTGTGTCGCATCCACCAACCGCTCGAGAGCGTCGCGGGCGACCTTCTCCGCGTCGCTTCTCACCGCCGCTTCGATGAGCTCCGGCAGCACCCATACCGATACCCAGAGCTCAGCGATCTGGGTGCACACCAGACCAGCTTTCATCGCTTCGTCGTACCGAGCCAGACCGTTGTAGAGGATCGCGGCCGACCAGTTCGCGCACGTCACCCCCATCAGCTGACGGGCCGCGCCGGCCTGTTCCATGGTTGTGGCGATCAACGGCCACGCATCGGCCTCGATACCGCGCAGCGCGCTCAGCATCATCTTGGCGTTCGGCGCCAGCCGAATGCCGGTCGCCGCGGCGGCCAGATCCGCCTCGGCCACGATCGCGCTGGCGGCAGCGAAATCGCCGCTCCACGACGTCGCCACCCCCAATGAGATGAGATGGATCGGAAGCTCGGTCAACGCACCGGCGGCACGAAGCACCTCGACCTCGCGGGTGTACATGTCAAGCATGAGTTGGTCATCCCAAATGGCTGAGGCGACGCCTGCCGCCTGCCAACCCCACGTCATGACGTCGCGCTCCGGGAGATCCGCGACGACGGCCGCAGCTCGCTGCAGGATCGGAATCGCCGTTGCCCGGCCGTCGACCACCAACGACGCACACCCCTCCAGCACCAGATCGATGGGCCGCGGCTCTCCTGTAATCGGAGGCAGGGCTGCGATGGCATGCGAGATCGTCGTCAGATTGTCGCGGTCGGCCGCGATCAGCGCCGCCGACCCCCATGCGACGAGGTATGTCTCGCGGGCGCGGTTCATGTCCAACGGCTCGAACCGCTGAGCTGCCGAGAGCAACAGCGGCAGGGCCTCGTCGTTGAGCCCGGATGCGAACGCGATCTGACTCTGCACGAGGTGCGCTTGGGCGCGCTGCAAATCGGTGCTGGCGTCTCGTTCGGCGATCTCTGCGAAGCGTCGAGCGGCGTCGAGGTCGCCGGCTTGGAGGCTCGCGTCGGCCGCTGCGATCGCCCGTTCAGCGCGCAGTGATCCATCGATCGACAAGGCGACTGATCGCTGCAGGAACGCCGCCATCGACGCAAGCCCTCCACGGGCACGAGCGCGGCCGGCGGAGCGCTCGAGCTCGGCGGCAACAGCCTCGTCCGGGCCAGCCGTTGCGGCGGCGAGGTGCCAGGCCCGGCGGTCGGGGTCGATGTGTTCATCGGTGACGGTTGCCAACGCCAGATGCGCCGACCGGCGATCCGACGCTGTCGCCGCGCCATACACCGCCGAGCGCACGAGCGGGTGGCGGAACGTGATTCGGTCCTCGACCGACAACAGGCCGTCTATTCCACCACCCGCGAGAGCCGTCTCCGGCACCACGCCGAGTCGACGCGCGGCACGCCACACCACATCCGGGTCACCGAGCGGTTCGGCAGAAGCGACCAGAAGCAACTTCTGAGTCGCCTCGGGGAGCTCGTCGATCCGCGCCAGGAAGCTCTCCTCGATCCGTCCGGGCAACATGGTCGCGTGTAGCAACCCGAGGCCGCCCGCCATCTGTGTCACGGTCTGCCCCCGGGGTAGTTCGATCAAGGCAAGCGGATTGCCGTCGGTCTCGGCGACGATGCGATCGCTGATCCGTTGGTCGAGGACGACCGGCATCACGCGCTTCAGCAGGGCGTGGGAGTCGGGAGCGCTGAGTCCGACGATCTCGAGCTCCGGTAACCCGACCAGGTCGCTGCCCGGCTCACGAATCGCGAACAAGAAGACGATCGACTCCGCCAGCAGCCGACGGGCCACGAACGCAAGAACTTGCGCGGAGGCTCGGTCGAGCCATTGGGCGTCATCCATGACGCACAGGAGCGGCTGCGACGTCGAGGCATCGGCCAGCAGGCTCAACACCGCCAGCCCGACCAAGAACCGATCCGGCGGCGTACCAGCCTTCAACCCGACCACGATCTCGAGGGCATCGCGCTGCGGCCCCGGAAGACCATCGAGTCTCTCCAACAAAGGCGCACACAGCTGGTGCAGCCCAGCGTAGGCCAGTTCCATCTCGGACTGGACGCCGGTGGCGAGCAACACGCGTACATCGCTCGCCGAGTCCATCGCGTAGTCCAGCAGCGCTGACTTTCCGACGCCGGCACCACCGCGCATCACGAGTACCCCGCTGTCGCCAGCGTGGAGGGCGGCGATGACCTGATCGAGAGCAGCGCACTCCGATTGTCTGCCAAGCAGTCCGGGGCCGGATCCACCCCTCGAATCGGTGCCGAGTCCTGATGTAGCTCCCATCCGAAGCTCCCCCTATCGAAGGCGGTGTCCAGGGTGTGATGTGCCAGGCACCAGCGCGGCAAATCTTCTCAGACAAACACGCGTGGCGCAACCGAGTCGGAGGTCGACGTCGGGGACCACGATGCGGCGATCGTCGGAGCCTTCTCGTCGACGCTGCAAGCGTCTTGCCCCCTTCAGCCGGGCAAGCGCCACCCGCCCGTCTCCACCTCAACCACATGTCTCCACGCCGACTGTTCAGGCGACCGTCGCGGTGGCGATCGGGTTGCCATCGATGGCCGGACGGTCGGCTATCAACTCCCGGACACGAGGAACGACCTCGGTGCCGTAGAGCTCGATGTTGGTCATGAGCTTGTCGTGGGCCAGCCCACCCATGCCGTACTTGAGGTCGAAGCGAGTTGCCTCGAGCGCACGTAAGGTCGCAGCGATCTTGCGTGCCACCGTTTCCGGAGAGCCGACGTACAGGGCTCCGTTGGGCCCGGTCTCGCGCAGAAACGAGTCCTTGGTCGGCGTCGCAAAGCCACGACTTCGGCTGACGGTGCGCATGAGCTGTAGATAGTGCGGCCAGAAGTCGTCGCGTGCCTGTTGATCCGTCGCGGCAACGTGTCCCGGTGAATGTACGCCGATCGGCTGCGTCGGTTGTTCCGCCTCCGCTAGTGAGTCGCGGAAGAGCCGAGAGAACGATGCGAACCGCGCTGAGCTTCCTCCGATGATTGCGAGCATCAGCGCAAACCCATAGCGGGCAGCCCTGACGACTGATGTTGTGCTTCCACCGACGCCGACCCACACGGGGAACGGGTCCGACTCGAGGTGTGGCACGACATCCTGTCGATGGAGAGGGGCCCGCTTCTCACCCTGCCAAGTGACCAATCCGCCCTTCAACAGCTGTGCGAAGAGCTCCGTCTTTTCTTCGAACAGTTCGTCGTAGTCGGCGAGGTCGTAGCCGAAGAGCGGAAACGACTCGACGCTCGAGCCCCGCCCCAGGATCACCTCGGCTCGGCCGCGTGAGACTGCGTTCAGCGTCGCGTATCGCTCGTAGACGCGCACGGGATCATCCGAGCTCAACACGGTGACCGCGGACCCAAGGTGGATCCTGGTCGTGCGGCCGGCGATCACCGCCAGCACGACATCTGCTGCGGGCATTGGAAAGTCGCTCGAATGATGCTCACCTATACCGAAGAAGTCGATCCCGACTTGTTCGGACAGGACACCCTGCTCGACGACATTGCGAATCGTTTGCGCATGGGACAGCGGACGACCGTTGGCGTCTGCGCTCACGTCTCCAAAGGTGTCGAGTCCGAACTCGATTTCGCCGTTCACTGTCCGGTCCTTTCATTGTTCACAGCTGCCACTGTTGCTCCGAGTCGCCGTGCTTCGCGCCCACACCGGTCACCGGTCTCGCGCATCAAATCTGTAGGCGGGCCCCTATGCATCGTCGATCGTCGGGCCTCAGACGACTACACCCTTGATCTCCGCCATGTATCGGCCCGCTGCCGCAGCCGCCTCTTCAGGGCCGGAGTCGCACTGGCGCGCAACCAGGTACGCGGCGTACCAGTCCCACCAGTCGTGCGCTGGAGCGACGGCCTCGAACGCTCCATGACGCTCGGCCGTCTCGTGGAGCAGTTGTGCGAGAGCTCCGATGTCCATGGCGTGTTCCTCTCCTCAGCGGTGTCCGGTGGGCGCTGGCCATCAAGTGTCGGTGAAGATGTCTTCGGGCAAGAAGGCGGACACCAGCATGTTGGGCACGTCGACGAGTTGGCTGATCTTGAGGTCGACGGCGACGCTGCAGATGGCATAGGCCTGCTGCGGCGTCCAACCACGCTCGGTCAGGTGCTCGATCATGTGCAACAGAGCATTGCGGGCGGCCAGGGAGACATCCTCGGAGTGATCGACGCCATCTCTCGTCACCGAGATCCCGGTCGTGGCGTAGCACCGGCGCGGCGCGGCGAACTCGGGCGGGAGGTAATAGTCCTGCCGAGTGAACCGCGGATGGCGGATCCCCTTCAACGCGGCCTCGCCTTTACGCACCTCGAACCGGACATGCAATGTGGCATCCATCTCGATTGCAGTGCCACACGTCTCGCAGTCGCCCTGGGCGAAGTGGGCATCGCCGGCCGAAAAGAGTCCGCCTGGGGTGTCGACCGGGATGAGTAGATGAGCGCCCTTGCTGAGTTGCTTGATGTCGATGTTCCCGCCTTGCTCGCGGGGAGGAATGGTTCGCAGCGCGTGCGCAGCGATGTGCGGGTCGCACGGCACCGCGGATGCCACCAGCGGGGGGAGGACGAATCCGCCGCGGTCGAGCAGCGCCTGTTCACGGGCGGCGGTCCGGGCGAGCAGCTCATGCCCGGGCGCCAGGCCGATCGTGCCCATGAATGGACCGCCAGGGATGCGCACGCCCAGGAAGATCGGCGGACGTCGCCCAGCCGTCGGCAAGGATCCAGTCGACCTTGAACGGCTCCGGGAACTCATCACGCAGGAACCCGAAGCCGGGGACCTCCGCGGTGTATCCGTAGCTCGCCGGTTCGATGTGGATGATCTCGATGTCGAGGAGGTCACCCGGCTCAGCACCTGCGATGTACACCGGGCCGGTCAACGGGTGGAGTCGATCCAGGTTCACGCCGGCGACGGCCTCCAACGAGACGCCAGGGCCGAGCTGGCCATCGAATGCGTCCCGTGTCTCGAGGATCACCTCCTCGCCTGGGGAGCAGCGCAGCACCGGGACGATGTCGGGATGCCAGCGGTTATGGCCGCTCTGTGGCTCATCCAGCAGGCTCTTGCTGCGGTCGATGCGGATCTCTGGCACGGTCGTGGTGTTCATCGGGTTGCTCCTCGGTTGTTCAGCAGTTGTTGCCCGCCGTCGATGTCGTATGTCGCGCCGGTGAGCGCGGTGTTGGTCATGAGGTGCACCGCCAACGCCGCGACGTCGGCCGGTCCGACGACTCTGCCGATGGGGAGTGTCGCCCGAAGTTCGGAGCGGCGGGCATCGATCTCCTCGCCGAGGAGCGCGGTCGACAGCGGTGTGTCGACGAAGCCGGCGGCGATGACGTTGGCGCGGATGGGAGCGAGCTCGAGGGCCAGGTTGGCGATCAGCGCCGGCAGAGCCGCTGACATTGCCGCGATCACCGTCATCCCGACGTCGGCCTGTCGCGCGCCGGTACCGCCCATGAAGATGAGGGTCCCACCCGGTCTCATTCGCGTTGAGCCATAACGGGCGATGGCAAGTGTCCCCAGGATCCGTTCGTCGAGGTCGCGACGAGCTTTCTCGAAGTCCATGTCCTCCAGTGCGGAGTAATACGGGCCGGCGCCTGTGAAGAGCACGTGGTCGATCGGTCCGGGCAGATCGGCGAAGAACGCCTGCAGACGATCAAGGTCGTTGACGTCGAAGGCGGCGGTGCTGCGGGCGTCGACCTGGCGGCCGGCATCACGGAGGCGGTCCGGGTCGCGGGCGACGAGAACGACGTCGGCGCCGCGAGCTCGGGCGAGTCGGGCTGTCTCGAGCCCGATGCCAGAGCTGCCACCGATGACGACGACGGTTTGGTCGAGGAGATCTTGGGTGTGAACCATTGAGGACGTGATGGTTTGCATGGTCATGATTTCTCCGTCATGGTTTGGCTGGGTCGATGGTGGCGAACACGGCGCTTGTGATGAGGCCGTAGACGACGTGCGCGGACAGGTCTTTCAAGAGCGTTCTCGCGTCGTATTTCCAGATCGGCTCGTAGACGCCCGCCAACGGGAGGATCGCGTAGCTCGACAGCCATATGACTGGCCCGAGCGAAACCCCACGGATCAAAGGATGCGAGGCGTACCGACGGGCGAGGACGCCGTACTGCAGACCCCAGCCGATGCCCGTGGCCCAATGCACGACATTCGTCGTCGCCCGGGCCCAGCTGTCGGGTGGTTGACTGTGGCGGACGAGGCGCTCCAGCTTCAGACCGATTTGCGCTGGAGCCGATGCGGCCTCCCAACTCGTCACCGCGCCGGCGAACTCCCAACGCCAGAGGGAATCCGTGCCGTCTCCGCGGCGATAGCGACGAAACAACACGAGGTCCATCGCTACTGTCCCGACAGCGCCGGCCGCAGCACCGAACGCGGCTCGACGGACTATGCCCGATGCGTGTGGTTTCCTCATCGAAACAGCCTCCTGGTCACGTTGGCGCGTGCGAGGTCGATCAGCTCGTCGCCTCGCCCCGACAGCAGGCTGCGCATCGCGTAGAGGCTGAATCCCTTGGCCTCCTCGACGGTGATCGTCGGCGGCAGGGCGAGTTCCTGCCGCTCGACCATGACCTCGACCAATGCGCTCCCCGGGTGTTGGAACGCAGCCCGCAGGGCGTCTGCGAGTTCGGCCGGACGCTCGACCCTCTCGCCGCGCATCCCGAGCGCTCGAGCGACGTCAGCGAAGTTCGGATTGGTCAGGTCGGTCCCGTAGTTGACGAAACCGTTGGCCTTCATCTCCAACTCGACAAAACCGAGTGAGCCGTTGTTGAAGACGATCACCTTGACCGGAAGGTGTAGCTGCTGAAGGGTGATCAGGTCGCCGAGCATCATCGCTGCACCTCCATCGCCGGACAGCGTCACCACCTGTCGCCCCGGCTGCGAAGCCTGAACGCCGATGGCCTGCGGAAGCGCATTGGCCATGCTGCCGTGATTGAACGAGCCGATGAGTCGCCGGCGGCCGTTCATCCGGAGATAGCGGGCGGCCCAGATCACGGGTGTGCCCACATCGGCGATGAACACGGCGTCGGACTCGGCGACCTCGTCCACGGTCTTGGCGAGGAATTGCGGGTGCAGGGGGGAACGGTCGCGATCGTTGATTGCTGCACGGTCGAGGGTCTTCCGTACCCGGACGTAGCGATCAAGCATCCGTGACAGATGCCGGACGTCGGCCTTGGGCCGCAGCTTCGGCAGCAATGCCTCGACGGTGTCCTTGACCGTCCCCACGAGAGCGATGTCGACGGCGGTGCGGCGGCCGATCTGTTCCCCACGGATGTCGACCTGGATCACGGTCGCGCTTTCCGGGTAGAACTCGCGGTAAGGGAAGTCCGTGCCCAACATCAGGAGAACGTCGCATTCCGTCATAGCGTGGTAGCCCGACATATGGCCGAGCAGACCCGTCATGCCGACGTCGAACGGGTTGTCATGCTCGACAAACTCCTTGCCGCGCAATGTGTGCACGACGGGTGCCTGCAAGGCTCGGGCGACCGCGATCAGCTGTTCGTGAGCGTCGGCGCATCCGGCACCGGCCAGGATCGTGACGCGTCCACCGGCGTCGAGTGCACGGGCGGCGATATCCAGCTCCCCGTCACTCGGGCGGATCACTGGTTTCGTTGAGCGAATCACCCGCGTGCCACGTGGCGCCTCAACGGTCGAGACGAGGAGGTCGCCAGGCACGACGAGGACGGCGACCCCGCGACGTTCAATCGCGGTACGAATCGCGGTATCGAGGACGTAGGGAAACTGCGCAACTGTGCACGCGAGTTCGCAGTAGACGCTGCACTCGCGGAACAGCTCCTGCGGATGCGTCTCCTGGAAGTAGGTTGTTCCGATCTCACTGCTGGGGATGTGGGCCGCGATGGCCAGCACCGGCACCCGCGAACGATGGGCGTCGAAGAGGCCGTTGATCAGGTGCAGGTTTCCGGGACCGCAACTCGCAGCGCAGACCGCGAGTTCACCGGTCACGGCTGCCTCGCCGGCAGCCGCGAATGCCGCCGCCTCCTCGTGGCGCACATGCGCCCAGGCGAGCTTGCCGTTACGCCGTAGCGCATCTGTAAAACCGTTGAGCGAGTCCCCGGGAAGTCCGTAGACGCGGCGCACGCCCGTTCGCTCCAACGTTTCGACGATCAGCTCGGCGATGGTGATTGGCACAACACGACGATCGCGCCCCTGGAGCCAGATCGCACCCGTGAGGGACCCTGGTCTCTCCGCCCGGTCAGGCGACGAGATAGGTCGCGTAGGTCACGCCGCCACCTGTCCGCCCTCCGACCGTCGTGAACACGCCCTTGTTCAACCAATCGAGGCGAAGGCTGGCTGCCTCGATCTGCGTCGACGCGCGGAACGTGTACTCGCTCGGGTCGACCGGGTCGCCGCGTGCCAGGCGGGCCAGCACCTCGGGGGATCCGTGCCGCACAGATCGTGACTGAACGTAGATGACCTCGCCCTCGTCGGTCTGCAGGGTGTAGCGGATGTCTCCCAGTGCCGTGCCGTCCGAGAGGACGGTCTGCCAATCAGCGCTCGCACCCGGAAGGAGTACGCCCTGGATCTGCGGGCCGATGAACCGTCCACCTGTCAGCGGTACGATCCGCCGCTGGCCGCGAGGCAGTTGGCCGATGTCGAGCGGCAGTCCCAGACTCGCCTCGAGGCAAAAAGCCAGGCCGAGCTGAGGGTCTGGAAGCTCTGCGATGACCCGCTGGGCACGCGTCTCCGGATTTCGTCTGCGTCTGGTCGACTGCGGGTCGTTCGGATGTGGATCGAGGGGAGTAATGACTATCCGCATCCAGTCGTAGAGCGGCAGATTGCGCAGGATGTCGTCGAGTTCGCTTGCATTGTTAGCGTCGTACAGGCCGAGGACCGTGCTCGTGCCGTGCCCTGCTGGTCGCTTCCAGACTCGAAGGAGTTGCCCATCGGCGGCAAGCCTGGCGGCCGTATCCGCCTCCGCAACTTCCCGCTGACGGACGACCGAGTCGGGCACGCCTTCAGGGACGACGACATCGAAATCGACGAGGAACTGCATGACGGTTTCCGTTCAGAGATTCACGCGTCGGACGACACGGGTGTCGACCGAGGGGGAGTTGCTGCCTCCAGATGTCCACCGGTCACCCATTCCGTGATCAGGTCGGCGTACTCGGTGGCGGCTTCCTCCCACACGAAGTGTCCGGCGTCGACGATCGCGAGCTTGCTGTGCGGCAGCCGCCCCTGCAAGAACTCGGCGTTGGCGAGCGGTACGGCTCTGTCGTGCGCACCAGCGATGATCAGCGCGGGCGTCAGGATCTGTGGAAGAAGTTGGGCAAGGTTCGCGAGTTCGTGCGGATACGTGCGGACATACCGCATCGACTCGACGAACCGGTCGCCGTCGTACGAGCCGAGATAGTCGTTGCGGATCTCGAGCGGAATCGTGTACCCGGAGATCGTGTCGAGTGCTGCACTGACGATGGCCCGTGGGTCCTTCCATCGGAACTCCTCGAGGTTGCGAGCTACGACCCACTGTTCCAACGCGCCGCCGAGCTGGATAGGGATCGCGGCCGCGCCGCTGCCGACCACAACGCTGGAGAGAAGGTCGGGACGCACTGCGGCGGCAAACAATGCGGCCGAGGTGCCAACGTCCGGACCGACGAGGTGTGGCTTGTCCAGGCCGAAGTCCTCGATGAGTTGAATGAGGAAGGTGGCCATTGCGTGAGGTGACAGGAGGTCGTCCCGGCGCTCCGATCTGCCGAAACCTGGCAGATCGACAGCAACCAGCCGACAGCTGTTGGCGAGCGCCGACCAAATCGGCGCGAAAGCGAGAATGCTCTCCGGCCAGGGGCTCGTCAGCAGGATCGACGGCCCTGACCGCCCGAGCGACCTGGCATACCGGATACGCGTCCCGGCAATGGTGGCGAACGTGACGTGCATCGCCGCGTCATTCGTCGTCGTGGTGCCCATTCTCATGCCTCCGCGATCAACGGCGCTGGGTCCAGTGGGCTGTCGTAAGTGATGGAGAACTTGGTGTCCACGTTTGCTACCTCTCAAACTCTGCTGCAGTGCACGGTCATTTACAGTGTCGTTTCATCGGCGTCGGGTCGCACCCGTCGATCACCCTGGTCACCTTCCATGTCATGGGGATTTCCGGCCGCTCGAACGATTGCCGTAGTCGTCACCGATGATCGACACACAGTGCGCGCAAGCGGCGTCCAGGTCGAAAGTCGTACCAAGCCTGCCGTCCGACATTGCAGTCACGTCGCACAACGTCGACTGCGGCGTGAGCGCTGCGAATCCTGGCGCGCAGTTCCGCGCGGCGATGCGGTGGCCGTCGAGCAGTCCCGTCGCGGCGAGCACCGCGAGCCCCGTGCCGACACCAACCACGAGATCTGACCTCATTACGAGTTCTTGAATCCAGCGAGTGAGGACTGACTCCTTCGACACGCCGAGCCATCGATGGAGCGGTGGAACGACGAGGCAATGGAATCGTCGATCGTCGATTTGGGGGGCCGATGTTCTCAGGTCGAAGGGGAGCCAGACGAGGTCATAGCAGCAGCCCTCGCCGTTGGCGTTGGCGAAGACCGAGGCGATCCGGTCAGCGCTCGCCGCATCGAAGCCGGCGGGAATCGCCACCGCTACATCGAAGCGCGTCCGGTTCTCGACGATGTGCGCCAGGCCCATGAGCCTGAGCACTCTGGACATGTGCGCCGGGACGTTAGCTAGCCGGACCAACGGATCCTCGAGTGCACGAAGGATCAGACGGACGCCGAAGCAGTCGATGAAGCTCAGGGCCGAGCAATCGATGACGACTGGACGTCCTTGGGCATCCAGCGCCGCGCATGATGCCTCGAAGGATCGTGCTGCGGCAATATCGAGGTCGCCAGCGAGGAGAAGGATGTTGCGCTCGATGTCGGCTAGGCGGGTCGATGAAAACGCTGGATCTTCGATCACGCACTTTCTCGGGCGGGGACCCATTGACGGGTGTTTGCAGTGATCGGATGTGGCGTCGGTGAGCAACGACCCGCTCGCGATTGGTGTCCGATGGAGCGTGCTCGCAACTGCCTCACACCTCACGTTGACCCACCTGGGTCTTTGTCCGCCGGTTCTGTGGGCCGATGATCGCGACCGGACAACGTGCCTCCTCCAGAACCGTCTCGCCCACTGAGTCGGCGAGCCGTCGGTGGAGGCGTCCGCGCACCGTTGCCGCAACGATCAGCAGCGCTGCGCCTTCCGACTCGACGACGAGCGCCGGTCCGAGCCGGCCAGTCGCAAGCCGCCGACGGACCACGACCTCAGGGAACATCGCTTGCCAAAGCCGCAACTCGCTGTCGCTCCGTCCGTCGTCCGGTGACGATGTGTTGCGCTCGTCAACGCGATTGTCGACGTCGGGTCGCCGGCAAGGCGTCCAGGCACGCACGAGCGTTACTCCCACGCCTCGGCGCAGGGCCGAGCGAAACGCCAATCCAAGCGCGGCCGCAGAATCCCTGGTGTTGTCGATCCCGACGACCACACACCCTGCCGATGATCCGCCGCGTGGTTCTTCAGCGAGTGAGACAATCACCATTGGACATTGCGCTCTCCGTGCAACCGCCCAGCTCGCGGACCTCGTGATGGGCACCCCTGGCGGGCCGGGTTCGTGCCTCTCCATGACGATCAACGCGTCTCCCCGCGCTGAGCGTAAGGTCGCCCGCGCAGCACCGCCGCGTTGCAGGTCGGTGGTGATCGCCAGGCCGGGTGCGATCGCCCGAGCTCGTCTGGCTGCATCATCGAGCACGCCTGACCCGGTCTCGGTCGGGCAGGTGTTCGGGCTGATCGGAGCGCCGCGGGGTTGGTCGGCGCTCCCAACGGGCGAGCCGAGCGCGTAGACGATGCGAAGCCCGCAGCGACGTACGGATGCCTCCGCGGCTGCCCACTCGAGCGCGACCCACGCGTGGCCATCAACTGTGACGGTGACCACTCCGACATCATGACGCGTCAGCAGGGTCGGCATCGCCACAAAGTGGTCGGTGCCGTCGAATGCCCCATCGAAGGCAGCGACACCAGGCTGGTCGGTCCTCATCGGAGCCCGTCGGAACACGCTCACTGCTGAGCCCCGCATCTCACTGCTTCCAAGCCAACGCCCAGGCTGTCGGCGATCCATTGATGGGTGAGGCCCGGAACCTGGCAGCACGTGCCCGCTGATGCTCGCTCAGCATCTCGGTTCCCCTCAATCACGGTGCCCCAAACCGGCCTGAACGGCACACTCATCGCCATTTCTCCACTGTTGTGCGGCGTGCCGAGCCGACTCGCAACGCTCATCGGCGGCCCACCAATCGATGTTCACGAGTTCAACATCGCGCCATCGCTCGGCGGTCGCCCCAGTCATCCGCACTGGTCGGGCACGAGTTCGGCCCGTGTAAGGATGGGTCGCGGGCGTCAAGCCAGACGCGGCGAGATCCGGCTAGAGGTCAAGGACGATTGCGGTGTCCGGCCGAGCGCAGCAGACAAGTACCTCACCGTCGATCGGCGGGTCCAGCGGCGCTGGTTGGTACGAGATCGTGCCCGAGAGCAGATTGGCCACGCATGTGTGGCAGACACCTGCCCGACAGCTCCAGCGGGTGTTGATGTCGCAGGCTTCAGCGAGCTCGAGGAGGCTCTGATAGGTGGAATTGAACGGTGTCTCGACGCCGCTGCGGGCGAAGGTGACGAGAGGCCCCGTTCCGGAGAGTCCGTCGGGTTGATGAGGAGTGCGGCTCGACCGTTGGGCGATCCCGGGAGTGATCGATGGAAGCGCTCCGAAGTGCTCGGAATGGACGCGAGAGACGTCGATCCCGATGCCGACGAGAGCTTCTTGGATCTCCGACATGAATGCTGCCGGTCCACAGACATACGCGCTGGCTTCGAGCGGAACGCCGAGTCGGCTGAGCGCATCGCGGGTGATGCGGCCCCGGACCGCCTGGGCAACGCGACGCTCCTGCGCAGTCCCAGCGCTGTAGAACACGTGCTGGTGCGTATTCGGTAGTCCGTCGAGCAGCGTGCGAGCCTCGCGTGCGAAGGGGTGCTCCTGAGGTCCGCGAGCGCCATGGATCCACCAGACGTCGCGTTTACTTCGTATCGACACGAGGTGGTGCAACATCGAGAGCACAGGTGTGACACCGATGCCCGCAGAGATGAGCAAGAGCGGACCGGTGTCGTCGTCGAGGACGAACGCGCCACGGGGTGCGGCAACGTCAATGGTCGCGCCGGCTTGCAGGGTGCGGTTGAGGTAGGTGCTGGCGATACCCTTCGATTCGCGCTTGACGCTGATGCGGTAGCGGCCGAGGTCAGGCGCGTCGGACAGCGAATAGCTACGAACAGGTGCGGGTTGTCCGGCCGCAGCGATACGCAGGGTGAGGTATTGACCGGCCACCGCGGACGGCAAGCGACTGCCGTCGGGGGCGGCAAGGTAGATCGATGTGACGGACGCTGTCTCGGCAACCACGTCGACGACGCGCAGCTCACGAAAGCCGTTCCACGCGGGCTCGGTGAGGGTGCGCGAATCGTAGGCCTCGACGGTGTCGGTCTCGTCGTCTTCCAGGTCGCGGAACGATTGCTGCCAACCGGGGCTGAGCGCGGGGATCCGCCGGGCCAGGCGAAGCTTGTCAACATCCCGGTCGGGCAGGTAGAGCAAGGCATCTGTGTCGGCCACGCTCAGCGAGCCAGGGCCGGTGAGAGTCTTGATGATCGTGTCACCGGCCTGCACCTCTCCCTCGCGGAGCACACGCATGTAGAAGCCGGGACGGTGGTGGCTGACCATGAGTGCGGGCAGCTCGGGCTGACCGACGCGCATCCCGACGCGGTAGCAGGTGACCCGAGGTTGTGTGACCTCGAATTCGGCACCTCCGATGCGATACCGGTCTCCGATGCAGACTTGGTCGTCGGCGAGTCCGTCGACGGTGAAGTTCTCCCCGAAGTATCCATGAGGGTACGCGTCACCGCCGAACTGCTCCTGCCAATGCAAGTACGACTGGATCTGGTAGACGAGCACTGCCCGTTGCTCGCCCCCATGGCCGGTGAGATCGCCTTGACCGTCGCCATCGATGTTCAACCGGCGAACCATTTGCAAACCTGTCACGGCGTGTTTCCACGCCCCCGTGAACACCGTCTTGTCGTGCCACCCGACATTCTGTGGCATGCCGACGTTCACGGACAGCAGCGACGGTGCGACGGCCTGCATGGGCTCACCATCTTTCACGGGTCGCAACCTTACGGCGGTGGACGACAGTGTTCGCACTACGCCCTATGCGTCGTCTGGTAGCCCCGTCGTCTCGTAGCCGAAGTGCTCCGGAGTCCTGGTCTCCGCCTTGGGGCGTGGGCAGCCATCCGCGTCAAGACCAGGGGATGTCCCGGGTGCGACTGAGCCGAGCGGGTGCGATCGTCGTGGTTGTGGCAGCAGACGATGCGAGAAAGGTCGCCATCGTCACGGGGAGTTCTCGTGGCATCGGTAGCGGGCTCGCGGACGCCTATCGTCGTGAAGGTTGGAGCGTCGTCGGCAGCTCCCGCGCGGGTGAACCGTCGGATGATGCCGACATGCTGATCGTCGATGGAGACATCTCTCATCCTCGAACCGCGGAACGATTGGTTGACGCCGCACTTCGACGCTTCGGCCGGATCGACACATTGATCAACAACGCGGGCATTTACATCTCCAAGCCATTCACGGAGTACACCCCCGCCGACTACGCAACCATCGTCGGCGTGAATCTCACCGGGTTCTTCACGCTGACCCAGCTCGCGATCGCGGAGATGCTGAAGGGGGGCGGCGGCCATGTGGTCAACATCACGACCACGCTCGTCGACTACGCAGACTCCACGGCGCCGTCCGCGTTGACGGCGTTGACAAAGGGCGGCCTTTCTGCGGCGACCAAGTCACTCGCGATCGAGTACGCGCTGAAGAGGCATCCGGGTGAATGCGGTGTCGCCCGGCGTGATCCGGACCTCGAAGCGAGACCCAGATGAATATGCCGCTCTCGGTGAGTCTCAGCCGATCGGCCGCGTGGGGCAGGTGGATGACATCGTCGCCGGCGTCTTGTTCCTGGAGTCGTCACCGTTCATCACCGGCGAAACCATCCACATCGACGGAGGACGAATTGCAGGTCACTGACGTGAGTGCCCCCGTTGCGTTCACGCCCTAGCGAGATGTCGGAGCACAGACCGGACCGCGCTCGAACCCTCACCGACGGCCACTGCGACGCGTTTGATCGAGCCGTGGCGAATGTCGCCGACCGCAAAGACGCCAGGCTGTGATGTCCCGAACGTAAGCGCGCCGCCCGGTAATCCTTCATCGGTGAGAACGAAGCCGTCGGCGTCGAGGTCGACCAAGCCACGGAGCCATTCGGTTTCGGCTAGAGCACCGATGAAGGAGAAGACTCCTGCAGCCGCAACCGTGGTTGTCGACGTGGCGCCATCAGGGAGCGACTCGGTGAGGTCGACCGCTGTCAACGACCGATTGCCGTGCAGCGAGGTGACCTGGGTGTAGGGCAGCACATTGATGTGCGGGTGAGCAACGATCCGGTCGATGAGGTACTTCGACATGGTCTCGGCGAGATTGTCGCCCCGCAGCACCAGTCTGACGGCTGACCCACGCTGGGCCAGGTACACCGCCGCCTGCCCGGCAGAGTTTCCACCGCCGACGACCACGACTGGTCGGCCGCCGCAAATCCGTGCTTCGAGGTCGGTGGCCGCATAGAAGACACCCGCGCCTTCGAAGCGCTCGAGGTCGGCGACGGCGAGCTTGCGATAGCGCACGCCAGTGGCCAGGATCACGGTACGGGTGGCGACTTCTTCGTTGGTGCCGAGAGTGAGCACGAAGTGGTCGGCCCCGACGCGGATCGCCTTGACATGACACGGCGTGCTGATCGTGGCCCCCAGCCGCTGAGCCTGCAGTGCGCCGTTCTCGACGAGATCGGAGCCGCTGAGTCCGCTGGGGAACCCGAAGTAGTTCTCGATGCGGCTACTTGCGCCTGCTTGGCCACCCACACCGTGGCCGTCGACGACCAACGTATCGAGTCCTTCCGACGCGCCGCAGACTCCGGCGGCAAGACCGGCTGGTCCGGCTCCGATCACGACCAGATCGCGGATGTGGCCGGGTGATGCGTGGAAGGCGATGCCCAGCTGCTCGGCCAACTGGCCAACGGTCGGCCGACGCAATACGGCGGTTGGGGTGATGACAACGGGGATTTCGCGTGAGGTGACGCCGACACTTTCCAGCAGGACCTCGATGTCCTCGACAGCCGGGTCGTCGAGATCGATCCACTGGTGAGCCAACCGGTGGCGCCGTGCGAACGACTCGAGCTCGACGGCGCGAGCAGAGAACCGTGAGCCGATGATGCGGATCGCGTGGGCACCCTGTCCGATACGCAGGAGCTCACGCCGTGCGACGAGGGCCGAGAACACGATGTCGGCGATGTCGGTCTCGGTGCTCATCACTTCGCGGAATCGTTCAGGAGAGATGCGCAACACCACCGTGTCGGCTGCGTCTGAGCGGGCGGCAAGCGTCGTGCGCTCACCGGTCACGAGGCTCAGCTCGCCGATGAATCGGCCGGGCGTGTGGAGCACGATCACCACCTCGTTCGCGTGATCGATGGTGCGGCTGACAATCGCGACCGCGCCGCTCAGAACGACGATGAAGTCGTAGCTGGACTGGCCCTCCACATACAAGAGCACCCCTTTCTCGACTTCGAACACCTCGCCATAAGCGCGCAGCCGATCGAGGTGGTGCGCTGCGAGCGTCGGAAAGGCGGTCGCATCGGTTTCGGTGTGTCCGGCCACGTCAGGCTGTGCGGTTCGGGTGACGGTGGCCCTCGGCCACGCACGACGTGCTGCACTCACTGGGCGTGAGCGGCGTTGGCGGCGTGAGGTCTGCTGGGACATGCGAGCAGCTACTGGACACCACGGCTCCGATCGGTGAGAGGTTCGATTCGCGGGACCTGCCTGTTGCATTTCCAATGTCTTCCGGCACCATGCGAGTCGTCTACCAATCAATGATCGCATGAGCGGAGGGTCATCGAACCCGGGAAACACCCTGGCGCGACCTCGCTGAACGCGGCGCGGCCCCAGTCCCACCGGCAAGCCTGAGGGGCGGTCTCCAAGGTTCGGCTGAGGCGACTTTGAGTTGTCGTAGCGAGGTGACGGCGAGTTTGCGGAAGACCTTGCGGAGGTGGAAGTCGACGGTCGTCGATCCGATGAAGAGCTCGACGGCGATCTCGGCATTGGTGTATCCGTCTGCGGCGAGCTGGACGACATGGGTCTCTCTCGGGGGTCAGGAGGTTCGTCGTCTCGACGGTCCGCTTGCGGCGTGTTCACCCGTTGCGAGGAGGTCCGCGTGGGTTCGGCCGGCGAAGGCCTGCGAGCCCATAGTGGTGAACATGTTGTAAGCCGTGCGGAGATGGTCACGGGCATCGATGCGAACGGTTCTGATGCCGGAGCCATTCGCCGAACCTGAGATGTGACCGGGCGAGATCAACCGCCATCCGCGATAGCTCGAAGAGGTTGATCGCCTCTCGATGGAGGTCTTCCGCCGGCCCAGGAGGCGCTGTCAGGGGTCGTCAGATGGTCTCGATCGTCAGTCGGGCGCGGACGGCATCGGCGACCTTGCGGACGTGTGTGGGGTTCGAGGTGACGACGGCGTCGTGGCGGCGGACGGCTCCTTCAACGACGGTCACGTCGACGATGTCGTCGTGACCGGCTCGTGCGGCGAGCGTTCCGACGGCCTTGGCTTGTTCCACGGTGAGAGGTTCGGTGGTGCACAGGGCGAGGAAGCGGGCGAGGCTCGCCTGGCGGGGTCCGCCGCGCCACGCTTCGGCGAGCACCGGGGTCTGCACGGTGGGGGAGACCTCGAGCGCGAGGAAGCCGGCGTGCAACGCCCACATCCGTCGGTCGTTACGGTCGGCCGCGATCAACGCACCCGTGTCGTAGGTGACGCCGTCCACTCAGGCGCTCTCGCGTGCCGGCTGCCGGCGCAGCATCGCCCTAGCTCGGGCGAGCCCATCAGCGAGCTCATCGGGCGTCAGGGCACCGTGCTGGCGTTCCCACTTGGCGACACCCTGACGGCCGGCATCGATCCGCAGACGGTGCGCGGCGGTCTCGGCGATCCACGCGCTGACCGTGGTGCCTTCCGCCGTGGCAGCGTGGTCGATTGCATCGGCGAGGTCCGATGGAAGTGAGATCGATCGCTTCTGTCGTTGGGCCATGATCCGATGGTAGGACAGATGGTAGGACAACGCAACGCGAATTCCTGCACGATTCCTGCACAGGACACGGCGGTACGCGGCGGATGCGGACGGATCAGGCGGACACGGGCGGATAGAGGCGGCGGACCTGAGCAGGTCAAACGGACTCTGCCGGACCACACGGACGTGGGAGTGAAGTCTTAAACCCCCCTGACCTTCGGGTCATGCGGGTTCGAACCCCGCCCCGGGCACTACGTTGAGCTGGTCTTATGTCTTGGGTAGTGATACGGGTTCGGCCCGCACCGCAGCCATCTCCGTGGTGGTCTGGGCGGCGCCCAGGGCGTCGCTGTCGGCGAACCACAGCTCCGCGACCAGATGGGCGCGCCGTCAGCGTGCGGGAGGCTGATAGTGAATCGCTCGAGACCAGGGACTGCTTTGACGAGCGGCACGTGCCGTTCGCGATAGGCGTTCTCGACGGCGTCGCCATCGGCGGGATCGAAGTATTGGACGGTGACCTTGTGCATGGTTGGGTGTCTCCTGGCTGGTCGGATTCCGCGCTCGCGGACTGGTGTCACGGCACCGGGCGCGTTTCGGCCCGAGCGAGTCGGAACGCGAGGATGGCGGTGTCGTCGGTGACTTGGTCGGGCCGTTGTGGGCGGATGAGGTCGGCGGATGAGGTCGTCGAGGAGCCCGACGAGTGTCGTCCAGGTGATGCTCGCGGTGTTGGTGGCGAGTCGTTGCAGGCCGATGTCGACGGTTTCGCCACGTCTCTCGAACAAGCCGTCGGCGTACATGACGATGGTCGCGTCGCCGAGCGGTGTGACGGTGGCGGGGTGCGGTCGGTTGGCGGTGACGCCGGCCCGGCCGTTGAGGTCGTCAGGGCCAGTGCGGTTGAACCGCACACGTCCCTGTCCGACACGGGCCCTCGGGGCGATCCCCTCATCGCGCGGCGAGAACCGCGCTGGCGACGGGGCTGAGCTGGAGTGCGTCGGGCATGCGACGGGTGAGGGCGCGTGGGCCTTCGAAGGCGAGCCGGCCGGGCGCATCGCGTGGGTCATCGGTTCGCGGCCGAGCCACACACGGTGGAGGGTGTCGACGTCGGCCCTGATCGTGACGTCGACCTCGAAGCCGGGGTCGATGTCGCACACCGACGGGCCCTGCGCGTCGACCACGATCCAGTAGCGGCGGGGGTCATCGGCGAAGCGGACGTGCAGCACGGTGCGCCGGTCGGGCAGCTGCCGGGGGTCGATGCGCTTGTGCATCCACCACACCAGCAGCTCGGCGTCGAGCTCGAACGGTTGCGGGTCGCCGAAGATGTACTGCGCCGCCCACTCGCCGAGTCCGAACACGATCGGACGCAAGGCGTCACCTGCGTCGGTGAGGTGGTACTGGCCGTCGAGCCGCTCGACGAGGCCGGCGTGCTCCAGCCGGCGCAGACGTTTCGTGAGCAGGCTGCGTGACAATCCCGGTAGGCCGCGTGCGAGATCGTTGAAGTGCGACGTCCCGGTCAGGAGGTCGCGCATGATGAGCATCGTCCACCGTTCGCCGAGGAGATCGACGGCGCGGGACACGGGGCAGTACTGGCCGTGGCCGGTGCGGTTCCACTGTCGCGGTCGAGCGTCGCCGTCGCCGCACGGTCGTGAACATCGTCGCTGTCATGTCGGGTCCACGTCGAACGGCGTCACGGACGACCGTGGTCGTCACCGCCGTCATTTGTGCGGCCCTTGACGAGCGCGGCGTGGGAACTCGCGAATCGCGGAGCGAAGTCCTCGAGCGGGACCGGGCTGCCACCGCGGTGAAGCTGATCGCGTGGTACCAGCCGCACAGCATCGTCAGGTCGAGGATCTGGTCAGCGCGAACTGCGCGACGAGCTCATCCCACAGCTCGTTCGGGATGTCGGCGGTGTCATGGAGCGCGTCGACTGCCCGGATCAGCAGTGCGGTCGCGTTCGGATGTCCAGCACGGATCGTCCGCACCGCCGCGGGTCAGTGAGTCGATCTGCCGTCGTCGAGTCCGGCGCGGGCGGCGAAGAACGCGACATGAACGCCCCACTCGTACTCGCAGCCGCACCGTGCGCAGGTCCGGTCGATGACGATCTCCCGGTCCCGCAGCGACAGCGAGAGCGCGCTTGCTCAGCTCGTACGACCCCCAGCCGTGCATCGCGTCGGGTCATCGGGAGGTTGTGGGCGAACGTCCGGAACAGCGCGATCGGCGGCACACCCGCGGGCATCATCCGCTCCAGCGCCGTACCGTTTCTCGGGCGTCGAACGGTGCTTCGAGCGGGGCGATGCGGGTCACGTCGTCTCTCCGATCGCGGTGCGTGACGATGCCCGTTACAGAGCCGATGTCGAGCGTTCAACGCGAACAATAACGCACTTAGCACGATAACGTTTCGAAAAACGAAACGCAAGAGGGAACTGACAGATGCCATCCACGGACACCGAAGCCCGGCCGGCCGGTGCGGGCGTCGAGGACCGGCCGGCCGATCATGGCCGCTCTCGATCTGCTCGGACGACGGTGGGCGCTACGCGTTCTCTGGGAGCTCCAGGCCGAGCCGCTCGGCGCCCGGGCCCTCCTGTCCCGCTGTGAGGGGCTGTCGCCGAGCGTGCTGTATGACCGACTCCGCGAGCTGACCGAAGCGGGCCTCGATCGGCCGTGAAGACGAGGCGTACACGTTGACGAGCTCGGTCATGCGCTCGGCGACGCCATCGCTCCGCTCGACGCGTGGTCCAGGCGGTGGGCTCGAGCGTGAGCTCCACTGAGCTGACCGCGGGTGGTCCAGGATCGAGACCGGAGAGGTCCGATCTCTGCACTCTGTCGTGCGGCGGACGTCGTTCGTACCTTCGACGTCATGACGACACTCGATCATCCCACCACGACCAACCCCGCCGCCCAGCTGCTGCTCGACGAGGTCGCGAGCATCGCCGCCGAGCTGTGCGCGACGGCACCGGCGTTCGACCGGACCGGCGAGCTCGACACCGCCGCGTTCTCGAAGCCGCTACGTGCCGCCGGCATCGCGGCAGCACTCGTCCCGGCGATGGCGTCAGGCATGGTCCTCGGGCCGCTCACCAGCGGCGTCCTCGCCGAGGTGACCCCGGGGTCCACCACGTCGCCATACGTTCTGGACATCGTGCTCGCCACGGTGCTCGCGCTTCGCTGACGCGGATCCCCGAGACGCGGCCGCCGAGGAATGCACGATGTCCCTGTCCCTGCATGAGGCGGTCCCGGTCGAGGGCGACGTGCGCCGGCTCGGCACGATCGTCGGCGTCTGGGCTCACCCCGACGACGAGGCCTACCTGTCCGCGGGCCTCATGGCCGCGGCGGTCGACGCCGGAAGTCGTGTCGTGTGCATCACCGCCACACGTGGCGGGCTCGGCACGTCCGATCCCGAGCGCTGGCCACCGAAACGTCTCGCCCGCCACAGAACCGGCGCAGATGCAGGCCGCCCTGGCGGCGGTCGGTGTCGACGAGCACTTCTGGTTGCCGTACCACGACGGTAGCTGCGACACGGCCGACGCTGCGGAGGCCACCGCGATCATCCGCCGAGTGCTCGACGAGGTGGAAGCCGACACCGTCGTCACGTTCGGACCCGACGGCATGACCGGGCACCCCGATCACATCGCCGTGAGCGCCTGGGCAACGGCGGCGGTCGACGACCTCCAACGGCGACCCCGGCTGCTGTACGCCACCAAGACCAGTGCCTGGGCCGACACCCATGCCGAGCTCCATCGCCGGCTGCCGATCTTCGGTCCCGACGGTCCACCGGCGCTCGAACCGGCCGACGTGGGGTTGGCCCTCGAACTACGCGGCGCCGCGCTTCGAGCGCAAGTCTCGCAGCGCTCTACGCTCACGCTACGCAGACGAACGACATCATCGCGGCTATGGGCGGGCAGACCTACCGGTCGTGGATCGCGGACGAGTTCTTCCGTGGAGGCGGGACGCAGGGGATGACCATCGTTTTGGTGTGACCAACCGTGCGGCTTCTGCCTACTTCATCGGAGTAGCGGGAATCGGACGGGGCTTCGGTGTCTTCGGTGACCGATGGCGCGCCTGTGGTGGCGCAGTTGGTGTGGCGCCGAACCCGGCTCCTTGATCGGTCGCTCGCGCACAGATCGAAGCATTTTGGGTGCGGCTTCGGATCGGTGCAGGGGGCGCTGAACGTCAAGCGGAGGGACGCCGTCAGGTCCGCAAGGACGCGGCCCAGCGCCCTCGACGTGCTGCTCCCCGAGCGTCACAATCGAGCAGACCGAGACAGGCGAAGATTGTTGGCGGTAGCCGGCGGTCGTGGGGTTACATGTGTGATGGCCGTGACCAGTGATGCCGAGGTGTACCGCAAGTACGCCGACGAACTGATCCGGTTCTGCGCAGCGCTCGTGGGGCCGTCGGGTGCAGAGGATCTGTTGGCGACTGCGGTTGTCAAGGCCCTGGCGGCTCCGCGCTGGGCGGAGGTGGAGAACAAGCGCGCCTACCTGTACCGGGTGGTGTTGAACGAGGCCTCCCGGGTGCGCCGCGACACGGCCCGCAGGCTGGAGCGCGAACTCCGCACCGCGTGAGCGAGGCGGTGCACAACGCCGCAGTCGACCGTGACGTGATCGCCGCGTTGCTGCGCCTGTCGGTGCGCCAGCGTGCCGTCGTGTTCCTCACCTACTGGGCGGATCTGCCGCCGACGGACATCGCCGCCTTGTTGGACTCGTCGCTGCGCACGGTGGAGCGCGAACTATCGGCCGCCAAGGGGCGGCTGGAGGAGTTGCTCTCATGACCACGAACCTTGACGACCGGATCCGCGTGCTGATGTCGCGCCTCGACGATGCCACCCCGTTGGCGCCGACGTTCGAGTCGCTCGACTCCTGGGTCACCGTGCAGTCGAGCGAACCTAAGCGCGGCCGCCGTTGGGCGCCGATCATGGCGGTGGCAGCGGCGTGTGCGCTGCTGGGCGGCCTGGTGGCGGTGCACGAGTCCGCATGACCACTCCGCAGTCGCTGCGCACATCGAGCACGAAGCAGGTGGCTACCGACCTGCCCGCCGGATGGACCGTCGAGGGGGCCGTCGGTCCGGGCAGTTGGACCGAGCGCAGTCTGCAGCCGATGGTCACCGTGTACGCCACCGATCGGGCCCCGCTCGGCCCCATCGTGGCGCTCTTCAGCCCACAGCTTGGCCCGGGTGGTCCATCCCAAGGGAGCCGCTCCGTCACCTTGGCCGACGGTCGTCTCGCCGCTGTCGCCCTCGACGAAGGCGGTGGCGGTACTGTCGACGTCGAGGCATCCCCTGGCAACTGGATCAAGATGCGATCGCGGGTTTGACGAAGCAGCACTACTCCGGCTCGCTGCGACGGTGGTGGTCGATGCCTCCGGGCTGCCATCGCTGCCCAGTGCCACGGCAGCGGACGCGGGCCTCAGCTCCACCGCAACAGGCACTGGTTGGGTCCCCACTGACTTCGGCACCCAATCGGACGGCACCTCGATCCCCGAGGGTGAGACCGTGACTCACTACCGTGCGCCCGACTCGGTGGGCACGGTGACGATCTACGCCTACGTGCCGACCGCCTACGACCGGGCGATGATCGCCCTGGCCGACGCCTCGACCGTCGCGGCCGACGGCCTGATCGACTTCACCTACCACCTCCGGCCGACGTTGGCCGGGGTGTACACGGAACGAGACGGTCTTGCGTTCTATGCCGAGGGGCCGAGCACCGCGACGTCGGAGATGCACCGCCTCGTGAAGTCGCTGCAACCCGTCTCCGACCGTGAGTGGGACCGCTTGCTCGGCGCCTGACGACCCGCCCCCACCGCACAGGCGGCAGCCTCGATCAAGCCTCCAACTCCGGCCACTTCGATCCAGCGCCCGCTAGAGATCGTCTGGCACCGACGGCCGGGCGAGCGACCTGGCACAGGCGCGCTGTTTGCTCGGGTGAGTGAGTGATCCCGCCTGTCTCCCGATGGGTCAGGTGGTGTCGTCGGCCCAGCTGAGTTGCACGGAGCGGCGGGGGACCTCGTCGTCGGGTGTCTGCCAGTAGACCTTGAGTCTCGGCGGCTGTACTCCGCGTCGAGGATCCAGCCGTCGGTGGACATCCAGTCCTTGTATGCGACCGTGAGCTCTTGAATCGTGTACCCGCTCACCCGATCGCCGTCACCCGCGTCATCGATCCGCTGTGACGTGGCTGCACGGGGATGCCGTGCACGCCCGAGTCCTTCGTGACGGTCGGCCTCGGATCATCGTTCATCTCGACCGCTGACCCGCGTCGATCTGGGTGACGCGGTATCGATTGGATTGGTGACGTGGAAGCCCGATGTACTCGCTGCTTCGCACAGGCGGCGATCGGCACTGCTGAACACTCCGGCACCCACGAGGTGCGCCGCGGCGAGATGCACGGCGTCGTAGCCGCGCAAGCCGTGTGTCGTGGCCAGATCGCCGGCCAGTCGCATCAGATCCTCGTCGACCTCGACCACGGACAACTGCGACCACAACACCTCCAGCCCCGCGATTGCACTGCGAAACACGGCGGCGGTGATGCGACTTTGTCGCCGGGCCGCAGCGAGCGCGGCGCGGGCCTCGACGTGAGCGACCCTGACGGTGATGAGCGTGTCCGCCTCGTCCCAGATCGCCTCGGCCTCCGCTGTGCCGACCTCGTCGATGAGCAACTTGATGAGCGTGGACGTGTCGACGTAGGTGATCACTGCCGTTGCTCGGCCACCAATTCGCTGACCGATCCAGATGCGTGCAGTGGCACCGGACGTTGGCGAACTTTCGAGGTCGGAGGTCGAACCAGACCGGCTTCGATCAACGCGGCGAGTTTGTCCGTCGGCTCATCGGCGATGGCGTTGAGCCGGGCGATGGGTCGACCGCGGTCGGTCACGACGACCTCGACGCCTGCCTTGACCTGATCGAGGTAGCGACTGAGGTTGTTCTTGAGGTCGCGAACCCCGACCTCGATCCGTGTCGATGTGGCTACCTTCATGGAGTCGAGTGTAGCTACTTGCCGTGGCGATGTCGCGGGCCGTTCCCCGAATCGTGCTCCGAGTCGGGATCCAGGAGTGATCGGTGCCCTACTTCGCCGGAGCGATCTCGACCTGCACGATTCCTGCACGGAATTCGGCCGACACCGGAATGGACCGCGGCAGACGGACCGGACGAGACGGACAACGACGGTGGACGTGAGCAGGTCAGACGGACTCTAGCCGGACCAACTGGACGTGGGAGTGAAGTCTTAAACCCCCTGATCTTCGGGTCATGCGGGGAAATCGTTGCCGACGAGTGTCATACGCGATAGGTTGGGTGTATGACGATGATGAGTTTCAGAGTCGACGACGACGAGGCACGAGCGGCGCAACGCTGGGCAGACGAACTCGGAATCGACAAGTCCGAACTGCTTCGCGAGGCGCTCCGCCGTCACCTCACTCGACTTGCATCTGAACACGACGCCGAAACCTGGCTGGTCCAGCCACTCACCCACGACGAGTCAGCAATCGGCCAGATCGCCGAGTGGGGACCGGCCGAAGACTGGGCGGACTGGGCCGATGCAACGCGGTGAGGTGTGGTTTGCAGCGACACCCGGCGGTGATCGCCCCGTACTCGTGCTCACCCGAGACCCAGTCGCCGATCGCATCGGATCCGTCGTCGTGGCAGCGATCACGCGGACCGTCCGAGGACTCGTCTCCGAACTCGAACTCACGGCCACCGCTGACGGCGTTCCAACGGATTGCGTCGTCAACTTCGACAACATCCACACGATTCCGAGAGGCGCCTTGCGCCGACACGTCGTCACGCTCGAACCCCCGCGACTCGCTCAGGCATGCCAACGCCTGCGCAACGCCACCGGATGCTGACACGGCTGCCCCCCTCTAAATCGCTGCCCTCGCCTCGGACCCGCCTCGGTGCCGGTTGTTGATCGATGAAGCGTCCGCACTGTGGCGGTGTCGTCCGTTCGCAAATCTCGGCGACGAGCCGTTCGTTGCCGCGGAGGTCCGCCGGGTTGGATCAGCGTTACCTGGTGGCGCAGCGAAACGTATCGAAGTGCGCTCGTGTTGGGTCGGCGTGTCGACGTTGTCGGTGATCTCGAGGCGATGGTCGCCGAGCACGCCACCGAAGAGTCGATGGTGCCGCTGTGACCACTCATCACGGCAGGGTCGTCGTCGACGACTCCCCATCCGACGGAGCCCGGCGGGAGCCAGTCGGGCCGCGCGCCACCCGGTCCACTGGCCCGGGCGGGCCCCGCTCGTGAAGACTTCGGTCAACGGGTCTCTAATAGCTCTCGGAGGTACACCGACAATGACTGCGACGATGCGCCGCGATTGTTCTTCACAAACCCGGCCCGGCGGAGAACCTCAAGCTCGAAGAACTACCGGTGCCCGAGCCGCAAGGCGGCTGGATCCGAATCGCGGTTCGTGCATTCGGGCTCAACCGCTCCGAAGTACACCTTCGCCTCGGACTCGCCAGCAACGTGACGCTGCCACGCGTTCCCGGAATCGAAGCCGTCGGGATTGTCGATGACGCGAATGGCACGGACCTCACCAATGGCCAACAGGTCGCAGCACTGATGGGCGGCATGGGCCGCGACTTCGACGGCGGCTACGCCGAGTTCACCGTCGTTCCGCGTCATTCGGTGGTCCCCTTCGAATCGAACCTGCCGTGGTCGGTCATCGGCCAAGTACCGGAAACCCTGCAAACCGCTTACGGATGTCTCACGACCGGACTCGACCTGCGGGCCGGCCAAGCCGTGCTGATCCGCGGAGGCACCTCGTCGCTCGGATTCGCGGTCGCCGCTCTCGCCCGAGATCTCGGCGCGACCGTCCTCGCCACGACACGCCAGCGCGATCGTCTCCAAATGTTGGCCGACAACGGCGTCGATCACCCACTGCTCGACGACGGACACGTAGCCGAGCAAGTTCGCCGCTCATACCCCGAGGGCATCGATGCCGGACTGGAACTGGTCGGCGCCGCAACGCTTTCCGACACCCTCGCTGCAATGAAGATTCATGGCACGGTGTGCTTTGCAGGGATGCTCTCGAATGATTGGATCGTGAAGGACTTCTATCCGATCGACTACCTGCCAAAGGGCGTACGGCTGACTGCGTACGGCGGAGGCGCCGACGACCTGACCGTGCTGGTGCTGCAACACTTTCTGGACCGTATGGCCGACGGCACCATCAACCTCGGACCGGCTTCGACCTATCCCCTCGAAGACATTCCCAAGGCTCACGCCGACATCGACGCCAATCGCGTCGCCGGCAAACTTGTCGGCCTCATCGGCGACGCCGACGGATAGAAGTGTTCGCTTGCCTGGTGCACCACCGTTTTGCTCCCAGTTCGCTCTTCCTCGGTCCGGCCTCGAAGTGCCGTAGTCAGTTGCTGGGGATGTCGCGCTTTCGGAACCCGAAGAAGCCGGCAGCAATAGAGCACCGGCGATCACCGTCATGACGATCAGCGAGACGGCTGGCACAGTGCCCATTGGTGGGTTGCCGACATGGGTGGTCGGGGAGAGATCGAGAATCCAGTGCGAGAGTTTGAGACCGGCGCCGAGGAACGCGATGAACGCGACGGCCGCGTAGTACAGCCCACGAGACTGCGAATCGCCGGGGGAACATCCCGAACAGCATCAACGCCAACCCGGCGAAGATCACTTCGGCCGGGAGGTAGGCGATGCCGGCCCGTAGCAGGATCGTGACCTGCCCCGAATCGCCCGTCGAGATCGCCGAGGCGATGCCGAAGGAAGCGGACGAGACCACGACGACGACGACCAGACCGGAGAGGATCACGGTGGCATGCGCCGTCAGCCATTGAATCCGGGACAGGGTGCCGGTGAGCCTCATCTCGAGACGTTGCGCACTCTCCTCATGTCGCAGAATCCCGATCGCTTGAGCCAGGTAGCCCATCGCGATGATGGCGAGATACAGCTGGACCACGGCGATGAACCCGTCCCCGACGGAGCCATGGCCGGCCCCCAGCGCCTCCGCCATGGACGGGTTTCCTTCCAAGGCGTCGATTGCCTGCTGAGACAGGGCTCCCATCATCACCCCGAGCACAACGGACCCGGCGAGCCAGCCGAGCATTGATTGTCTGTGCAGCCGGGTGGCAAAGCCGAGAGGGCTGCGGAGGCCGTGCGACGCTCGTGGCGGTCCCGATCCGGCGCTGATCATTGCACTGCCGAGGTCACGACGACCCGCGTGGTGAATGGCCAGCGTCGCGAGGGCTCCTCCGACCACAACCGGGATGAGCAACACCCACCAGCGCTGGTCACCCGTGGGAGCGGTCTTCTCCTGCCAGCCGAGGGGGGAGAGCCAGCTGAGCAAACTCCCGTTGACATCGCCGATACCCCGCAGCACGTACGAGACCAGCAACACGGCGAAGCCGCCGAAGTAGACCCCCCGTGAGTGGAGGGTCATCTGGGCGATGACCGCTGATACCCCGACGAAGACGAACGCCAGGCCGCCCAGCGAGGCGGCATAGAGGATCGACGACGACACCGGCACCCCGGATACCGCGACGACCACCGCAAAGGCGACGACGACCACCGCGATGACGCCGGTTGCGACGAGCAGGGCCGACACCAACGGAGAGCGCCTGCCGATGCGACCCGACAACAGCAACTCGAGACGCCCTGCTTCTTCCTCGCGTCGGGTGGAGCCGGCGATCAACGAGATGCCGAGGAGGGGAAGTAGGAAGGCGGCGATGAAAGCGAACTCATCTTGGATGATTCCGCCGAGGCTGGCGATCCCTTCGACCTTGCCGTTGATGGCATAGAGCGATCCACCGGCGACGGAGTCGGCGTACGAGCGGATCTTCGCGGGCGTGTTGTACAGCGGCGCGATTGACGCGGCCGTGGTCGCCAGGGTCGCGGTCAACGCGAGCAACCAGATGACGATGCCCTTCCAGCGGATCTTCCGCTGGATCCCCATCATGGTGCTGAGGCCTCCGGCGCTCATCGTCGCTGCCTCCCGGTGGCCGGTTCCTCGCGTTGGCCGCAGCGGTCTCGAGCTGGTCGATATCGTCGTCGTAGCTCCGCAGAAACAACGTGTCGAGACTCGGTGGATTGACCGTCAGCGTGTGGATGCACGCCGCGTGGAGACGGCCGACGACATCGTCGAGGTGATCGGGATCGATGGTGAATCGGGAATCGACGGTCCCGTCGGGGCGCGCAGCGACGTAGTCGGCGACGCCGGGAGCTGTCGCGATACCCATCGGTGCTTCGCCAGTGATCGCGTGAACCGACGTCCGTGTGTGGCGGCGCAGATCGGCCAGAGTGCCGGTTTGTATGCGCCTTCCCTTGCGGATGATGGTGACCGAATCGGCGAGGGCTTCGACTTCGCCGAGGATGTGGCTGGACAGCAGGACGGTGACGCCCTCATCGCGCCGTTCTCTGATGACCTCCTGGAATCCTGCTCCATCAGCGGGTCGAGGCCGCTCGTCGGCTCATCGAGGACGAGCAGGTCGA
>CAWDUI010000035.1:0-9166 GCA_963805445.1 Ilumatobacteraceae bacterium | reverse complement strand
GCCAATTTCTACGTCAGCGCGGCTGCGACGAGATCAGCAAAGACCAGCGTGCCTTTTTCGTTGGGATGGATGTGGTCGGTCCGCAGGATCTTCTCCTTCGGGTCCGACGCCAGATCGAACCACGACTGCACGATCGTGTTCCCACGAGCCGCAGCCCGTTCGCGTAGCACCAGGTTGAACATCTTGGTACCGGCAAGCTGGTTCGGGTTGTAGACGTCGACCCAGACGATGGGCACGTCGGCCTCGGGCATCGACATCATCTGATCGATCAGTGCGGCGTAGTCCTCGACGCTCTTGTACTTGCCGACATCGTTGGTCCCCATGGCGATTGCCCACACGTCGGGCGACACGCCTTCCGAGATCATCGTGAACAGCGTCTTCACGCCCGACAACGGCTCGCCCTTGCCGTCGCCGACCGCTATTCGCCTGCTGACCTCGGCTTCGATGGTGATGTCGGTGTAGCCGCGGGCTTCGAGCACTGTCGTCAGTGACTTCGACGATGCCTTGGTGATCGAGTCACCGACCATGGCGAACTTCGTGCGAGCGACCTCCGGTGCCGGCAGCCGCCCGACGCCCGTCGGCGACGAGGGTGCGCCGGACTTGTTCGCCGCAGACGAGTGCACTCCGTTGTCGCCGCACGCGGCCAGCACGGCAAGCAGCCCGGTCGACGCGCCGGCGCGCAAGAGGCCTCGACGACTGATCCGCATCACGACATTCTGGCTGATCGGCCACCGAGAACGGCGTCAACCTTGTCAACCGCGGATTGCCGAGACCGCCGTGAGCACGCCGAACAGCAAGAACAGCCCACCAGCGGCGCGCTGCACCGTGCGCACCGGAAGCCGCAGCTCCAGCCATCTGCCGGCCAACACGGCGATGATCGCCACGACGACGTGGGCAACCACCGATCCTGCGGCGACGGCGACGGCGTACCCACGGTCGGCCACGATTCCGATCGTCGCCAACTGGGTGAAGTCGCCGAATTCGGCGATGCCGATGATCAACGCCGTTCGACCGACCACGCCCCACGCACTGTGAACCGGGGCGGCGCGGACATCGCCCTCGTCGTTCCCGCCGTGTAGCAACAGCACCCCGCCGACGACGAACACGGCGGCCACGCCCAGCTGGGTCGGTGTGCGCGGCAGGTGGCGCAACGCCTCCCCGACAGCGACCGCGAGCGCCGAGTGCACCACCATCGCCGCGGTCACCCCGACGACCACAGCCAGCGGGCGCCGATAGCGCGTCGCCAGCACCACGGTTGCGAACATCGTCTTGTCGGGGAGCTCGGCGAGGAAGACGACGCCGAACGCGACCAGGAAGGCCTGGAGGAACAGGGGCATCAATCGACGAGTTGTTGGATTCGCGCCGCGTGCCGGGCGTGCAGGCGAAGCATGCCGTCGAGATCGGGATGCACGATGGTGCCGTCGCGCACGACGAAGCGCCCAGCCACGATCGTGTGCCACGCGGACAGCGGGCCACACCGCAGCCAGGCTTCGACCGGGTCGGCCAACGCCCCGGCAAATGCCGGGCCGGTCAGGCGCCACACCGCCAGATCGGCGACCGCGCCCGGGGCGATCACGCCGATCTCGCCAACTCGCCCCAAACAGGCGGCGCCGCCGAGCGTTGCGCATTCCAGGGCCATGCGCGCCGTTCCGGCCGGCGCTCCGTCGCGCAGCTTGGCGAGCAACATCGCCTGGCGGGCCTCCATCCACAGCGACGCGCTGTCGGCCGACGACGATCCGTCGACGCCGAGCCCCACGGGCACCCCAGCAGCCCGCAGCGACACCACCGGGGCAATGCCCGACGACAGGATCAGGTTGCTGCTCGGGCAGTGGGCGACGCCTACCCCGGCTTCCCCGAGCCGCGCGATCTCGAGCTCGTCGGGCATCACGCAGTGCGCCACCCAGGTGCGGTCATGGCTCCAGCCGGTGCGCTCGAGATACTCCATCGGCCGGCACCCGAACTGGCTCAGTGAGAAGGCGTCGTCCTCCGCGTTCTCGGCGAAGTGGGTGTGCAGGCGCACGTCGAGGCGGGCGGCGAGCTCGGCGGTGCGGACCATCAACGATTCGGTGACGCTGAACGGGCTGCACGGCGCCAGCGCAACACGCAACATCGAGGCGGGAGACCGATCGTGATAGCGGACGACCGCGTCCTCGCACGCGGCGAGGATCTCGTCGTCGTCGGCAACGACATCGTCGGGCGGGAGACCGCCGTCCTTCTCGCTCAACGACATCGAGCCGCGCGTCGGGTGGAAGCGCATGCCCAGCTTGGTGGCTGCTTCGATCTCGGCGGACAACAGGTCGCCGGCGTTGCGCGGGTGCAGGTAGAGGTGGTCGCTCGATGTCGTGCAGCCGCTGAGGGCCAGCTCGGCGAGCCCCACGAACGTGCTGGCGTACACGGCCTCCTCGTCGATCGCCCGCCACAGCGGATACAACGATTGCAGCCAGCCGAACAGTGGCTTGTCGGTCATCAGTGGGTAGGCGCGGGTCAGGTTCTGGAAGAGGTGATGGTGGGTGTTGACCAGGCCAGGCGTGACAAGGCACTCGCCGGCGTCGATCGTCTCAGTTGCGGTCGGCTGGCCGTCGGGGCCGGCGCCGACCGCGGTGATCAGGCCGGCCTCGATCGCCACCCAGCCGCCGACGAGCTCGCGGCGATCCCCGTCGAGGGTCGCCATCAGGCGCGCGTTGCGGATCAGCAGATCGGTCACGGACTCAGGCCAATGAATCGACGATGATGCGAATGTCGTCGACGGACGTCAGCGGGTTGACGATGCACAGCCGCAGCAGCACTTCCCCGTTCCACGAGGTGGGCATGACGAATGCAGTGCCCTCGTCCAGCAGCCGACCGCTCCACTCGAGGTAGTCCGCCGCGTTCCACCCCACGCGGCGGAACAGCAAGATGCTGAGCTCAGGCTCCATGATCAGTTCGAGGTGGGCTGCCTCCTGGATCAACCGAGCACCCTGGCGGGTGACGTCGAGTGCGGTCTCGACCGCATCGCGATACGCCTCGGTCCCGTGCGTCGCCAGGCTGAACCAGAACGGCAGGCCTCGCGCCCGACGCGACAGGTGGTGAGCGAAGTCACTGGGGTTCCATTCGTCGCCGGCGTGGTCCTCGCCGCCGTGCAGCACGTCGAGGTACTCGGCGTGCTGGGTGTGCGCCGCCCGGGCGACGTCCGGGTCGCGGTACACGAGCGCGCAGCAGTCGAACGGGGCGAACAGCCACTTGTGCGGATCGACGATGAAGCTGTCAGCGTGCTCGATGCCGCGGTAGCGGTCGCGCACACTTGGCGCGGCCAGGCCGGCGCCACCGTACGCACCGTCGACGTGGAGCCACACCGCCGTGTCTGCACAGACCTCAGCGACTCCGGCCAGATCATCGATCACCCCCGCGTTCGTCGTTCCCGCGGTCGCCACGATCGCGAAGAGCCGGTCGCGATCATCCGACGACAGGCCGGCGATGGTGTCACGCAACGCTGTACCCCCGAGGCGGCCTCGCTCGTCGGCGGGGACCATGACGACATCGGCGTCCATCGCTCGCGCCGCAGAGGCCACACTGGAATGCGCGCCGGCACCGGCCAGCAACAGGCCGCGCGTCCGATCGAGCGCCCCACCGGCGCGATCGCGCCAGCGGAAGCGGGCGGCGATCAGCGCGCTGAGGTTGCCGGCAGTGCCGCCGGAAACGAACACCCCTCCGGCCGACTCAGGAAGCCCGACCAGGTCGGAGATGTACCGCAGGGCCTCGTTCTCGGCGTACACCGCGCCGCCGCCCTCCAACCACGAGCCTCCGTAGATGCTCGACGCCCCGACGACCAGATCGAACAGGATCGCTGCCTCGGTGGGCGCCGCGGGAACGAACGACAAGAACCGCGGATGATCGATCGAGATGTTGGCCGGGCCGAGCACGTCGGCGAAGATGCGCAGCGCCTCGAGACCCCCGATGCCCTTGGCGGTCACGGTCTTGCCGGCCATCGCCCGCAGCTCGGCCGCCGGACGGGTCTTGTCGAGCGGTGGAGGATCCATCCGCATTCGCTCGACCGCGTAGCGCACGACGGCTTGCGTCAACACCTCGGTCGACCGATCGTGGTGGTGCATGCTCACACGTTGAGATCGATGAGCTCACTGCCTTCGTGGCGCACCTCGGCGTCGCGGTTCAACACGACACCGAGCACCACGGCAATGACCGCACTACCCATGCACACCAGCACCGGAAGGAGCACGAGCACGAGGAGGATCGCGACAGCGCCAGGCACGGGGTCACCCTACTGGCTTGTGCGCCCAGGCCTCAATCTCCACCGCCGCGCCTGCCGGCAGGGCGGCTACGCCGATGGTGCTGCGCGCCGGACGGTGGGAGCCGAAGCCGGCGACGTAGGCGTCGTTGAACGTCGCAAAGGTGTCCATGTCGGTCAGGAAGCACAGCGTCTTGGCGACATCGGAGAGCTCGGCGCCCATGCTGGCCAACTGCGCCTTCAGGTTCTCCATGGCCTTGGTCGTCTGGGCAGCGACGCCCCCGCTGACGAGTGCCCCGTCCTCGAGGCCGAGTTGACCACTGACGATGATCCAATCGCCGGCGCGAACGACAGGGGTATAGGGGCCGAGGGGTTTGCTCATGTGGGCATCGTACCGCGCGACTCCACCATCAAAGTCACAACTCCTACACTGGCGACGATGTCAATCTCGCGGCGCCACCTCCTCGGCGGCGCCGGTGCATTGCTGGCCCTCGCCGCGTGTGGCGACGATTCGTCCAAGAGCTCAGGCGGATCCGGCGGATCCGGCGGGACCGAGCCGACCAACGATCCCGGCACCACCGGCTTCACGATCGCCCAGCGGTATCCCAGCAACACGTTCGTGCCGGGCAAGATCCGCTTGCCGATCTCGATCGCCGACAAGAACAGCCTGCTCACGACGGGCCCGGCGCAGCTCTCGGGCCGAGTGCTCGACAGCAACGACAAGCAGGTCGCCACGATCAGCGCCCCGATCCACTCGACCGATCTGGTCATCCCGTACTGGGCGTTCACCGTCGACATCGCCGACCCGGGTGCCTACACCATTCGCCTCGACGGAGACGACGGCTTCGGTGCGGCTTTCCTCGTCAGCGACCCGGCGCAGGTGACCGTGCCGTACATCGGGTCCACGCTGCCACCATTCGACACGCCGACCGTCGACAACCACCGTGGTGTCGAGCCGTACTGCACGCTGACGCCGCAGCCGTGCCCGCTGCACGACCAGACCCTGACGCAAGCCTTGGCCTCGGGCAAGCCCGTCGCTTACATGATCGGCACGCCGGCTCACTGTCAGACCGGCACGTGTGCCCCGGCGCTCGAGGTCCTCGTCAAGTCCCACGCTCGGCTCGGCGACGCGGTGGCGATGGTGCACGCCGACGTCTACTCAGACGACGCAGCAACCACGATCGCTCCGGCTGTCGACGCCCTCGGGCTGGAGTACGAGCCCGTGCTCTATCTCGCCAAGAACGGGATCGTCGTCGATCGGATCGACGTGATCTGGGATCAGAGCGAACTCGACGAGCACCTCGCCGCGTTCTTGGCCTGACGGTTCAGCTGAAGCTTGACCCGCAACCGCACGTGCGGCTGGCGTTCGGGTTGTTGATCGAGAACCCGGCCTGGTTGAGCCCGTCCTTGTAGTCGAGCGTGGCGCCCTGCAACATCTGCGCCGAGGCGGAGTCGACCACGACGTTGACGGTTGCGCCGGGATTGCCGAACGTGGCCTTCTCGTCGTCGGCAGCGACATCGCCGTCGAAGAACATCTCGTACGAGAATCCGCTGCAACCACCGGGGCGCACGGCGACGCGCAATGCCAGGTCCAGGTCGCCTTCGGCCTCGAGCAGTTCCTTGACCTTGACGGCGGCGGTATCGGTGAGCGTGATCACGGTGTTGGCTCCTCCTGCGGTTGGCAAGTCATTGTAACGACCTGCAACCGTAGAATCGATGTTGTGATTCCCAGCCCACCCGATGTCGAGACGGTGACGGAGCTGCTGCGATCGGTGATCGATCCCGAGCTCGGTGCCGACATCGTCACGCTGGGCATGGTTCCACGGGTCGAGGTCAGCCCCGATGGTGTCGTCACGGTGGGCGTGAAGCTCACGATCGGCGGCTGCCCGCTGCGCGCCCAGATCAAGAAAGACGTCGAGACCAGGGTCGCAGTGCATCCCGGCGTCACCAAGGTCACGATCGACTGGGGCGAGATGACCAGCGAAGAGCGCACGGAGGTCATGACCAAGGCTCGCTGGAACGCCCGCGAGAATGCGCCGAACACCGAGGTCTCGGCATCCACGCGGATCCTGGCGATCGCCAGCGGTAAAGGCGGGGTCGGCAAGTCGTCGGTCACCGTCAACCTGGCGGCGGCGATTGCCGGCGAGGGTTTCACCGTCGGAGTGCTCGACGCCGACATCTGGGGCTTCTCGGTGCCACGGCTGCTCGGCATCGACGACCGCCTGGAGGCCGAAGCGGTCGAGGGACGCGACAAGCCGATGATCATGCCGCGCACGCTGCCCGTCGGACGTGGGATGTTGAAGGTCGTCAGCACGGGTTTCATGGTCGACGAAGACACCGCGCTGATGTGGCGCGGCTTGATGCTCAACAAAGCCGTCGAGCAGTTCTTGCGCGATGTGCACTGGGGTGAGCTCGACTACCTGTTCATCGACATGCCGCCGGGTACGGGCGATGTGCAGATGGGGCTGGCACGCATGCTGCCGCGCACAGATCTCCTGATCGTCACCACGCCCGCGATCGCCGCCCAGAAGGTCGCCGCGCGCGCTGCCGACATGGCCCGGCGAAGCTTCCTGCGGGTCTGCGGTGTGATCGAGAACATGTCGTCGTTCACCTGCGAGCACGGCATCGAGTACCCGCTGTTCGGCATCGGCGGCGGCCAGGCGTTGGCCGACGAGATCGGGGTGCAGTTGCTCGGTCAGGTTCCGCTGGAGCCGGCTGTTGCCGCTGGAGGCGATTCAGGCCGCCCGGTGGCGATCGATGGCACGGGGCTGGCGGCTGCCGAGTTCCGGGCAATTGCCGCGCAAGATCATCGACGAGGTCGCACCACCGGTCAACATGGCCGGTTGTTCGGCGCGCATGTTGTCGCTGGTTGCCGCGGCGCTCGATGCGGCCGATCAGTCCAAGTCGGCGTAATCGTCGTCGCCTGGCAGCGAGATTCCTCGGATGCGGCCCTGCGCATCCCGACGAAGCCGGGGCATGATCGCCTGCGGCCGATCGAGCATCCTCGCTGCCCGCATCGCCGAGGCGGTGTCGGGGTGAGCAGCGACGAACTCGAGGTTCTTGATGGTCGGCGGCATCATCGTCAGCAGACCGGCCGCCTCGCGCTGGAGTGCGTGCCGCGGGCCGACCCATTCGCTGGCGATGGTCTCGTTGTCGTCGTGGCGTGAAGACTGGCCGGGCGGCGCGGCAGCGACGAAGAAGCGGGTGTCGAAGCGGCGGGCCGACTCGCCGACCGGTGTGATCCAATGGCTGATCCACACCAGGTCGTCGACGGCCGGAACCAATCGGTGCTCCTCGCACAGTGCTCGAAGATCGGTCTCGCCGTCGTGGACCGCGTGCCGGTGGGCCAGGGCCGGGTGGCCGTCGGTGACCATTGCGCCGCGTTCGTCGGAAGCAAGCAAGACGCCGGCCTCCTCGTAGCACTCGCGGATCGCGGCGATCGCGTAACCGACGTCACCCTCGCCGTCGGCGGCATCGACCTTGCCGCCGGGAAAGACGTACATGCCACCGGCAAATGCGGCCGACTTGGTGCGCCGCAGCATGAAGACCTCGATGCCTTCGGCGGTGTCGACATCGCGCAACAACATCACCGTTGCAGCCGGTTTGGCAATCATCGGAAGATCGGCCATTACGGGCGACGGTAACGCGTTGCGTAGTCTTGCGCCGGTGTTGGTTTGGATGGATCTCGAGATGACCGGGCTGGAGCCTTCTCGGCACGTGATCGTCGAGATTGCCACGTTGATCACCGACGACAACCTCAACATCATCGCTGAAGGTCCGGACCTCGTCGTGCACCAGGACGATGCGGCACTTGCGGAAATGGACCCCGTGGTCGTCGACATGCACACTCGCAGCGGTCTGCTCGATGCGATTCGCACGTCGACGATGTCGCTGGCCGATGCAGGGGCGCAAACGCTGGAGTTCATCAAGACGCACGTCACGGAGGCCAGACGGGTTCCGCTCTGCGGCAACTCGATCGGGATGGATCGTCGATTTCTTGCCGCGTACCTGCCCGAGATCGAGGAGTACCTGCACTACCGCAGCGTCGACGTCAGCACGGTCAAAGAACTGGTCAAGCGGTGGTACCCGGCGTTGAACAGCAGCCGGCCGCGCAAGGCCGGTGCGCACCGTGCCCTCGACGACGTGATGGAGAGTGTGTCGGAGATGAAGTTCTATCGCGAGCATGTGTTCGTGCACGACATCGCACCCGCAGGCCCGACTACGGAGAATTCGCCCGAATCCAGTTGAGTGCACTGTCGGCGTGAACACGTTGCTCGTCGACATCGTCCAACAGTGACCGCAGTCGGGCCAGTTCATTCGACGCGCTGATGCCGTACCGCAACGGGTTGTTACCGGCGACGGTCGTGCACGTGCGGCACGCCCGTGGATGCATCATGGTGAAGTGCTGTCCGGCGATTGGTGGTGTCAACACACCGCACAGCGTTTCGCGACGCCGCCCTTCGGGTCGCACGCTGGTACGCAGGGCGTGGGTCTTCCCGAACGGGGCGATCGTGCCGCCCCGCTCGTAGCCCGTGCCAGACCACACGTCGCCGGTCACCTGGCCGGGCAACGGTCGCACCGTTCGCTGATGCTCGAAGCCGTGCCGGTGTTCATAGGCACGTTGGCGGCAGGCGTGGTTGCAGTAGAGACGAGGACGGCCTGGGCGGCAGGCGATCGGGAATTCGGTGGCACACCATGAACAGGGGCGATGCGTCGGGCGGATCGTGGAGATTCGAGGCATGGTGCCGTTCTACGCCCGGGGTGCCACACGGAGAACTCGCGGTCGGTCGTGTCTCGGCCGGTCGGCCGGTCGGCCGGTCCGTCGCTGCGCCCGTCGCTGCGCCCGGCCTCGATCCCGCCCGACCCGCCGATCCCACCTGATCCTCATCCCGATCTTGGCCCCGACCCCCTGGCCAGTCGGATCCCTGTCCCGAGTCCATCCCC
>CAWDUI010000034.1:0-4642 GCA_963805445.1 Ilumatobacteraceae bacterium | reverse complement strand
CGCTTCCGCCGCAGCGTGCACGATTTCGGCACGGCTTCCGTAGTCGAAGGCGACGGTCAGCACCATCCCCGTGTTGCCGGCAGTGTCGGCAATGGCCTTGACGATGGCCTTCTGCACGTAACCCGGGGTGCGAGCATCGGGGCTGGAGAACGGACGTCCGATCCACTGCACGCGGACGTTGAGATCGTTGAGCTCGGCCACCCGGCCGAACAGCTTCTTGTGCAGCCCGAGGATGTGACGCACCTCGACGTGCGGTCGGACCCAGTTCTCGGTCGAGAAGCCGAAGACGGTGAGCCAGCCGACATCTCGCTTCGCGGCGAGGCGAACGACTGCGGCCAGATTCTCTTCACCTTCGGTGTGGCCGGCGGTTCGTGGCAGGCTGCGGCGTCGGGCCCAACGTCCGTTGCCGTCCATGATGCAGGCGACATGAAGAGGTCGTTGAGCATCAGAGCGCACAGGTGGCCAACCATACTCATTTGCCCGCTTCCGTGGCCCGCATGTTCGCGCCCCGTGTGGGATGATGGCCGCCATGAGCCGCGTCGCAGAACAGTCTGTCGGTTTGCGGCACGTCGTGATCGTCGGAGGCCTGCTGGAGGAGTGGAACTCGCTCGGCGATGTGGCCTGGCGCGAACGGATCATCGAGTACGGCAAGGTCGTCGAACATGCCGGCGCGTCCTGGTTGACCATTCGTCCGATCGATCGGATCGCTCCGCCCCACGGGGGTACTCCCGCGTCGATCACTCGTGTGGGGGGATGCACCGCCGTCGTGGACCCGCAGACCGACGGCCGGCAACGACTTGTCGGGGCGGTCAACGCGTTGCGGCGTGACGGACGCGACATCACCGACGCCAACCTTGCGGAGGTCGTCAACGCTCCAGCCCCGTGCGATCCCGACCTGGTGATCGTGATCGGTCCCGATACCGAGTTGCCGGCCGCCCTGGTCTGGGAACTGGCGTACTGCGAGCTCGTCTACCTCGACACGCCGTGGGTCACGCTGCGCGGCGCAGATCTCGAGGCAGCGTTCACCGAGTTCGCAGGGCGGCATCGACGGTTCGGCGGGCTCGACTGATGGGCGCCCCGGTCTATCGCGACTCCGCTGTGGTGTTGCGGACCTACAAGCTGGCCGAGGCCGACCGGATCGTGGTGCTGATGACCGAGCACCACGGCAAGGTCAGGGCGGTGGCCAAGGGTGTGCGCAAGACCATGTCGAAGTTCGGCGCCAGGCTCGAGCCGATGAGCCACGTGCAGCTGCTGCTGGTGCACGGTCGCACCGACCTCGACATCGTCAGCCAGGCGGAGTCGATCGAGACCTTGGCGCCGATGGTCGCCGACCTCGATCACATGACCAACGGCATCGCCATGCTGGAGGCGGTCGACCAGCTGGCGCTGGAGCGTGAGCCGGCGCCGCACCTGTATCGAATGCTCGTCGGCGCCCTCCGGACCGTGGCGCGCCGATCAGGGCCACTGGTGGTGCCGGCGTTCTACTGGAAGCTCCTGGCGGCCGAAGGCATCACCCCGTTGCTCGACGAGTGCGCCCGCTGCGGGGAGCCCGGCCCGCTGGTCGCGTTCGACATGGACCACGGCGGTGCGTTGTGCCGGAACTGTCGCACCGGGGCTCCCTTGGGCGAGGATGCGCTGGAGTTGATGCGCATGGTGCTCGGCGGCCGTCTGAACGACGCGCTGTTGGTCGCCGCGTCGCCGGCGACCCACGAAGTTGCTGCCCACGCCACCCGGGCCATGGAGCACCACATCGAGCGTCGCCTTCGAACCGTGGCGATGTTCGAGCGAATGGACACCTGAGCTCCACGCCCCTGGGCACGATCTGCCGCTTCCGGGCGGCTGCCGGACGAGCCCGCCCAACGAGCGGACGCCCGGGGTCGGGCTGGGCGGGCTTACGGGAAGAGCGCGGGCGCGCAGGAAGTGATGTCGCCGTACTCGTGTTGGATGTCGGGGCCGTCAGGCACCGTGATGGTTTGCACGGGGTGCAGGTCGACCGTCGTGAAGTTGTGCCCGAACGGTTGCAGCGTCACTGTCCAGTCGCCCCCCGGGTTCTGTTCGGCCGTGGTCAGGCTGTGGTTGATGGAGCCCGCGGCTCCGTCGCACTCCAGTCCCTGGTAGATCGGCTCGGCCGAGATCCTGAAGGTGAACAACGTGTCGTCGGTGGTGTTGTTGTGCCAGACACGAAGGCAGTACTTCGGGGTGAGCGTCGCAAAAGCGCCGACAGCCGTACCGGCCTTGGTCGCGCCGATCGCCAGGACGGCCACCGGCGGCGGCACGGCGGCGCCCAGTGCGTGGTCGAAGTCGATGAACTGGATGGCCACCGTGTCGGCATTGCCGATGGGAACCTCGGTGTCGCTGTTGCCGCCGGTCGCCAGGGTCGCGTGGATGTGGGGTACGCCATCGAGCGCATACGAGGTGACCACATCGTCGAGCGTGTCACCGTCGATGTCGCCGTTGATCGCGACGAGGTTGGTCGCCGCCAACGGGATCGTCGCAGGACCAGCGCAATCGATCACCGGGGTCGTCGAGGAGACCGTGGTCGGTGTCGCGGTCGGCGAAGGCGTGGTCGGCGTCTCGGTCGATGGGGTGGCTTCCGTCGTGCTGGCCCCGACGGTGGAAGTCGTGACCTCACTGGCCGTCGTCGGCAGGGCCGTGGACGCTGATGTGGTGCCAGAGGAACCGTCGCTGCCACTGCAACCGGCGACTGCCAGTCCGACCGAAACAACCACCGCGACCATGACCGCAGCCGTTCGCTCACCGCCCATCTGCTTCCCCTCCCAGGTACGCACGTCGTCGCCAGAATCCTGACACGTCGGCCAACTCATTCGCGGGAGCCCGGGTGGCGCTCGTAGCCTTGCAGGGGTATGCCTGCGACCGATCTCGATCAAGTTGTCAATCTCTGCAAGCGGCGGGGTTTCGTCTACCCCTCTGCGGAGATCTACGGCGGTTTCCGTAGCACCTACGACTACGGGCCTCTCGGCGCGCTCATGCTGCGCAACATCCGCGAGGCTTGGATCCGCTCGATGGTGCAGCTCCGTGACGACGTCGTGTTGATCGACGCAGCGGTGCTCGGCCCGCCACAGGTGTGGGAGGCCAGCGGCCACCTCGCCAACTTCACCGATCCGTTGGTCGACTGCACCAACTGCAAGAACCGGTTCCGCCTCGACAAGCTCGACGATCCGAACACCTGCCCCAGCTGCGGCAAGCACGGCACGTTCACCGAGCCACGGCAGTTCAACTTGATGTTCAAGACCCATGCCGGGCCGATCGAAGACGCCGGCGCCGTGGCCTACCTCCGTCCCGAGACGGCGCAGGGGATGTTCGTCAACTTCGCCAACGTGTTGAACTCGACCAGACGCAAGCCACCGTTCGGCATCGCCCAGGTCGGCAAGAGCTTCCGCAACGAGATCACGCCGCAGAACTGGATCTTCCGGACCCGCGAGTTCGAACAGATGGAGATGGAGTACTTCGTGCCACCGGCCGACAGCGCCAAGTGGTACGAGTACTGGTGCACCCAGCGGATGAACTGGTATCTCGACCTCGGTGTGCCGACTGAGCTGTTGCGCTTGCGTGCGCACGACGCCGACGAGCTCTCGCATTACTCGACCGGCACGTCCGACGTCGAGTTCCTGTTCCCGTGGGGTTGGGACGAGGCGGAGGGAATCGCCCAACGCACCGACTATGACCTCACCCAACATTCGAATCACTCGGGGGAGAAGCTCGACTACTTCGACCCAGCGACCAACGAGCGCTACAAGCCGTACGTCATCGAGCCGGCGGTGGGCGTGACCCGGTTGTTCGCGATCTTCCTGCTCGTGGCGTACGACGAAGATGTGGTCAACGACGAGACACGGACCGTGCTGCGGCTGCATCCTCGCCTCGCGCCGTACAAGGTTGCGGTGTCGCCGCTGTCGAAGAAAGACACGTTGACGCCCCTGGCCCATCAGGTTCGCAAGATCCTCAGCGAGCGATACATGGTCGAGTACGACGAGACCCAGGCCATCGGCCGTCGGTACCGCCGTCAGGACGAGATCGGAACGCCCCTGTGCGTCACGATCGACTTCGACTCGCTCGACGACGGCGCCGTGACGATCCGCGACCGAGACACGACGGAGCAAGTGCGGGTACCGATCGAATCGCTGCTGACCGAGATCAGCTCGCGGCTCGGGTTCTAGCGATGGGTGGCAGGCAGTGACCACATATCTCGATCGAATCCTCAAGGATCACCGTGCGGTTGCCCGATCGGATCACCGTCCCCTGCAGGCCCTCACCGCGGCGGCGACGCAGATGCCGCCCGCTCGCGGCTTCGCCGCGGCGCTCTGCGGCCCAGACGACGTTGGCCGTGATCGCCGAGATAAAGCGCCGGTCGCCATCGAAGGGCGATCTGTTCGCCGACCTCGACCCGGCGGTGGTCGCCGGCACGTACCAGCGGGGGAGCGACCTGCCTGTCGGTGCTGACCGACACCGCGGACTTCGGCGGTTCGGCCGCCGATCTGCAAGCCGCCAGGCGCGCGATGCACGCTGCCGGTGCGACACAAGGACTTCACGGTCAGCGAGCGCGACGTGCTCGACGCCAGGATCATGGGCGCCGATTGTGTCTTGCTGATCGCCGCGGCGCTCGACAAGAGCGAGCTCTTGGACT
>CAWDUI010000033.1:0-16936 GCA_963805445.1 Ilumatobacteraceae bacterium | reverse complement strand
ACACAAGCGCCGTTCTGTTGCTCCTCGACCACCCCGGGCAGGGCGGAGTTCTGCGCCGTTGTCGTGTGTCCCAGACCGGCACTTCTGCCGTGGCCGGAAGGCCTGTGGGAGGCGAGCGGTATGGAATACACGGGGAGCGCTGAACACCGGGTAGGCGCCCTGTTCTCGCTTGCGTTCTCGGATCTGGGTGCCAAGGACTTCGCTTGGCTGCGGCGATGGACAAGGTTGGCGCCCAGATCCCCGGAGCCGGCGAGTCGACCGGTTCGGTGTGTGTCGAATATCGCGGCTTCGGTCTCGATCCGACTCACAGCAGCCCGGACAGCAGGTCAAAATCGACGCGAACTTCCTGCAACGGGTGTGATCACGATTGCTGGGCCCGCATTCCAGCCCGCGGACAATCGTGTCCAGCGCTCGATGGTTCGGGGCCTTTTTGGCACGCACTCTTCTCAGCTGACTGGAACGCGTCACACACAAGGCCGACCACGTAGCCGGGCCAGTCGCGCTGGACGCACGCCAGCCGGCGCCCTGGTCACCGAGAGAGCGTTACCCAATTTCGCTATCCATCCGGCGATAGGCGTCCGCTGAGAGCAGCGATTCCACAGCATCGAGATTCCCGGCGCATCGGCTCATATCGGCGTTCAAGAATCGATCCAACGATCAAATTTCGCTCCGGGCAAGACTGCGGCTTCACTCGGGTGCCCCAGAACACGCCGCGAACCCCGGCAATGGACTCACTAGATCGCCAGGGCAGGGCGGAGTTCTGCGCCGTTGTCATGCGTCCCAGACCGGCACATTGGGGCGATTCCCCAGGCCGTATTCGCGCGGATTCGGGGACAGCCCGGCGCCTCGTCGGCCCAGTCGATCGGCGCGTTCGACCCCTCCGTGAAGGTGTCGACGGAAGGCTCAAGTAGGACGCCGCGACAGACAGGCCGACGTGTTCCTGTGCGCGCGCGATGCGACGGTCCGGGCGTGACGCTCCGCCGGAAGTACTCGGACGACGTACACGTGGCAGGGCCGCGATTATCCCCGGGTTCGCGAGCGCCATCGACGCGTCGATTCCGGACGTGGCCGCTGGGTTCTTCGGCGCCGATGCCGGACGCGGGCTGACGCGTCGACTCCTGGGTCACCTCGCTCATGACGGTGGCGGCATGCCGATCTCGGATGCGGCGGCGTTCGGAGTGCGACTACTGGCCCATGCCGTCGAGCCGGTCGGCGAGGGCCAACACCTCGTCGATGAGAGCATCAAGGTCGTCGTCGCGCCGGCCGGGTGTCGTCGGGAGTCCGGCCAGGCCGAGGACGTCGCGCGCATACGGAGGCATGTCCCCGTTGGGATCGTGTTCGATGGCCCAGGCGGCCAGGCGGTCGGCCAGGTCGACGTGACCGATGCGGTGTACGGCGACAGCCGTCGCAGTTGCGCCCAGCCATCTGAACCCAATGAAGTTCTGGTCGCGGTAAAAGCGCCACGGCTCGCGGAGGTCGGCGCCGGCGAGTTCGAATGGCGCGCCGCTCATCGCCTGCGCCGTGAGAAGGTGGAACGCGGCGGCCAGGTCGAGATACCAGCGCATCGCTCCGTCTGCTCTGGCCTGGCGGTACCAGTTTGCCGCCGCGGGCCAGTCGTGGCGGTGCGCCGCTAGGAGGCCGTTGAGTTCAGCGACACCGACTGACGCCCACTTGCTGTCGAGGCTCGCAGCGAGCACCGCGAACGGTGCCAGCCGTTCATCGACGTGGTCGGTGACTTCGGGAGAAAAGACCAGGGAGCGGAGCGCGAAGTATTCCGTGTAGTAGCGGTTGACGGGTGGGGCTGATCTCCACCGCTCGAGGCTGGCGAGGTACTCGTCCACGTCAGCGGCAGTCACCTCCATCGAGATGTACGGGGAAACGACATACCGGTCGGATGGGATCGGTGCATGCGATCGGATCCTCCTCCACGCAAGCTCCGTGTCGTCGTCGAGCGTTCCCGTGTTGGTCTCTCGGAGGTCCATGCACTCGAGTTCGGCGATCAAGGAGTCGGGCGCGCCGCCAGCTCGTGCGGCATCGAGCAGTCGTGTCGCCATGTCGAACACCTCGCGTTCGGCGGTGCGCCTGCCCGCCCAGATGACCCGTATGCCGGCGTCCCAATCCTTGTGATTGATACACCAGTCCAGCGCGACGAGCGCGTCAGGGAGATATTCGTTGAGCCGCCGTACGACCTGCTCTTCGTCGGGCCCGAGGATGCGGAGTGAGAGTTCCCCGATCGTGCGGGCAACGTAGCGGGCGTGTCGTTCGCGGATCGTGTCTGAGAGGTCTTGGTGCTGGAGGTGTTCGCGTCCGTAGGCGCGCATCGTCTCGAGCATGCGGTAGCGGGTGGTGCCGTCGGCTGCGGTCGCACGTTGCAGCAGCGACCGGTCGACCAGCTGCGGGACCAGGTCGACCACATCGAACTCGTCGACACCGTCACCACCAGCGACCGCACGTGCGGCGGAGAGATCAAGACCGGCAGGAAACACCGACAACCGATCGAACACGACTTGCTCGACCTCGCTGCACAGCTCGTACGACCAGTCGAGGGTGCCGCGCATGGTCTGATGGCGTTCCATCCGCGACCGGCGTCCACCGATCAGCATCCGGAAGCGTTCCTCCAGGTTCGCGACCAGTTCCACCGGTGTAAGTGCCCGCACCCGAGAAGCTGCCAGCTCCAACGCCAAGGGCAGACCATCGAGCCGCCGGCACAGTTCGCTGATCGCACGTCGCTGGTTGTCGTCGATCACCAGATCGGGTGCTTCGTCTCGGGCACGCTGCAGGAACAGTCGCTCCGCGTCGCCCGCGAGCAGTGATGGCACGGGCACGAGCCGCTCACCACGCACCATCAACGGCTCCCGGCTCGTCGCCAGGACCGTCACCGTGGGGCAGCCACCGACGACTCGTTCCACCACGTCAGCAGCTGCCGCAAGGACGTGCTCGCAGTTGTCGACCACCACCAGGCATCGCTTGTCACGCAGGCGGGCGACCAGATGATCGACCACGTCACCCTCTGCCGGCACCACTACGTCCATCCCGGCGGAGAACGCGAACGGCACCGCGTCGTCGACCATCACCGGAGCCAACTCCACCATCCAACACCCGTCAGGAAACGATGCCGACACCGTCGAGGCTGTCTCGACTGCCAGGCGTGTCTTACCAGTCCCGCCCACACCGATCAGGGTGACCAATCGCTGATCGGTCAACTCCGCGACCAGGGAGGCAACCTCCTCGCCGCGACCGATGAACGTCGACAACTCGATCGGCAGATTGCCCAGCACCGGCCGCGGCGTACGCAGCGCCGGGAACGAGTGATGACCGACTTGGAAGATCCGCTCCGGCGTCTCCAAGCCCTTCAACTTGTGCTCACCGAGGTCCACCAGAACTACACCGGACAACAGCCCCGCCGTGGCCGAGGACACCAACACCTGGCCGCCGTGTCCTGCATCCATCACCCGCGCCGCCCGGTTCAACGTCGGGCCGAAGTAGTCGTCGTCGCGGGACTCGGCCTCACCGGTGTGCAACCCCATCCTCACCGGCAACCCCAGGCCCGCCTGTACCTCGACCGCCGCCGTCACCGCAGCCGACGCCGACGCAAACACCACACACATGCCGTCACCGGTGTGCTTGAACACCTGACCGCCGTGCCGCTTGACCGACGAACGAATCAACTCGTCGTGCACCGCCAACGCAACCGCCATCGCCTCACGGTCCCGCTGCCACCGCTCGGTCGAACCCTCGATATCGGTGAACAAGAACGTGACCGTCCCCGACGGACGACCTGTCACCCCACACCCCCCGACAACCGCATCCACGCAGTTTGCCACCGACCCGCTCACGCAACAGCTGACTGCCCCAGAACGCCGGCTACGAGGCGCGCCAGATGCGCCGACGTTCTGGCGCGGGGACGCGGTCCGGCGCATTCTTGAGCGCGCGTTCTGCTCGTTTCGGCCGTCCGTGTCAGCAGCGGACCACAGCTTGTGCAAGGCCGTCGCCCGTGGCATCTCCGGCAAGGCAATCGTCGTCGTCTGACCCGCACCGACCTCGCCACCACTCGAGCCCACCCAGATCCATCTCGAAAGGCGGCATCGATCGCGACTTCGTCTGCAGATCGGCTGCCAACGAGCGCGACATCTGGGACCGGTTCGCCGCTGTTTTCGTGTGGGTCGTTGACGACTCGATCATTCATCAGCGAATCGACAACCGCTTCGGGAGGTCACAGGGAGGGTGCTCGCGTTCTGTGCGCGGTCAACTGTCCGGGTCGCAGCGCGTTGTCGACTGTCGGCATATTCGGACATCACGGGGGTTCGTCGGTGCTGTCGACAAATCTCGACAGGGAGGTAGAATGTAGAGATGTCGGAGAATCTCGACGAATACGTGGTAGTCGGACCGCAATCATTGGGCAGATCCATTCGAGAATTCCGCCTTCGTCGCCATCTCTCCCAGCAGGCGCTCGCCGAACAGGTCGGTTTCCACCGTTCGTACCTCTCTGAGTTGGAGTCTGGCGCGACCACCGAGGCACTTGATCGGATCGTACGGACGCTTTCCGCCCTCAACTTGGAGATAGTGATTCGAGAACGATCCAGATGACGGCTCTGCGGGTGTGGATGGACGGCCGGAATGTTGCGACGCTCAACGAGTCGCGGCGCAGGATGACGCTGACCTACGTCGAGGGTGCCGCCAGGCTCGGTGTTCCGCTCATCTCGGTCGCGATGCCGATGTCGGCAAACTCGTACTCCGACAAGGTAGTCAGGCCGTTCTTTCACGGTCTGCTCCCCGAAGGCGAAGCGCGGCAGGTGATCGCCTACGACTTCGGTCTCCCAGCCAATGACGACTTCGGTCTTCTCGCTCAACTCGGCCGTGACTGCGCCGGCGCACTCGTTGTGCTCCCTGTCGGCGAAATGCCCGATGACGAGCCGGAACAGCCGCTCGAGGTGCTCGACGAAATCGAGATCGGGCGGCGCCTGCGAGCCCTTCCCATTCACCCGTTGGGTGTCACCGGCACGATTCGTGCCTCACTGCCCGGTGTCCAATCAAAACTGCTGCTCAACCTGCACGAGGGCAAGTGGTGTTCGCCGGACGCGCCGCACCCATCGACGCACATCCTCAAACCCTCCATCGTCGAGCTCGAACACTCCGTCGGAAACGAGGCGTTCTGCATGGCATTGGCGAGCCGTTCCGGCCTCGCCGCCGCCGCAACATCGGTCGCAGAGTTCGATGGCGTGAGAGTTCTGATCTCCGAGCGATACGACCGTCGACCACACTCGAACGGAACGACGCGGCGACTGCACCAAGAAGACGCGTGCCAAGCCCTATCGATCATGACTCGCGTCGCCAGAGAAAAGTACGAGGCCTTTGGCGGGCCGAGCCTGCGCGCCATCGCCAAAGTGCTCACCCAATGGGGCGGATCGGTAACCGATCTCCTCCAAGCGGTGACGTTCAGTGTCCTCATGGGAAATGCGGATCTTCACGGCAAGAACCTGTCATTTCTGCACCACGATGATGGCACCATCGCACTCGCACCGATCTACGACGTGATGTGCACCACCTACTACGACGGCCAGCAAGGACGACGGGCTGTCGACACCGAACTCGGCTTGTTCATCGCAGACAAGACCGACATCCTGACCGTCACCGTCGACGATCTCGTCGCCGAAGCTCGAGCCTGGGGTATGCAATCAGCGACTGCTCGCGACGCTGTTTCGTCGCTGGCCGCCCGCGTGACGGTCGCCATCGACGACACCGTCGACCAGCTCGGATTCGAAGTACCAGCCGCGCTCATCGAACGTGTTCGAGAGCGAACGACAGGTTTCGCGTAACGTCGACCCGCCACCCGATTGGAACGGACAGGCGACGAACAGAGAGCGCCCAGATGCGCCGATCGGAGCGTCTCTGCTGCCCGAGGCAGAGTGGAGTTCTGCGCTGTTGTTATGCGTCCCGCACCGGCACTTGGGTGACGGCCGGACTCGCGGCGGGAGCGATCGGTACCCCGGTGGGGTGAGTGAACTCGACCTCACACCGAAGTCGCCTGGCCGTCGACCGCGACCGCTTGAGTTGGTTGCGTTGGCGGCGTTGTTGCGACAACGTCGGATCGCGGCTGGGTTCCTCGTGAAGGGCGCGTTTACAGGAGCATCGAGTACAACACCTGCGGGAATGGGATGAATCCGTGACGTCGGTACGTCACGCGAGCTGGCCCGTGGCCGGGGTCGCCTCCGGTAGAAACGATCGCGAGTGTCATTCGACGTGCCCGCATCTGGCTCAGTGCGTGCTGTGTGAGTAGCGAGCCGAGCCCGCGGCGTTGGTGGCCTGGGTCAACGGCGATCATGTAGATCTCGCCAATCAGCGTCTGGTCGTCGAATGTCACGTTGACGAAACCGGCGACGATCTCGTCCACGGCCACGACCCATGTCGGATTCATGTTGAGTGCGTTGGCGACGTCGGATGCCTGCCGTGCAGCCCAGTCAGGATAGAACCGTTCGAACAGGGGTCGTCCCCAGATGGGCTCGTACGATTCGAGGACGGGACGCCATGCCCGCACGGATAGGTCGATGATTGGGTCGTTGTCTCGCGCGCCTCTGCGGCGCGAATGAGTGGTGGGTGCATTGTCGTTTCTCCGTTCGTGTCGGCGCGATATAGCGCCCTTCGTGATGGTCTGAACCGTGGCGGTCAGTGACCGCGGACCGTCAGCGAACGCGAGTTGCTGCGTGACAATGCATTGCTCTCGAACCTAGCATCTGAATCGACACTCGCAGCCGAACCAATGCGTTCCCGCGCCCCGTCACGGCACTTGCTGCCCGCAGAACAAATAGTCGTCGGCCGAGGCGGCACTGCATGGAAGCATGAGTCGATGGACGCCGACACGACTCCGGCATCTGGTCGTCTCGTCGTCATCACGGGTCTGCCCGGCAGCGGCAAGACAACCCTGGCGGTCGCCCTGGCCGACTCGATGCCTGCGTGTCGAATGTGTCCGGATGACTGGATGATGGCGTCCGGTATCGACTTGTGGGACGAGTCAGCTCGGGCACAGATCGAGGCCTTCCAACTGAACCTGTCCATCGACCTGCTTCGAACCGGGCAGAACGTCGTGATCGAGTGGGGAGTGTGGACCCGAGCAGAGCGCGACGCCTTGCGCGACACCGCCAGGTCGATCGGAGCTCCCGTCGAACTTCGCTACGTCTCCGCTGACACCGATGAGCTGTGGCGGCGCATCGTCGAACGCGACCTGGAGGGACGCTGGGCTTCACGATCGATCCAACGACATGAACTCGACGAGTGGGTGCGGATCTACCAGCCACCAACCGACGATGAGCTCGCCACGTACGACGCTGAGGGAAGTGTGGACGCCTGAGGGCACCTATCGCCGGGACCTCGGCGAGACGCGATCCAGCCGGCAGCTCGAGATGCGACACTGGCGGGATGATTGGCGATGCGGCCAAGGCCCACCTTCACGATCATCTGCGATGGGTCCGTGAGGCTCTCGTCTGGAAGCTCGACGGGCTGTCGGAATACGACGTTCGTCGGCCGCTGACCTCGACGGGCATCAACCTGCTCGGCTTGGTCAAGCACAATGCGATCTGGGACTCGCGATACTTCGGCGAGGTCTTCGATCGGCCGTTCCCCGAGACCCTCCCGCGATGGGATGACGATTCTGTAAGCGGCAACGACTTCTGGGCGACCGAGCACGAGAGCCGCTCCGACATCGTCGGCTTCTATCACCGCGTGTGGAACCACACGGACGCGACGATCGACGCGCTCGATCTCGACGTTGTGGGCCACGTACCCTGGTGGCACCAGGACGTGCCGCTGTTCAACGTCATGGTCCATTGCTTGTCCCGACACCACACGACACGCTGGACACGCCGACATCTTGCGTGAAGGTCTCGATGGCGCCGTCGGTGTCGATCCCGCAACGCCGCCTCGATACGGCCGGGACGAGAAATTCTGGCGAGATCGCCGCGCGACGATCGAGCGCGCAGCCCGAAGTGCACACCGCACGTCATCGGAGTGATGATCCGCCCGAGGACGGCGTGCCACTGTGCGCCTGTGCTGTACGCAGATCCGAGCCCTCGCGGTGCTGGCCGAACTCCCTCTGCGCCTGCCCCGAAAGCCGGGTCCGCACACTGGGCGTCCCGCGGGCAGAATGACGTCGTGCCGCTCGTCGATGTCATGTACTCGCACGTTGTTTCAGATGACGAGTTGCGCGGTCTCGCCCAACTCTTCTCGTCCCGACCTCCATCGCCGAGGCAGTGGACTGTCCCGAAGAAACCTGGAACGGTCCTGCCGGCGTAGGAGACATCGAGATCCGCTTCCGACCCAGAGGCGCCTTCGACATCGGTGAGCTTCGCTTCGTCATCGAGATACGAACGAAGCTGCTTGCCGGCCGACTCGACGACAAGCAGCGCCGTGCCGACCTCGTTCGCGATGGTCTCTCGGCGCTCGGTCTCGGAACCGTGGGCGTGTGGCTCATCCTGCACGAAGGAGCGTGGAGCCAGACCTGAACGGCCTCGGACGTCCTCGCCTCCGCTTATGCCGAATTGTTCACCCGCCGCCAACCACGGGTCGCGCCCAGATGCGCCGTTCGGCGCTCGTTGCGGTGCAGGCGCGAGGCGCGAATATGAGCTGCGCGTTCTGTGTCGCCTTGCGTTGCACGGTGTACGACGTCATCGTCCATCGGCGCTTACGTCGCCAACCCGAAGAGCTACCTGTTGTGGGTCACGGCAGAATCGGTTCGGTCGGTCGCCGGTTCCACTGATAGTTGGTGTAGGCGGCGCGTTGCCAGATCGACGCACACGACTTTTCGCGTTTGGTTTGGGGGTTGACAGATCCGTGCCGATAGGCAAACATTCAGCTACCAAAAAATTAGGTACCTAACAATAGGGTACCACCAAAGAGGAGGCAGATGCATGAAGGTCAAGTTTCTCGATGACCACGAGGGTGAGGCATTGCGGGTCATGGGCACACGAGCCACCGTGAAGGTGGATGCCGACGAGACAGGCGGAGCCCTCGAGCTCGTGGTGATCGACGCTGAGGAAGGGAGCGAAGTGCCGCCACATCGACATCCGTGGGCCGAGACGTACTACATGATCAGCGGCGAAATGGAGGTGCGCATCGGGGCGCGCTCGGACGTGCTGCGAAGCGGCGCCTTCGCCACCATCCCGGCCCGCGCGGTCCACAGCCTCACCGTCCTGTCGGACACGGCTCGCTTCCTCCACATGTCCATCGGTGTGGGCGCGACGGCGATGTACCGCATGCTCGACAAGGAGTTCCCGAACCCGCCGGCCCCCGAGGATGTCGGGCGTCTCCTCGCACTCGTACCCACGGTCGACGTCGAATTGCTGCTAGTAAGCGAGATGTGACGAAACGCGACCTGTCGCTCGGGTTCCGGCTGAGCGACGAGTTCGTCGCTCAGAATCCGGAGGTCGACGCGTCCGCCGTCGAGGCCGTCATCAACGTCATGGCCGTCGCCGAGCTGATGTTCAGTCGAAAGGAGTCGCATCTGGCTCCTTTCGGCCTGAGCAAGGGGGGCCACAACATCCTGAACGTCCTCGCCGGCGCCGACGAGCCTCTGACGCCGACGCAGCTCGGCGAGCGAGTCCTCGTTCGACCAGCCACGGTCACAGGTCTGGTGGACACACTGGTGCGGAACGGCCACGTTGAACGACGGCCCGACCCTCAAAACCGGCGGCGCGTCCTGGTGTCCATCACCGACGCAGGACGCGAGGTCATCGCGAACGCGAACGTGGATGCCTTTGCCGACAACGAGTCGATAATGGCGTGCTTGACCGAGACCGAACGCGAACGCCTCATCCGGATCCTCGGAAAGCTCCAGGGCCAACTCCGAGACTCAACCGACTGAGATCGCGATTCGGAGAGCGCGCACACCTCCAACCGACAATGGGACCGACTCGCGTCCGCGACCGCCGGCAGCCTCAGGCCCGAAGCCGCCCCGCCGATCGTCGCTTATCGACAAACCAACAGAGAGCGCATACCCGCCGCACCGCGCCACATCCGAAATATGCGATGCGAGCAGAACGTTCGCTCCAGATCTCGTCAGCGCAGATCGTCCGTCCGCAACAGCACAGAACGCGCGCCGCTCCATCGCCGAACGAGCACCGAGCCGGCGATCTGTGTCCGTGGATTGTCCACCCGACACCGGTCGCAGACCGCGCAACGTCGGCGCCGCCCGCTGTTGCAGCACTACGAAATCAGACCCAGTTCCTTCACGGCGTCGCGTTCTTCGGCGAGCTCTGCCACAGAGGCGTCGATCTTGGTCCGCGAGTAGTCGTCGATGTCGAGGCCCTGCACGATCGAGTACACCCCGTCCTTGCAGACGCACGGGAACGACGAGATCAGGCCTTCGGCCACGCCGTACGACCCGTCGGAGGGGATGGCCATCGACACCCAATCGCCGTCGGCGGTGCCCTGCGACCACGTGCGGATGTGGTCGACCGCAGCGTTGGCGGCCGAGGCGGCCGACGAGGCGCCGCGGGCCTCGATGATCGCCGCCCCACGCTTGGCCACGGTGGGGATGTAGGTGCCGTCGACCCAGGCATGGTCGTTGATCAACTCGTAAGCGTTCTTGCCCGAGACCTTGGCATGGAACAGATCCGGGTACTGCGTCACGGAGTGGTTGCCCCAGATGGTCATGTTGGTGATGTCGTTGACCGTGGTGCCCGTCTTGGCGGCCAGCTGGCTGACGGCGCGGTTGTGGTCGAGGCGGGTCATCGCCGTGAACCGCCCGGGGTCGAGGTCGGGCGCATTGCGCATGGCGATGAGCGCATTCGTGTTGGCGGGGTTGCCGACCACGAGGATCTTGACGTCCTTCTTGGCACTCGCGCTCAGCGCCGCGCCTTGCGGTTTGAAGATCCCCCCATTGGCACTCAGCAGGTCGCTGCGCTCCATGCCGGCCTTGCGCGGCATCGCCCCGACGAGCAGGGCGACATCGGCGTCACCGAACGCGACGTTGGCATCATCGGTGCAGACCACGTCGGCGAGCAACGGGAAGGCGCAATCATCGAGCTCCATCTTCACGCCGCCGAGGGCGCCGAGCGCGGGAGTGATCTCCAGCAGCTGGAGGATCACCGGGGTCTCCGGTCCCAGCATCGAGCCAGAGGCAATGCGGAACAACAAGCTGTAGCCGATCTGACCGGCAGCTCCGGTGACGGCAACGCGAACAGGTGTAGTCATGCAAGCGAGCGTAGGTCGCAGGTCGCGCCGACCGAAAGCCCGTCAGGTGGGCAGACCGAGGGCTTCCAGGACGATGTCGCGGTAGAAGGTCTTCGCCGTGTCGTCGCTGAGGTGAATGCCGTCGCTGGAGAGGTGGCCGGAGATCTCGGCGGCACGGGCCTCCCAGTCGAGCACGACCACGTTCGGATAGCTCTCCGGCAGGGTGCGGATGATTGCGTTGTTCCCCTCGATCCACGGCCGCTTCGCTCGCACGGTCAGCATCACCACACGCGGGACGTCGGTCAGCTCCTGGAGGATCGCGTCGTACTGCTCGCGCGTGACGGTGCCGTTGGTACCGAGCTGGATCACGACGCCCAACTTGATGTGGTACTTCGTCTTGGCGATGTTGAGCTGCTCGAGCTCCCAGTCGGGCCCCTTCGACACTTCGGCGATGGTCTTGATGCCGCGCGCCTCGAGCACTTGCGCAGCACCCAGCATCACCGATTCTCCGAGAGCCAGGATGGGAATGTCTTGCAGCACGGTGGTCGGCGGCTCGGTCGAGGGCGGTGGCGGCGGGACCGTCTGGCCGGGAGCAACACTCGCCGCGATGGTTGCGGAAATCGACGGCTGCACGGTTTCCGGGGCGTCGGTTGCGGCCACGTTCACCACGACGCTTCGACCGACCTCGCTGTCGCACTCGACCTGGCCGACGCACCGGTTGTCGGCCATCGCGATGCTGACGCCGGCAAAGCCGACGAGCGCTGCACTGACGATCCCGAACGCGGCGATGCGTTGACGTCGCTGATACGCCGCTGCGGTTCGCGGTCGACGATCGCCGCGCAGCCATTCGCCGAGCCGGCCTTGGCGAATGGGGGTCTCGATGTATCGGAAGCTGGCCTCGGTGATCGGCAGCGTGATCGCCATCGCCAGCACCCACTGCGCCTTCGTCAACGGCACGCCGGACTGACCGCGAATGATCTGATAGATCGGCCAGTGGTACAGGTACAAGCCGTAGCTGCGCGTGCCGATGTAGTTGAAGATCCGGTTGCCCAACAGCCGGCCCATCAGAGCCCGCTGGTGCGTGACCGCGGCGATCACCATCAACGTCGCCAGCCCGGTCATGAAGAACCCGCCGCGGAACAGCCACGGGTTGAACCGGATTCCGGTCGAGTGACCGTCACCCGACAGCGTGAGCTTCCACACCAGCAAGCCGAGCCAGGCCAGGCCGAGCAGCGCCAGCAGATCGAGCTGCCGGGCCTTGTTGCGCACTTCGCCGCGCATCAACGCCATCGGTCGCCACACCATCGCGAACGCGGCACCCATCATCAGCCCACCGGCCCGGCTGAACGTGCCGAGGTACAACGCGTCGTTCACGCTGATGCACCGGCCGAACAACATCCAGTAGCCGTTCATCGCCTCAGGCGTGCATGTCGTGGCGACGTCGCCGCCGGCGAACAGGATGCCGACCATCACCGAGATCCACGCGCTGATCCCGAAGAGCCAGATGGCAACGCGGGGCAGTCGGTTCCGACCAAGGCGCAACACGCCGACCATCACGAGCGGCCAGACCAGGTAGAACTGCTCCTCCACGGCCAGCGACCACAGGTGGCGGAACGGCACGAACGCCTCGTTGGCCGTGTATCCCTGACCGACGAAGATCTGGTACCAGTTGCTGCTGTAGAAGATGCCGCCCAGGAAGTCGCCGCGGGTGCGGCCCTGCGGCTGGCGCTTGAACAGCGCCATGTAGACCGCCATCGCGCCCATCATCGTCAGCACTGCCGGCAGCAAGCGGCGGAACCGCCGCAGCCAGAACTGGCCGAGATTGACCCTGCCGGTGCGCTCGTGCTCGCCGATCAGCAGCAGGGTGATGAGGTATCCGCTGATCACGAAGAAGACCTCGACACCCAAGAACCCGCCGCTCAGCCAGGAGTGATTGGCGTGATACAGCATGACGGCCACCACGGCGAGGGCACGCATGCCGTCGAGGCCGGGCAGGTACGGAACCCGGTTGAGCTGTCGCTTGGGCGCGCGGAATGAGGTCGAGACGCGAGATACCGTCCGTGTGCTCATCGGGTCACCAGTATCGCTGATCCGACCCCGAGAGAACGGGCACACCGCCGACTTGGTGCGGAGTCCCTCAGTCGTCGTCGACGGCGGTGTTGGCCAATCCGAGACTCAGGGCAATCGATCGTGTCGTCGGGCTGCGGTTCAAGGTGTAGAAGTGCAGCCCCGGTGCGCCGGCGTCGAGGAGTGCACTACACAACTCCGTGGCCGTCTCGGCACCGATGCGATTGGCTTCGACGGCGTCGTCGCCGGCCTTGCCGACCCGCTCGACGAGCCATGAGGGGATCACGGTGCCCGACATCTGGGCCATGCGCGACACTTGGGCGAGGTTCGTCACCGGCATGATGCCCGGAATCACCGGCTTGGTCACGCCCAGATCGGCCAGCTCGTCGACCAGTGCGACGTAGTGATCCACCTCGAAGAAGAACTGCGTGATCGCGAAGTCGGCGCGAGCCAACTTGCTGGCGAGATGCCGGCGATCGTCTCCCCGGTCGGGGGATCGGGGGTGGAGCTCGGGGTGGGCAGCCACACCGATCGAGAAGTCGCCGAAGTCGGCCACGTCGTCGACCAACTCACTGGCATGGTGGTACTCGCTGATCGTCGGCACGTCGGCATCGGCAGGGGGATCGCCGCCCAACGCCAGGATGTTCTCGACGCCTTCGGCGCGGTAGTCGATCAGGATGTCGCGGATGTCTTGACGGGTGTGGCCTTGACACGTCAGGTGGGCCATCGGCGTGGTCTCGGTCTGGCGTCGCACCCACGACACGAGGTCGCGGGTCTTGGTGCGGGTACTCCCGCCGGCGCCGTAGGTCACGCTGACGAAGTCGGGGCGGAGATCTTCGAGCTGGGCGATGGCGTGGCCGAGGCTGAGCCACCCGGCCTCGTTCTTCGGAGGGAAGAACTCGAACGAGAACGTTCGCTTGGCGGCAAGCAGGTCCGATATCCGAGCCATGTAGACCAAGTGTGTCAGAGCACCAGTCGATTCCGTGCCAGGCTTTACGGAACATAAGGGAGCGTTGATGGCACAACCGGCGAAGTGGTGGCCCGAGTTGCTAGTGGCGGAAGTGTCGCTCCGACGTGAACACCATCGCAATGCCATGCTCATCGGCCGCGGCGATCACCTCGTCGTCGCGGACACTGCCGCCCGGTTGAATCACGGCACGAATACCGGCCGCGGCGGCGGCTTCGAGCCCGTCACGGAACGGGAAGAACGCATCGCTGGCGCAAACCCCGCCGTCGGCCCGTCCGGCCGATCGCTCGGCAGCGATTCGGGCTGAGTCGAGCCGGTTCTGCTGCCCGGCACCGATCCCGAACGCCTGACCATCCTTGGCGTACACGATGGCGTTGCTGCTGACCGCGGCGCAGACCTGCCATGCGAACTGCAAGTCGGCCCACTGCGATTCGGTGGGTTGGGCCGCGGTGACCACTCGCCACGTCGACCGGTCGAGGTTGACCGTGTCGACCTCTTGCACGAGGAGCCCGCCATCGATCGAACGGATGTCGAGCGTGGTGCCGTACGGCTCAGGGCCGCTGAGCACGCGCAGGTTCTTCTTCTCGCTCAGCACCGCCAACGCATCCTCGTCGAATGCGGGGGCGACGATCACCTCGGTGAACACTGCCGCCAGCGCATCGGCGAGGGCAACCGGCACCGCCCGATTGAGCGCGACGATGCCGCCGAACGCGCTGACCGGGTCGCATGCGTTGGCCTTGATGTACGCGTCGGTGATGTCGTCGCTGACCGCGACGCCGCACGGATTGGCGTGCTTCACGACGACGCACGCCGGCGCGTCGAATCGCTGCACGAGCCGCCACGCCGCTTCGGTGTCGAACAAGTTGAGATAGCTCATCTCCTTGCCACCGTGCTGCACAGCGTCGTCCCACCAACTGCGACGCCCCTCGACCCGATAGCGGGCCCCACTCTGATGAGGGTTCTCGCCATAGCGCAACGACTGCGCCTTGGTCAGCGACAGGTGCATTCGGTCGGGCAGCGCGGCGTCGTCGAACCAGGTCGCGATCTGGGCGTCGTAGGCGGCGATCCGGGCAACGCGTCGCCCGCCAGACGACGTTTGGTGGCGGCGCTGATTGCACCATCGGCGCGGAGTTCGTCGAGCACCACGTTGTAGTCCGCCGGGTTGACGACCACGGCGACGAACTCGTGGTTCTTCGCCGCCGCGGACCATGGCCGGGCCGCCGATGTCGATCAGCTCGATGCTCGGGTTCGAGGCGAACGGGTAGAGGTTGCACACCACCAGATCAATCGCCTCGATGCCGTACTCCGCCATGTCGGCGCGGTGCGATTCCTTGGTCGGGTCGGCCAGCAGGCCGCCGTGGATCTTGGGGTGCAGCGTGACCACGCGGTGGTCGAGGATCGCCGGCACACCGGTGAGCTCGGCAAGGTCGGTGACGGGCGTGCCGGCTGCGGCGATCGCCTTCGCGGTCCCGCCGCTGCTGACGAGGCGCCAGCCGAGTTGATGGATGCCGGCGGCGAATTCGACGATGCCGGCCTTGTCGTACACGGAGAGCAGCGCGGTGGGCATGACCCAGACAGTAGGGGACACCGGGTATTCCACGATCGAAGCCTTTACAAGGTGTACGGTGCGCGTGAGATGAGTCCGTTTCGTCCCTGGAGGCACATGTGGATCTGAGCAAGTTCAAGACATCCGATTGGCTGAAGGTCGGAGGTGCCATCGCCGTCCTCCTCGGATACTTTCTCGACTGGACGAGTATCGACTGCGGCGGGGCCCCAAGCAGCATCTGTGACAGTTTCAACCTCTCAGGTTCTGACTTCTTCTTCCGTGGAACGCTGCCGTGGCTGCTGGTGCTCGCAGTCGGCATCCTTACGTTCCTGATCGCGGCCGGCAAGATGAAATCTGGCTCACTGCCTTGGCCAATGATCTTTCTCGCGGCGACCGGTCTCGCCACGTTGCTCGTGTTCATCTACGTGATCCACCCCAGCTACGGCGGTGTGACAGGTATCGGTAGAGGGTTCGGGGCAATCCTGACATTCATCGGCGCAGCGGCTGCCTTTGCCGGCGCCTTCATGGGCTTCAAGGAGTCCGGTGGCAACTTCAACGATCTCAAGGACATGAACAAGATCAAGGGCGCCTTCCAGGGCAGCGGCGAGGCAGACCCGCCGCCTCCCCCGCCCCCCGGCATGGCGCCCCCGCCTCCCCCGCCCCCGCCGGCCTGATCCAGCGTCGATCGAGAAGAGCCCCGCCCGAGTGGCGGGGCTCTTTCGTGTCACAACCCTGCCTCGCGCGGTTCTGTGCGAGTGCGCAGAGCGTCCCCCGCCTCTGATCCCTCGCACAGAACGCCGAACGTTGGAACGTGGACGAGCGCGGCGATTGAATCCGCCCGCGTGTCCACGCAACGCCGCCGATCGGCGGTCCTCGACGGTCAACTCACACCCGAGTTTCGAAGCCGAATCCAGAGCGGCTTCCAGGTAGATCATTTCGCGGCGCTCGCCGCGCTGGTTGCCGACATCGGCGAGCCGTGCTGGCTCTGCGGACCACCGCAGCGGCGGTCGAACAGTTCGAGGGCTTTCGGTTGGAGCCTCCGTACCACTCCTGCTCCTCGAGACCGACGAATACAGCGCGTTGGTGTCGTCATTCACTCCTCACAGCACCTCGACCGCCGACCGCGATCTGTCGCGGACTTCCGGTGACAGCGCCGGCCCCCCTATCGACCTCGCCGCGATTGCTCCCCGAGA
>CAWDUI010000032.1:0-34462 GCA_963805445.1 Ilumatobacteraceae bacterium | reverse complement strand
CCCCGAAGTCGCGACCCATCTGCATGGCGAAGCCGAGATCCTTCAGCGCCAGGTCCATCGTGAACCCGATGTTGTAGCTGCCGTTGAGGATCACCTGGCTCTCGGTTGTGTACGAAGCTGTTGCCGGAACTGTTGAGGATCGCCTCGAACGACTTGGCCAGGTCGAGACCGCCGCGCTTGGCGAGCATCAGCGCCTCGCCGGCCGCCACGAGGTGGATGAAAGCGACATGTTGGTGATCACCTTGATGATCGCCGCAATGCCGAGCGGGCCCATGTAGAGGATCGGGTTCCAACGGCCGCCAACAGGTGCCGATGCTGCTCGAACACCTGCTCGTCGCCGCCGACCAGCACCGTGATGTCGCCTTCCGCGGCCTTGTGCACTCCCCCGGTGACGGGACACTCCAGCATGTTCAGGCCACGCTCGGCGCACCGCTATGCCAGCCGCAAGGTCTCACTTCGATCGTTCGTGCTGTTGTCGATCCACGTGCCACCGGCCGCCAAACCCTCGAGAATCCCCCGCGGGCCACAGACCACGGCATCGACGACCGACGGTGACGGCAGGCAGGTGAACACGACCGTGGACCGGGACGCAACCTCGGCGGCAGAGTCGGCCCACGTCGCACCGGCGGCCAGCAGTCCGTCGGCGAGCTCACGATGCAGATCAGTGACCGTCACGCTGGGGCCGGCCCGAATCAGACTCGTCGCCAGGTGAACCCCGAGATTGCCGAGTCCGACGTACCCCACTTGTTCAGCCATCGCTACAGTCTCCGTCTCTGGCGGCCATCCATCAAAGTGGGAATTGAAAGCACGATGACGATCACGGACTTTGCGATGGAGCACTTCGGGCTCGGCGGCAAGAATGCCATCGTCACCGGCGGCAACACCGGTCTCGGGCAAGCGTTCACCTCGCCCTCGCCAAGGGTGGCGCCAACGTGTTCGTCCCCAGCCTGATGGATGACGCCGACACCGGCGACCACGGCAACACCCGGGCGATGGTCGAGGCCGAGGGCGTGCGCTACCACTTCATGCAGGCCGACATCACGGCGGCCGGCACCCCCAAGGAGGTCGTCGACCACTGCGTCGAAGCGTTCGGCTCCGTCGACATCCTCGTCAACAGCGCCGGGGTGTGCCCGCTGGCGGAAGTGCTCGACTTCGGACGGAGAAGTGGGACGCCACCGTGCAGGTCAACCTGACGGCTGCGTTCGAGATCGAGCTACGAGGTCGCCCAGCGCATGGTGCCGCAGCGCAGCGGCAAGATCATCGACATCTGCTCGATGTTCAGCTTCCTCGGCGGTCGGCTCTCACCGGCCTACTTGGCCACCAAGCACGGCATCGCCGGACTCACCAAGGCGTATTGCGATGAACTCGCCAGCACAACATCCAGGTCAACGGCATCGCCCCGGCTACTACGCCACCGCGATCACGGCGAACACGCGCAGCGACCCAGAGGCCAGTCGCCACGTGCTCGATCACATCCCCGCCGACCGTTGGGGTGACCCACTCGACCTGATGGGCACCGTCGTCTTTCTCGCCAGCCGTGCATCGGATTACGTCAACGGCCACATCCTCGCTGTCGACGGCGGCTACCTCGTCCGCTAGGACGAGCAAGACTGCGTGACGGCATGACGCACGGCCCGTACCTCATCGGCATCGACTGCGGCACACAGAGTGCCAAGGTCGTCGTCTACGACGCCGAGGGCAACACCGTCGGGCGCGGCCAGCAGGCCCTGCGGCCGATGAGCCGGCCTCGCCATGGGGTGGCGATCCATCCGGACGACGACCTCTGGGAATCGATTGCCGCGGCGAGCCGACAGGCAATCGCCGCCTTCACCGGCGACCCCGGAGGGATCGTCGGCGTTGGCCTCTGCCCGATCCGCTGCTGCAAGGCGTTCCTCGACGCCGACGGTTCGCTGGTGGAACCGGTGATCAGTTGGATGGACGACCGCGCCTATCAGCCATATCTGCCCCACGACTCGGCGCTCGCCTACGCCACGACGTCGTCGGGCTATCTGGCGCATCGCTTCACCGGCGAATTCAAAGACACCGCCGCCAACAACATCTTGCTGCAATGGCCGATCGACACCGACACGTGGCAATGGAGCGACGACCCTGCGCTGTATGACCGCTTCGGTGTGACACGGGAGATGCTCTTCGACCTGCAGATGCCCGGCGACGTCATCGGTGCATTGACGCACGAGGCCTCCGAGGCCACCGGGATCCCCGTGGGGGTCCCCGTCGTCGCCACCGCCAACGACAAGGCGGTGGAGATGCTGGGCGCAGGGTCGCTCGGCGAGACGACCGCGCTCGTCTCGCTCGGCACGTACATCGCCACGATGGTCCACGGAGGGGTCAACCACAAGGCCCCGGCTCACTTCTGGACGAACTTCGCCTGCATCCCCTACCGCTACCTCTACGAGAGCAACGGGGTGCGACGCGGCATGTGGACGCTGACGTGGTTCCTCGACCTGCTCGGTGAGGAGGTCGCCGAGCGCGCCGCGACGATGGGCCTGTCGCGTGAGGCGTACGTCGAGCGCGAGGCGCTGCTGGTGCCGGCCGGCAGCGACGGCCTGATGACCGTGCTCGACTGGCTGGCCCCGACCGACAAGCCGTTCCGCAAGGGCGTCATGCTCGGCTTCGACGCCCGACACTCCGCGGCCACGTGTACCGGTCGATCCTCGAATCCATCGCCCTGACCCTGAAGCGTCACGTCGACGCGATGTGTGGCGAGCTCGGAATCACGCTCGAGGAGATCGCTGTATCGGGCGGAGGCTCCAACAGCCCGCTGTTCATGCACATCTTCGCCGACGTCTTCGGAATCCCCGCTTCGCGGAGTGTCGACGGTGGCGGCGCCAGCCTGGGCGCAGCAATGTGTGCGGCAGTCGCCGTCGGCCTGCACACCGACATCGAGACGGCGGCGGCCACGATGGCGAAGCCACGCGAGTCGTTCACCCCCGATCCCGCCAACGGCGCGGTGTACGAGCGAATGGCAATGAACGTCTTCCACGAAATCCGCAGCCACACCGACGCGCTCTTCGAGCGCTCCTTTCCGATCTTCCATTGAGCGACTACCCAGCAAAGGCCGCAACCATGCCCCTCACGCGTGATGCCATCGTCGAACACCTGCAGGAGATCGTGGGGCCCGAGCGCGTCCTCACCGACGAGCACCTGCTGCAACAGCGCAGCATCGACAACTTCCGCAAGCTGCAGAACATCTTCGGCGTGTACACCATGCCCCTGCCGGCTGCGGTGGTGATGGTGCACGACACCGGTGAAGTTGCGGCCGTGCTGGCGTTCGCCGACGAGCACGGTGTCAACGTGGTCGCGCGTACCGGCGGCACTGCCACCGAGGGCGGGTTGGAGACGCCGGTCGAGAACTCGATCGTGGTCGACGGTTCGCAGATGAACCAGATCATCGAGGTCGACGCCTACAACATGCAAGCGACCGTGCAATGCGGCGTGCCGCTGCAGGTGCTCGAGGACCGCGTTCGCGAACTGGGCCTGACGACCGGGCATTCGCCACAATCGAAGCCTGTGGCGCAGATGGGCGGTCTGGTGGCGACGCGCAGCATCGGCCAGTTCTCGACGCTGTACGGCGGCATCGAAGACATGGTGGTCGGTGTTGAGGTGGTGTTCGCCGGTGGCCAAGTCTCTCGGATCAAGAACGTGCCGCGACGCGCCGCGGGCCCCGACATCCGCCACATCGTGATCGGCAACGAGGGGGCCTTGTGCTTCATCACCGAGGTGACCGTGAAGCTCTTCTCGTACATGCCGGAGAACAACACCTTCCTCGGCTGGACGCTGAAGGACATGAAGACGGGCTTCGAGGTGCTGCGCGAAGTGATGGTGGCCGGTTACAAGCCATCCGTCGCCCGTCTCTATGACCAAGAGGACGGCCAACTGCACTTCTCGAGCTTCGCCGCGCCGGACGACTGCGTCGTGCTGTTCATGGCCGAGGGTGCCGCCGGGATCGCCAAGGCAACGGCTGAAGGCATCGCCGAGATCGTGGCCCGGCACCCCGAGTGCATACCCGTCGAGAGCAACCTGATCGCCGCATGGTTCGACGATCTCGTGTGGGGGGTCGACAAGATCACCCGCGAGGACGAGCGCATCCGCACGACGCGCAACGTGAACCGCACGACCGAGATCTCCGCCGACTGGAGCTCGATCCACGACATCTACACCAGCGCGCTGGCCCGCATCCGAAGCGAGATTCGGGGCATCACGTTGCTGGGCGGGCACTCGTCGCACAGCTACATCAACGGCACGAACATGTACTTCAACTACTTCTACGACCTCATCGACTGCGAGCCCGAGGACGAGACCGCGAAGTACTACCTGCCGATCATCTCGATCATCTGCGAGGAGACGTTGCGGTACGGCGGCTCCATCGTGCACCACCACGGCATCGGCAAGGCCCGAGCGCGATGGGTGACCGATGAGTACGGCTCGTCGTATCCCATGCTCGAGACGTTGAAGCGCGCGTTCGACCCGAACGGCATCATGAACATGGGCACGATCATCCCCCGATGACCAGCATGGACGAGCTCGGTATCACCACCGAAGCCGCCGCCGCGCCAATTGTCGCGTCGGAGGTGGCGAGCAGCTGCAGAAAGCGATCGGGGGGAACCGCGCGGCTCCAGAGGTAACCCTGAGCGAAGATGCACCCGAGCCGGCGCAACGCAGTGGCCTCGTCGAGGCTCTCCACCCCTTCAGCGACGACATCGAGCGCCAAGGCCTTGCCGAGACCGACGAGGGCCTGCACCACTGCCATGCTGCGCGGGTCGTGGAGCATCCCGGCGACGAACTGCTTGTCGATCTTGACCATGTCGAGCGGGAGCTCGGTGATCTTGGTCAGCGGGCTGTACCCGGTGCCGAAGTCGTCGGCGGCAAGCCCGATCCCGGTCTCGTTGAGGGCGCGGAGAACATCGAGCAGCTCCGGGCGGATCCGGGCGAGTTGGGTCTCGGTGAACTCGATCGCCAGTTGATCCGGTCGCAGGCGCGCGTCGTGCAGCGCCTGCTCGACCATCTGCCCGAAGTTGCCGCTGTCGAGCTGTCGAGCCGACACGTTGACGTGGATCCGTCGAGGAGCCGATCCTGGCGGGGCCGCTGGCCAATCCGAGGCCATGCGACACGCCGACCTCAGTACCCATTGACCGAGTGAGGGCATCAGCCCGGTCGACTCGGCGACGTCGAGCCATTCGTCGGGCAACAGCAGCCCGCGGTCGGGGTGCTGCCACCTGATCAGCGCCTCACCGCCAACGACTCCGTTCGTGCGGATGTCGACGATCGGCTGCACGTACAACACGAATTCCCCGAGGTCGAACGCCCGACGCAGCTCGGCCTGCAGCCGAACGGTGCGGATGGCGTGGGCCCGATGATCCTCGGAGAACACCGTCAACCGGTTCTTCCCCGCCGCCTTCGACGCGTACATCGCCGCATCCGCGTTGCTCATCAGGGCATCGATCTCGGTGCCCGACGACCCGAGGGCGATGCCGATGCTCACCCCGACCGGATAGGTGACGCCGCCGACATCGACCGAGTGACCGACCGCTTCGATCAATCGGGTTGCGATCGCCTCGGCCTGCGCCGGAGACGTGAGGAAGTCGCACATCACCACGAACTCGTCGCCGCCGAAACGGGCCAGCACATCGCCCGGGCGCGTCATGCCCGACAAGCGGTAGGCGACCTCCACCAACACGTCGTCGCCGACCAGGTGCCCGGCGGAGTCATTGATGTCCTTGAAGTCGTCGAGGTCCAGGAACAGCAGCGCAACGAAGCTGGCGCTGTCGGTGGCGGCCAGCCGTTCGGAGAGTCGTTCCAGGAAGTACGACCGATTGGCCAGACCGGTGAGGCTGTCCGACGCGGCGCGAACCGAGAGTGATGCCTCTGTTTCGTGCCGACTGGTCACGTCGACGAGTTGCACGGTGAACATGTTGGTGTTCGCAGTGGACCGCATCGGTGAGACGGCGACATCCAACCAGCGGGTTTCGTGGGCCACGTCGAGCTGCACCTCGCCGCGCCAGGGCTCACCCGGCTCGGGCCCGTCACCGACGATGCCGGGTCGAATGATGTCGAGCCAGTCGCTGTCGATCAACTGCTCTGCGGTCATGCCCAACATCGCCGCGCTGCGGTCGTTGAACTCGGCGATGCGCAACGTTGGCCCGACCCGGCGCAACAGCATCATGCCCAGGAGCGATTGGGTGAAGCCTTGCCGGAACATGTCCTCCCTCGAGGAGACCTCCTCCAGCGCCGCCGTCCGTTGGGTCACGACGACAGCGAGTGGAAGGAGCATCAACGCAGAGGCGATGAGAAACACCTGTGTCAACGCACCGATGGTGTTCGGGCCCCGGACAGCGCCGGCGAGCTCGAAGAACGGGCCTCGCCCTTCAGCGGTGAAGACGACCACGACGATTGCGATGACGAGGAGCTGCAGCGTCGCCGTGCGCACGCCGAACCGGAGCGCACCCCACACCGCTGCCGGCAGCACCATGAACGGCAGTGGCACGGAGCTCGTGAGCGAGAACACCGTGACGAGCACACCGAGGGTGATCGCCCACTGGCTGACACGCTCGACGATGTGACCCGTCGACTGCCGGTCGACGGTCATCGTCAGGGGGGCGATGATCAACACTGCGGCGCCGTGCGACGCCGCGACCAGACGCCAGACCGACACGAAGCGCCCGTCGTCGAGGACCGTTGCGGCCGCTGCAGCACCCGTGGCGATCACCACCGCGCCGACCACAGCTGCGGCTATCAACTGCCACACGTCCTCCAGTGATCGCATCTCAGGCCGGCCCGAGCGCCGCGTCAACATCCAACCAGCGACTGCTGCCTCGAGACCGTTCGACACGGCGAAGCACGCCGACAGGCCGACCGCTCTGCCGCCGGCGACGTTGGCAAGACCCGATGCGACGATCACCACGACAACCAGCACCGTTCGACACGATCGGTACCTGGCGACCACCGCGACCGAGAACCCCGCCGCCGGCCACCACACCGCCGTGTCGAGCTGGATCGGCGACCAGGCCACCGCCGCGTAGCTGAGTCCGAAGACGGCAACGGCGAAGAGCGCAATGTTCACGACGAGGCCAAGGTGAACTCGCGGTCGTGGTTCGATCAGATGCTCGGGTCCGCCCGCGCGCTGGGGGTGTCGCCCTCCGATCCACCACCGCAGACACCACAACCCTCGATTCTCAGGGCTTGATACCCCAGGTTCACCAGGCGCAAACATGCTGCGCAGGGCGCGGCCTTCAAGCCGCGACGCAGGTCAGCCCACCATGAGTCGCTCGATCCAGGACGGCGTGGAGTTCGGTGAGCGTTGCCAGGTTCCGCGCTTCGGTCACCTGGTCCACGAGATCATCGACAGCCGCATCGCTGAGCGACCAACCCAGCGGCGCCGTCACGCCGGGGTGATCGACGAGCGACAGACGGAAGAACCTCGACGTCAGCTCGCTCTCACCGCTGAGCACATGGATGTCGGGTGCCAGGCTGCGGCTGAACTCCGCAGCGCCCTGTTCGATCGGGCCGTAGGAGAGGTCGGCGAACACGCTGGTGGCGCCGCTGAGTGGGGCGACGGCTTGGGCCACGTCCTTGCCGGGTTTGCTCCCGGTCAACCCGGCGTAGCCATTGTTGATCTCGATGAGGATGGGCACGATGCACCGATCGTGTGATGCGTTGTAGGCGGAGACCAGTCGGCTCCAACACCGACCAGGTGTCCATGATCGAGGCGGCACCAGAGTTGTCCCGGTATCCGCCGTCGCCGATCGACAGGTTGTCACTCGTGGTCAGGTCCCCGTCGTCACAGTGGACGGTTCCCGCAGGCGACACCAACGGGAACCGAGCGGAGAGAAACGCGGCCGTGGCCAGATCGATGTTGCGGCCGCACAAGTAGTCGACCAGGTCGCGGGTACCCGCCTGGTCCGGCGCCGGACCGTCGCCGAGCACGCGTTGGTCCTTGCACTCACCGGCTCGCGTGGTGTTCGGCGGCATCCGCTGCGCCGACCGAGCCGGGGAGATGTTGACTCGACACCCATCGTTGAGATTCGTCCCGCTGAAGAACACGAGCGGTTGCGTCCATCCTCGTCCGGTGGTGTCCGTGTAGAACGGGCGGCTTCCCGGCTGCTGCTGGTCGACCTCGAACTGGCGCCGCCACGATTCCTGCAACACCTCACCGCGGTCCAAACCCGGGGCTGAAGTTGATGATCGCGTTCGGCGCCTCGACGAGCAGTTGCCAGGCGAGTTCCGGCGAGAGCAGATCCGTGCCGAAGCGATCGCTGACCCAACCTGCCGCGCTGCCGGCACCGCCGCGAGTCCAGTTGCTGTTGGGCCATGACCGAGGCGATGCCGACACTGCCGCCGGAGGCACCACTGGCGGCGAACACCGTTGACCATGCCGGTGTCGAGGCGCACGGTTCGGTCGCCGCATTGGCGCCCACGAACATGCAGTCGAGCGCCGCCGACGTGAATGCCGCAGCCTTGATCCCGCCTCCTGCAGCAGCGACGAACACCAAAGGCTCGGCCTGCTGCTCGGCCGGCGGCTTGTCGACGACGGAAGCGCCGCCCAGGTTCGCACTCGTCCAGCGATCGAACGCAGCCTCCACGGTCAGCTGAGGGTTCGCCGGCATCGTCGCCTCGCCCATGGTCTTCACGTCGTGATAGCCATCGCCGGCGAAGTGGTGGCTGAGTATTCCGAGGACGATCAATCCGAAGATCACGGGCAGCCGACGGAACCCGACGACATCGAGCGCCGCTGGAAGTTTGCGACTCTCCATCCAGTGACCGAGGGTGCCGAACACCACGACAAGCGCGGCCATGAAGGTGGCGATGATCGCCGGCACTCCGAATCGCGGCGCCCACTTCCATGGGTCGTCGATCGCGAGGATGTAGACCGCCGCGCACACCACGACGACGACGACCTCGACGAACACGAACAACTTCTTCCGGGCTGCCTCGTTCTCCGTGCCTCGAAACGCCCACGGCACGATGGCTCGGGCGAGCACGAATCCAACGACCGCGAGACTGAACGCCGGGATCGTCCACAACACCAATCGGCCACTCGAGTTCGAGTCGATGATCGAGGGAATCGAGGCCCGCACCAACGCCACTCCGACCGTGGTCAACGGCGCCGCGGCAAGGATGGCCGGGACCACGCGCTTGTGGCGCTCGTCGGGCACCGTGATGTCGGCGCCCGGCAGGGCTTCCGGCGACAGCGGAACCACACTCGGATCGCAGGCGGCGGAGCGGGAGACCAATGGCCAGCTGAGCGCGGCGACGACGAACACCAGAGCCCCAGCGGCGAGAGCGCCGGCGCCCCACGCCTGTTGCCGCAACAGGCTCGTGCGCGCCGCCGCGCCGACCACGACCATCGCCGCACCCACGAGTGGCCAGCCGACCGGTGCCCTTGCGCTCCAACACCTCGCGCTGCGGGTTGGCATCCGTTCCCAGGCGGAGCGCAATCGCGGCGAGCGCGAGCGACAGCACGGCCGTGAGCGCCAATCCGAGAACGCCGAGTGCACGGCGCCTGCACCCACAACCGCAGCGCATCCTGGCTCTGCGCGCCCGGCGTGCCAACCAACATCAACACGGCGTGGAGCACGACGGCGACGATCAAGACGCGGTACATGGTGCCGGTGCCCCGCCACAGCTGCAGTCGCCGGCGAGCCTGCTTCGAATCGGCCCCACTCTCGCCTGCCGAACCGTCGACGACCGGTCGCAGAAGGCTGAGCACCGCGATCACGACGGGAGCGAAGATCAGCAGGCGCAGGCTGACCCGGGCAAGCCCGGAAACGTGCAACACAGAGCCGAGCCACCCAGTGGACCCACTCCCGGCGAGAATGACGAGTTCGAGGACCTGGTTGAGCAAGCCGAGCAGCGCGTAGAGGATCACACCAAGTGCCGCGTATCCGAGCAATGTCGCGATCCGTTGGTCGGTGACACGCCCGCGGAGCGCCTTGACGATTCCGTAGAACACGAGGAACGCGAACGGCACGAGCAAGCAGCTCGAGAAGCGTTTGCACCCTCGCCAGCGGCACGGGCTGGAACCGCAGCCAGATGCGCAACCGTTCCCAGCCGAGGTTCCACGTCTCGAAGGCCTTCTTCACTGCAGTTGGCCCGTTGTGCAGCGAGTTGGTGCTGACGCCGCTGACGCCCTCGGCATGGATCTTCTTGATGCCGGCGTCGAGCGCCGTCCGGGCGGTATCGATCGCCAGGAACAGCACCGCCACCGCAGCCAACCCTGCATCACGCAGGATCGGTCGATCGGCCAATCGCCCGCTGCCGCTGTCCCACCGCTCGTCGACCCAGGCGACGGCGCCGGGGAGCCTTCGGCCCGCCAGAACGGTACGGCCTCGATCGGTTGACACCAACGACATGCTCGTCGATGCTGAAAGTATTGTCGTTGTCGCCACTGCCCTACGATCGATCGACACACCATGAGCCGCCGCCTCGTCGACCTGAGTCATCCGATCCATGAAGGACTCGCCACGTATCCGGGCCTGCCAACACCGGAGATCGGCGCCCATCTCGATCGGGACGCCGCCGAGGCGATCTATGGTCCTGGCGTCACGTTCCACATCGGGATGATCACGATGTGCACGAACACCGGGACGTACCTCGACGTGCCGTTCCACCGATTCGCCGACGGGCACGACCTCATCGGTCTGCCGCTCGAACGCGTGGCCGGAGTGCCGGGGATCTGCATCGACGCTGTCGGTCGGCAAGCCGGTTTGGACCTGCTCGGCGACATCGACGTGCGCGGCTGCGCGGTGTTGTTCCGCACCGGGCACAGCCAGTACTTCGGCACGCCTCGGTACACCGAAGACCATCCTCACCTCAGTGTCGAACTGGCCCGAGCGCTGGTGACCGGCGGTGCCGCGTGCGTGGGCATCGACTCGCTCAACATCGATGCAACGTCTGGGCCCGACGGCGACGGGAGGCCGGTTCACACGACGCTGTTGCGCAACGACGTTCCGATCATCGAACACCTGACCAACCTCGCCTCGCTGCCTCACTCGGGCTTCACCTTCACCGCGGTTCCACCCAAGATCGAAGGACTGGGCTCGTTCTCGGTGCGAGCCTTCGCCGAGATCTGACGCCCTGCGCGCCACGTTGCGGCCTTCAGTCGATCACGCTGACAATGCTCGACGTTCTCGATGTGCCGTCGGGCTGACGCCGTATCGGCGTTTGAACGCGGTGCTGAACGTGAACGGGCTGTTGTAGCCGACGCGACGAGCAACAGCAGTCACCGTCGAGCCGGGCTCGAGCAGGAGGTCGGCGGCCATCGCCAGTCGCCATCCAGCCAGGTGCTGCATCGGCGGTTCGCCGACGAGGTGATTGAATCGCCGAGCGAGTGCCGCTCTGGAGAGCCCGGCTTCGGCGGCGAGGTTGGCGACCGACCATGCGAAGGTGGGTTCGTTGGTCATCAGGCGAAGTGCTCGGCCGACGACCGGATCCGCGTAGGCGTGATACCACGCCGGACGGGCCGTGTCGGCTCGGGCGAACCAGGTGCGCAGCGCGGCGACGAGCAACAGGTCCAGCAGGCGATCCAGCACCACGTCTTGTCCAGGATCGTCGTGGCCGATCTCCTCGGCGACCAGGCCCACCAGCGGGGTGTCCCAGCTGTCCACGGTCGATCACGATCAACCTCGGGAGCGCATCGAGCAGTCGCCGGCTGATCTCGCCGTCGGTCGTGTAGGCACCGGTCAGCATCGTCGTCGATCCGTTGGGGCTGTTCCCCCACGTGCGCACGCCGAGGTTCATCTCCTCGGCAAGGCTCTCGCCGCGACGGAGTGGTGCAGTGCTGGCCGGGGTGGATGACCACCTGAGGTCGCGAGCTCGGGGTCGTCGGCGACGGTGTACGGAAGCGGACCGCGGATGATCGCAAGATCGCCGGACTGCGAGTTGGCGCGGCGCTTCCCCGTCGAAGACGGACCCAGGCCGTGCCCGTCACGACCGCGACGACGGTGAGTGGCGCCTCATCTTGGATGCGTAACGACCATGGGGGATCCATGATCGAGCGCAGGAGGAACGCGTCGTCGCGCCCGAGGGCCGTCGAGGAATGCGCTGAGACCATCCATGTGCCCAATCGTAGACGAATTCACATGGAATGAACCGTCCTTGCTATGGATTGGATCACATCTGGCCCTGTTTGATGGGTGGCATGGAACCATCACATCGACGACGAGGCACTCCGATGATCGGCCGCAACCTTCGCATCTTGACCGTTGCGACAGCGGTCGGCGCAGCGACCACCGGAGGGGTCCTGTTCGCATTTTCCACGTTCGTGATGAAGGCGCTCAGGCGGCTCCCCGACTCCGAAGGCATCGCCGCAATGCAAGCGATCAACAGGGCCGCGCCGTCACCGCTGTTCATGACCGCGCTGTTCGGCACCGCTGCGTCGGCCGTGACCCTGGGGATCTTGGCCATGCAGCGGCGCGACGATCCGTACTCGACGTACCTGCTGGTCGGAGCCGGCCTGTATCTCGCCGGAGTCGTCCTCACGATTGGCTACCACGTTCCGCGCAACAACGCCCTCGACCTCGTCGACCCGCTCAGCTCCGGCGCCGCAGCAACGTGGCACCGATACGTCACCAGCTGGACGTTCTGGAACCACGTCCGAACCCTCACTTCACTCGCCGGCGCGACAACGCTGATCCTCGCCCTCAACGCCGAGTAGTAGAACGACAGCAGGGGCAGCTTCATTGGTCCTCTTTTGGTTTGATGGGTCATTGCTTGGCGAGGCCATCGGCGGTCGAGCAGGTAAGCGGGGGCCGATTCGTCATCGCCGGTCAGGATCTCGATCACGGCGGCAGCGACCTGCTCGGCAGTGAGCATCGAGCCCAGCTGTTCGAGATATGTGTCTCTGTCGACACCGGCGTAGGCCGCGTAGGCGTCGACAAACTTCGAGCCAAGCCCGGTTGCCGAGGTGAGCTTCGGCAGCAGGGCCACGAACCGAATGCCCAACGAGCGACGTTCGGACTCGGACGCGGGCGTAGGAACTGATGAACCCGATCGTTGCCTTGGCACCGGCGTATCCGCCGCTCATCGGCGAGCCCATCCGGGCCGCACCGCTCGACAGGCTGATCACCGACCGAGCCGGGCGCAAGCGGAGCAAGCAGCGCTTCGCGGGCGAACTCGAACACATGGCGAACGTCGACGTGCCAGTTCCTGCTGAACGTCTCCCAGGTTTGGTCCTGAATCGTCGCCGGGTGCGCGGTCGCGCCGGCGTTGAGCACCAGGATGCGTGGTTGGTGTTCGGCGATGAGGCGCGAGGCGAGCGTGTCGTCGGCAACGTCGGCGACAACCGGCGTGAAGGATGACCCGAGCTGGCGCTGCAGGTCTTGAAGGGCAGCGCGATCTCGTGCCACTCCAACGACATCGGCGCCATTCGCGGCGAGAGCGACCGCAACGGCGCGGCCGAAGCCACGGCTGGCACCAGTGACGATCGATGTACTGCCTGCGAGGCTGGCGGTGGACATGTGCTTCTCCTGAGGTCGACGATGTGGTCACAGGATGAAACACGCCGCTCATCGCCAAGTCACCGATGAATTTCAGGGCTCGTTGGTGTTGTTACCTTCGTGATGACAGCCGACGAGAGGAACGCGCAGCCCATGGACGACACGATCCTCGATCGCGCCCGCTCCGGTGACGGCGACGCGTTCGAGGACCTCATCGCGCCGTATCGACGTGAACTGCTCGTGCACTGCTATCGCTCCCTCGGATCGATCCATGATGCCGAGGACGTGCTGCAGGAGGTGCTGGTGTCTGCGTGGAGTGCCCTCGGCCGCTTCGACGGTCGCTCGATGCGAGCATGGCTGTACCGCATCGCGACCAACCGGTGTCTCAACCACCTTCGCGACGACGCCCGGCGGCCGCCGGCGGCCAGCCGCCCCACCACGAGCTCGATGGCGTCGGGCATCGTCGCGGCCGACGACCCGTGGTGGCTCGAGCCCTACCCCGACGAACTGCTCGAGGCGGTCGAGCAAGGCCCCGAAGCTCGCTACGACGCCAGGGAGTCCATCGCGTTGTCATTCATCGCCGGACTGCAGCATCTGCCGGCGCAACAGCGCGCGGTTCTCGTGCTTCGCGACGTCCTCGGATTTCCGGCATCCGAGGTCGCCGACATCCTCGGCACGACGGCGACATCGGTCAACAGCACGCTGATCCGTGCCCGTGGAGGGTTTCGTCCGGAACGAACTCCGGAGCTCGTACCCCGACCTCGCTCCCCACAGGAAGCTGCCGTCGTCGACCGGTTCGTCGATGCATTCCAACGCGGCGATCTCCACAGCGTGCTGGAGCTGCTCAGTGACGATGCCCGGTTGTCGATGCCTCCCGAGCCGATCCAGTGCAACGGACCCCAGGCGATCGCTCGACTACCTGCGCTGGCGAGGGTTCTGGGGGCGACACCTTCAGCTGCTCCCGACCCGTGCCAACAACCAACCGGCCTTCGGCTACTACCTGCCGATTCCGGGTGCCTCGTCGTCCCGGGCGAACGGCCTGATCGTGCTCACCATCGCCAACGATCGCATCTCCACGATCACCCGCTTCGGTGGTCAAGACATCGTCGCTCGATTCGGCTTGCCACTCACCCTCGCCAACACCTAATGCCTCGACTGCCAACCCTTTGCTCGGTATTCAGCCGGCACCTCGGTGACATGCCGGCCGGGCCAGAACTCGGCTCTGTGCGACATTCTCGACGGGCCTACCGATCTGGGCGCCACCAGTCTCGTTGAGCTGCGTCGGTGAGCGAGTTTGGCGCCCAGATCACCTTCTCCATGCGTCCTTCTGGACAAGCCACAACGCTCAGCGTCAGCTCCTTGAGCGACAGTCGGTGAGCGGGCTTACATAGAACTCGGTCACCCCTTCTGGCGAACCCATTGGATACGGAACAGCGCCTCTGGTTCCCAACAGGGCCGGGTCGGGGCACCGTCGAGCAGAGCGAACGTTGCTGGTCAGGGCACTAGCGAGGCGACGATCGGCGAGCGCTATGCCGCAAGCGGTGTGCCGGTGCGGACCGCGTCGACGACATCGGCGATGGCCCGGCTGGATTGCGCTGGCGCTGGTCTCGTTCTGGGTGAGTGAGGAGTGCGTCGCATCGGAGAAGAGTGCGGTGGACGCTGTTGGTCGAGAGCGCAGCGAGCTCGTCCTGCGCTGCCATCCAGCCGCCAAGCGCATCCTTCTCCGCAGTGATGACGACGAGGGGCCGGTCGCCGAGGCTGGTCAGCGACTGTGCCTGGGTCATGGCCGTGCGGATCTGGGAGAACTCGTCACGGACGCTGCGATTGTGGCGCGGGGTCGACCAGAACGCCCGCTGCTCGTCGCGAGCCAACGCAGGGAGGTCGCTGTAGGCGGCTTGGTTATAGACGCGGGCGATGCCGAGGCGAGTCAGCGACGGCAGCACGGCGGAAGCCCGACGGAACATCTCGTAGAACGCGGGCCACGAGGCGATCTTGGTGTACTGCTCGGGGTGCATCGAGTCGAGCAGGACCACGCCGGCGACCTGCTGCGGGTACAGGTGGGCGAAGTTGAGGACGTAGATGCCGCCGGCCGAGTGCCCGGCGAGCACGTACGGTCCCGGCTCGCCGGCACGTTCCAGCAACGTGTGGAGGTCGGTCGCCGTCTGAACGCCGTCTTGGGGCGCTGCAGCCGACTCGCTCCAGCCACGACCGGCCCGGTCGTAGACGCACACCCGTGGTCGTTTCAGCGACGTCGGCGGCGATCCAGGCCATGGCGGTCGATGGCTCGCCGAGACCGGGTTCGAGCACGACGGTGGGGCTGCCGGTGCCGGTGCAGTTGATGTGGAGGCGGTGGCCGCCGACATCGATCAGCCGGCCGGGCATCGGATACGCGGTGGCGTCGGTCGACTCGCTGTAGGTCTCGTAGGCGCCACCGATCGCGGACAGGAACAGGGCTGCGAACACTGGATACACCAGCCACACCCGGGTCCGGCTGTGCAGATCGCGGCGAGCGTGAACGATCATCCAGATCGTGAGCGCGGCCACCACCGGCGGCCAGACCCATCCGAGCTGGTTCCCGGTCGGGGCAAACGCCAAGATGCCGACACCACACATGGCCATGAAGGCGGCGGGCGCGATCGCCCAACGTTGCGGCTGGTTCGTGCGGCGCTCGGACAGCAAGGCCAGCATGGCCCAGGCGAGCGCGAATGTGACCAGTACTGACCCGGTGATGATGTGTTCCTTGGCCCCGGCAAAGGGGCCGGCGACCAATGCGATCGCCCCCACGAGGCCGGAGACGAGGCATCCGGCAACGACTCGACCGATGTGGCCGGCATCGCCTGACGTCGTGCCGGTCTCAACCGGCGACGTCGACCTCATTGCTCGTATCGGTGCCGATCGGTGCCGGTTGGTCGGCAGCGACAGTCTCGCTTCGGGTGGGCATCTCGAGTGTGTTCTTCATGGCGGTGATTCCCTTCGTGGTGGTGTGTGTTGTGACGACCGTCGCGGTAAGGGGTCGAGTGCGCCATCGGGACGACCCCTTAGATCTGCGGGTCGTGCTTCAGACCGACGCCCTGGCACCGGAGGGGCTCGTGTGTCGATGGTGGTGGGCAGGAGCTCGCTCGGTTGCGCCGTGGACCGGCGCCGCCTGCCGGGGCAGTTGCGTGAACGCGACGACTGCAGCGCAGAACGCGAGCCCGGCGGCGATCCACAGCGAACTGTTCATCGAGTCCACGAATGCGTCCCGAGCGGCTGATGCGATCTGGTCTGCCTGCGCTCCGAACTGCCGGCGGTGTGGAGAGCAGCGCCGACGTTGTTGGTGAGCAGGCTGCGGTCGACCTCGGTCAGGTTGGGGAAGCGCCCCAGCTCGTGGTGCATCGACGACGCGTAGCTCGTGGCGGCGATGCTGCCGATGACTGCGACGCCGAGGGCTCCGCCGAACTCTCGGACGGTGTCGTTGACGGCGGAGCCGACTCCGGCGCGGGCCGGCGGGAGGGTCGCCATGATCATCTCGGTCGCGGCGGGCATGGCGATGCCGGCGCCGAGGCCGAACAGCAGGAGACCGACACCGGTCGGCAGGTACGAACTTCCGTCGACGAACCCGGCCTGGACTGCGACGCCGACGGCGGCGATCACGGTGCCGGCGGTGACGGCGATGCGCCCGCCGTGGCTGGCCGACAGGTGGGCGCCGGCGCCGGTGCCGAGCAGCATCCCGATCGCGGCAGGGACGAGGGCGAACCCGGCGGCGAGCGGGGTGTAGTCGAGGATGAACTGCAGGTACTGCGCCTGCAGGAACACGGTCCCGGCCATGGCGAAGAACAGCAGGGCGAGGGCGATGCTGCCGGCCGAGAAGCCGCGGCTGCGGAACAGGGCGATGTCGAGCATCGGGTCGTCCCGGCGGATCTCCCAGGCGACGAACGCAATTGCGACGGCAGTCCCTGCAGCGAAGTTGACGAGTGACGACGCCGAGGTCCAACCGCGCTCGGGCGCCTGGATGATGGCGTAGACGAGTGAGCTGATCGCGGCGATCGACAGGACAGCGCCGACCGGGTCGAGCCGTGTGGCGTGCGGGTCGCGGGAGTCGGGCACGAGGTGCAGGGCTCCGACGAAGGCGGCGACGAGCAGCGGCACGTTGATCCAGAACACCGACGACCACGAGAAGCTGCGCATCAACGCACCGCCGACGATGGGCCCGAGGGCGATCCCGGCGCCGCTGGCGGCGGTCCACGCGGCGATGGCCTTGGCGCGTTCGCGGGGATCGCCGAACACGTTGACGAGGATCGACAGCGTGGTCGGCATGATCAGCGCGCCGCCGACGCCCATCACGCAGCGCCCGACGATCAGCGCCGTCGACGAGCCTGCCGTGGCGGCGACCACCGAGCCGGCGAGGAACGTGGCCAGGCCGGCGAGGAGTGCGTGTCGGCGGCCGAAGCGGTCACCGAGGCTTCCGGCGGTGAGGAGCAGGCCGGCGAACACGATGGTGTACGACGCGACGATCCATTGCAGCTGCGCCGAGCTGGCGCCGAGATCGCCGACGAGGCGGGGCATGGCGACGTTGATGATGGTGTGGTCGATGGAGGTGACGAGCAGGGCGAGCACGAGCACGCCGAGGATGCGCCAGCGATTGGGATGGCTGGCGTGGGTTTGGCCGGATGACTCGGTGATCGGACGGCCGTGCATGATGACTCCTTGGGTTCTGTCGCGGTGAGGCGTGTGTTCCACTGCCGGATCGCAATGGCAAGGTCCACCGTCGTCCTAAGGGGTGGCGGTCCGCATCGGCCACACCCCCTCAGATCCGCGAGCACGATCGATGGGCGATGACCCGGTTGGGTGATACTGGGCGGCATCGTGCCGGACCGCTCTCCAACCGACGACTTCGTGGGGCGACGCGCGGAGTTGGCCGTCTTCGAACGGGCGATCGTCGACGCCCGCAGGGGCCTGCCGTCGGTCGTGCTGGTCGGCGGCGATGCTGGGATCGGCAAGACGACGATCGTGAGTGAAGGCGCGGCGCGAGCCGATCTCGCCCTGTACCTCGGACGGTCCACGCACATCGGCGGCGAGACCATCCCGCTGGCTCCGCTCGCCGATCTGCTCCGCCAGGTCCGCCGCACGAGGCCGGACCTGCTGAGCGACACGCCGGACCTGGCGCCACTGCGCCACTGGTTCGCACCGGGCACGGTTGCCAACGAACCGTCGGACGCGCCTCACGGAGGGCTGTTCGTTGCCGTGCTCGAGCTGATCACTCATCTCGCCATCGACGACGCGGTGATCGTCGGGTTCGAGGATCTCCACTGGGCCGACACGGTCACGTGGGACCTGTTCGAGTACCTCGCCCGGAATCTGATCGACGAACGGGTGGTGCTCGTCGGCACCTACCGCGCCAACGAGGTCAGCGTCCACCCCGCACAACGGCGCCGATTGGCGGAGTTGAGCCGGCTCCCGGCTGTACATCGGATCCATCCTGGAAGGGCTGGATCGCGACGAGGTCGCCGCCCGGGTGGCGGCGCTGATCGGAAAGCCCGCACCGGACGCGCTGGTCGACCAAGTGGTCGCACGCGGTCAGGGGAACCCGTTCTTCACCCGGGAGCTCGTCGCCGCCCACCTCGCCGGCGAGACCATCCCGATGGTGTTGTCCGATCTGATCTCGGCGGAGATCGCCGGCCTCGACGACACGCTCGCCACGTGCTGGGGGCAGTCGCGACGATCGGTCGCGAGACGAACCACGAACTGCTTGCTGCGATCGTCGCATTGACCGACCACGAACTCGAAGTCGCCGTGCGGACCGTGATCGACGCCCGCTTGCTGCTGGTCGATGGCAACAGCGGCGAGTACCGGTTCCGGCACCCGCTCCTCAGTGAGGTCGTCTACGCCGACCTGCTCCCGCCGCAACGATCTCGCCTGCATCGCCGGGTCGCCGAAACCCTGCGGCAACAGTCCGCTGATGTCCTACGCCGCGCGGACCGGGCGGGCGAGCTCGCCTTCCACCTCGACCGTTCAGGCGACATCGAGGGGGCGTTCCTGGCCCTGCTCGATGCCGCAGATGCGGCCGAAACGGTCGCGCCGGGTGCCGCTTTCGCTCATCTCGAACGCGCCTTCGAGCTCTGGGACACGGTCGGCGAGCGCTCGGCAGTGGCCAGCCGAAGCGACCGCTTGTGGCAGGCCGCCGAGATCGCCGCTTCCACCGTCGGCAACAAGCGAGCGGTGGAACTGGCGCGCGCCGCGTTCGATGCCGGGGCGCCCCCGCTCGGTCCGTCGTGGGGTCACGAGCGGCTCGGCCGCTACCTGTGGGCCAGCGGCCGGCTCGACGAGAGCCGCGTCGAGTTCGCACTGGCAGCAACGTTGCTGTCGGGTGATGAAGGCGCCGAGGCCGCCGCGGTGTTCGCCGGTCTCGGCCAGGCAGAGCTGATGTCCGGCAACTACGCAGCGGCGGACCGATGGTGCGCGAAGGTCTTCGACCTCGTCCCGAACCCCGACGGCAATCCTGGGGCGTGGGGGATGGCCCGTCGGGTCCTGGGAATCGTCCGCAGCAACCAGGGCGACCCGGACGAGGGGGTCGAGTTGTGTCGGGAATCGCTCGCCGCGGCGACCAGCGCCCAGGGTCGCACCTTCGCCTCGGTCTACCTGTGCGTTGCACTCATCGATGCCGGTCACTACCAAGCCGCGGCAAACACCGCCCTCGATGCGGTAGCGGAGGGACAACTCACCGGCATCGAGAGCTTCAACATCTACTTCGACTCGCTCGCCGCTGAGGCGCTCGTCCGTCTCGGTCGTTGGTCGGAGGCCGCCAGCGTCCTCGCCCGACGCTCCGCCGCAGACATGCTGCCGATTGGCCTTCTTCGGCGGGCGCGCGCGGAGGCGATGCTCGCGGCCCGACTCGGTGATGTCGAGCTGGCACTCAGCCAGATGGCCGAGGCCCATGCTCAGCCCGTCGACGGATGGCATCAGTCCGTGCTCGACGCCACCACGGCCGATGTCCATCTCGCTCTCGGGAACTGGGTTGAAGCGGCGAGCGCTGCTGAGCGGGGATGGGAGTCGACGCGGACGACCTCGGTGCTGTGGGCGGCACGATTCGCGATGCTCAGCGTCGCTGCCATGGTTGAAGTCACGTTGGACCAGCGGGCGCGTCGCCAACCCGTCGACGTGCCGCACACGATCACCCATCTGCAGGAACGAATCGAGGCCGCTCGATCGTTCGCCGAACGTTGCCCGAACGGCCCGCAACGCGACACCGCGGCACACCTCGCCCACGCCGCCGCGAGCCTGACCCGTCTCACCGTGTCCGACGCCGATGCCTGGGCCGAGGCCGCGGCGCGTTGGAGCGATCTCGGCGATCGATGGGCAACCGCGACGATGCTCCTTCGCGAAGCAGAGGCGGCCGCTCTCGCCGGCTCGGCGGATCGGGCGGCATCGTCGCTGCGACAAGCCCACTCGATTGCGTCCGAGCTCGGCGCCGCCCCACTGCTGGCGGAGATCGATGCCGTCTCACGTCGCACGCGAATCAGTGTCGAAGCCCCGACCCGCGTCACGCTCGACGAAAGCTCGGCGCAGAACCTCGGGCTGACGCCCCGGGAAGCCGAGGTGCTGAGCCTGGTGGCCGCTGGGCGCACCAACCGCCAGATCGGCGACGAGCTCTTCGTGTCCGACAAGACGGCAAGCGTCCATGTCTCGAACATCTTGCGCAAGCTCGGCGTCAACAGCCGCGTCGACGCGGCCGCCGTTGCTCAACGGCTCGGCATCGCCTGATCGCGCGAGCGGCTTGCGCTCGACATCTGAGGGGTTGCGCCCGATGCGGTCGGAGCCGCCTTAGGTCGACGATCAACCCATGGCCCCGCCGACCGAGCCCCCGCTTCCGCCCACCAGCAACATCGAGACCCGAGACGAGCCACGATCACCGACCTCCCGGTGCAGGGCACGCTCCCCGCCGCGCTGTCCGGCCGGCTGGTCGGCATCGGACCCGGTTCCGAGCCCGGTCACGCGGCGGTCCACTCGGTCCACCTTCACGCCGGCCGGGCCGTGTCGTACCGAAGCCGGTGGGTGGTCACCGACGGCGCCCCGCTCAGCAACATCATCGTCTTCGGTGGCTCGATCCTGGCCTTCGGCGACGGCTCGCCCGCCTACGAGCTGACCTCGGACTTCACCACGCTTCGCCGAGTCGACCTTGCCGGCCGGTCCCGTGGAATGTCCGCCTACCCGAAGCGCGACCCACACACCGGCGACCTGCACGTGCTCGCCAGCGACGCGACCGGGGCCCAGGCGCACGTCGTGGTGTCGTCCGGCGCTCTCACGCGCACGAACCGGCCGATCCTCGGCCCACACAGACATCTCACGGATCTTGCGATCACCCGCGACCACGTGGTGTTCGTGGCCGACGGCTCCGTCGGTGTCATGACTCGCGATGCCGTGGCACGCATCACATGGATCACCACCGGGGTCGCTGCACCCCACCTCGTGCACGCCCGAGATGCCGGCGACACCATCGTCGTCCACGCCGCGACACCATCACTCGAACGATGGACGTTGCACGTCGTGTCCGCCACGATGCAGCGCGAGGTACTGGATCCGACACCACGACGCTTCGCTCGAACCAGCGAACGGCCGCTCGACGAGGTGCCGCAGTTGAGCGATTTCGGCGTCGGCCGTACACCGGGTGACCTTGTCTTCGTCGCCGATCCATCGCGACCGGGCGGTGTCGACGGAGGCTGGCTCGTCGGGTTCGTGGGCCACGATGCGGGGGACGATACCGACCTCGTCGTCCTGGACGCAGCCGACGTGCACCGCCCAGCGATCGCCACAGTCCGCATTCCCCGCCGAACCACCAGCGGTCACCGCAGCACGTGGATTCCCTCTGCCACAACGATGTAGCGAGGTCACCCGGCCGAATCAAGGCACCAGATCTCCGGTTGCACCGGAGATTCCGTGCCTCGCCCGACCCCGTCTACGGCGTGATGACGACCTTGCCGACAACGGTCCTGTCGATCATGGCCCGCAGTGCCTCCCCCGCGCCTTCGAGCGGATACCGCGCGGACACGTACGGCTGCAGCGTGCCGGATGCGACCCAGTCGATCAGCTGGTCACTGATCTCCGCGTTGCGCGCCGGTTCACGAGCCGTCATGGCGCCATAGAAGACGCCGACGATCTGACAGCCCTTCAACAGGACGAGGTTGAGCGGGATGGAAGGTATCCCGCCGGTGAACCCGATCACGAGGAACCTCCCTTCCCATGCGATCGCGCGGAGCGCCTGTTCGGCGTTGGCACCGCCGACGCAGTCGTAGACGACGTCGACGCCTTTGCCGTCCGTCAGCTGTTTGGCTCGGTCCTTGAGGTCCTCGGTGGAGTAGTTGATCGTCTCGTCGGCACCGCGCTCGACGGCACACGTCGAGCTTGGTGTCGGTGGAGGCAGCGGCGATCACGCGGGCGCCCATGAGCTTGCCGATCTCGACCGCCGAGAGGCCGACCGACGCCTCCGGCACCGAGCACGAGCAGCGTCTCGCCTGCGCGCAGGCCCGCGCGATGCTTGCAGCCCGTACAAGCGTCGTTCCGTAGGCGTAGTTGAGTCCGGCGGCCGCCGCGAAGTCGACCGAATCGGGCAGCCGTCGCGCGCGTGGCGGCGGGGATCACGATAACTCTGCATAGCCCCCGGTCGCTCCGAGCGCGCCCAGCACGCGGTCACCGATCGACCAGCCGGCGACGTGCTCGCCGACCCCGACCACGACACCGGCGACTTCGCCGCCGGGGATGTACGGCGGCGCCGCCTTGTACTGATACTTGTCCTCGAGCATCAAGGTGTCGGGGTAGACCACCGCTGCCGCGGCCACATCGACCAGCAGTTGATCGGCGCCAACCGTTGGATCGTCAACCGACTCGACGACGAGATCCTCTGGTGGACCGAACGCCTTGCACACGACTGCCCTCATGCCGCAACTCTACGCAGCGGCTAACGACGCAGGTCGGGTCGCCGACCTCGAAAGTGGTGAGGGCAATGCTCGCCCGAGTCGAGCACCGGGACCATCGCCGTCCAGGTGGCGATCTGGCGACCAACTTCATCCTCACCGAGCACCGCCACGAATTCGTCGTGCTGCGACCCTTGCAGCCGAGCCAATTCGTCACGGGCGACATCTCGATACCACCGGTTTCGATCGCGCAGCTCGATGCCGACAAAGCCGGCGGAGCTGAGCGCGTCGCGGTAGCGGCGAGGCGAGGCCATGGCGAAGTCCAGATCTTCAGCTGCAATGTATCGACGCATGGCCTCGGAGGGCTCGTGGTCGTGGGCGATCAACCAGTCCGATGCAGCGAACCAACCGCCTGGGCGGAGAACCCGGAACGCCTCCCGACACAAGGACTCCTTGTCGGAGATGTGCACGATCGAGTCTTTCGAGAACACGACGTCGAACTGCTGATCAGCGAACGGGAACGGCCCGGGGGCGACCAGCTGGATCTCGATGTGACCCTGCAGCTGATGACGCTCGACCCGAGCGCGCGCCTGTTCGCACAGTGCGGCTTCGACGTCGATCCCGATGACCTTGACCGCGCCGTGGTCAGCCACCAGCGACACGGCGATGCCGCCCGTGCCACAACCGATGTCGAGGATCGTCGCGCCCCTGATGGGAAGTCCGTCGATGATGCGACTGACTTCGTCGGGCCCGCCGGGAGACAGGTAACCGTCACCCCACAGCTGTTCGAGGAAGGCGACGTCGCGCTCGCCGTAGTGATTCTCGTGGAGGTCATCCATGAGCTCCATTCCACCATGCGTGATCGCTTCGTCAACAGAGCCGGGTAAACTGTTTACCGAGCTGGTCAACCTGGCGCCCATCAACCGAACCGTTCGGCCGCAGCGTCAATGGTTGGTCGACCGGGCACGTGCCGTCGGAGCTCCAGTTGGGCGCAAACGAAACAACAGGATCTCATTCAAAGCCTCCGTGCTCGTGCAAGGGAGGCAACATGAGCTCCATCTCGGCAACGACCGAGCAATGGGTTGATTCAGCCCCCGACGGGGTGATGATCGTTGACCGCGCCGGGGTCATTCAGTTGACCAATCGTCACCTTGGGGCAATGTTCGGATACGAGCGGGACGAGCTCGTCGGGCAACTGGCCGAGACGCTGATTCCCGAGCGTTTCAGATCGATGTATCACGTTCAGCAAACAGCATTCCTCCGTGCAACGGCCAGTCTTCCGACGAGCGTGATCGAGATCATTGCCAAACGGAACGACGACAGCGAGTTTCCGGCCAACGTGTACCTCTCGTCGTTCGAGACCTCTCAGGGGCTCCTGGTCTCGGCGGTAGTCCGAGACGTCTCTTCGATCACCGGGGTCGAGGCACGGCCGCAGGCGTCCGAGGTCGCCTCGCGGCTGGCGGCAATCGTGGAATCGTCGGACGACGCGATCATCGGCAAGACAATCACCGGGATCATCACCAGCTGGAACGCCGGGGCGGAGCGCATGTACGGCTACTCCGCCGATGAGATCGTCGGCCACAGCGTGTCCGAGCTCTTTCCTGCTGACCGAACCGGAGAGTTGGAAACGATCCTCGAACGTGTGAGTTGCGGCGGCTCCATGGAGCACTATGTCACCCAGCGAACTTGCAAGGACGGGCGGGTTCTGGACGTGTCCGTCGCGGTCTCAGCCATCCGCGATTCGACTGGCGCGGTGACTGGCGCCTCGACCGTCGGCCGCGACGTGACGGAGATCATCAAAGCGGACGCCTACCGGCGCCAGCTCGAAGCACAACTTCATCACGCACAGCGATTGGAAAGTTTGGGCCAACTGGCCGGTGGCGTTGCCCATGACTTCAACAACCTGCTTGCCGGAATCATGAACTACTCAGGGCTCGTGGCCTCCATTCTGCACGAGGAGATCGACCGGTACGGCAGCGCTCATGACCCCGCGGCGCTCGTCGCCGTGCTCGACGACGTCGAACAGATCGCGAAGGCAGCAAAGCCGAGCCTCGGCCCTGACTCGGCAGCTGTTGATCTTCAGCCGTCGCGAGGTCTTGCATCCTCAGGTGGTGGATCTGAACGCGGTCATCCGCGAGATGGAGGACTTCCTGCGGACCACGATCGGCCAGAACATCGATCCCTTGCGAGTCGTGTTAGCTCGAGATCTCCCGCTGATCACGATCGATCGCGGCCTGATCGAGCAGGTGATCATGAACCTCGCGGTGAACGCGAGGGATGCAATGCCAGATGGCGGCCCGCTCGAAATCGAGACATCGGTGTTCGACAGCGATGAGACGCTTCGTGATCTCCACGGTCTCGGGTCTGGAACGTACGTGCGGCTGTCGATCTCCGACGCCGGAACCGGGATGGACCGAGGCGACCGCGGTTCGAGCGTTCGAGCCGTTCTTCACGACCAAGCCACCGGGTGAGGGCACGGGATTGGGATTGGCCACCGCCTTCGGAATCGTGTCGCAAGCGGGCGGCGCGGTCCGCGATCTACTCCGAGCCGGGCTTGGGGACGACCGTGCGGGTCTTTCTCCCCGCAGCCATCGAGTCGGAACCAGCCGCCGACGACACTGTGTCGCCGCTGCGGTCGTCGGCGCGGGGCGAGACGGTGCTGCTGGTCGAGAATGAGGAAATCGTGCGCGTTCCGGCCGGGCGAATTCTGTCGAGATCCGGCTACAAGGTCATCGAGGCGGCCAACGCACGCGACGCGCTGGAGATTGCCCGTCGACATCCCGGCACCATCGACTTGCTGCTGACCGACGTGGTGATGCCCGGACCGTCGGGAAAGGAGTTGGCGATGGACGTGCTCGCCCAGAGACCTGCCACCAAGGTGCTCTTCATGAGCGGGTACAGCGAGAACGTGATCGTTCATAAGGGGGTGATCGACCAGGGTGTCAACCTCATCGAAAAGCCCTTTTCAGGTGAGGAACTGCTTCGAAGGGTGGGGCGCGATCCTGGACGGAGGTTCGTAGTTGACGAAGGCTGTCCCTGACGGTTCCGCCCGAAAGGTGGTTGTCATCGACGAGGACGATGACGTCCGACGAAGCACTGCGCGGATCCTCGCCCTGCATGGGTACACATGCCTCGAAGCCTCGAGCTGCGCAGAGGCCCGTGCCCGACTCGCGGCCGAGCCGGACATCTCGGCGGCACTCTGCGACATCACGATTCCGGGCACGAAAGGAATGAAGCCGCTGGCTGACCTCGCCGGGGACTTCCCCGATCTCGCAGTCGTCATGATGTCAACGGTCGACGACCAGCGTGCAGCCGAGGCGGCTTTCGACCTCGGCGTTGTTGGGTATGTGCCCAAGCCATTCGAGGCCAACGAACTCCTGATCCATCTGGCGTGCGCGTTGCGGCGATGCGAGATCGACGCTGCGCGGCGGTCCCGGGTACGCGAGCTGGAGAGCCGGCTGCCCATCACTACCGGAGCCACCGTCCGAGAGGCCGCGGGCGAAGAGAACCATGGCATCCGTGTGCTCATCGTCGACGACCATGCGATCTTCGCAGACAGCCTCGTTCGGCTCCTCGAGAGCAAGCCAGGGCTCTCCGTGGTGGGGACAGCAGACAGTGTCGCGTCGGCGGTTGCGGCTGCGTTGTTGTTCAAGCCCGATGTCGTCCTCATGGACTTCGAGTTGCCTGATGGCGATGGTGTGCAAGCGACCGAACAGATCAAGGCCTTGATGCCCTTGGTACACGTCATCATGCTCACCGCCCGGAGCGACGATCAGGCACTCGTGCGGGCGATCGCCGCCGGTTGCTCGGGATTCGTCAGCAAGATCGACTCTGTCCCCCAGCTGTTGAAGGCAATCGTCGCAGCGCATGAAGGTGAGCCGTACCTTCCACCAAAGGAGCTGGCGCTGTTGCTGCAGCAACTGGCTCCGACGATGCGAGGCTTGGGGGCCGACCTCACACGGAGAGAACTCGAGGTGCTGCGGCTCATGGCCAGCGGCCTGATCAACAAGCGGATTGCGCGGCGGCTGGGCCTACGGCTCAACACCGTTCGCAACCACTCGCAGAACATCCTGTACAAGTTGCGGGCGCACTCCAGGCTGGAAGCCATCGCGATCGCTGTACGTGATGGCATCATCGCCTACCCGGCCGCAACAGGAGACTCGACATAGCCGAGCAATGCGGCGCATCGCCTCATTTGCTCTACCACTTCTAACCTACGCCGACATTCATGGTGGACCACCTAGCACGATCGCGCCCGTATCGCCGGGCCCCCGCCGTGCCGATACACCTCATGAAGGCGTCGAGACGCTTCGCCACGACCACGATCCGCAAAGATCGCCGCCACTATTTGAATCGCCTCCTCGTCCAAACCGAGGAGCGAAATGTCATCAACGCGAGCAACCCGACGGTTCACCGCCACACTGTCATCCCCGAGGGTCGGGCGGCCTGGCGGAGCAATGTCACCGCAGTCGTCGCGCTGACGGCAATGTTGCTCATCGGGGGCGTCGTGACATCTCCCGCGCCCGCCTTCGCTGCAGCGCCGGCCCCGGTCGACCTGGCGAGTGCCGCGGCCTACTCGGTGTTCAGCGGCCTGTCGGTCGCCAACACAGTGACGGGTCCCGTCACGACGCTGAGAGGGGACCTCGGCGTATCCGTCGCGGGCGCCAACGCGGGGACGATCGCGGGCTTCCCCCCTGGCGTCGTCGTCGGCGAGACTCACAACGGCGACCCGCAGGCTGGGCAGGCATACACCGATCTCGAGCGCGGCATACGACGATGCCCTGGCTCTCCCATCTGGCACGCCGTTGACTGGAACCCAGGACGGAGAGAGCTGGAACCCGGCGTGTACAACTTTGCAGGCGCCTTCTCTCCGACCGGCATCTTGACGCTGGACGGACAAGGCGATGCCAACGCTGCATTCATCTTCCAAGTCAACGGTGCCCTCGCGATGGCTGCCTCCGCTGAGGTCAGGCTGATCAACGAAGCCCAGGCCTCCCGAGTCTTTTGGCAAGTCAACGGCGCCGCAAACCTCGGCGCCAACGCCAGGTTGGCCGGCACCGTGATGGCACACGACGCCATCGGATTGGGTGCGGGTGCGATCTCAACGGTCGTGCCCTGGCGCTCACTGGCGCGGTCACTCTCGACAGCAACAACGTGTACACGACTCCGCCGTCGTTGACGATCACCGGTGGCGCGACGGCCAGCGCGACGACCATCACCCCGACGATCTCCGGGACGACTGACCTGGCCGCCGGGCAGTCGGTGCTGGTGACCATCGACGAGCAGTCATTGCAGGCGGAAGTGCGAGCCGGAGGCGTGTGGTCGGCGACGACTGCACCAATCGTCAACGGCGCGTACATCGTTGTAGCCACGGTCGCCGATCCTCAGGGCAACATCACCACGGCCACCCAATCCCTCACGATCGACACCATCCCTCCGGTCGTGACCATCACCGGAGGCGCCACGGTGGCGACGAATGACCCGAACCCCACCATCTACGGAACAACCGATGCTCTGCCGGGCACGCTCGTCACGATCACTGGTGTCGGGGGTTCCGATAACCGTCTTGGTCCAGGCCAATGGAACGTGGAACGCAACACCTGCGACGAGCCTCGACGACGCAACCTACGAGGTGACCGCTTCGGTGACCGATCCGGCCGGCAACCTCGGAAGCGAGACGCAATCCCTGACGATCGACACGATCCTTCCGAGCGTGACCATCACCGGCGGAGCGACCGAGACAACGAACGATCCGACACCAACCATCCACGGAACCACCGACGAACAGGTCGGCCGCACGGTGACCATCAACGGGGTCGGCGTTGCGATGACAACGCTTGTCCAGATCGGCGGCACGTGGAACGCAACACCAGTGACGGACCTGGTCATCGGCACGTATTCCGTCGTGGCCGGAGTGTTGGATCCAGCCGGGAATGCAGCCACAGCCACACAGCTGCTCACCATCAGCTCGGTGGTCCCGGATCCAGACCCGGATCCGAATCCTGGAGGCACGGCAGGGTCGGGCTTCAATGCCGTCGGTCCAATTCGTGTCTTCGACACCCGCCCGGGTCAGAGCCCCGCGGCCTTTCGGTCGGTCGCCAAGCACGTGGTGGGCGGAGTCGACGAATTGCAGATCCGGGTCGTTGACCTCGTCGGGTTCGTTCCGGCGACCGGCGTCGGTGCGGTGTCCATGAACATCACCGTGACCAACCCCGCGGCCGCTGGCTTCGTCACGGTGTATCCGTGCGGTGCACGTGAGTTGGTCTCGAGTGTCAACTACGTCGCCGGGCAGACCGTTGCGAATGGAGTCATTGCCCCGTTGTCCGCCTCCGGAACCATTTGCATCTTCAGCAGTTCGCCGACCGATGTCGTCGGCGATCTCAACGGCTGGTTCCCGAAGGGCGTCATCTTCACGGCGATCGGCCCGAAGCGTATCTTCGACACCCGACCCGACCAAGCCCAGGCTCTGCGCCAAGTCGCCAAGACTCAGATACCAGCCGGCGCGTCGATCGAGGTACAACTCACCGATCTCGCCGGACTGGTTCCCACCGTCGGCGTCAGCGCTGTCTCCCTGAACGTGACAGTGACGAACCCCGCCGGTGCAGGCTTCATCACGGTGTATTCCTGCGGAACACGAGAGCTGGTCTCCAGCGTGAACTTCATCACCGGTGAAAGCGTGGCAAACGCAGCAATCGCTCCGGTCTCGGCCAGCGGGACTGTGTGCTTCTTCAGCTCGGCCACGACAGACCTCGTCGTCGACATCAATGGATGGCTGGCGTCCGGTGCTGGTTTCAACGCAGTCAGCCCCCGTCGCGTACTCGACACGAGAGCCGGTCAGAGTCCGAATGCTGTGCGCCAGGTGGCGAAACAGCAAGTTGGCGGCGCCTCTGTGCTCGAGGTCGAGATCGCCGACCTTCCCGGTGTGGTGCCGGCAGGTATCAGCGCGGCCTCGCTGAACGTGACGGCCACCGGCGCCAACGCGGAGGGTTTCGTCACCATCTACCCCTGCGGCGATCGACCAGAGGCTTCAAACATCAACTACACGGCCGGCCACACGACCGCGAACGCTGTGATCACGCCGCTGTCTGCGAGTGGAACCATCTGTGTCTACGCGCAAACCCCGGTCGACATCGTCATCGATATCAACGGGTGGTTCTGACGAACTGATCGGAGAAGTGCCCGCACCCTCTCCGCGCTCCTGGCTCAGGGGGCGGAGACGTGGCGCTCGTGGACGCGGTAAGCAACGTTTCGGGCGTCGCCGCCAACGGTGACGGTCAGGTAGTACTCGCCGTCCTGCCACGTGTACTGCAGAGGATTGACCCGGGTGGCGGCGATGTCGTGCGGGCCGAGTTCGTTGCGAATCGTGGTCTTGCCGCCGCCGAGGATGTTGTGGTCATGCGACACAACTGCGACGTTGGCGACGACGGTTCCGGCGGGCGCGGTCGCGCCTCCAACGGTCCGAAACGTCCACTCGACCTCCTCACCGCTCAACGCCGGCGGATCGACGAACTCGAGCTGGACAACACCGCCGGCCGAAGCGGCGTAGGCGTCGTAGTAGTCGCTGAAGTCGAAGTCGGTCATCAGGCACTCCCCTTTGCATTCGCGTGCCAGTTACGTGTCTCGAGACGATACTTCGCCTGACGAGACAGCGCGGTTGGAGCGGGTCGCGACCATCGTGAGCTGGGCGGATTCCTAGATCCTCGCCATTGGAATCGACCTCGAATCACGGGAATCGCCGGGTCTGTGCACCGGCTGGGTCATATGACTCATTGCCCCGGATCAGCGGCCTTGCGATAATGGCTCTCACTTTCGGGTGCGGACGCAACCGAAACGAAGGGACGGGACGACACGTGACATTTCGCGCTAGCGGCAGCATTTTGCAATGACCCGACCGCACCAACGGTCGGCTGAATTTGCCGCCGACCAGCCGGTGCACGAGTCGATGAGCCCAGGCGAGATGAACGAGCCGACCCTCCAAAAGACTCCAACTTCTCGGCGAAAGAGCGCGACCATGGACATCCAGAACAAGAGGAAGCGGCTGGGCGTAGCCGTCATCGCAGCCGCCGGATTGATGGGCGGCGCTGTGGCAGTCCACGCGGCCACCTTCTCGCAGCGCGTGCAGTCGTCCACGCCCCCGGATGCGTTCCCGGCAATCGCTCCGACTTGCACCGCGACCTGTGCGATCACGCTCGACGCGGGGATCGGCGAGGTCGTGATTGCAGATGTCGTCAACGGCCCTCAAACGCTGCCGTTCTACGGATTCAACGTCAACGGCGAGGGCAGCGGGGCGCATACGCTCGCCGGCGGCGCCACCTCGACGATCAAGGTGCCGCTGGGCACGGTGTTGACGATCACGCTCTCACAGGACACCACCATCACGGACCCGATCGACCTGTCGTTCCCCAGCCTCCCGGTCGGCGACGTCACCCACGTCGGTTCCGTCTACACGGTCGTGGCCAGCAAGGTCGGCACCTCGGTGTTCCAACCGGGTTCGAACCCTGACGTGCCGCGGCAAGTCGCCATGGGCCTCGTCGGTGTCCTGATCGTCACGCCCACAGGCTGCGTCGGGCCCAACATGATGTGCGCGTACGACGGCGCCGTGTCGTACGCCGACGAGGCATTGGTCGCCACGACGGATCTCGACTTCCAGTTCGCGACCGACTCTATGGACTTCCCCGGCATGAGCTACTTCGGTCAGTCGATGATGCCCGATGGCTCGCCACGTCAGGTGTACCACGTCATCAACGGCAAGTCGTTCCCCGACACCGATGTGATCGACGTACGGGCGGGCGACAGCGTGTTGCTGCGCTCGGTCAACGCAGGTGTCACCGACAAGTCGATGAGTTTGCTTGGCCTGCATCAAACCTTGCTGGGGCGCAATGCGTCGCGGTACGAAGATCCGCAGCAGTTCATCTCCCCCCTCGTCGGTCCGGGCGAGACGGCCGACCTGACCATTGAGATTCCGGCCAATGCCGCCTCCCAGCAGCGATACGCGCTGATGGACGCCGGTCGACAGATGAACCATGGCAACGACTACGGCTTCGGCGGCGCTCTCACGTTCCTCAACGTGTGGCCGGCCGCACCGGCGGTCGTGCCACCAGTGGAGGTGCCACCGGCGGAGGTTCCACCAGCGTTGTCGGGCCTGCCAGAAGGAACACCAGCGGTGCAGGACTTTGTGGCGCTGAAGCCGTCACGGTTGGCCGACACGCGGTTGGGATGACGACCACCGATGGGTTGTTCGCCGGTGACGGGATCCGCAGCAGCGGATCGACTCTCGAGCTCACCGTTGCCGACCGCGGCGGTGTGGATGCGGCGGCGAGTGCCGTCGCCCTGAACATCACCGTGGCTGGCCCGCTCGGCAGCGGGTTCGTCACTGCCTATCCGTGTGGAACAGCACGACCGACGACGTCGAACCTCAACTACACCACCGGCGGAACCGTTCCGAATGCGGTGATCACCAAGGTCGGTACCGGCGGCAACGTGTGCGTGTTCGTGTCAACGACAACACATCTGATCGTCGACGTCAGCGGATACTTCCCCACCGGGTCGAGTTACCAGCCGATCACTCCGGCACGTCTCCTCGAGACCCGTCCAGGACTGACGACCATTGATGGGTTGCAGCAGGGTGACGGGCTGCGTGCTGCAGGGTCGGTGACGGCCGTGCAGGTCAGCGATCGAGCGTCGGTGCCGAGCGATCCTTCGGCTGCGGTGTTGAACATCACGGTCACCGCAGCGCAAGCATCGGGGTACGCCACGGTGTATCCGTGCGGCACTGCAGTGCCGACGGCGTCGAACATCAACTACGTCGCCGGCAGCACGGTTGCCAACCTGGCGATCGCCAAGATCGGCACCGGCGGCAAGGTGTGCATCTTCACCAGTGCCGGTGTGCACCTGATCGCCGACGTGAATGGGTACTTCCCCGCGGTGACGTCGTACATGCCGCTCGACCCGGCCAGGCTGCTGGAGACACGATCCGGCCTCGACACCGTCGATGGACAGTTCACCGGCGCTGGCTTGCGGCCGGCGAACTCGATCACCGAACTGACCGTCACCGGTCGTGGCGGTGTCGCTGTCGGGGCCGCCACCGTGGTGCTCAATGTCACGGTCACCGGGCCGACGGGGTCGGGCTTCGTCACCGTCTACCCATGCGGTACCGCTGCACCATTGGCGTCGAATCTCAACTACCACAGTGGTACCACGGTCGCCAACGCAGTCATCGCCAAGGTCGGCGCCGGCGGCAAGGTGTGCCTGCTCAACACCGCCCCAACTCAACTCGTCGTCGACGTCAACGGCTACCTGCCGACCTGAGAGGTCTCCCGCACCCGTGCCGCTCGCTGCGACGGCACGATACAGACCAGGCGACCTCCCGGCGGTGCCGGTGTCCGTGTATCGTCGTCGCAGAGCGTGTATGTCAAATGACGAGACCGTGAGTCAGCCGCCCGAGGCGTTGGTGATCTTCGGCATCACCGGCGACCTGGCTCACAAGATGACGTTTCGGGCGTTGTACGGCTTGGAGGTTGCCGGTCGGTTGGACGGCCCGATCATCGGAGTCGCCGTCAACGACTGGACCGTGGACCAACTGGTTGCTTCGGCGCGGGACGTGCTCGACTCGGCCGATCACATCGTCGATGAAGACGCCTTCGCCCGGTTGGCGAGGAGATTGACCTACGTTCAGGGTGATTTCACCGACCCCACCACATACGAACGGCTGGCTGCCGAGTTGAAGGGCGGCGCGAAAGCACTGTTCTACCTCGAGATTCCGCCTTCGCTCTTTGCGACGGTGGTCGTGGCACTCGGTCAGGCCGGACTCACTGCGGGAAACCGCGTCATGATCGAAAAGCCCTTTGGTCACGACCTCGCCTCTGCACAGGCCCTCAACGACGAACTGCACGACGTCGTCGACGAGGATCAGATCCTGCGCATCGACCACTTCTTGGGCAAGCAGCCGGTGCTCGACATCCACTTCCTTCGCTTCGCCAACGCACTGCTCGAGCCCCTGTGGAACCGCGAGCACGTCGCTGCGGTGCACGTCACCCTCGCCGAGGACTTCGGGGTGGACGACCGGGGGGCGTTCTACGACTCGGTCGGGGCGCTGCGCGATGTGGTGCAGAACCACCTCCT
>CAWDUI010000031.1:0-5798 GCA_963805445.1 Ilumatobacteraceae bacterium | reverse complement strand
AAGCGTTTGCACTCTCGCCAGCGGCACGGGCTGGAACCGCAGCCAGATGCGCAACCGTTCCCAGCCGAGGTTCCACGTCTCGAAGGCCTTCTTCACTGCAGTCGGCCCGTTGTGCAGCGAGTTGGTGCTGACGCCGCTGACACCCTCGGCATGGATCTTCTTGATGCCGGCGTCGAGCGCCGTCCGGGCGGTGTCGATCGCCAGGAACAGCACCGCCACGGCAGCCAAACCTGCATCACGCAGGATCGGTCGATCGGCCAATCGCGCGCTACCGCTGTCCCACCGCTCGTCGACCCAGGCGACGACGCCGTTGCGAGAACGGTACGACCTCGATCGGTTGACACCAACACGCTCGTCGATGCTGAAAGTATTGTCGTTGTCGCCACTGCCCTACGATCGATCGACACACCATGAGCCGCCGCCTCGTCGACCTGAGTCATCCGATCCATGAAGGACTCGCCACGTATCCGGGCCTGCCAACACCGGAGATCGGCGCCCATCTCGATCGGGACGCCGCCGAGGCGATCTATGGTCCTGGCTCGCGTTCCACATCGGGATGATCACGATGTGCACGAACACCGGGACGTACCTCGACGTGCCGTTCCACCGGTTCGCCGACGGGCACGACCTCGTCGGTCTACCGCTCGAACGCGTGGCCGGAGTGCCGGGGATCTGCATCGACGCCGTCGGTCGGCAAGCCGGTTTGGACCTGCTCGGCGACATCGACGTGCACGGCTCGCGGTGTTGTTCCGCACCGGGCACAGCCAGTACTTCGGCACGCCTCGGTACACCGACGACCATCCTCACATCAGTGTCGAACTGGCCCGAGCGCTGGTGACCGGCGGTGCCGCGTGCGTGGGCATCGACTCGCTCAACATCGACGCAACGTCTGGACCCGACGGCGACGGGAGGCCGGTTCACACGACGCTGTTGCGCAACGACGTTCCGATCATCGAACACCTGACCAACCTCGCCTCGCTGCCTCACTCGGGCTTCACCTTCACGGCGGTTCCACCCAAGATCGAAGGACTGGGCTCGTTCTCGGTGCGAGCCTTCGCCGAGATCTGACGCGCGCCGCGGCCTTCAGTCGATCACGCTGACAATGCTCGACGTTCTCGATGTGCCGTCGGGCTGAACGGGCTGTTGTAGCCGACGCGACGAGCAAGCAGTCACCGTCGAACCGGGCAGCCCCGAAAGGCAACGTAGCGAAACGGGGCTGCCCGGTTCGTCATCACCAGGGGCGGATCGGCAGATCGGGCGATGTTCAGTCGCCAAACCTGGCGAAGTGCGTACTTTCGCTGCACCCCCCGTGAGTCGAAAGTGCGCACTTCAGATGGAAGCCCGGTCAGCGTGTACCACAGCATGGGCCAGCCCATCGGCGCTTTGACGCGTGAGTCATTGCTTGGCGAGGCCATCGGCGGCGAGCAGGTACGCGGGGGCCGATTCGTCATCGCCGGTCAGGATCTCGATCACGCCGGCAGCGACCTGCTCGGCAGTGAGCATCGAGCCCACCTGTTCGAGATATGTGTCTCTGTCGACACCGGCGTAGGCCGCGTAGGCGTCGACAAACTTCGAGCCAAGCCCGGTTGCCGAGGTGAGCTTCGGCAGCAGGGCCACGAATCGAATGCCCAACGAGCGACGTTCGGACTCGGAGCGGGCGTAGGAACTGATGAACCCGATCGTTGCCTTGGCACCGGCGTATCCGCCGCTCATCGGCGAGCCCATCCGGGCCGCACCGCTCGACAGGCTGATCACCACCGAGCCGGGCGCAAGCGGCGCAAGCAGCGCTTCGCGGGCGAACTCGAACACATGGCGAACGTCGACGTGCCAGTTCCTGCTGAACGTCTCCCAGGTTTGGTCCTGAATCGTCGCCGGGTGCGCGGTCGCGCCGGCGTTGAGCACCAAGATGCGTGGTTGGTGTTCGGCGATGAGGCGCGCGGCGAGCGTGTCGTCGGCAACGTCGGCGACAACCGGCGTGAAGGATGACCCGAGCTGGCGCTGCAGGTCTTGAAGGGCAGCGCGATCTCGTGCCACTCCAACGACATCGGCGCCATTCGCGGCGAGAGCGACCGCAACGGCGCGGCCGAAGCCGCGGCTGGCACCAGTGACGATCGATGTACTGCCTGCGAGGCTGGCGGTGGACATGTGCTTCTCCTGAGGTCGACGATGTGGTCACAGGATGAAACACGCCGCTCATCGCCAAGTCACCGATGAATTTCAGGGCTCGTTGGTGTTGTTACCTTCGTGATGACAGCCGACGAGAGGAACGCGCAGCCCATGGACGACACGATCCTCGATCGCGCCCGCTCCGGTGACGGCGACGCGTTCGAGGACCTCATCGCGCCGTATCGACGTGAACTGCTCGTGCACTGCTATCGCTCCCTCGGATCGATGCATGATGCCGAGGACGTGCTGCAGGAGGTGCTGGTGTCTGCGTGGAGTGCCCTCGGCCGCTTCGACGGTCGCTCGATGCGAGCATGGCTGTACCGCATCGCGACCAACCGGTGTCTCAACCACCTTCGCGACGACGCCCGGCGGCCGCCGGCGGCCAGCCGCCCCACCACGAGCTCGATGGCGTCGGGCATCGTCGCGGCCGACGACCCGTGGTGGCTCGAGCCCTACCCCGACGAACTGCTCGAGGCGGTCGAGCAAGGCCCCGAAGCTCGCTACGACGCCAGGGAGTCCATCGCGTTGTCATTCATCGCCGGACTGCAGCATCTGCCGGCGCAACAGCGGGCAGTTCTCGTGCTTCGCGACGTCCTCGGATTTCCGGCATCCGAGGTCGCCGACATCCTCGGCACGACGGCGACATCGGTCAACAGCACGCTGATTCGTGCCCGTGGCGGCTTTCGTCCGGAACGAACGCCGGAGCTCGTACCACGTCCTCGCTCCGCGCAAGAAGCCGCCGTCGTCGACCGGTTCGTCGATGCCTTCCAACGCGGAGATCTCGACAGCGTGCTGGAACTGCTCAGTGACGATGCCCGGTTGTCGATGCCGCCCGAGCCGATCCAGTGCAACGGACCCCAGGCGATCGTCGACTACCTGCGCTGGCGAGGGTTCTGGGGGCGCCATCTGCACCTGCTCCCGACCCGTGCCAACAACCAGCCGGCCTTCGGCTACTACGTGCCGATTCCGGGTGCCTCGTCGTCCCGAGCGAACGGCCTGATGGTGCTCACCATCGTCAACGATCGCATCTCCACGATCACCCGTTTCGGCGGCCAGGACATCGTCGATCGATTCGGCCTGCCACTCACCCTCGCCAGTACCTAGTGCCTCGACTGCCAACCCTTTGCTCGGTATTCATCCGGCACCTCGGTGACATGCCGGCCGGGCCAGAACTCGGCTCTGTGCGACATTCTCGGCGGGCCCACCGATCTGGGCGCCACCAGTCTCGTTGAGCTGCGTCGGTGAGCGAGTTTGGCGCCCAGATCACCTTCTCCATGCGTCCTTCTGGACAAGCCACAACGCTCAGCGTCAGCTCCTTGAGCGACAGTCGGTGTGTGTTGTCGCGGGACATCGCTGACAGTTGATGTCGCGAGACATCGCTGACAGTTGGTTAGTGGGTCGAGTCTTTCAGTCGTGGGCGGCGTCCGTCGAGCAGAGCGAACGTTGCTGGTCAGGGCACTAGCGAGGCGACGATCGGCGAGGATGTTATCCCGCAACCGGTTTGCCAGTGCGGACCGCGTCGACGACCTCGGCGATGGCCCGGCTGGATTGCGCGGCGCTCGTCTCGTTCTGGGTGAGCGAAGAATGCGTCGCATCGGAGAGGTAGCGGTGCACGACGTTCGTCGAGAGCGCGGCGAGGTCGTCTTGCGCTGCGGTCCAGCCGTCAGCGGCATCCTTCTCCGCGGTGATGACGACGAGGGGGCGGTCGCCGAGGCTGGTCAGCGACCGCGCCTGCTCCGGTTGCACCGGAGATTCCGTGCCTCGCCCGACCACCGTCTACGGCGTGATGACGACCTTGCCGACAACGGTCCTGTCGATCATGGCCCGCAACGCCTCCCCCGCTCCTTCCAGCGGATACCGCGCTGGACACGTACGGCTGCAGCGTGCCGGAGGCGACCCAGTCGATCAGCTGGTCACTGATCTCCGCGTTGCGCGCCGGTTCACGAGCCGTCATGGCGCCATAGAAGACGCCGACGATCTGACAGCTCTTCAACAGGACGAGGTTGAGCGGGATGGAAGGTATCCCGCCGGTGAACCCGACCACGAGGAACCTCCCTTCCCATGCGATCGCGCGGAGCGCTTGTTCGGCGTTGGCACCTCCGACGCAGTCGTAGACGACGTCGACGCCCTTGCCGTCCGTCAGCTGCTTGGCTCGATCCTTGAGATCCTCGGTGGAGTAGTTGATCGTGTCGTCGGCACCGCGCTCGACGGCACACGTCGAGCTTGGTGTCGGTGGAGGCAGCGGCGATCACGCGGGCACCCATGAGCTTGCCGATCTCGACCGCCGAGAGGCCGACCGAGCCTCCGGCACCAAGCACGAGCAGCGTCTCGCCTTCGCGCAGCCCGGCGCGATGCTGCAGCCCGTACAACGTCGTTCCGTAGGCGTAGTTGAGTCCGGCGGCCGCCGCGAAGTCGACCGAATCGGGCAGCCGTCGCGGGCTGGCCGCGGGGACCACAGACAACTCTGCATAGCCCCCGGTTGCACCGAGCGCGCCCAGCACGCGGTCACCGATCGACCAGCCGGCGACGTGCTCGCCGACCCCGACCACGACACCGGCGACTTCGCCGCCGGGAATGTACGGAGGCGCCGCCTTGTACTGATACTTGTCCTCGAGCATCAAGGTGTCGGGGTAGACCACCGCTGCCGCGGCGACATCGACCAGCAGTTGATCGGGGCCAACCGTTGGATCGTCAACGGACTCGACGACGAGATCCTCTGGTGGACCGAACGCCTTGCACACGACTGCCCTCATGCCGCAACTCTACGCAGCGGCTAACGACGCAGGTCGGGTCGCTGACCTCGAAAGTGGTGAGGGCAATGCTCGCCCGAGTCGAGCACCGGGACCATCGCCGTCCAGGTGGCGATCTGGCGGCCAACTTCATCCTCACCGAGCACCGCCACGAACTCGTCGTGCTGCGACCCTTGCAGCCGAGCCAATTCGTCACGGGCGACATCTCGATACCACCGGTTTCGATCGCGCAGCTCGATGCCGACAAAGCCGGCGGAGCTGAGCGCGTCGCGGTAGCGGCGAGGCGAGGCCATGGCGAAGTCCAGATCTTCAGCTGCAATGTATCGACGCATGGCCTCGGAGGGCTCGTGGTCGTGGGCGATCAACCAGTCCGATGCAGCGAACCAACCGCCTGGGCGGAGAACTCGGAACGCCTCCCGACACAGGGACTCCTTGTCGGAGATGTGCACGATCGAGTCTTTCGAGAACACGACGTCGAACTGCTGATCAGCGAACGGGAACGGCCCGGGGCCGACCAGCTGGATCTCGATGTGACCCTGCAGCTGATGACGCTCGACCCGAGCGCGCGCCTGTTCGCACAGTGCGGCTTCGACATCAATCCCAATCACCTTGGCCGCGCCGTGGTCAGCCACCAGCGACACGGCGATGCCGCCCGTGCCACAACCGATGTCGAGGATCGTCGCGCCCCTGATGGGAAGTCCGTCGATGATGCGACTGACCTCGTCGGGCCCGCCGGGAGACAGGTAACCGTCACCCCACAGCTGTTCGAGGAAGGCGACGTCGCGCTCGCCGTAGTGATTCCCGTGGAGGTCATCCATGAGCTCCATTCCAGCACGATCGACGGGCTTCGGATACTCGAACGGAGGGCACAGCCATGGAGGT
>CAWDUI010000030.1:0-8120 GCA_963805445.1 Ilumatobacteraceae bacterium | reverse complement strand
TGGTCGTCGTGTTCCAGCGCACCGACGAACGGCGGCATGCCGTCGAACCCCTGCGACGTCAGGTAGTCGAGCACCTCCACGCCCGAGTGCGGGGCAGGGACCGGGGCCGCCATCCATGTCACGAAGAACTCCTCGGCCACCACCACGTGACGTTCGCTCGGGTCGTCACTCAGGGGACGTTCACCGGTGAGGTCGCGGCCGAGCAACTGCGACACCCACGCAGCCGACATCCCCGCAACGACCATCGCCGCGAACCCTAGCGACCCCGCAAGGAGGCGCCGGCTGCGTGCAGCGTTTAGCCTCGCTGCTGTGACCGGCACGCTCGTCATCCTCCGCCACGGCGAGAGCACGTGAAACCAGTTAACCTGTTCACCGGTTGGCACGACGTGCCACTGAGCGACAGGGGGTTCGCCGAAGCTCCTGCCGGGGCCTCCGATGGCCGAGGCAGGTTTCCGGTTCGACGTTGCCCACACGTCCGTGCTCACCCGGGCCGTGATGACGAGCCATCTCGCCCTGGAGGCGATGGGGCAGGTGTGGTTGCCGCTGCAGCGCCACTGGCGGCTCAACGAGCGGCACTACGGCGCGCTGCAGGGGCTGGACAAGAAGCACACCACCCAGCTCCACGGCGCCGAGCAGACCAAGCTGTGGCGCCGCAGCTACGACGTCCCGCCGCCGCCCGTGGACGAGTCGAGTCCCGAGACCCGAGCAACGACCTTCGCTACCGGCTGCTGCCACCGGACGTCCTCCCGGCGAGCGAGTGCCTCGCCGACGTCGTGCGGCGGTGTTGCCGTACTGGCACGACGCGATCGTGCCGCAACTCCTCGGCGGACAGGACGTGCTCGTCACGGCGGACGGCAACTCGCTACGGGCGTTGGTGATGCACCTCGAGCACGTCTCGCGAGACGACATCGCCGAGCTCAACATCCCCACCGGCGCGCCTCGTCGATACACCTTCGACGCGCAGTTGCGGGTCACGAGCGCGGAGTATCTCGGCGACGCGGAGGCGGTCGCGAAGGCCGCCGCCGCCGTCGCCGCTCAGGCCGGCACCGCGTAGCGGGTGCGGCCGGTACCGCCACGCACCGCGCGCACGCCGCGGCGATGTACCATGCCTGCATGGCGAGCAAAAAGGCATACCTCGAGCACCTGCGCAACGTAAGTCTGTTCCAAGGCTGCTCCACGAAGGAACTCGAGAAGATCGCGAAGGCCAGTGACGAGATCACGATGTCGGCCGGTTCGCTCATCGTCGACCAGGGCCAGACCGGCCGCGAGGCGTTCATCGTGTTGAACGGCTCGGTCGTCGTCAAGCGCAACGGCAAGAAGGTCGGCTCGTTCGGTCCCGGCACCGTCGTGGGCGAACTGTCCTTGCTCGATCACGGTCCTCGCACTGCCACGGTCATCTGCGAGACCGACTGCGAGCTGTTGCTGCTCGACCAGCGCCACTTCATCGGCGTCATCGACGACGTGCCGGCGCTGGCTCACAAGCTGCTCGCCGCGCTCGCCGCCCGCATCCGCGATCTCGACCGCCAGAACTTCGGCTGACCGACCCGTTCGTTCGACGCCGCGGAGGCTGCTCCGCGTGACGTCGCGAACTAGGGTCGGCCTCGCACTATGAGCTCTCACACGTCTCCTGCACCCGAAGCCGGTCCCAAGAAGCCCTGGTACCGCACGCCCCACCAGCTCGTCATCGCGGTCGGCGTGTTCATGGGTCTGTTCACCCTCGCGTCGGGCATCATCCCTCAGCTCACGAAGTGGCACGGCACCAAGGAGCCCGCCCGCGAGGTGTTCGACGGCATCCCCGGCGCACTCCAGGTGGCCTTCTACACCGTCATCCCCGTGCTGCTCATTTGGGGATCGTTCGCGTTCTCCGCACGAGTGCGCAACTGGGAACGGGGCGCGCCCGATCGGCGAAAGACCACCCAGAAGAACGTGAAGCGCCGCCTGGCCGACTTCCGGGCCGGCGCCTACATGCGCACGCTGCTGCGCGACTCGGCCGCCGGTCTGATGCACTCGATGATCTACTTCGGGTTCCTCGCCCTGCTCGGCGTCACCACCGTCCTCGAGATCGATCATCAGATGCCCGAGGGGCTCAAGTTCCTCCATGGGCGCACGTACATGGCGTACAGCTTCTTCGGCGACCTCGCCGGGCTGGTGTTCGTCACCGGCATCCTGTGGGCCATCGCCCGCCGCTACGTGCAGCGCCCGTATCGCATCCGCATCAAGACCAAGCCGGAGCACGCCGCGATCCTCGGCGTGTTCCTGCTGATCGGTCTGTCCGGGTTCTTCGCCGAGGCGTTCCGCATCGCGGAGATCGACGCGCCGAGCTACGAGAAGTGGAGCTTCATCGGCTACCCGCTGAGCAAGATGTTCACCGGGCTCAGCGAGCACACGCTCACCCAGTGGCACCAGATCATGTGGGCCACGCACGTGGTCGCGTTCGCACTGTTCCTGATCATGCTGCCGATCACGATGCTGCGGCACATCTTCACCAGTCCGCTCAACATGTACCTGCGTGATCGCGACCGTCCCAAGGGCGCGATGCGGGCCATGCCCAACCTCACCGAGACGTCGTTGGAGAGCTTCGGGGCGAGCGTGGTCGAGGACTTCACGTGGAAGCAACTGCTCGACACCGACGCCTGCACGATGTGCGGCCGCTGCACGAGCGTGTGTCCCGCGCACGCCACCGGCAAGCCGCTCGATCCCCGCGAGATCGTGCTGAAGACGGGCGAGATCATGGCCGCCACCGGCGCTCACGGCCAGGTCACGCCCCCGCTCAGCATCGACAAGGACATCACCATCTCGGCCAACTCGCTGTTCGAGCGGATCACCGCCGAAGAGGTGTGGAGCTGCACCACCTGCCGTGCCTGCGACGAGATCTGCCCGGTCAACATCGAGATCCTCGACAAGATCCTCGACATGCGGCGCTACCTGTCGCTGATGGAGAGCAACTTCCCCAGCGAGCTCGGCAACGCGTACCGGGCGATGGAGAACCAGGGCAACCCCTGGGGCATGAACCAGGGCGAGCGTGGTGACTGGGCCAACGGGCTCGACGTCAAGATCCTCGATCCGGGTGAGGCGTTCACCGGCGAGTACCTCTACTGGGTCGGCTGCGCCGGCTCGTTCGACGACAAGAACAAGAAGGTCACCCAGGCGATGGCCAAGCTGCTCAAGCGGGCAGGGATCGACGTGGCCATCCTCGGCCCGAGCGAGATGTGCACGGGCGACTCCGCGCGCCGCAGCGGCAACGAGTACCTGTTCCAAATGCTGGCGATGCCCAACATCGAGATGCTCGACGGCATGGGCGTGAAGAAGATCATCACCCAGTGCCCGCACTGCTTCAACACGTTGAAGAACGAGTACCCACAACTCGGCGGCAACTACGAGGTCGTCCACCACACGCAGCTGCTGGAGAGCCTCATCGCCAACGGGTCGCTCGACGTCAGCCAGGCCTCCCTCGAGGAGCGGCTGACCTACCACGACTCGTGCTACCTCGGTCGCCACAACGACGTCTACCTCGCACCGCGGAAGGTCGTGGGCAGCATCAAGGGCATCGAAGTGGTCGAGATGCAGCGCAACGGCACCAAGGGCATGTGCTGCGGCGCCGGTGGCGCCCGCATGTGGATGGAGGAGAACGTCGGCACCAAGGTGAACGACGAGCGAGCCCTCGAGGCAATCAGCACCGGGGCCACCCGTGTCGCCACCGCCTGCCCGTTCTGCTACATCATGCTCGACGACGGCGTGAAGGCCGCGGGCAAGGAAGAGCACGAGGTGAAGGTGGCCGACATCTCGATCCACCTCCTCGACGCGATCGAGGCCGGCGAGGCCGCACTCGCTCGCCCTGACGCCCCGCTGGCGCACCCCGTCGCCGGCGACTGATCCGCCGACCCGTTCGGGTCAGAGCGTGTTCTGGTTGTACTTCGATGCGGTCGCGCCCTGCTGGTTCTGGTACTTGCTCTTCAGATCCGGGTGACCGTAGGGGCGCTCGGCGGGCTTGTCGAGCTTCTGGAAGACCAACTGGGCGACCTTCATGCCGGCGCGCAGCAGGATCGGCAGGTTCGACACGTTGGAGAGCTCGAGCACCACGGTGCCCTTGAAGCCGGGGTCGATGAACCCGGCGGTGGCGTGCACCTGCAGGCCGAGCCTGCCGAGACTGCTCTTGCCGTTGACGACGCCGACGATGTCGTCGGGACAGCCGACCACCTCGGCCGTGTGCCCGAGCGCGAACTCTCCAGGGTGCAGCACGAACACCTCGCCGACGGGCACGTTGACCGTGTCCATCAGCTTGGTCTGCTCCTCGAACGGATCGATGTGGGTGAGGCGGCTATTGCGCATCACCCGGAACTCTGTGCCGAGGCGCACGTCGACGCTGGCCGGCTGCACGAGGTCCGGGTCGTACGGCTCGAGGATGATGCGCCCGGAACCGAGCAGTTCGCGGAGGGTGCCGTCGGAGAGGATCACGTGGCGAATCTAGTGGGCCGGGTCCGTGGGCAGGCACTCTGCACGGCCGGGAACTCCACGGAGGGTTCGGGCGACCTGTTACCTGTGGAACTCACTCGGCGACGCGCTCCCCGCCGCCGACGCGCGCTCGTCGGACTGCTGGTGATGCTGGGCGTCCTCGCGGCCGATGGCAGCGCTGCGTTCGCGCACGGTGGAGTGAGCGACGCCACCAACTACGTGAGTCGGGTCGTCGAACCCGGCGCGCCTGGCCTCGAGTGGAAGGTCTACGGGGGCGACTCGCTGCTGCAGCTCACCAACCACACCGGGGAGCAGGTCGTCGTCGAGGGCTACGAGAAGGAGCCATACCTCAAGTTCGTGCCGGGCGACGGCATCTACGAGAACGTCCACTCCCCGGCCACCTATTACAACTCCGATCGGTACGCGCGGGTCGTGCTCCCGGACGATGCCGACGCGACACTGCCGGCCGAGTGGCGGCGCATCACCGACGGTGACCGGTTCGCGTGGCACGACCATCGGGTGCACTGGATGTCGCCGGTGCCGCCGTCGCCGGTGTTCAACGACCGCGGGCACGACCAGACGGTGTTCCCCTGGGAGATCGGTCTGCGCGTCGGCGGCGACGATGCGGCGAGGGCCGCCACCGTGCGGGGTGTGCTGTCGTGGGAGGCATCGGTCGCGTGGTGGCCGCCGGTGCTCGCGTTCAGCCTCGTCTTCCTGACGATCGCGCTCCTCGCGGCGTGGCGGACCAGACCCCACGCAGATCGGTGGCCCGGCCTGGCCCGGCCCGTGGTGGTGATCCTGTGGGTCGTCGCAGTGGCCAACCTCGTGCGCATGATCGACGACCTGTTCGTCGTGCCCGGGTACTCGGTGGGGAGGGCGACCATCGTCGCCAAGGGCGTGATCGTCTTCGCGACCGTGATCGCGCTCACGCTGCACGCATGGCGTGGTCACGTCACGGGCTTCCTCGCGCTGGCCGCTGCCGGTGTCGTGACGTTCGTGCTGAACGGTGCTGCCCACTCGCTGACACTGTCGGCGTCGCAGGTCCTGACCGGACTCCCCGTGTGGTTCGCCCGGGCCGTGGTGGCGGCGAGCATCGCGGTGGTGGTGCCCGTGCTGGCGGCGCTCGTGTTCGCGGGCCGTCACTTCATCGGCTGGTACCGCGCCCACCCGATCTCGTTCGCCAAGCCCGTCACCGTTGAGACGCCCTCTGCGACATCGGATTCCCCGGTGGCAGCAACATCGGCGCAGCGGTAGCCTGCTGAACGATTCTGCGGGTGTAGTTCAGAGGCAGAACATCAGCTTCCCAAGCTGAGAACGCGGGTTCGATTCCCGTCACCCGCTCCATGTGATGTCGCGAGACATCGAGGACAGACCGGACCCGCATCAGGGTCCGGTTCTGTTCGTTGTGCGGGGTCCTTCTTGGGGCCGCCTGTTGGTCGTCCGGTGCCGTGGTAGCGGTGTTCGGGGTTGATGGTGAGGGTGCGGATGATCTCGCCCGTGGTGGCGTGGATGACGCGGATGTCGTAGCCGTCGATGAGTAGGACGACGCGAGTTCCGTCGACGGTTCGACCAAGTCCGATGTGGTGCCTGTGGCTGTTGACTCGCAGGCTGACGCGCCAGGTGAACGTGACCCGGTTTCCTGGACACGGGGTTATGTGAGACTCCGGCCAGACCAGCGGAAGCCCGACGGTCACGGCAACCGGGATCCCGGCCCGTCACTCACGAGGCTGAGCGACGCGGCAACGGTCCGCAGCTCAGCCATCTCGCTGGAGTCCATATCCTCGAGAGCAACCAAAGGCGTGGGCGCTTCCCACCGTCCACCGTCAGGAACGACCTGAAAGCCACGAGCCCCATGCTCTTCAAAGTACACATAGATGTACTGGCCGGTGACCTGCACGAGCGCCGACGATTGCGGATCGACGTTGCAGCCCAGCCGAAGCCACGCCAGCTCCGAACTCGTTGCCACCTTGAAGTCTCGACCCTTCTGGCCGAAGATTTCCCCGCCGACGGCCGCCCGCTGATCGACAACGAACTGCCACTCTGGGGCGAGCAGGTCATAGCCAATCTCAGCCCACTCCACAGCATCGGGTTCGCCGAGACGCACATCGATCGACGTCTCGCGGATCGCCAAGAACTCTCCGCCAATTTCCACCGTCAGGTCGTCAGACCTCGGATCGAGCGTGAACCGAAGACACTCGGTGACGTTGCCGGCGACGTCGCTCAACTCATTCACCACTACCTGGCGATCACCAGCTGGTACCGAGTCCCCACAACCAGACGCCACGAACATCCCTAGCACCAGGAGCATCTGCAGCGCTCCTCGCCAATGACCGAGGTCGAGAAGCGACCGTTCGCACAGCGCATCTGGGCTGCGCTGATCGCAAGCATCTCTCGACGGGGTCATCCGAATAACCAATCAACAAATTCGCACAAATCGCAGAGCGCCATGACGACATCTTCGCCGGACCATACGCCCACGAACCGACCCCGTCAACGAAACCCTGACGAACTTCTCATGAACTTGAGAAGGCCGGCATATCTCCAAGCCCAGGAAGACGCGCTCCTTCCCGAGCTGCGCCACCCTCCGGCTCGGGAGCCGCTGCTACAGGTCGCTCTCGATGCCGGTCGAGCGCGTCGGTCGACACCGCACCCGCGCTTGTCGGGTCGCGCTCTCGTTACGCACACCCACCAGCGGACATCAATAGCCGCCTGTGGGTTGTCCTGAGGGGCCAGCCCCTCAGGATCGTCCGGCCTCCGTGCTCGCACGTTCTTGCAGTATTCAGATCCCGCCGAGGTTTAGACGTGGGATTCTTGCGAAGCGGCGTCGCCGGTGGACATTTGCGGTGCTGTTTCGGACACGGCGCCCGGCTACATACGCTGTTCAGGCCTCGTGACGCCGTCTCAGATGCTCGGGAGCGGCTCATGCGAGTCGTGCAATGCCTACCTTGACGCTGGGACTGGCGAGTCCACGGGACGCCGATTGAGACTTCCCACGTAAGGGAGTTCCGCTCTGTCATGACCTCCCTGCGTGAGCAGCTGTCACCACTGCGCTGCATGGATGAACTCGGCGGCGGGTCTCCCGAGCCACTGCGTGACACGCATGACGAGTCCCATGTCCGCCAAGCGAGCCGTCCGGAGATTCGTCAAGCGGTTCGGCGAGCAACCAATCGTGTGCGCCAGTTCAGCCCAGCCAAGACCCTGCTCCCGACGCTGCGCGTTCAGCGCGGCATGCAGCGCTTCCAAGTCCCAGCGAAGCCGACTGTCGGGACCCGCCTTCGGCAATCTGGTATCGCCCACGTCGACCACCGCGCCGGTGAGAAACTCCTCCGGCGCCGTGTCGAGCCAGCGCAGCATGAACAGCGCGTATTGACAGGAGGTCGCGTCACGCGCGCCCAGTCTTGCGACCGCCCCGCCTCAAAGCGGATGATCGTCCCGATGCGAGTTGAGCTCCGACGATTGCTGCCAGAGCTCGTCGGCGAACTCGTGCCAGGTCAGTCCTCGGTCCCGACGCCCGACGTCGAACGCGTGGACGAATGCAGCGAAGTCGAACACGGGGAGATCCGTCACTCACCTTGAGGTTACGCCACGACACACCGGCGTCGGCCGAACCCTCGGTCAGCGCGTCTCGCCGAGACTCCGTCCGATGCTGCGGGTAACCTGACCAAGAG
>CAWDUI010000029.1:0-6388 GCA_963805445.1 Ilumatobacteraceae bacterium | reverse complement strand
GGCTCGCTCATCTGGGTAGGACCTGGTTCAGTTGCAGGCTGGGCATGCTCACTTCGTCCGCCCTGGCTGCATTGGCGAGGGCAGAAACGGACGGCCGGATCGTAGGCACGCTGAGTGGGCAGGGTGCGCCATCTTCATCGATCTGCCGGCGCCGACGACATCTGCTTCGGCCAATCCGAACACAATGCGACGCCCGAATCCTCGTGATGCGCCGATGATGACGGCACCGTGATCGTTGACTGCGACGTCCTTCGGGATCATGCATCTGCCTTCGGCCGGGGGATCCCAGTGTTCAGAAGTTGGAATTCACTGTCAACATTAATGTCACTGTTGTTATGAGTGTTGTGCTCAGCCACTCGATTCGCCCCGAGATCGGCCGTTTTGCCTAGTAGCGGAGACAGGTGTAGTAGCGGGGACAGTAGTAGCGGGGACAGGACTCGAACCTGCGACCTTCTGGGTTATGAGCCGGCCGGTTGCGTTCTTGCCGTTGCCGCCACGTCCCTAACATGCTGGTCGGCTGCGATTCACTGTCTCGCGCGTCCAGCCGTGTCGAAGCGGTCTCCTCCGTTCCGCACGGTTCGTTCACAAATCTGTTCACGTGCAGCGACGTTGGCGCGATCTGACACGCGGCCGCGTCACGCCTTGTCGACCTCGGCGATCCAGGAGTTGATCTGGGCAACAGCCGCCTCAAGCGAGAAATCGATGCTGGCCGAGGCGGCAGCCCGCTTGTAGTCATGACCCCAGTGGACGTGTCCGGTCACGGCCGGCGGCCACATCCTAGCTGGCAAACCGAGCTGTTGGGCTTCCTCGGCTCGGGCCTGAAAGATGGCGGCACAGGCTGATCGGACCTCGGCCAGTGCCGGGCTTCCGGTCGCTGCGGCGAGGTCGCGGAGCAGGAGTAGGTCGACGACGTCGCGGGCGCGGTCGTTGATCGAGTCCGGCGGCTCGTGCGGGTCGGAGACCGCGTGGAGCTTCTGCGCGATCTGGAAGCGCATGGCGATCCCGACGAGGGCGTCCGGATCGGGCAGTCCGAAGCCGCCCAGCGGCGGCGGCTCGATCGTCTCCTGCTCGTCGCTCGACGCCGGCCTCGTCGCGGCGACACCTCGAACTGGACGCGTCGCCAGGTCACACCACGCAGTTCCAGGATGATGTCGAAACGGCGCGGCTTGATGATCTTGGTCGGCACGTTGACCACCTCGACCTCTCCCCGGCGGAGAGTGAGCGGCCCCCAAGGCTCGTCGAGCGCCTCGTCCAACGCGAGGATGAACTCGTCGAGGTCACCGCGAATGAGGCCGTCGACGTCCTTGGTGGTGCGGGCCGTCGCGTTCAGTCGGTGCTGAAGCAGGGTGCCGCCCTTGAGCAGGAACAGGTGCCGGCCTTCGGTGTCGATCGCGCGCTGCACTGCGGCGATCGCCACCGAGGACGCGATGAGCCAGCCGAGTCGACCGCCTCTCGCCTCGTCGCCGAGCTTGCCCTCGGCCTGGGCGATCCAGGTGTTGAGCACCTTCGTCGAGACCGGCTCCTTGGTCTTCGGCTTCAGGGTGCGCAGCAAAGCGGCCAGCCTGGAGCCGAGGTGTTCATCGCTCATGGCGAGCCTCCAGCGCTCGGGCCAGTTCGTCGCGTTCGGCCGCCTTGAGGTAACCCTGTGCGTGGCCGCGCTCGATCGCCTGGCGCAGCAGGTACGTCGGCGTGCCGTACGCGAGGCACTGGGCGATGGCCGTCGCCGGGGTGACCGTCGGGATCTCCTGCCACCAGCCGACCTGCCGCGGGGCGAGGTCCTCGAAGTGGACGACGTAGTCCTCACCGCCAGCACGTCGGAAGCGTCGCTGCTTGCCGACGGTGAGGTGGATCCGGTTGGGGTTCACGTCGCTGATGCCGTAGGCGTCCAAGGCGGTCTCGTGCGACAACGCCGCCTCGGGCACCCGAGTCCACAGGACCGCGAGCATGAGGTTGTCGTGCTCCCCGACCGGATATTGCGGGAACCGGTAGACGCCGTGCGCAGCGCGCTCCAACGTGCCGCGATGGACGAGCATCTGGAGCGCGTGCTTGTCGATGCCTGCATCGGTGGCCTGCTGAGCGGTCACGAAGCCGTGCTGTGCGGTCGCAATGTCCCACAGCTCGTCGCGTGCCAACGGCCTCGTCGACATGGCAGAAGTGTAACGGAACCGTGACACTATTGCCAGGCCTGCGCATCGACCTGGCAGCGGCTCATCCGCGCCGCACCTGACCGCGCCTCGCCGAGGCCGCTGCCCGACCGCTGAACCACGGTCCGCGCACTCACAGTCTTCATGCCGTGAGCGCATCGGTGGTGTACCGACCGGCAGACTGTGGTCGTGCAGGAGCGGTTCCCGGGCGAGTTGGAGACGTTGCGTAGCGATAATGTGCGCTTACGTCACCTATTGAAACTAAACGAGGAGCAAGCCCGAGCGGCAGATCCGGATCAGGCCACCCTCTCTGGCGCACCGGAGTCGCCGGTGAGCATGGCATCGGCACCCGAGGAAAAGATCCGCTTCTTCCTGAATCTGTTTCGCTGTCGCTCCGATGTTTACGCGCTGCGTTGGGAGAACCGCCGCGATGGCCGATCCGGTTGGATGCCCGCTATCCGCGGGTACTGGCGCAAGGGCATGAACCGCGCCGACGCACCTTATCTTCCGCTGACTGCCGACACCATCGGTCAGCACTTACTCGGCGATGTTCATATCGGCCTGTATCCGCTTGGTGACGATGACACATGTTGGTGGGTCGCGGCAGACTTCGACAAGGACGCCGCGATGCTCGACGCACTGGCATATATGAAAGCCGCACGGGCCTACAACGTTCCGGCGGCGTTGGAGGTATCGCAATCTGGGCGGGGCGCCCACGTGTGGATTTTCTTCGCGCAGGCCACATCGGCGGCAACCGCCCGCGGCATCGCAACCAGACTGCTCGGCGAGGCATTTCAACTCCGTGGCAGCATGCACCTCAGCAGCTATGACCGAATGTTTCCTTCCCAAGACGTCCACACTGGCCGTGGCATGGGAAACCTCATCGCCGCACCGCTCAACGGCAAACGTCGCCAGCATGGCACCACGCTCTTCCTCGACCCTGCCACCCTCGAGCCCTTCGACGACCAATGGGCCTACCTATCGAGCATCGCGCGGCTTTCACACAAGAACGTCGCCGCGCTCTTACGGACACTTCCCGATCCGCAATTCGGCCACCGCGTACGCAAGCTGCAGTTGCCGACATCGTCGAAGATTGTGCCGAGACCGGCAGCGATCATCCGGGCAACCTTCGCATCACGGATCACCTTGACCGCCAACGATCTTGGTCCGGCCATGATTTCGGCCGTCAAACACGCAGCTTCCATTCGAAATCCGGAGTTCGATGAACGCCAGCGCGTTCGACGCAGCGTATGGGACACGCCACGCTTTCTATACAGCTACGACGAGACCGTCGAGGGCGATCTGGTCCTGCCGCGCGGCTTACACGCGCTTCTGATGGGCTTGGTCGACTCAGCCGGAAGCATGTTGCACATCGACGACAAACGCGCCATTGGCGACCATCACGAATTCAGCTGCTCAACCCAGCTCAGGTCCGAACAGGCCGACGCCGTCCGACACCTGATTGAAGAGGACACCAGCGTCCTGATCGCCCCGCCCGGCTCTGGCAAGACCGTGATTGCCTGCGCCGCAATCGCTTCCCGCTCCTGCTCGGCCCTCGTACTCGTCGACCGCAAGGCACTGGCAGACCAATGGCGTGACCGATTGCAGAAGCACCTCGGATTCAAGTGCGGGCAGATCGGCGGCGGGCGATCCAAGACGACCGGCATCGTCGACATCGCACTGCTGCCAACACTCGCTCGCCGCGACAACATCGAAGATCTCACGGCGGGCTACGGTTTCGTCATCGTGGACGAATGCCACCACGTCGCCGCGAACGCCTTCTTCAACGTTCTAAATCAAATGCCCGCCAAATACTGGCTCGGACTCACCGCCACACCCGAGCGGCGCGACGGGCTCGAAGATCTCATCTATCACCAACTCGGGTCACATCACGTGACCCTTGAAAACCCCGCCGCCGGCGAGCTCCCCCTAACAAACGCCGACCTACTGGCTCCACACCCAGTTCTGCATCTGCACCCCACCAAGTTCCGCTACACCGGGCAAGCCAATCCCAGCGCTCCCGGCGGAATGGCCGAGATCTACCGAGCCCTGATCGCCGATCCAGCCCGACTCGACCAAATCATCGCCGATATCCTCACCGCCCACACCGACGGCGCCAACATTCTGGTGCTCACCACCTGGATCGACCACCTCAACGCCATCACCGAACGGCTCCGCGACGATGGCAAGTCGGTCGTCGTGCTGAGCGGCCAGTTGAAGGCGCGGCAGCGCCGGGAGATCTCCGAACAACTCGCCAACCACACCGTCGACACCGAACCCTTGCTGATCGTCGGCACCAGCTCATTCATCGGCGAGGGGTTTGATTGCCCTGCCCTGGACACGCTGTTCCTCGCTGCTCCAATCACGTTCAAGAACAGGCTCATCCAATATGTCGGGCGCATCACCTGACCCCACCCCGCCAAGACCACCGCGACCGTGCACGACTACCACGACGAACTCACCCCGGTACTCGCCTCGTCTCTACGAAAGCGCGCACCCGGTTACACCAAAATGGGCTTCCCCGACACCAGAACACGGGTCCGGTAAGCGTCGCTGGCAAGGACGACTGGGGCAGATGACCCAGCGAGCACAGGGTCCATCGCTGTCTTTGACGGCTTATGAACGACCGACGCCAGCCGCCGCTCGTTCACATCGTTCACAAACAAAATGGCCGCCAGTTTGCACTGGCGGCCATTTCCAGTGGTCAGAAACCACTGTCTTTAGTAGCGGGGACAGGATTCGAACCTGCGACCTCTGGGTTATGAGCCCAGCGAGCTACCGAGCTGCTCCACCCCGCGACGGGTGAGCACAAGGTTACCGAGCAGGCCCCATACCTCCAAATCGGGTGCTCAGCGCATCACGGCGGCCGGATCGTAGCGTCGCGCCAGCGCTCTCAGCCAGTGCAGCGCGTCCTCGTTGTAACAGCGACCAGGCCTGCCGGGATCAGTCGACGGTGCGAAGTTCGGCATCTGCCCACCTGTCGACCACGGCTCCATTGCGCCCACCAGCTCGGCGGTGTGCCCGACCACCGCCTCGGCGGCGGGCGGAACGAGCACGCCGATGACCGACAGCGAGAACGCTGCATCCCGATGACAGAACGCGCTGCGGTGCCGTGGTTCGCGAGCGAGTGCGCCGCCGAGGAGGCGAATTCCACGACCGTCTGTGGCGACCCCGACTCCGGGCCTGCGACGGCGAGCAACTCGTCGATCGCGTCGGCGATTAATTCCCAAGTGAGGCAGCTAAATTCGTGGCTCGGCATAGGATCGACCGGATCGGCGTGCACCGCACCGATCGCCGCGTACGGCAGCATGCCCGACCGCATCGACGACGGGTGTGGCGACGCCTCGAATCGGAGCCAGGAGCGCTTCCGCCTGGTCCGGGCCCGCGACACCGGCGAACCGGATCGCCACGGTGAAGCGACCGGCCAGAGGTGGTGGAACCTGCGGCAGCGACGGCAGCTGCAGCAGGGCCATCGAGGTGGATGTGTGCTCGGGTAGATCGGCACACAGATCCAGCCAGGCGTGAGCGACGGCGGCCGCATCGGAGCCGTCGAAATAGAGCGCCGCCGTAGAAGTGCGAGCGGCATCAGGTCGATCTCGACCGAGGTGACGATGCCGAGGGTCGATTTTCCGCCGCGCAGGCCCCAGAAGAGTTCTGCATGCTGATCGGCCGAGACTCGGAGGATGTCGCCCTCTCCGGTGACGAGCTCGAACTCTCGGACGTGATCCGAGGACAGTCCGAAGGTGCGCACCAGCGGGCCGATGCCGGCACCGGTGAGAAATCCGACCACCCCGACGGCGGTGGACGACCCGCAGAGCGGAGCCAGACCGTGCGGGGCGGCTGCGTCGAGGACGTCCTGCCAGATAACACCGGCACCGACCCGAGCGGTTCGGGCCTCCGCGTCGACGACGCAGCTGTTCAGCCCCGGGTGAGAACAGGATGTGTCGCCCTCGATCGGTACAGCGCCGTGTCCGGTCGACCGACGGCGACCCGCAGTCCCCGCTCGCTCGCGAACCGCATGACCTCGGCGACGTCGCTGGCCGTGGAGGCCACGACGACGGCAGCCGGTTGCACGGGCACCGCGACGTTCCACGGCATGGCCCTTTCGTAGACGCGCTCCCCCGGAAGTGCCACGGGGGCAGTCACGTAGGCGCGCAGCGCGGCCATGTCGACGCGATCGTCGGTCAGGGCGTCAGTACTCATTGGGTGTCCTTTCACCATCGGGTCTCTCTCGAGGTGCGCCT
>CAWDUI010000028.1:0-13508 GCA_963805445.1 Ilumatobacteraceae bacterium | reverse complement strand
TCCGAGTCCTGGGTGGCGTGGGGTCCCGCAGCGAGTTCGGCCATCGTGATCGCACTGACCGCCGACTCGACGGGAAGTTGCTCCGGATCGAGACGTTCGAGGTCAATGATCACGGACGTGTCGAGCAGGCCTCGTGGCCGTCGTGGGTCAACCACGCGGTTCGGCGTCCTGTGTCGCGATGTCGTCGAGGTCAGTGCGGAACTTGTCGCCGTCGATGGCTGGCGCGTTGCGGAACATCGCAACGACCGCGTCAGTGGAAACAAACCGGTGGCGGCGCATCGGTGTGAGTTCTCCGACTGGGGTGCCGTTGCGCGTGACGATGAACGTCTCTCCGTGATCAAGGCGACGCATGATCTCGCCGCTGTCGTTGCGCAGCTCCCGTTGGGTGATCGCCTGTGCCATGCGATCTACTGTAGCACGACGTGCTACAGTTGGGCAACCAGGATCAGCGGCAGATCGCCCGCTCGCTACGGGCGCTAGCGCGAGCGACGATGCGGAACAACAGCACACTCCCTGGGGAGTCTGGGGAGCGCGCGCATTCTCACTGGCAGTTGTCAACTCACCGTCCGATGGACGGCCGCCACGCGCCCGGATTGCGGTACCGCAAGCGGTCGGAGCGATCAGCCCTCGAAGGCCGGGGTCTGGGTCAGCGCGGCGAGGTGTTGGCTCTGCATCGTCGTTCCGCCACGGGCGGCGACGGGCTTGCCGAACGGCGAGACCATCGGCCGGCCGGCGTCGCGGGTCAGCCACAGACGGATGAGGTGGCGGCGGCGCTCCGGCTCGGGGAAGTCGCGGTACGCGGTGCGCGAGTGCATGGCCGTGTAGTTCAGCAGCCATTGGATGTCGCCCGGTTGGAAGTCCATCTCCAGCGCGACGCCCTGCTCGGCGGCGATGTCGTCGACGAGCTGCAGCACCGTTGCCTGGTCCTGGGTCAACCGCGGCACCTCGGGGTACTCCTGCGCAGTGAACACGATCTTGCTGCCGCCGTACATCGACAGCACGCCGTCGACGTAGCAGCACACGGGAGACTGGTACGTCTTCGTCGGTGAGTTCGGGTCCTGGATCCGCCAATCCCAGTGGTACGTGTCGAACAGGCGCGGCGCGAGATCGGGGCGTCGGCGCACGACCTCGTTGTAGACCGTCGTCCCGCTGGCGAGCACGCTCGCGCCACCTTCCTTCGCGGAGTGCAGGCACATCAAGCCGACGACATCAGCGCTGTCCGAGTGGAAGCTGAGCTCACTCGTGGTTCGCGAGCTGAGCACGTTCGGCGCGCTGTAGGCGGGCTTCGACGTCGTCGCGATGATGTGGGTCAACACGTCGCCCGCGCCGTTCTGCCGCATGGGGTTGCCGAGCCACAGACCGAGCAGAAAGAAGATCGCGCTCGACAGCTCGTTCGAGTACTCGCCGACCCGGAGGCCACGCACGAGCACGAAGCCGAGACCGTGATCGAGTTGCTCGGCCCACTCGGCGATCCCCGCTGCGCAGACCGGGAGCGGGTAGTCGTCGCGGTCGAGGCTGCTCAGGTCGGGATCGGCGGCGACGAGCCGCGCGCCCTCGCGCTCGAGCTCGTCCAACTCGGCGTCGCTCAACCGGTACACGAATTCGGACGCGGGCATGCCGTCGTCGCCGCGCCAGCCGGCGCGGCTGACGATCTGCTGTGGCGGCATCTGCAGTGCGGAACCAGTCATGGCGATCTCCCGGGGAACGACGCTCAGTACGGGTCTACCGAAATTCGGTCACCACGTCAAACGGATCACGGCGCTGGATCGAGGCGGCGGGGAGACCGAACGCCCCGCCGCGTGCGCCGTCGTTGGGGTTGTCGGGACAGGCGGAGATGTCCGTGTCGAGACGGGAGGCCGGAACGGGTTCGACTTCTATGTCAGCTCATTGAGCAACGGTCGTTGTGTGCAACGGTCGTTGTACGAGCTGACGCTGAGCGTCAGCGTCGCTGTGCATCGGCGAAATCCTTCAAGAACATCGGTGCGGCATGTCGCCCAGACGATGTGGGTGCACACTTCCCCACGTTCCCACCTTGCTGCCGATCTCAACCGCCGCTGACGTCGGCAACCTTCTGACGACCCGCGCCGAGGAACGGCATCATCGCCCGCAGGCGACCACCGACCTCTTCGATCTGGTGCACCCGACCGGCTTCACGCAGACCGTTGAAGTTGATGCGACCGGTCTCGCTCTCGGCCACCCACTCCTTGGCGAACTTGCCGTTCTGGATCTCCTTGAGGATCTTCTTCATCTCCAGCTTGGTCTTGGCGTTGACGATGCGCGGCCCGCGGGTGACGTCGCCGTACTCGGCGGTGTCGCTGATCGAGTAGCGCATGCCGGCGATGCCTTCCTCGTACATCAGGTCGACGATCAACTTCACCTCGTGCAAGCACTCGAAATAGGCCATCTCCGGCTGATAACCGGCCTCGACCAGCGTCTCGAAGCCGGCCTGGACCAGCGAGGTCAGGCCGCCACACAGCACGACCTGCTCACCGAACAGGTCGGTCTCGGTCTCTTCGGCGAAGGTGGTCTCGATCACGCCGGCGCGAGCACCGCCGATTGCCTCGGCGTAGCTGAGCGCGAGCGCATGGGCGCCACCGGTGGCATCTTGATGGACCGCAATCAGGCACGGCACGCCACCGCCTTCGGTGTATGTACGGCGCACGAGGTGGCCGGGACCCTTCGGCGCGATCATGATCACGTCGACGGACTTGGGCGGACGGATCCGCTTGAAGCGGATGTTGAAGCCGTGGGCGAACGCGAGCGCCTTGCCCTTGCGCATGTGCGGCTTGATGAACTCCTCGTACGTTGCCTTCTGCTCGGTGTCGGGCATGGTCAGCATGATCACGTCGGCCCACTTGGCGGCGGCCCCGATCTCCATCACCGTCAGCCCGGCGGCTTGCGCCTTGGCAGCGGACTTGCTGCCTTCGCGCAGGCCGACCACGACGGGAACACCCGACTCCTTCAGGTTCAGCGCGTGCGCATGGCCCTGCGAGCCGTAGCCGATGATGGCTACCTTGCGACCTCGAATGATCGACGGATCGGCGTCCGCCTCGTAGTACATCTTCGCGGCCATCTCAGCCAGCCTTTCCGTATTCGGTCTTCTTGGAATTGGAGCTCGCGGCACGCAGACGTGCCTCACGATCGAGTTTGGGCAGCGCCACCCGGCCGGTGCGCTGCAGCTCCACGATGCCATATCCGCTGAGCAGTTCTTCAAAATCGTCGAGCTTGTCGGGGTGGCCGTCGAGGCTGATGGTGATGGCTTCGGTGCCGACGGCCAGGATCTTGCCCTCGAAGATCGTGGCCAGTTCCACGATCTGGCCGCGATGCTCGGGGCTGACGCGGATCGTGGCCAACAGCAGTTCCCGCTCGACAGAACTCCGCGGATCGAGCTCGCTGATCTTGACGACCTCGATCAGTTTGAACAGCTGCTTGGTGATCTGCTCGAGCGGCGCCGAGTCGACATCGACGACGATGGTGATGCGGCTGAACCCGGCCTCCTCGGCAGGCGCGACAGCCAGCGAGAAGATGTTGTAGTCGCGCCGGGCGAACAACCCGGCCACGCGAGCCAGGACGCCTGGACGGTTCTGCACGAGCACCGACAAGATGTGATGGTTCATGTCGGTGGTCACTTGAGCGCACCCTTTCGGGCCATCTGCGAGTCGGGCAGGATCATGTCGTCGTTGCCCAAGCCCGCCGGCACCATCGGGAACACCTTCTCACGGGCATCGACCCGGAAGTCGACGACGACCGGACGATCGTCGATGGAGTTGGCCTTGTCGATCGCCGGCTGCACTTCCTCTGGCGAGTCGACCCGAATGCCGACGCAGCCCATGGCCTCCGCCCATTTCACGAAGTCGGGCAGTTCGGGCGAGAGGTACACCTCGCTGTACCGCTCGTCGTAGAACATCTCCTGCCATTGGCGAACCATGCCGAGATAGCTGTTGTTCAAGATGGCGACCTTGATCGGGATGCGCTCGACGCTGGCGGTGACCAACTCTTGCGCGGTCATCTGGAAGCAGCCGTCGCCGTCGATTGCCCACACGGTTCGGTCGGGGCGGCCGACCTTGGCGCCGATCGCCGCCGGCACGCTGAAACCCATCGTGCCGAGACCGCCGGAGTTGACCCATGTGTACGGCTCGTTGAACCGCCAGTACTGCGACGACCACATCTGGTGCTGGCCGACCCCACTGACCAGAATCGTCCCTTCGGGCGCGTTGTCGCGGAGTTGTTCCAGGCAGAACTGCGGCTTCAGCGCCTCGCCGGGCTCGCTCTGTTCGTACGACAGCGGGAACTGCTCGCGCCAGCCACTGATGCGGCTCTTCCACGCACCGATGTCGGCCTGCACCTCACCACCGTCGAGCAGATCGCGAATCGCCTTGATGAGCTCCTCGATCACCTGGCGGCAGTCGCCGACGATCGGCACGTCGGGACGGCGGACCTTGCCCTGCTCGGCCGGGTCGATGTCGACGTGGATGACCTTGGCATCGGGCGCGAACGTCGACACCTTGCCGGTGATGCGGTCGTCGAAGCGCGCCCCGAGAGCGATCAGCAGATCGCTGCGTTGCAGCGCGGTGATGGCCGTGGCGTTGCCGTGCATGCCCGGCATGCCGAGGCACAACGGGTGATCGTCGGGGAACGCCCCACGCGCCATCAAGGTGGTGACGACGTGGATGTCGGTCATCTCGGCCAGGGCGCGCAGCGCCTCCGCGGCGCGGGCCTTCAAGATGCCGCCACCGACGTACAGGACGGGCCGCTCGGCAGCAAGGATCAGCTTGGCTGCCTCCTTGATCATCCGCGGGTGGCCCTTGGTGTTCGGGCGATAGCCGGGAAGGCTGTCGATGACCTCGGCGTCGGTCGGCCAGTACCACTCCATCGAGTTCTGCAGCACGTCCTTGGGCACGTCGATCAGCGTGGGCCCGGGCCTGCCGGTGGTGGCGACGCGAAACGATTGACGCACGGCCATCGGCAGGTTCTGTGCCGACATCACCAGTTCGTTGTGCTTGGTGACGCTGCGGGTGATGCCCACCGTGTCGCATTCCTGGAACGCATCGGTCCCGATCGCCGTCGTCGGCACCTGGCCGGTGATGCACACCATGGGGATCGAGTCCATGTAGGCGTCGCACAGCGGCGTGACCATGTTCGTGGCCGCCGGACCACTGGTGACCATGGCGACCCCGGGGCGGCCGGTCACGTGGGCGTAGCCCTCGGCCATGTGCCCGGCGCCCTGCTCGTGACGAACCAGGATGTGGCGGATCGACGAGTCGAGCAATGGATCGTAGGCAGGCAGGATGCAGCCACCCGGCAGGCCGAACATGACCTCCACGCCCTCCATCTCGAGGGCTCTGATCAGGGCTTGCGCCCCTGTGATCTTCATCTGTCGTCTCCCTTATGAACTAGCTGCCAGAACATTGGCCCGAAAACCAAACGGCCTCCCGGATGGGAGGCCAAGATGCACGCGTATGTGGGCGTGCATCTACATGAGTACTACGACAATCGAGATGATTCCGGCACGCATGAATCGTAGTGTGCCATGCTCGGCCGTCGACGCGCAACCTTGGGACGCGACAATCGCATGATGCCCGCTCCACGCAAGTTCACCGACGCCCAGCGGCGCGCCCGCCTGGCGACTCGGCATCGATTGGCACCGAGCGCTCGCACCGACGACATCGCCGTCATCACCGACTCACTGGTGGCACTGCACTCGACGGATCCATCGACCGTGTACCTGGCGGCCGTGGCCCGGATGCAGCACCCGTCGATCGAGGCGGTCTCTGCGGCGTTGTACGACGATCGCACGATCGTGCGACATCACGCGATGCGACGAACCCTGTGGGTGTTCACGCCGCGCACCGCGCGGTGGGCGCATGCCGCGTGCACCGCCGGCCTGGCCCCAGCGGAATGGCAACGGCTGATCAAGCTGGTCGAAGACAGCGGCGTTGCGGCCGACGGCGCAGCGTGGGTAGCAACGGCGCGCGCCGACACCCTCGGCGCGCTGACCGAGATGGGTGTGGCGACGGCTCGCGAGCTGGGCAAGGCGGTTCCGGCCCTCACCGCCAAGTTGCAGCTCGCCGCCGGCAAGTCGTACGCCGCGACGCAAGGCGCCCACACGCGGCTGATGTTGAACCTCGGGTTCGATGGGGCGATCGTTCGCGGTCGGCCGCAGGGTGCGTGGACCACCTCCGAATACAGCTGGTCGGTGACGGAGAACTGGATGCCAAGCGGTCTCGCCGGCGACGACACCGATGCCGCCGCCGCCGAGTTGGCGCGCTGCTACCTCGGCCGCTTCGGGCCGGCGAGCGCGTCCGACCTCCAGTGGTGGATGGGTTGGACGGTGGGCGCGGCCAAGCGCGCCATCGCGGCGATCGGAGCAGTCGAGGTCGAGCTCGAATCCGGACCCGGCTGGACGCTCCCCGATGACGCTGGCCCCGATGCCGGCACAGACCCCGATGAGCCGTGGATCGCCTTCCTGCCGGCTCTCGACCCGACGACCATGGGTTGGAAGCAACGAGCGTGGTACCTCGGGTCCTCTGGGACGCTCGGTGGGCCGTTGTTCGACCGCAACGGCAACGCCGGACCGACGATCTGGGTCGACGGTCGGGTGATCGGTGGCTGGGCGCAGCGGAAGTCCGGGGAGATCTCCTATCGATTGCTCGGCACTGTGCCCCCGAAGCGAGCCAAGGCAATAGCGACCGAAGCCGAGCGCATCCGCGAGCTCATCGGTGGTGCTCGCGTCAACGTCAGGTTTCCTGCGCCGATGCAGAAGGAGCTGCTGGCGTGACCACGTCCGCATGAAGACCGACCTTGCTGCGACGTGGAAGCATCGCGAGCTGCGAATCCTCGTCATCGGCGAAGGGGTCTCGACGTTCGGGTCGCTGGTCTCGCGCCTGGCATTGCCATGGACGGCTGCTCGAGAGCTGAACCAGGGGACGCTGTCGGTCGGCCTGGTCTTTCTCGCCGAGCTCCTCCCTTCGGCTCTCCTCGGCCTGTTCGCAGGCACATTGGTAGATCGGTGGTCCCGTCGGCACGTGCTCATCGTTTCGAACGTCGCGTTCGGGTTCGCCACCGCAGTGATCCCGTTCTTGGCCTTCGTCGATCGGCTGACGATGGCGGCGATCTACGCCGTCGCGCTGGTCAGCGGTTGCATCGCTCCGTTCTTCCGAGCCGCGTTCCGTTCGATGGTGCCGATCACCGTGCCTCGCGAGTCGTTGCCTGGTGCGCAGTCGATCGTCCAAGGCGTCTCGGCAACCGCCGAGTTGGCCGCATTCGCCGTGGCCGGTTGGCTCGTCCACGTGTTCGGCGGCCCCGCCGGGCTGGCGATCGATGCAGGCTCCTTCGTGTGGGCCGCAGCGGTATCAGCGTTCCTGCGACCAACACCGCCGGCACTACGCAAGCAGCATCGCACCGACGTGTTGACCGAACTTCGGGAAGGGGCGCGCTACGTCAGGCACCATCTCGTCCTCGGACCGATCGCCCTGTCGGAGGTGATTGCCGGCGTCGGTGGCGGCATCGTCGGCAGCGTGGTGATCGTGCACGTCACCAAGACTCTCGGCTACGACACCGGTCCTCAGGGAATCGTCTACGCGATCGGAGGTGTCGGATCGCTGGTCGCTGCGGCGGTCGCGCCGCGGGTCCTGGCCCGGATCGGGCTGCAACGATCCATCGTCGTTGCCCTCGTCGCCGCGGCTCCGGCGATGTCGCTGATGGCGTTCGCGCCGGGCCCGTCGCTTCTCGGCTACGCCATGCTGGTCGGCCAGCAGCTGATCGCCGATCCGGTGGGAACGGTCAGCATCGTCGCCTACGGAACCGTGGTGGCCGCCGGCTCTCCCGAAGAGATGCGCGGCCGGGTCGAGTCGACGGTTGGTGTCGTGGGCACACTCGGATTGGCCGCGGGATTCGTGATCGGCGGCGCACTCGGCGAACAGGCCGTGCTGGGCACGCGCCTGACGCTGTTCCTCGGCGGCGTGGTGACGGCGATTGCGGCGGTGTGCCTGCTGGGTCCAGCGGTGCGCCGGGTTCATCTCGTAGATGATGTTCGATCTGTCGACCGTTGAGGTGAACGCATCCGAAAATGTGACGAGCTATCCGCCGAGCATCCGGGAAGAATCGCGTCATGGTGGAGTTGCGCGAGGTCGGACCCGACGATTGGGAGTTGTTCCGGCTGGTGCGACTGCGGGCCCTCGAGGATGCTCCCGACGTGTTCTCCACGTTGTTGTCGGAGTGGCAAGGCGAAGGTGACCTGGAGGAGCGTTGGCGCGCTCGCCTCGACGGCGTGCCCTACAACATCGTCGCCGTTGCTGACGGCCAATCAGTCGGTCAGGCCAGCGCCACACGACTCGACGAGCGCGGATCGGTAGAGCTGATCTCGATGTGGGTGGCGCCCGATGTGCGAGGCACCGGGATCGGCCTGGCACTGATCGATGCCGTCATGGAGTGGGCGGAGATCGTCGGGGCGGGCATCGTCACGCTGGCGGTCAAGCGCGGGAACTCCCATGCGATCGCGCTGTACGAGCGTGCCGGCTTCATCGATCAGGGTGTGCGGCTCGACGCCGAGGATGAGCGCATGATGGCCAGGACGCTGACCAGCAGCGGGTAACGCAGCAACACGGGGATTTTGCCGATCGAGAAGCTAGAGCGCTCCACATTCCTAACCTGGTCAGCCATGGCAACTCCTCCATCTCCCACCATCGCGCCCATCGAAGGCCGCCTCGGCGTGCTCACCGTCGGCCTCGGCGCGGTCGCCTCGACGCTGATCGCCGGTGTCGAGCTCGTCAAGCGCGGCGTCAGCTTGCCGGTCGGCTCGCTGACGCAGATGGGCACGATCCGTCTCGGCAAGCGCACCGACAACCGGCGCCCGTTGATCAAGGACTTCCTGCCACTCGCCGCGCTGGAAGACATCGTCTTCGGCGTGTGGGACCCGTTTCCCGACGATGCGTATGTGGCTGCGACCCGGGCCGGTGTGCTCGAAGGTGGCAAGCACATCGAGGCGGTCAGCGACGCACTGCGCGAGGTGCGCCCGATGCCCGCCGCGTTCGATCGGGAGTACGTGAAGCGCATCGACTCCGACAACACGATGCACACGATCGACAAGCGCAGCATGCTCAACGCGATCCGCGAAGACATCAACCGCTTCCGCGAAGAGAAGCGAGTCGAGCGGGTCGTGATGCTGTGGGCGGCCAGCACCGAGATCTTCATCGAGCCGGGTCCGGCGCACATGAACATGGAAGCGTTCGACGCGGCGATCGACGCCAACGACCCGACGATCGCGCCGTCGATGCTCTATGCGTACGCGGCGATCCTCGAGGGTGTGCCCTTCGCCAACGGCGCCCCGAACCTGACGGTCGACATCCCTGCGTTGCGAGACCTGGCCAACGAGCGCAAGATCCCGATCAGCGGCAAAGACTTCAAGACCGGCCAGACCCTGATCAAGACGGTGATCGGGCCAATGCTGAAGGCCCGCATGCTGGGGCTGTCGGGCTGGTACTCGACCAACATCCTCGGCAATCGCGACGGTGAGGTGCTCGACGATCCCGACAACTTCAAGACCAAGGAGGAGAGCAAGCTCGGCGTGCTCGAGCACATCCTCGACCCCGACGTGTTCCCGGAGCTCTACGGCGACGTGTACCACAAGGTGCGGATCAACTACTACCCACCGTGTGGCGACAACAAGGAGGGCTGGGACAACATCGACATCTTCGGGTGGCTCGGCTATCCGATGCAATTGAAGATCGACTTCTTGTGCCGTGACTCGATCCTGGCCGCGCCCCTGGCGCTCGACCTGGTGCTGTTCAGCGACCTCGCCCAGCGCGCCGGGCTGTTCGGCATTCAGGAGTGGCTGAGCTTCTACTACAAGGCGCCGATGGTGGCCCCCGGCCTCTACGCCGAACACGACCTGTTCATCCAACTCACCAAGCTCAAGAACACCCTTCGCTGGATGATGGGCGAGGAGCAGATCACCCACCTCGGCCGCGAGTACTACGACGACGACGACTGAGTCGCCGCCAACGTCAACGCGACGCGCGCCCCGCCGAGTGGGCTCGAGGAGATGACCACCGAACCGCCATGAGCGATCGCCACCTGTTCGGCGATCGCCAGGCCGAGGCCCGACCCGCCGCCGCCCCCGCGCTCGAATCGCTCGAGCAGTCGTTGCCGGTCCGCCGGCGGGACGCCTGGTCCGTTGTCGTCCACCGTGACGGTTGCACCGGCAACCGACACCACCACGCGTTGCGGTGAACCGTCGACCGGAACGCCATGGACAAGTGCATTGCGGACCAGGTTGGCGATGGCCAGCGTGACACCGTCGCGCCAGGCGATCACGGTGGTCGGCGGGGTCGATGCGATCTCGATCGTTGTGCCCTGGGCGTGACGCCGTTCATCGGCAACGGCTGCGTCGGCCACATCGGCGAGGTCGATCGCGTCGAACCAGGATTGATCGGCAAACTCGGCATCGGCCAGGGCTCGCACGGCCGACAACGACGCGGCCATCCGTTGCAACTGCTCGTTCGCCAGTCCCAGCACCTCGATGCGATCGGGCTCGGTGAGCCGGTCGCTGCGGGCAAGGTCGAGGTTGATCAGGGCGCTTTGCAGCGGCGTGCGCAACTCGTGGGTCGCCGATGAGGCGAAGGCCCGGGCCGCGTCGAGGGCGGCGCCGCGGCGCTGCGTCTCGTCGGCCAGGCGCCGCAGGTTCTCGTTGAGCGTGGTGGCGACGTCGTCGACCTCATTCGAGCCGTAGTCCGTGCCGACACGCCAGGTGCTCGGCTCGGCATCTTCGATCCGTGCGGTGTCGCGCCGGAGCGCAGTGAGTGGCCTGGTGGCGACCTTGCCGAGCAGGTAACCGACGAGACCGGCAGCCAACGACGTCAACGCCATCACAAACAAGACACGGCGACGCAACTGCGCTGCCCTGGCGTCGACATCGCCGAGCGGGGCGACGAGTTGCACCAGCGTGTGGTCACCGGGCTGCGGGACGTCTGAGACCTCGACGGTGTACAAGCGCCAGCGATCACCACTGGCCCGCGCCGTCGAGAAGCCAGGGGTGATCGTGGTGGGAAGCGGATCGGCGGGCAACAACCCGAGCGCGATGGTGTGGCCGTCTCGAACGACACGCGCCCCTTCCAACGTCGTTCGCAACTCCGACTGAGACAGCCGCTCGGCGACTGCGGCCAGGATCGGCGCCGTCTTCGCTCGTTCTTCCAGCTGGGTGTCGACGCGTTCTTGCAGGACCGTGGCGAAGTACCCACGGAACAGGGCCCCGACGGCCAGCAACGTGATCGACGCGGCGACGAAGGACGCCAGCCCGGTGCGGGTCGCCAGGCGCACTATTCGGCCCTCAACACGAAGCCGACACCACGTACGGTCTCGATCAACCGAGGAGCGCCGGCAGATTCCAACTTGCGCCGCACGTACCCGACGAACACGTCGACCACATTCGTGTCGACATCGAAGTCGTAGCCCCACACCAGTTCGAGGAGTCGGATCCGCGAGAGCACGATCCCCGGATTGGCGGCGAACACGGCGACGAGATCGAACTCGCGCCTCGACAGATCGAGCCGGACCTCGCCGATGGTGGCGACTCGCCGATCGAGATCGATCCACAGCGGCCCGGCGGACAGTGCTGTCGTCGGCCCGGCATGGGGACGGGCCCGACGCAGCAGCGCATGCACACGGGCGGCCAGCTCGTCGAGCGAGAAGGGCTTGACCACGTAGTCATCGGCGCCCGCCTGCAGCCCGGCAACGCGGTCGCCGACCTGATCACGCGCCGACAGGATGAGGATCGGCGTGTCGACGTCGAGCCCACGCAGTCGCGTGCACAGCTCGATGCCCGACATGCCGGGCAGGCCGATGTCGACGATCATCACGTCCGGCCGGCGCCGGGCAACCACCGCCAGCGCAGCCTCCGCATCTGGTACCGACGAGACGTCGAAACCGTGCACTCCGAGCCCTCGATCGACGGCCGCTCGCACGGCGTCGTCGTCTTCGACCACGAGCACACGTCCGGCTTCAGTTGAGCTCATCGGCACGCAGTCGTCGGCACCCACCCATTGTGGTCCGCACGAGTCAGTCTTGGCTGAGATCGGCGTCGACGCCGGCAAGCAGTTGGTCGATCTCGTCGAGTTGCTTCTCGAGGTCGGCAACATCCGCTTCGGTCACGGTCACGCCCGCCGACGTCGTGGTGGCCTCGGTGACAGGCGGCGCAGGTGTGGTGGATGTCGCCGGCGCCGCGGTCGTCGCAACGACGGTGGCGGTCGTCGCCGTCGTCGGCACCGGAGTGGTCGCCGGCTGCGTGGCCGCCGGAGCGGATGGCACCGTGGCGCCTCCGGCATCCGACGAGCCGCACGACGCCAGCCCGACGACGACGGCGAGGCTCGCCATCATCGTCGTGATTGAACGAAGGTGGTCACGACGGACCATCAGACATCGACTCCGTGAGCGCGGCACAGATCGGCCAGCTTGGTCAGTCGCGTCTGGCGCTGCATCAGCACCTGCAGGGTCTGCTTGCGCACGGCAAGGCGGTTCGTCAGCACGGTGGCGAGCTGAGTGCGGCCCTTCGCTGTGGCGTCATCGATCTGGGTCTGCAGCCACAGCAGCGAGCCCTTGGTGGATGCGTCGCCGTTGAGGCGGGCGATCACGTTGTCGGTGCGGGTCTCCAGGTTCGGGATGCGCAGGCATGCCCGTTGGTATCGGGCAGGGAGCTCGCCCGAAGTGCTGGCCGCGTATGCGGCACTCGGCACGACCAACGCAGCGCCCGCCGAGAGCACGACGGCACCGAGCATGATGGTGGACTTCACGGAACGACGGGGGGTCGTCATTGCTGTCTCCTTGGTGTCACGCCGGTGAGGTGTTCACCGGACATGCACCACAATGAATCGGTACTCTGAGACAACTCTGTGAGGTCGATGTGACAAGCGTCACAGCGACGACCGTCGCGAAGTGTGCACGTTCGCTTCGACCTGTGTGCATCGGACCCACACACCTCCCCGCCAGCCCCGTCGGCGCCGACCGCTCTCGAATCGTCAGTGACGTTTCAGCGCCGCCGTCCGCCGACCTGGGCGCCACGATCGGCGCCGGCCAGCGAGTTCGAGAGCGTCTGGCGCCCAGATCCGATTTGGCGCGAGGGCCCGTATCGTCACTGACGATTCACGAGGGGTCGGCACCGGGGATGCAACCCGGCCGACGGGCGAGCGGGCGAGCGGGCGATCAGGGGGACGGGGTGCGGCCGGCGAGGATCTCGGCGAGCATCGGCGCATCGATGTTGCCGCCGCTGACGATCACACCGATCCGGCGCCCGTCGACCCGGCCCGAGCCGGCCGCCCGATCGGCCAGCAGGCCCGCCAGTGCAGCAGCGCCCGCCGGCTCGACGAGGTGGTGCGTGCATCGCAACATCACTCGCACCGCGTCCGCCATGCGTCTTCGGTGATCTGCACGATACGCGCCGGCCGCCGACGATGATCTCGATCGTGGTCGGATCCGGCACGCGGTGGCCACACCGTCGATGAACGTCGCCGATGTCG
>CAWDUI010000027.1:0-4548 GCA_963805445.1 Ilumatobacteraceae bacterium | reverse complement strand
CGCCCGCTCCATATCGGGCATTCGGCGCTAGCGGTCCTCTCGCCTCTCGATGCGAAATCCAGCGTCGTTGAGGGCAGCCAGAATGCGGTCCGTCAGGAGGCTGCAACTGTCGCCCTTCACGCCCCACGCCCAGATCACGCGCTCTACGACCTGTCTCGCGTCGTGCTGCATCGTGTCGAGGTCGTGCTCATCGCTCACAACTCGATCGTGGCACAGCGATGCAGCGTCTCCACACCGATCCGCCGGTCGGCGCTTGCACTCGCGGGTCTCATCGCGCAATCGGCACTCGTGTCGATGAGGACGCGACCTGACCGTGCGGCATACTCGCGGCGATGACACTCGCGATCACGACTATCGACCCCGCTGAGGTTGGTGGCTGGCGTCGACGCGTCCGCGCTGGATCTTTGTCGCGCTTCTCGCCGTGCCACTTGGGCTGGTGCTGTGGGCCAAGAGCGTTCCCGGAGTGATTCCGCTGCCGATGCTGATCGCCGTGCCGGTGTTACTGATCATGGGCTTGGTATGGGGAATCCGCCTTCTCGTCTGGCTGCTGAACAAGCGAGTCGGTGACACGTGGAAATGGTGGTCGATCGCGCCTGCCATGGTGATCGGCACCGGACTGCTGGTGTTCCTCAACGTCTCACTCCGCATCCGATTCGAACTGAGTCGCGATGAGTTCGACCAATTGGTCGAGGACCTTCCCGCGCGGCTCGTTCGAACAGTGGGAACCCCTCGATGTGCCCGCCACCCTCGGCAGCTACCGGATCTCCTTCGGCGATCAGGTTGGCCTCAACGTGATCCTCTCCGAGAAGCATGGCTGGTGGTTCGATGACGCTGGCTTTGCGTATCTCCCCAACGGGGTCGACGATCGCCTCGCAAGCGGTTCCTTCGAGGCACCTCGCTTCGTGAACCTCGGTGGCGGTTGGTACGCCTGGACTGCCAGCTGGTGATCGGGCGCCGCCGGCCGAGGTGACCGAGCAGATCTGCCGTACTGGACGGGTTCAGCCACCAAAGCGCAAGGCGCGTGACCCGAGCGGCTCGGCGAGCTCGCCGCTCACGCGGTGGGCGATTCCGATGTCATCGCAATCGCCGGACCGCTGACGTACGAGCGCGGTGACGAGCACCTCGTTCGTCGTCTCCTCGAACACGAGGCGGTCCGGTTCGCCACAACTGTTCGTGTACACGGTTGCCCACACGGTCCGATCGTCGGTGTCCACGGCGACATCCTGAACGGACACCTCCTCGGTCGTCGTTCGCGATTGCCGAGCAGCGAGCGCGAGGCCCCCAACTATCGCGAGGATGCACGCCACCAGGACGACTCGACTCAGCAGCTCCCTTCGCCTGAGCGGAGCTACGACCTGCACAGGCTCAACGCTAACCGCTTGGGACCGAGCACCGAACTGCCGCTACGCGCTCGTCGTTCTGCGTCGACGCCAGCCGGCTTGCGCCGGGAGCGACGACCGGGCATTCGGCGCTGTTTAGCATTGTCGTCGGCCTCGTGATCTGATAATCTGATTTCATGACGGAAGTGACCGCTACCGAAGCGTCGAGGCGCTTCGCTGACCTGCTCGACGGCGTCGAGCATCGCGGCGAGCGCTACACGATCGTGCGCCGCGGCCGGGTCATCGCCCAACTCGAACCTGCCGCCGGCACCTCTGGCGCCGAGGCCAAAGCCCTCCTGCGACGCCACCGCCTCGATCGAGCCTGGGGCGAAGAGGTCGATGCGCTGCGCAAGGACCTGACCGTGGAGGACCGGTTCTGACGCTCATCCTGCTGGACACCAACGTCCTCATCGACGCCGAACGATCAGCGTTGGACCTGGACGAACTCATCGCCGACGACGACGAGCCCGCCGTTGCTGCCATCACGATCGCCGAGCTCGGCGTCGGCGTCGACATCGCCACCGGAAAGCGCCGAAAGACACGAAAGGCGTTCCTCGACGACATCGTCGAGACACTGCCCGTCATCAGCTACGACATCGACATCGCTCGAACGCACACCCAGTTGCTCGTCGCCGTGCGCAACGCCGGCCGACCACGTGGCGCCCACGATCTCATCATCGCCGCCACAGCACTTGCGACCGGCCGCGTCGTCGTCACCTCGGACCGGACCGGCTTCGACGACTTGCCCGGGGTTCCGGTCCGGCGACCGAGCTGATCCTGCGGGCGCGGAACTGCCGATCGGTACGTGACACGGCGCTCGTGATCGGCCAGCATGCGCAGGTGGATGACCCACAGCACTCGGAGACGAGCGTTGCCGATGACTTCAAGCGCAGCGTGTCCGCGACCACCGCGCGGTGGCGGCGTGACTCGCCGTGGAGGATCGTCTTGTTGTTCGGAACAATCGCCGTAGTCGGCGTGGTGATGCTCCTGTGGCCCGGACCGTTCGTCTACGACGGGTACACACGGTTCGCCCTTCGCAGCGTCACAGCAGTATGGGTAACGGGTGCCGTCGCACTGGCAGTCGGCACGTACGGAACCCTCCTCACCATCCGCCGACCGCGCACCTAACTGCCGCTACGCGCCCGTCGTTCTGTGTCGGCCAGCCGGCTTGCGTCGTGAGCGACGACCGGGCACTATGCGCTGCTTTCGCACGGTCTCAGCGACGTGGGGTTCTGGACGTGTTCATGCTCGCGATGGACCCGTGTTGTCGGGCGCCCGGAAACCCGCTGTGGCGTGCTCGCCGTGCTCGACCGGACTTCGGAGCGCGGCGCCAGTCACGTGATCAGAACGAGACATCCTGTTTCGATGGGGCGCCGTCAACCTCGGTACTCCACGTCGACGATCACGCCGTAGCGGAAGATCAGGAACACACCATCGCTCACCTGCATGGCGTTCATCGTGATGTGCGGTATGTCGAGGTCGACCAGCGTGCAGACGAACCTCGACTCGGCACACGCTGCCAAGGCGCCCTCGACACAACGCCCGTCGAACTCGGTCTCGGCCAGAGCTTGCAAGGCGGCGCGCAGTTCACTCGCTTCGGGTTTGGGCAACAAGGCCCCATCGGACGGATAGCGGTCCAGAGAGGTGGAGATCTCCTCGATCGTTCGCTCGTCGAGTTCGACAGGAACACAACCGATGCTCGTGACGGACGCGCCGGAACGGATCGACGACGGAGCGACCTGCGAGATTCGTGTCGTTTCTGACGCACTCGGCTGGTCGCTCGAACACGATGCCGCTGAAGCAACCGCGAGCAGTACCGGCACGAAACGCCAACAGACTCCACGACAACGTGGCGATCGGCAAGAGTCCGCTCTTGGACGAGCATGCACAGACAAGGACATTCTCAACCCCCGACCACTCCCGGCGGTCCGCACGCTATCGCTTGGGTCGAGGTGCAGGCATGGTATCAGTTCGATACCGCACCGAACTGCCGATGTGCGTGGGTCAGGTCGATTCGAGGACGGCGCCGTATCGCTGTTACGCAGCTTGCGCGGAGGTGCCGACGAGGGCGCCGATCTTCTGCCAGGAGATGCCGGCAGACCGCGCCTTCGCGACTGTTTCGATGAGATGCCGCTCGCTGCGAGCTCGGGCAACGACGGCTCGCTGGAGGAGGTACTCCTCAACCGGGAGGTCCACGGCCTGATCGGGGTCGAAGTCTTCGAACCGCTTCGCCAGTTCGTCGGCACGTACACGTCATTCCGCGGTACAAGGGCCAGCTGGGCAAAGACGCGATCGGTCTGCCGTGGACGTCAGCGCCCGGCACCCTCAACGAGATTCGAACGCACGGGCCGCCGGCTCTCGTGAGGGACGACCGACCACGCCAGATCTGCCTGGTTGATGATGTTGACGGCGTTGCGGGCCGTTCGTAGCGTCTCGGTTCGCTCGTCGGTCTGCATGGTCCATCGCGCTTGCGCCCTGCGCGTCGAGCGGGCAGTCTGATGGGATCCCTCACCGGCCGCTCGGCCGCCTACGAACAGATCGGGGGCGAGACGTCAGTGATCTACGAGTACCGGGCCTACACCTGCTTTCCCGGACGCCTGCCGGCCCTGCTCGACCGCTTCCGCACGACCACGCTCGGCCTGTGGGAGAAGCACGGCATCCGCCCGGCCGGGTTCTGGACCGTCGAAGTCGGCGAGAGCAACCAGGTGCTGCACTACCTGATCGCCTGGGAATCGCTCGCCGAGCGCGATGAGAAGTGGCCCAGGTTCGTCGCCGACCCGGACTGGATCTCCGCCAGAGTCGCGAGCGAGACGCCCGACAAGATCGTCGCAACCATCCGAAACGAGTTCTGGCGGCCGACCGACTTCTCGACGGTGCAGTAGCGCGCTCGGCATTCGGGAAGACGCGGTCCAGCGGGCGCATACTCTCAAGGGGGCCACCGTCATCCGTGTGGTGCACGGTAGGTCGGGCCTCGATGAAGGGGGTTGCGGTGACGGAGAGCGAAGTACTGCTCCCGGCGGAGGCCGCGCGACGGCTGGGCGTTGCAACGCGCGTCATCGTGCAGGCCATGTATGAGAAGCGGCTCCCGAGAGTGAAGCTCGAGGACGGCACGCTCGGCATCCCGGCCGACGCCCTCGACACGTTCCAGGTACCGACCGCCTGATCGACG
>CAWDUI010000026.1:0-167737 GCA_963805445.1 Ilumatobacteraceae bacterium | reverse complement strand
GTAGACCTCGACGGGCGCCTGCAGCAGGTCTGCTTGAGCCTGCATCAGCACGTGGCTGCGGGTGAGTCCGCCGTCGACCCGCAGCCGCGTCAAGGGCGCGCCCAGATCGCGACCGGCGGCCTGGGCAAGCAACGCGACCTGTGCAGCGATGCCCTCGATCGCGGCGCGCACCAGGTGTCCCCGCTCGGTGGACAGCGTCATGCCCGTGAAGGCCGCCTTGGCCTGCGGCCTCCAGTACGGCGCAGCCAATCCGGCAAGCGCCGGGACGAACACGACGCCCTCCGCGCCGCCGACCGAGCCGCCGACACGATCGAGGTCGCCCGGCTCGGCGATGATGCCCATGTCGATCAGCCACGTGACGGCTGCACCGACGGTGTAGACCTGTCCGTCGAGGCAGTAGGTCAACGTGTCGCCGATCCTCCACGCCGGGCAGCCCACCAACCCGTTGGCCGATCGTGTCGGCTCGCTGCCGGTGCACGCCAACATGAACGCCCCGGTCCCATATGTGCACTTGGCCTCGCCGGCCGCGTGACACTGCTCGGCAAAGAGGGCGGCCTGTTGGTCGACGCAGGTCCCGGTGACGGGGACCGAGCCGCCGAACACCGAACAATCACCCACCGTTTCGGCGTTGCCGACCACGCGGGGCAAGGCCGCCGGATCGATGCCGAAGATCTCACAGGCGCGATCGCTCCACTGCCCGGTGTCGAGGTCGAGGAGGAGGGATCGTCCGGCCGTCGCCACGTCGGTGACGAAGGTGCCGCACAGGCGGTGCAGCAGCCATGTATCGGTGGTGGTGATGGTGGGGGACCCACCGAGGCGCTCGCGCAGCCACACCATCTTGGGTGCCACGAAGTACGGGTCCAACGCGAGCCCGGTGTGCTGGGCCAGGAACTCGCCGTGGTCGCCGAGCCGGTCGCAGATGATCTCGGCCCTGCGGTCCTGCCACACGATCGCCGGCCCGCTGGCAACGCCCGTCGAACGGTCCCATGCCAGCACGGTCTCACCCTGGTTGGCCAGGCCGATGCCCGTCAGTCGCGGATTGCCGGCGGCCGCCAGCGCCTCTGTTCCAGCAGCGACAACGCTGGCCCACAGTTCCTCCGGGTCCAGCTCCACCGCGCCGTCGGCTGTCGCTCGAACCTGAATCGACGCCTCGGCCAGCGACAGCACTGCGCCGTCATCGTCGACGACCAGGGCCTTGGTGGCCGAGGTGCCTTGATCGATCGCCAACACGGTCACGCCGGGACATTATTACGGTGCCGTCGGCCGCCCTCTACAGTGACGACGATGGGGTTCGCAGGCTTTCCCGACGAGGCGATCCGGTTCTACGAAGGACTGATCGCCGACAATTCTCGGACCTATTGGCTGGCCAACAAGCCGGTCTTCGAGCGAGCTGTTCGCGGCCCGATGCTCGCCCTGCTCGACGAACTCGCCGACTACGGCCCGTATCACGTGTTCCGCCCGAACAAGGACGTGCGATTCGCGAAAGACAAGACGCCGTACAAAGACCACATCGGTGCGTATGGCGAGTCGCAGGCCGGAGCCGGCTACTACGTGCAGTTCTCGGCCACCGGCATGGTCGCCGGCTCGGGCTACTACCACATGGCCAGCGATCAGCTCGAGCGGTTCCGTACCGCGCTCGACGGCGACGCAGTGGGAGGGGAGATCGCAGCCATCACTGCAGACCTCGGCAAGAAGGGACTGCAGTTCGGCGCGATCGGCGAGCTGAAGACGGCGCCGCGTGGGTACCCACGCGATCACCCACGGATCGAGTTGTTGCGACGCAAGGGTCTGGTCGGGACGCGGCACTGGGACCCGGCGCGGTGGATGCAGACCAAGGCGGTCGTGAAGCGCGTGCGTGACACGTGGAACGAGGCCGCGCCGATGAACGCCTGGCTGGATGCACACGTCGGCCCGTCGACCCTGGCGCCCGACGACGACGAGCTCGCCCGCTTCGGCCGCGGGTAGCTCCTACGCCGGCAGGATGAACTGACAGGTTGGACCGGTTGCTGCTGCGAGGCGACGGTCGAGCGTGTACAGCGGTGATTCGGTGGCCTCGGCCATGGCAACGAACGCGGCGTCATAGATTGTGAGGTTGTCGCGCAACTCCCAGCAACGAGCTGCGACTGCGTGATACGGCCAGTACTCGACCGTGAGGAGCGCCAGATCGCGGTGTGCAGCTGCAGCGACCCGAGGGTGGACGAGCCCAGCCGCTGCGTGTCGACGAATGATGTTGGCGCTCTCGAACGCGGCGACCGATGGGGCGCCGAGGTCGAGCGCTGCGACGGCTGTTGCCGCCCACGTGCCGACGTCATCGTCGGCCAGGAGCGCGGCGACGAGCACACTGGAGTCGACGATGATCATCGACGATCGGCATCGCGCGAACTGAGGATCTGCTCGACGCTTGGCCCCGGCTCGATGAGACGTTGCCGGGCGCGGCGGATCAACTCTGCGTTGTTGGGGCGCTCAGTGAGGAGGACGAGTTCGGAGAGAAGGAACTCCTGGAGGGACCATCCCTTCGCTGCCGCTTGCGCCGCCAAGTTGTTTCGAACCTGGTCCGGGACGTTCCGCACGGTGATGGCTACGGGCATGCATGCACTATAGCTGCAATACCTGTCCCACGCCAGCACGGCCGAGCCGGCGATGTTCCAACCGGTCGCTGGTTTACGGCACCGGGATCCAGACGAGGGCAAGTTGGGTGACCTTGACGTCGGTGCGCTCCAGGCCGACCTGCAAGGTGCTGATGTTCTTCGCCTTTGCCATCCACCTGGCGTCGATGTCGGTGACGTCGTGGGCCAACTCCGTCTCGAGGTCTTCGAGTTGTCGGTGCAGGCCTTCGAGCTTGTTCTCAGCCGCATCGAGGCGATCGCCTGCCGCGGCGGTGCGGGTGCGCCGGCCGGCAGCCCCGCCGGCCTTGCCGAGGATCGAACCGAGCAACCCACCGCGGCTACGGCGCCCACCGAGCAGCCCGCCCAGGATCGAGCCGGCAGTCGAGAGCACCTCTTCGCTTCGCCGACCTTTGCGTTGGGTGTCGAGCACCTCGGCACGATCTTCTGCCGCTTGGATCTGGGTTTGCAGGCGAGTGACCTTGTCGGCGTACTTGCTTCGCAGTGCCGCGGTCTCCTTGTCGGCGAGATCGTTGGCGGCGGTGAGACAGCGAGCCGTGAAGTCGTCACTGCCCTCGCCCGGCCTGCCGAACATCTTCAGGTCGCGGTTGGCTTGCAGGTCGACGGTGCGCGATCTGACGAGCGCATCGATCAGGTCGCGCTCGACCCGTGTCCAGAAGGTCTTGTCCTTGACCGGAGCGTTGGGCAGTCGGTACACGCACGGATTCGGCGCCTCGGTCCGCAGGTCGCGATCGTCGTAGTCGACCGCGATCGAACGCGATGCATCGACCGGGTCGCCAAGGGGGAACAGCACGGCCTCGTATTCCTCGTCGTGCACGAGGTCGGCCTTGTCGTCGTCGTAACGAAGCGCAACACGAGCAACGATCGAGGCCTCGTAACGCGCTCCACGGGGATCGCCCCCGACGGTTGCGAGCCAGGGTGAGGCGATGTCGGCCCACCGCACCGCGACACCGGCTGCGACCTCGGGCAACAAGGTGATCTCGTCGTGGGCGAGTTGCGCGCCACTGCCAGTGGACGGGCCGGCCGGCGCGTCAATGCGGTCACTGCCTGCGGCACTCGCCTCGCTCGCCGCCGGCGATGCGACCTCGGTCTTGGGCCCGGCGGGCGCGATCGCGCTCTTCTGCTCGGCCATCAGGACGGCGATCTGGTCTCGGGTCAGCGGGCCTCGGAGGTAGCTCATCGCCCACCGAGTGGTGAACACCTCGGGATGGTCCTTGCCGGCGCGGCGCAACACGAACTCTCGCTTGCCGAGCCCGGCGATCGTGCTGCCGATCTCCTTCACGTCGACTGCGCCGCTGGCCGCGCTCATCCCGTCGAGCAGGCGCTGCTTGTCCTGATCCGTCTGCAGGCGCCCGATCATCCACGTGCCCGCGTTCGACAGCGCCTTGTAGTCGACATCGACCGGGTTCTGGGTGCTCAGCACGACGCCGACGCCGAACGCCCTGGCCTGCTTCATCAAGGTCATGATCGGCTTCTTCGTCGGTGGCATCGCCGTCGGCGGCAGGTAGCCGGCGACTTCGTCCATGTACAGCAGGGCGCGCAGGTCGGTCGTGCCGGTCTGCTTGCGCATCCACGTGACCAGCTTCGACAGGATCAAGGTCGTGACGAACTGGCGCTCCTGATCGGTGAGGTGTGCAGTCGTGACGATCGCACAGCGAGGCTTGCCGTCGGCCGACCTCAACATCGAGCCGATGTCGAGGGGCGGGCCGGTGATCCAGGCGCCGAACGACGGCGAAGCGAGCAGGCCGTTGAGCCGGATCGCGAGGGCCATGCGATCCTTCGGCGGGAAGAACTGATCGAGCTCGAACACGCCGAGCTTGCGAATGGGTGGCTGCTGGATCATGCCGACGAGCGTGGGCAGGTCGAGGCTGTGCCCGGCGGTCCACTCGTTGAGGATGAGGTTCGACAACAAGATGTGCTCGCGACTGGAGAGCGGGTCGGCGTCGATGTCGACCAGGCTCAGCAGACCGCTGACGAAGCCCTCGATCTCATCACCGACGACCTCGGCGTCGCTGACGTCGGACGGCGCCTGCAGCGACCCGACGATGTTGAGCGCAAGGCCCGCGCTCGAGCCCGGGGTGTAGATCGTGAACGTCACGTTGTCGCGAAGTGCGGTGATGCGTTCCGAGGCGATGCCCCACGCGGCGAGGCCGTCGGTCCATGTCTTCGCCTGAGCCGCGGCGAAGTCGGGCACCGACAGCCCGGCCTTGGATGCGTCGCCTTCGTTGACCCACGGCTGGAAGTCGGTCGGTGCGAGCTGCGGGAAGGTGAGACACAGGTTGGTCAGGTCGCCCTTGGGATCGATCAACAGCGCCGGAACGCCCGCGCTCAGCGCCTCTTCGACCAGCACGATCCCGAGCCCGGTCTTGCCCGATCCGGTCATTCCGACGATCACGCCGTGCGTGGTGAAATCGCCCGACGAGACCGTGGTCAACGAGTCGGTGCGCTCGTGCTTGGCAGGATCGATCTGCCCGCCGAGGAGGAAATCAGCCATGGCGGGCACGCTACCGCGGCCCTGCGTTACGAAGCGGCTGCCTCGACTCGGTACGTGCAACGCCGATCGCCGGCCAGCAGGTGCTGGGTGCGGGTGACCGTGACGCCGTCGCCCAGGACCCGTTGGAAGACATCGAGCTCGGCGCCGCACAGCGCGCTGCAGGCCCCAGCGGCCTCGCCGATCGGACAGTGGTGCTCGATCAGGATGAAATCGTCGTCATCGCGTTGCACCTCGGCGAGGTAGCCCTCGTCGGTGCGCAGGTCTGCCAGTCGTTGGAGACGCTCGGGCAGTGCGTCGGCGTCGCTGAGCGCAGCCGAGTATGCCGCGGTCTGTCGATCGGATCTGGCGTCGATCACGCGCCCGAGTGCCGCCTCGCCCAGCGTCGCGCGCATCGAGCTGATCAGCTCGACCGTCAGATCGGCATGGCGGTCGGGAAACGACTCGGTCGCGGCCGGGGCCAAGCGCCAATGCAGTGGCGGACGTCCGCGGCCCGTTGGCTCGGCAATCGACCTGGTCACCATCCCGGCCTCCTCGAGTGCGTCGAGGTGCTGGCGCAATGCGGTGTCGGTGAGCCCGAACTCTGCGGCGAGATCCGTGGCCGTTGCCGACTCGACGCGCTTGAGACGCTCGACGATCCTGCGCTTGGTGTCGGGGTGCTCTGCCACCCGACACATCGTACCTGGCCCACCCCTATTTCGGAAGCGAGGCCTTGCATAATCCCCGGTGAGGAATGCGCGCGATCGCGGTCGACTTTGACAAAATGTACAGATCATGACCGGCGCCGAGCAGACCGCATTCGCCCTGGAGAACCAATTCGGATTGGCGGATCGCGTTGTCGACGACGCGGCGCTGGCCAACAGCGTTCAGCGATTCCGAGAACAGGGCATCTCGCTGCCGACGTTCGCACAGTTGGCCGACCCGTCGTTGATCGATCAGGGTCACGTCGGGGACGCGGACAAGAACGGCCCCGATCCACGGAACCTCTGGCGAGTGCACTGGTACAACGACCTGTCCGGTCAGCGCGTCGATGTGCCGGATCACGTCGTGCTGCCGAAGAGCCTGACGGGTGTCGACAGCCCGATCGTCGTCGTGTTCGGCGATCGCTTCCCGATGATCACGGCCCACAAGGTGCTCGCCGCGTACGCCTGCCTGGCGCCGAGGATCGTGACCGGCCAGTTCGACCCGACGCGGCATCGGGCGATCTGGCCCTCGACCGGCAACTACGCGCGCGGCGGCATTGCCATCAGCCGGATCATGGCCAGTCGCGGCGTCGCCATCCTGCCCGCCGGCATGAGCCAGGAGCGGTTCGACTGGCTCGATCGGTGGTGCGCCAATCCGGCCGACGATGTGATCAAGACGGTCGGCACCGAGAGCAACGTCAAGGAGATCTACGACGCCTGCAACTTGCTGGCCAAGGACCCGACCAACTTCGTGCTCAACCAGTTCTGCGAGTTCGGCAATCACTTGGCCCACTACGAGGTCACGGGTCGCGCCCTTGGTCACGTCTTCGAGCACGTCCGCGAGCAGAGCGGGCGCGACATTCGTCTGGCCGCCTTCATCAGTGCCACCGGCTCCGCAGGAACGATTGCCGCCGGCGACCGCCTGAAGGACCTCTACGGAACCCGCATCGTCGCCGTCGAAGCGCTGGAATGCCCGACGCTGCTCGAGAACGGCTTCGGTGAACACAACATCCAAGGGATCGGCGACAAGCACGTGCCGTTGATTCACAACGTGATGAACACCGACATGGTCGTAGCCGTCAGCGATCGGGCGACCGATCAGCTGCAGGTGATGTTCAACACCGAGGACGGTCTCGGCTATCTCGCCGACCGCCGGCTGGTACCGCAATCGGTGCTCGACACCTTGCAGCACTTCGGGCTCAGCAGCATCTGCAACGTGCTGGCGGCGATCACGACCGCCAAGGTGTTGAACCTCGGGCCCGACGACGCCGTGATCACCGTCGCCACGGATGGCGCGGCGCTGTACCCCAGCGAGCGCACCAAGATCACGGCGCGCGACTTCGGGGGCGGATTCACCAACCTCGACGCCGCCGCTGTGTGGGGCGAGCACCTGGCCAACGTGCCCACCGCCCACGCGATCGAGTGCACCGAGCGCGACCGCACCCGGATCTTCAACCTCGGCTACTACACGTGGGTGGAGCAACAGGGCACACCGTTCGAGCTGTTCGAGGCGCGCCGCTCGCAAGAGTTCTGGCGCGGCCTTCGTCGCTTCCTGCCGGTGTGGGACGAGATGATCGACGAGTTCAACGCCGCTGTTTCGGCAGGTTGAACGCAATGCAGTCGGCGCTGGCGGCCGGTTGGACCTGTGCGGTGTGCGGCGCCCACGTCGACATCGCCACGCCGCTGAGCTGGGTGTGCCCCAACGCCACGGCGCTCGACCGCCACCACACACTGCAACTCGTGCAAGGAATCGCCCCGTTGCGTGGCGGCGACGACCCCAACCCGTTCGTTGCATTCCGCCGATACCTCGCGTGGGACCACTTTGCCGCTGCGCACGGGATGACCGAAGCCGCTCGTACGGCAATGGTTCGCCAGGTCGATGACGACATCGCCGCCGTTGCCGGCGTCGGCTTTCACGTCACGCCGTTCGAGCGTGCCGATGCGCTGAGCGACGAGTTGGGGTTCGGCGTCGACGGTGGCGTGTGGGTCAAGGACGAGACCGGCCAGGTTGCCGGCAGCCACAAGGCACGGCACCTGATGACGATCCTGCTGCACCTGCTGACGGCGGAGACGATGGGTCTCGTGCCATGGCGGGATCGATCGGCTCGCCCACCGCTGGCGATTGCTTCGTGCGGCAACGCCGCGTATGCCGCGGCCACGCTGGCAGCAGCAGTCGACTGGCCGATCCGTGTCTTCGTACCGGTCGATGCCGACCCCGTCGTGCTCTCTGGTCTCGCCGACCTGCGGGCCGACATCGTCGAATGCAAACGAGGGTCGGGCGAACCCGCCGGCGATCCGTGCATCCACCGGTTCCGCGAAGCGGTCGTAGGGGGAGCAGTGCCGTTCACGGTGCAAGGCCCGGAGAACGCGTGGTGCCTCGACGGTGGACGCACCATCGGGTGGGAGATGGCCCGGCAGTTCGAAGAGCACGTGGTCGGCCCGCCGCTCGATCGGCTGTACGTTCAGATCGGCGCCGGCACGTTCGCCGCGTCGACGGTCTCCGGGTTCAAGATGAGTGGCGTGATGCCGAGATTGCATGCCGTGCAGACAGACAGTTGCGCACCACTCGAACGGGCGTGGGTCAATGTCCGCTCCCTCGGCGGTCCGTCGGCTGCGGCCACTCATTGGAGCGAGTGCATGTGGCCATGGGAGCACGTGGGCCGCTCGGCCGCCGATGGCATCCTCGACGACGAGACCTACGACTGGATCCCGGTGATTCGCGCCATGGGTGAAGGCAACGGTTCACCGATCGTCGTCAGCGAGGAGCTCGTGCTGCGGGCCAACGAGATCGCCCGGCGCACGACCGGCATCAACGTGTCGCACACCGGGACCGCCGGCCTGGCCGGCCTGCTCTCGCAGCGCGGTGACGTGGCGGCCGACGAACGAGTGGCCGTGATCTTCAGCGGTGTCAGCAGGACGGCGTGATGGCGCGTCTTGGCGATGGCGGTCGAAAGCCCAAGGGTGCGAGTTGGGAGTCGTGGGTCGAGCAGCAGATCCGGGTCGGCATGGAGCGCGGCGACTTCGAGAACCTTCCGGGGAAGGGCCGACCGCTGGAGGGGATCACGCCGGGCGGGGCCGACATCCATCGCGACGAGGACTGGTGGTTGAAGGCCAAGCTTCGCCGCGAACGTCTGAGCTACCTGCCTCCGACGTTGGCGGTGCGCAAGGAGTTGGAGGAAGCGAAGCAGGCGATTGCCGATGCATCGCGGGAGGACGTCGTGCGCCGAATCGTCGGCGACATCAACCAGCGCATCCGCGACGTGAACCGGCGCGGTGCCGAAGGCCCTCCCTCGTCGGTCGTGCCCCTCGACGAGGAGGCGGTCGTCGAGAGGTGGCGAACGCAGCCCCGCCGATAGCGTTGGCGCCATGTCCGACCTCACACGTCCCATGGCGCTCGACGCCGGTTTCGATCCCCGCAGCGATGTGTTCAACCGGCTGCTGAAGAACCGGGTGATCATGCTCGGTACTGACGTCAACGACGACATGGCCAACCAGATCTGCGCCCAGCTCTTGTACCTCGAGGGTGAGGACGCGGCGTCCGACATCTGGCTGTACATCAACAGCCCCGGTGGTTCGGTCACGGCCGGCATGGCGATCTACGACACGATGCAGTTCATCTCCTGCGACGTGGCGACGGTGTGCATGGGGATGGCCGCATCGATGGGCCAGTTCCTGCTGACGGCCGGTGCTGCGGGCAAGCGGTACACGCTGCCCAACGCACGCATCATGATGCATCAGCCGCTCGCCGGTCTGAGGGGCCAGGCCACCGACATCGCGATCCAGGCCGAACAGTTGCACTACACCAAGCAGCGCATGGCCGAGCTCACCGCCCATCACTCCGGGCAGACGCTCGAGCAGATCCAGGCCGACAGCGAGCGCGACCGCTGGTTCACCGCCGATCAGGCCAAGGCCTACGGCCTCGTCGACTCGGTCAAGACCAAGCGCGGCGAACTGCCCAACTAGCCGCCGTCGCCAACCCTGCGCCCGGCGCCCAGCACCGAGGGGCCGATGCAGATCGCCGGCTCGGTGCTCGTTCGGCGATGGAGCGGCGCGCGTTCTGTGCTGTTGCGGACGGACGATCTGCGCTGACGAGATCTGGAGCGAACGTTCTGCTCGCATCGCATATTTCGGATGTGGCGCGGTGCGGCGGGTATGTGATGCGCCCCGGGTGTGGTGGAGGCTTCGTCTTTCCGAAAGGATGAAGTCATGGGTAGTGGCAGGAGGCCGTATCCGCCGGAGGTCAAAGAGCGTGCTGTGCGTCTTGTGTATGAGTGGCGTGCGGCGCGCGAGCAGGACTACGGCGGGTTCTACGAGATCGGCAAGCAGCTCGGCATTCATGGTGAATCGATTCGCAACTGGATGCGCCAGGGCGAGATCGACGGCGGCGCCCGCGACGGGGTCACGACGAGTGAACGGTCGCGCCTGGTCGAGCTCGAGCGCGAGAACCGCGAGTTGCGCCGGGCGAATGAGATCTTGAAATCTGCAGCGGCTTTCTTCGCGGCGGGAGCTCGACCCGCAACCGCGGAGATAGTCGCCTACATCGACGGGCACCGCGAGGTGTTCGGGGTCGAGCCGATCTGCACTGTGTTGGAGGTCGCCCCATCCACCTACTACGCCGCCAAGGTTCGCAAACCGTGTCGGCGACGGTTGCGTGATGCCGAACTCGAGGTCGAGATCCATCACGTGTTCGACGGCAACTATCAGGTCTACGGGCGCGCAAGATCTGGCGGCAGTTGAACCGTGAAGGCATCAACGTGGCACGTTGCACGGTCGAGCGATTGATGGCCCGCCACGGGATCGCCGGCCGGGTTCGTGGCCGCAAGAAACGAACCACGATCCCCGCCGATGCCGCTTCGCGGCCTGGCGATCTGGTCGAGCGCCGATTCGAGGCGACGGCACCGAACCAGTTGTGGATCGCCGACATCACCTATGTGGCGACATGGGCAGGGTTCGCCTACACCGCGTTCGTCACCGACGTGTTCTCCCGACGGATCATCGGTTGGCGAACCTCGACCAGCTTGCGCGCCGATCTCGCCCTGGACACGTTGGAGATGGCGCTATGGACCAGAGCCAACGACGATCTGGGTGGGCTTGTGCACCACTCCGATCGCGGCGTCCAATATCTGTCGATCCGCTACAGCGAACGCCTCGCCGTCGAGGGCGCAGTCACCTCCGTCGGTTCACGCGGTGACTCCTACGACAACGCCATGGCCGAGTCGATCAACGCGTTCTACAAAGCAGAACTGATCACCATGCAAGGCCCATGGCGCAACGTCGACGACGTCGAACTGGCAACCCTCGGCTGGGTCCACTGGTGGAACAACCAGCGGCTCCTCGCCCCAATCGGCAACATCCCGCCCGTCGAATTCGAACACCACTGGACGACCACACAATCGACCGAGCAAGCTGTCAATCACGACGCCGACGATGGCGTCCTCACATAACCACGAGGTCTCCACGCGACCCGGGGCGCATCAATGCGCTCTCTGTTGGTTTGTCGATAAGCGACGATCGGCGGGGCGGCTTCGGGCCTGAGGCTGCCGGCGGTCGCGGACGCGAGTCGGTCCCATTGTCGGTTGGAGGTGTGCGCGCTCTCCGAATCGCGATCTCAGTCGGTTGAGTCTCGGAGTTGGCCCTGGAGCTTTCCGAGGATCCGGATGAGGCGTTCGCGTTCGGTCTCGGTCAAGCACGCCATTATCGACTCGTTGTCGGCAAAGGCATCCACGTTCCGCGTTCGCGATGACCTCGCGTCCTGCGTCGGTGATGGACACCAGGACGCGCCGCCGGTTTTGAGGGTCGGGCCGTCGTTCAACGTGGCCGTTCCGCACCAGTGTGTCCACCAGACCTGTGACCGTGGCTGGTCGAACGAGGACTCGCTCGCCGAGCTGCGTCGGCGTCAGAGGCTCGTCGGCGCCGGCGAGGACGTTCAGGATGTTGTGGCCCCCCTTGCTCAGGCCGAAAGGAGCCAGATGCGACTCCTTTCGACCGAACATCAGCTCGGCGACGGCCATGACGTTGATGACGGCCTCGACGGCGGACACGTCGACCTCCGGATTCTGAGCGACGAACTCGTCGCTCAGCCGGAACCCGAGCGACAGGTCGCGTTTCGTCACATCTCGCTTACTAGCAGCAATTCGACGTCGACCGTGGGTACGAGTGCGAGGAGACGCCCGACATCCTCGGGGGCCGGCGGGTTCGGGAACTCCTTGTCGAGCATGCGGTACATCGCCGTCGCGCCCACACCGATGGACATGTGGAGGAAGCGAGCCGTGTCCGACAGGACGGTGAGGCTGTGGACCGCGCGGGGCCGGGATGGTGGCGAAGGCGCCGCTTCGCAGCACGTCCGAGCGCGCCCCGATGCGCACCTCCATTTCGCCGCTGATCATGTAGTACGTCTCGGCCCACGGATGTCGATGTGGCGGCACTTCGCTCCCTTCCTCAGCGTCGATCACCACGAGCTCGAGGGCTCCGCCTGTCTCGTCGGCATCCACCTTCACGGTGGCTCGTGTGCCCATGACCCGCAATGCCTCACCCTCGTGGTCATCGAGAAACTTGACCTTCATGCATCTGCCTCCTCTTTGGTGGTACCCTATTGTTAGGTACCTAATTTTTTGGTAGCTGAATGTTTGCCTATCGGCACGGATCTGTCAACCCCCAAACCAAACACGAAAGTCGCCTGCGTCGATCTGGCAACGCGCCGCCTACACCAACTATCAGTGGAACCGGCGACCGACCGAACCGATTCTGCCGTGACCCACAACAGGTAGCTCTTCGGGTTGGCGACGTCAGCGCCGATGGACGATGACGTCGTTCACCGTGCAACGCAAGGCGACACAGAACTCGCTGCTCATATTCGCGCCTCGCGCCTGCACCGCAACGAGCGCCGAACGGCGCATCTGCGCTGCGTCGAGCAGTGGACTCGATAGATGTTCTCTCTGCCCGGTGGTGTGCTGTTGTTTACCCGCGATGACGGAGAGGACGAGCGGCTGTCAGTGTCGTAGCGCGATCGCCACGGATGCTTCGCCGAAGGGTGAATGCTGCATCACCGATTCTCCGGGGTGAAGGCCTGGATCGTTTCGATACCACTCCAGCAGGTGCCGCTCGACCCCGAGATCGCCGGCGTCCGCTTTCACCAGCATCAACGCCACCTCGTCCAGCCAGGCCGCATCCTCGTCGCTCACCGCCGAGCCGGGCATGCCGATTCGTCCCCACGAATCCCACAGCAGCATCTCGTCACCGAACCGGTGAGCAATCTCGTAGATCACCTCGTCGAACACGAAGCGCTCACCGCTGAAGAACGGCATCGACGGATCGACGCCATGGTTCGACACGTCCAGGTCACCAAGCCGATACGCGATCCAGGCGGTCGCTGCAGTGACGAACCCGCGGCCGCCCGCTGCATCGAACGAGAGATCCATCGGACCATCGAGGCCAGGAAGCGATGACTCGAGCTCGGAGTCGAAACGCCGCCATCGGCCGTCGATCCACGCCTCCACGATGACATGATCGTGATGCCATCCATCGACGAAGTAGCCGGCGAAGCCGACGTGCGACCGTGCCGGGACCCCGTGTTCGCGTAGCGCCGCGATGCAGAAGAGGGTGTGGTCGCGACAACAGCCCTGCACCCGGTCGGTGATCTCGCGTGGAGCAGCCAGTGGCCCTGGATGCCGGGATTGATCCGCGGCGAGCGCGACCTCGATCCACCGCGAGTTGATCTCGGCTCGCGTCGCGTCCGGCAACTCTTCGCCAGACGCGCGGTAGTGAACAATGACGTTGCGCGCCACAGCAGACAGCTCCGCCGGCGTCGTGGGCAAGGCCTCCAGCAGTGACGCATACCGTCCGGGCGACGAATAGGCCGTGTGCTGCGTGTGATCCATCACCGCGATGCTCATACGCCAATTCTACGAGCCCACGAACTCGCGCGATCGGCGACTCATCCGGCACAGAATGCCAACGCAGCACGACGCCCTCACTGCTCCACGACGACGCGCCCGAACGGCGCATCGGTGCTCGGTGCCGTGGCGTTCTTCGGCTTCGCGGCTCACGGCGAGTGTCGTTTGACACGCCGGCCGATTTGGTCAATGAGGTTGACTATCTCGCGCGATGATGCGACACTTGGTCAACAAGGTTGACTAATACGAAGGAGTCCCCATCATGCCGGTCATCCAGGCGCCGAGCTTTCCCACCCACGACATCGGCCACGCACGCTTCACGTCGCTGGCAACGCCGAGCCGCGGTTCGACCGAGACGTCAGCATGGCTGGTTGAGATCGATCCGGACACACCTGCCGTACCTCACTCATTGACGCGCGAGGAAGTCTTTGTCGTCCTGTCAGGTGAAGCGTCAGTCAGAATCAACGGCATCGATGCCGTCGCGTCGCTGCTCGACGCAATCGTCATACCAACCGAGGTCGAGTTCGAAATCTCGAACAACGGTCCTCAACCGCTGCGCCTCCTGTGCTGTTTCCCGGTTGGTGGACAAGCACGCTTGCTCGACGGCACGCTGCTCACCCCACCTTGGGCGCAATGAGGAACTGATGCGCGAAACCACCGACGGCCCGCCCCTGGCACGCCTGTTCGCGATCGCCTACAAGCAACTCATCGACGCCCTCCACGAGCGGCTCGCGCAACGAGGTTGGTCCGATCTCCGAGCGGGCTTTGGCTTTGTACTGCTCGCCGTCCGCGACCATCCGGTGACGGTCACCGAGCTCGCTGATGTCCTCGGCGTCAGCAAGCAGGCGACTTCAAAGCTTGTTGACGTCATGACAACCGAGGGCTATCTCCACCGCCGCGTCGGGCGGGACGATGCTCGTCAGCGAGATGTCATCCTCACCAGCAAAGGCAGCAAACTGCTGCGCGAAGTTGAACTCATCTACGTCGAGCTCGAAGCGGAGTGGAAAGCCGTCATCGGGGCTCGAGCGCTCGAGCAGATCAGAACCGACCTCGTTCAAGTCCTATCGCAAACACACGACGGGCTCCCGCCCGTTCGCCCGACCAACGAGGCCCTCGCCGGTCTCACAAAACCCGTGCGCCGTCGATCCGAGTGAACACACGTACGTTGCAGCCGCGCACGGAACACGCGGCGCGGGCGGACGTTGAACACTCATCGGCTCGCCTTAAGCGGGCGCCTCTGAGAGCTTCTCGTGGCCCGCTTCAGCCAGGCTGGACCTGAAGAAGGAGCCCGTCCTGGTCTGTGATCCAGATGAAGCCGTTCGCGGTGGTGGTGGCGAACGCCGGGCCAGGGAGTTCGAGTTGGCCGACGATCGTGTTTGTGGTGGTGTCGATACGGCCAAGGGCGTTGCCGATCGTGGTGCCATACCAGAGAGTGTCACCGTCGAGTGCGACAGCGCCGGTAGTTCCGCTGGCGTTGAGCATGGCAGTGACAGTGTTGGTAGCGGGATCGATGCGACTGATGCCAGGGGAACCGCTCGGGCAGCCGTCGTCATCGAGCTCGGCGACCCACACGGCCTGGGCGTTGGCAGCCATGCTGGCGCAGGCACCCTTGACGGCGATGGTGGCGATCGTCGTGTCGGTGGAGGGGTTGATGCGAACGACGCCGGAAATGTTGGCAACGTTGACCCAGAGTGAACCGGCGCCGCTCACGATCGTGGTCGGGCCGGCGGTCGACTCGGTCCCGACCGGGATCAGATCGACGACCTGCATCGTGGTCGGGTCGATCTTTGCCACCGAGCCGGTCGGGTTGCCGTCGTGGTTTGCGACCCAGACGTAGCCGTCGAAGACGGTGACACCGATTGGGTCGAGGCCGCCGGGGGCGAGCGAGATGGTGCCGCTGACCGTGTTGGTTGTGGGGTCGATACGGGTGAGGCTGTTGCCGGGGTAGCTGGTGAGCCAGACCGAGCCGACGCCTACCGCGAGCACCGAAGCCGGGTCGGGGACGGTGATGGTCGCACTGACGGCGCCGGTTGACGGGTTGATCCTGGTCACCGTTCTGCTCGGCCCGTTCGAAACCCAGATCGAGGCGAAGCCCGCTGTTACGTCGCGAGGCGTGGAGACCGGGATCGTGGCGACGAGCGTGGCACTGTGTGGACGGCCTGCACGAGCAGCCCCGCAGCTCGCGAGCAGAACCAGAAGGCATGCCGAGAGCAAGACGGGACTGCGGTGGAGAAGGCGAGGATTCCACATCACCTTGTCGCGTTGTCGTTCGAGAGCACCGATGGCTTCGGGCACCATTCGGATCTCGAACATCCAGGACCTCCACGGAACGTGACGGCAACAGCGTCGCCAACGCTAGTAGCGAACTGCTGGGCGAAGTTGAACTCATCTACGTCGAGCTCGAAGCGGAGTGGAAGGCCGTCATCGGGGCTCGAGCGCTCGAGCAGATCAGAACCGACCACAGAACACGCGGCGCAGGTCTGACGTTGCCGGACGCGGAGGAGGTCGCCGTGACCTAGGGCGTTCCTCCGCCGGTTTCCACGACAGGCGGCACGGTGGTGGTCGTCGCGCCCAGCGTCACGCCACACAACTTCGACGTGTAGTCGATGATGGCTGATGCAGCCTGCTGCGAGGATCTCGCCATGTCGGCCACCTTCTGTGCCGACGCGGGGTCGTTCGGGTCGACGCCGGCAGCGGCGTCGACGTTCGACGTCATCGTCTCCCATTCCTTCTGCACTGCCAGGGGCGCGATGGACGCGATCGATCGGTACAGCTTCGAAGTTGCCTCCACGCCTGCAGCATCGGCGATTGCCGGTGCAATCAGCTGATCGAGGCTGGCGCTGACGGTCGCGGAGTATTGCCCATCGGTCGCCGGTGGAGTGTCGCCGGCACATGCCGTGACGGCACAGCACGTCACAGCAGCAGCAAGCATCACGACGTTCCGCACCCGGCCAGTCTCCCAGGCCGACGCGAGAAATGAGTGTCATCGGGTTGCGGCCGAGGGGTCGACGGATACAGTGCGCTCACCGTCGAGGGTCCCGGTCCCGTGCCCTTCCAGCCGTGTCCACGCGTCGATCACACGACGCCGAAGCTGGAGGTCCGCGCATGCTCGCCGCCGTCCGTTCTGCAACCCTCCTCGGTGTCGAAGGCCGCCCGGTCACCGTCGAAGTGCACGTGTCGACCGGGTTGCCTGGCTTTCAGATCGTCGGCCTCCCCGACGAGGCGTGCCGAGAATCGCGTGATCGAGTCCGGGCCGCGGTCATGTCCAGCGGCCTGCCCTGGCCATCGTGCCGAATGACGGTGAACCTGGCACCGTCGAACCAGCGCAAGGGTGGTTCGGGGCTCGATCTGGCGATCGCCATCGGATTGTTGGCCGCGCATGGCGAGATCCCATCGGAGTCGTTCGCCGGGATGGGTTTCATCGGCGAGCTCGGCCTCGATGGCTCGCTGCGAGCGGTCGCCGGTGTCGCACCCATGGTCGGCGCACTTGCCGAACTCGTCGCCGTCGTGCCTCGCCCGTCGTTCCGGGAGGCGAAGGCCATCTCGCCGGCTCGCGTCTGCGTGGCGGAGAACCTGCGCGAGATCGTCGATGCCCTCAACGGCGAGGCGCCCTGGCCCGCCGAGCCAGACGATGACTTCGTCGACGACGAGCCGGCATGCGCCCGACCTCGCCGACGTACGTGGCCAGCCGCTGGCTCGTCGAGCCCTCGAGGTCGCGGCTGCGGGAGGGCACCACCTGTTGTTGGTCGGGCCACCTGGCGCGGGCAAGACGATGTTGGCGCAGCGGCTCACGGGTTTGCTGCCACCGCTCAGCCCGGCCATGTCGCTCGAGGCCACGATGGTGCACTCCGCCGCGGGCGTCCGTTTGCCGGCTGTCGGCATGATCCGTCGACCGCCGTTCCGCGCCCCACATCACAGCAGCTCGATGGTGTCGTTGGTCGGCGGCGGCACGTCGAATCTTCGCCCTGGGGAGATCAGCTTGGCCCATGCGGGTGTTCTGTTTCTCGACGAGTTGGGTGAGTTCTCGCCGACTGTGCTCGACGGGCTGCGCCAGCCGCTGGAGGAAGGGGTCATTCGCGTCGCCCGGGCCCGGGCCAGCGCCACCCTGCCGGCCAGGTTCCTCCTGGTCGCGGCCACCAACCCATGCCCGTGTGGTGGCGGCCCTCCAGGTGCGTGCGAGTGCGACGACGGTGCCCGCCTTCGGTATTTGCGTCGCCTCAGTGGTCCGTTGCTCGACCGGTTCGATCTTCGGGTCGGCGTCGCCCGGCCCGGCGTCGACGACCTGTTGCACAGTGGCGGTGGCGAGTCCACTGCCATCGCTGCCGAGCGAGTTGCAACAGCACGACTCGCGGCCATCGACCGGCGGGGGATGCTGAACAGCGAGATCCCGGCATCGCACCTCGATCTGCTCGCGCCGCTTGCCGCCGACGCGCGGCTCATGTTGCGCAACGAGTTGGAACGCGAGCGCCTCACGGGTCGCGGCTATCACCGCATTCGGCGTGTCGCCAGAACCCTGGCCGATCTCGATGGCCAGCTCTCGGCACCGGTCGGCGCCGACCATGTCGCCCTCGCCCTGCAGTTGCGAGTCCGGTTGCGGGTCTCGATGCGCGAGCAGGTCGCATGATCACCGATCTGCCGCCCGAGGCGTACGCAGCGGCGCTGGCGTCGTTTCCGCACATGTCGATTCATCGTCTCGGTGCACTGCTGCGGCACCATCCGCCTCGAGACGCGTATTCGGTGGCGATCGGCGAGCAGCAATCGACCGGATTGATCCACCGGGTCCTCGCGGATTGCGATGTGCGCGCCGCGTGGCAACGGGCCGGGCGGTCGCCACTGCTGGGCGAGGTGTGGGAGCGATGTTCACGGCTGGGCGTTCGGGTGCTGCTCCACGGAGCGCCCGACTATCCGGCCCAGTTGCTCGACGACCTGCTGCCGCCGCCCGTGGTGTTCGCCCAGGGCAACCTCGGTCTGCTCGAAGGGCGACGGGCCGCGATCATCGGGACCCGAAACGCCACCGCGGCCGGCCGCGATACCGCGTCGACACTCGGGCGGCAGCTGGCCGATGCGGGGGTGCACGTGGTGTCCGGCCTGGCACGGGGGATCGACGGCTGCGCACACGTCGGCGTGTTGCGCACGACGGGGCCCGGTCGACCGATCGCGGTCGTTGCATCGGGTCACGATGTCGTGTACCCACGCGAGCACCGGGCCCTGTGGGCGTCGGTCGCCGAGCGTGGCCTGTTGTTGTCGGAGGCCGCGCCCGGCACTGCTCCCGAGGCATATCGGTTCCCGCTGCGGAACCGGATCATCGCCGCACTCTCCGAGGTGGTGGTCGTCGTCGAATCACGCGAGCAGGGTGGCTCGTTGATCACCGTCAACGAAGCGATCGAGCGAAACGTGCCGCTGATGGCCGTGCCCGGTGGAGTGCACAACCGCGCCGCGACCGGAACCAATCAGCTCATCCGTGATGGCGCCGGCGTCGTGGTCGATGCCACCGATGTGCTCGTCGCCATGGCCATGGATCACCGGCGCAGCTCGGCGACGCCGGCGGATCCGAGGCCCCGTCCGCGTGGCGCGGATCTCGACGTGTACGAGACGTGCGCCGGCGAGCCGCGGACCATCGACGGGCTGGCATTGGCGTGCTCGTTGAGCTTGGTCGACGCGGCGATGTCGGTCGCCAGACTGGAGCATTCCGGGTGGATCCAGCAGTCCGACGGCTGGTTCGAGGCAGTGGGGTCACCCCTGCGATGACACTGACCGAATACCCTGTGCGCCGATGGCTGCTTCGCTTGCGGGGACTCGGCGTCCCGACCTCGTCGGCGACTGGCGACTCGATGAGTTCGCCGACTCTCTCACCGGGTCGTCGGCGAACACCGTGGGGGCGTATCGCAGCGACGTGTCGTTGTTCGCCGAGTGGGTCGAGCGATCCGGCATCGTCAGCCCCGCGGAGGTCGATCGGCTCCTGCTGCGCCGATATGTTGCGTCGCTCACGACGCGGCAGTTCGCCAAGCGCAGCATCGCCCGCAAAGTGGCGGCGATCCGCCGGTACTACTCGTTCCTTCGGCACCGTGGCGATGTCGAGACGGATCCGACCGTCTCGCTGCGGGCCCCGGCAGGTCCGGCGCGATTGCCCCGGGTGCTCGAGCACGGTGAGGTCGCTGCATTGCTCGATCCGCCCGACACCGCCAGCTCACCGGACGAGCCCGAGTGGCGTCGCCGCCGTGATGATGCAGTGCTGGAGGTGCTGTACGGCAGCGGTGTTCGCGTGGGCGAGCTGTGCGGGCTGGATGTCGATGCGCTCGATCTCGCCAATGCCGCGATCAACGTGTGGGGCAAGGGAGGCAAGGAACGCCGGGTCCCACTCAGTGCTCCGGCGGTCGAGGCGCTGCGCACGTGGCTGGCCGTTCGCGGCGATGTGGTCGACACAGCGGCCGGTGCGGCGTTGTTCGGAAACGAGCGTGGCGTACGGCTGTCGCCACGCGACGTGCGTCGCATCATCGATCGCCGCAGCCAACGTCCCACCCATCCGCACGCCCTGCGCCACAGCTTCGCAACCCACCTGCTCGATGGTGGAGCGGACCTCCGTGTGGTACAAGATCTGCTTGGCCATTCCGACGTGGCCACGACGCAGCGCTACACACACGTCAGCAAACAACGTCTCCGAGCCGTCTACACGGAAGCCCACCCCCGAGCATGAAACGCGACAACGACATCGAGCACTGGTGGCAGCGCTGGCTGGAAGACCGCGACCCTGTGGCCCGCGACCGGTTGATCGTCCACTACTCACCGCTGGTCAAGTTCGTCGCCGGCCGTGTCGGTGCGGGTCTTCCCAACAGCGTCGACCCCGGCGATCTGGTCAGTGCCGGCGTCTTCGGTCTGATCGACGCCGTGGAGCGGTTCGACGCGTCCCGGGGCGTGAAATTCGAGACCTTCGCGGTGCCGCGCATCCGCGGAGCGGTGTTCGACGGCCTGCGCTCCCTCGATTGGGTTCCCCGGTCGGTGCGCAGCCGGGCCCGCGAGGTCGAGACCGCGTTCACCGAGCTCGAGAGTCGACATGGTCGGGCGCCGACCGACATCGAACTGTCGACGCACCTCAAGATCACCGCCCCCGAGTTCCAGAAGTGGTTGAACTCGATCGCCTCGACGACCGTCGGCCCGCTCGACCGCGCCCTCGTCGCCGGCTCGGAGCCCCGTGCGCTCAGCGGCGACGTGCCCGACACGCCGGCGTCGATCGTCGAGGACGGCGAGGTGCGCCGGCTGGTTCGCGGCGAAGTGAAGCGACTGCCGGATCGCGAGAAGCTGGTGCTGTCGCTGTACTACGACGAGGGGCTCACACTCGCCGAGATCGGTGGCGTGCTCGGTGTGACGGAGAGTCGCGTCTCGCAGATCCACACCAAGGCAGTGCTGCACCTGCGTGCCAGACTGTCGGCGTCGGGGGTCACCTAGCTGCAAGGGCCGGGCCATGATCGGCCTGGCCATCGCACTCGCCCTGTTGGCCCCCACCTGCTATCGGCCGCCGATCAGCGGCGCCGATCGTGGACCCATTTCGGGCGCCGGCGTGCTCGTACTGTCCGGGGAATCGAGGGCTGGAGTACCGACCACCGGCCGACACCGAGGTGGTAGCCGCTGCCGACGGCGTGGTCACGTTCAGCGGAGTTGTCGCGGGCGTTCGGTACGTGGTCGTCGACCAGCGTGACGGCCGGACGGCCACGTACGGACGCCTGGCCACGGCGCGGGTCAGCGTCGGCGCCCCGTTGCGAGCGGGCCAACTGGTCGGCACGACGACCGAGCGGTTCTACTTCGGCCTTCGCCAGGGCGACCGCTACATCGATCCGGCGCCGTTCCTCGGTTCTCCGCGATACCGGCGTCGACTCGTGCCCATCGATGGGTCGGAACCGCGGCCACCTCCGCCGCCGACGATGCGGTGCGCGGCGTCGCAGGTGGGGGTGGGCGAGCGTGCGCAGCGCCGATAACATGGCCAACCGGTCGTCAACCCCGACGATCCGATATCGAACGTCCCATGCCATCTGCGGTCGCCTCGGCGCCTGGTGTGCGACACGTCAACCGCAGAGAAGGAGTCCCCATCATGGCCGTCGTCACCATGCGACAGATGCTCGAAGCGGGTGTGCACTTCGGGCACCAGACCCGCCGTTGGAACCCCAAGATGAAGCGATTCATCTTCGGTGAGCGCAACGGCATCTACATCATCGATCTCGAGCAGACGCTGACCCGGGTCGAGACCGCGTACAACTTCGTGCGCGATCTGTCCGCCGCCGGCGGCACGGTGCTGTTCATCGGCACCAAGAAGCAGGCGCAGGACCCCGTGCGCAGCTACGCCGAGAAGTGCGGCATGTCGTACGTCAACGAGCGCTGGCTCGGGGGCATGCTGACCAACTTCGAGACGATCGCCAAGCGCGTGTCGAAGATGCAGGAGTACGAGCGCATGCGCATCTCCGGCGAGTTCGACTCGATGCCGAAGAAGGAGGCGCTGCTGCTCGGACGCGAGCTCGAGAAGCTGCAGAAGAACCTCGGCGGCATCCGCAACATGAGCAAGCGTCCCGACGCCGTGTTCATCCTCGACACCAAGAAAGAGCACATTGCGGTCACCGAGGCCAACAAGCTGAAGATTCCGGTGATCGCCGTCGTCGACACCAACGTCGACCCCGATGTCGTGCAGTTCCCGATCCCCGGCAACGACGACGCCATCCGCGCCAATGCGCTGATGAGCCGTGTCATCGCCGAGGCCATCGAGGAAGGGCGATTCATCGCCAGCAAGCGCAATCCTCAGGTCAGCGCGGCGCCGAAGCGCACCGCCGAGGACGAGGCCGCATTCGCCGCGGCACAAGCCGATGCCCGTCGTCAGGCCGCTGCCGCCCAGGCCGAGCGCGACGCCCGTGTCGCCTCGACTGCGGCGGTTGCCGTGGCCGACGCCGCCCCCGAGGCCCCCGCCGAGGAACCACTCACCGAGGCCGTCGCCGAAGCCGCGCCCGAGGCTGTTGCCGAAGCTCGCTGCGGCCGTCGACAGCACTGACACAACCGAGACCCCCGCAACCGAGACTGAAACCGAAGGCTGATACCTGTGGCATTCACTGCAAAAGACGTACAGGCGCTGCGCCAGGCCACTGGCGCCGGCATGATGGACGCCAAGAGGGCCCTCGAGGCCAACGACGGCGACATGGACGCATCCAAGCAATGGCTGCGTGAGAAGGGACTGGCCGCCAGCGCCAAGCGTGACGACCGCGAGAACAACCAGGGCGTCGTTGCCCTGGTCATCGAGGGCAACGTCGGCGCGATCGTCAAGCTCAAGAGTGAGACCGACTTCGTTGCTGCGAGCGACCTGTTCAAGGGCGAGGCCGACACGCTGGCCAAGCTGGTCATCGCCGAGGGCGAGGCCGCGGTGGCCAAGCGCTCGGCCGAGCTCGACGACCTGAAGATCACCTTGAAGGAGAAGATCGAGTTGGGCGATGTCGTGCGAATCGAGGCCGCCCCCGGCAACGTGCTCGACAGCTATCTGCACATGCAGGGTGGTCGCGGTGTCAACGCGGTTCTCGTCGAGATGGCGAATGCGACGCAGGAACTGGCGCACGACGTTGCCGTGCACATCGGCTTCGCTCGCCCGAAGTACCTCAGCCGCAACGATGTCCCCGACGACATCGTCGCCCACGAGCGCCAGACGCTGGAGACGATCAGCCGCAACGAGGGCAAACCGGAGGCCGCGTTGCCGAAGATCATCGAGGGCCGCCTCAACGGCTTCTACAAAGACGTCGCGCTGCTCGATCAGCCCTACGCCAAGGACGACAAGAAGTCGATCACCCAGCTGATCGGCTCGGCGTCGATCGTACGCTTCGCCCAGGTCGAGATCGGCTGACTGGCCGATGACTTCGGCGGCAACGCCCCGATGGAAGCGAATCGTCTTCAAACCTTCGGGCGAGGCCCTCGCCGGTGATTCAGGTCAGGGGCTCGATGCGGCGACGCTCGACTCCACGGCCCGCGAGATCATCGCCGTGCGTGAGATGGACGTCGACGTGTGCGTCGTCGTCGGCGGCGGCAACTTCTGGCGCGGCCGCACGGGCGCGATGTCGGGCATGGATGCGACGCAGTCCGACCACATCGGAATGCTCGGCACGGTGATGAACGCGCTGGCGCTGCAGGATGCGCTCGAACGGGCGGGGCAAGACACGCGGGTGCAGAGCGCGATCGAGATGCCGCGGCTGTGCGAGCCGTACATCCGCCGCAAGGCCATGCGCCACCTCGAGCAGGGTCGTGTCGTGATCTTCGCCGCGGGAACCGGCAACCCGTTCTTCACCACCGATACGGCCGCGGCCCTTCGTGCCGCCGAGATCGACGCCGATGCCTTGCTGAAGGGCACCCATTCCGGTGTCGACGGCGTCTACAGCGCCGACCCGCGCACGGATTCGTCGGCGACGAAGTACGACGAGATCACCTACATCGAAGTGATGACCAAGGATCTCAAGGTCATGGATGCCACGGCGATTGCTTTCTGCCGCGACAACTCCATCCCGATCGTGGTGTTCGACATGTCGTCTCCTGCGAGGTTGCAGGCGATTCTGCGTGGCGAACGTGTCGGCACGATCATCCAGGGCTGACAGGATGCCATTACGCCTCCTCGCCGGTCGGTACGCTGGTCACTGTGATTGAAGAGACCCTTCTCGACGCCATCGACAAGATGGAGAAGGCTGTCGAGCACGTGCAGAGCCTGTTCACCACGGTGCGCACCGGTCGGGCGTCTCCTGCGCTGGTCGAAAAGCTGATGGTCGACTACTACGGGTCAATGGTGCCGGTGCAGCAACTCGCCGGATTCCAGGTCCCCGAAGCGCGCCAGCTGATCATCAAGCCGCACGACCGCACGTCGTTGGGCGCCATCGAGAAGGCCATTCGCGACAGCGATCTCGGGGTCAGCCCGTCGAACGACGGGGTGATCATCCGACTCAACTTCCCGCCGCTCACCGAGGAGCGTCGCAAGGAGTACGTCAAGATCGTCAAGAACATGGCCGAGGACGGCCGCATTGCCGTCCGCAACATTCGTCGCGATGCCCGCAAGCATCTCGACGCCGCAGAGAAGGCCGCCGAGATCTCCGCAAACGAGCTGGAGCGAGCAGAGAAGGAAATCGAGCGGATCACCCACGAGCACGTGGAGATGATCGACAAGGCGTTCGGCCGTAAAGAGCAAGAACTCCTCGAGGTCTGAGCGAGCAAAGGGGATTTGCATGACTGACGATTCACGGCGTCCTCGACGCCCGGATGAAGAGGAAGCAGAGGACTTCGGTCCACCGTTGTTCGCCGACTCGACCGACGACGATGACGAGTCCGGCGGCTTGTCGTTCGGTGCGTCCGACACGGGTCCGTTGCCGCACTGGACCGAGCCCCCGACCGGCGAGATGCCGCGAACCCTGATCACAACTCAGCCCTCGGACCCCACCGATGACCTCGATGTCTGGTCGTCGTTCGCCGGCAAGGCCCCGGTGTGGCGCGACGATCAACCAGTCGACCCCCACGATGAGACCGGCGAGATGGAGCGAGTCGCTCCGAGCGAACCCGTGCTCGGAGTTGGTGACGACGTCACCGGTCGCGACGAGTCGATCCCGATTCGGCGCGAGCCTGGCCGCATCACGATCGGAACGGATCCCACCGACGACCGTTCACGTCCGGTGCCTCGCAAGGGCCGCCCCGGTGAACCCGTGCGCGGTGGTCGCCCCTCCCGCTCCGGCTCGAGCACTCGTCCCTCGACTCGATCTGGCGAAGACGTCGAGCCGCGACGTGCCGACTGCGATCGGTGTCGGCCTGGCGCTGGCCGCCGTGTTCATCGTCGCCGTTGTGGTCAGCCCGAAGCTGGTACTGGTGGTCGTGGTCGCCGTGCTGGGGCTCGGCGCAGTCGAGTACTTCGACAAGGTCTCCGAGAAGGGCTACCGCCCGGCGACGTTCGTCGGCATCGTCGCCTGCGTGGCGACGCCGATCGCCACCTATTGGGCCGGGGAGCAGGCGCTGCCGCTGATCATCGCGCTCGGGTTCGTCGCCAGTGCGCTCACCTTCATCGGGGCCAAGAGCCTCGAGGCCGCTCCGATGCCGAACATGGCCATCACGACCCTCGGAATCGTGTGGATCGGCTTCCTCGGGTCGTTCGCGGCGCTGATCCTGCGATACTCGAAGGGCTCCGGCTTCCCCGTGGCCGCAGGGTTCATCAGCACCAGAATCGGCACCGACACGTTGTGCCTGCTGGCCATCGGCGTGGTGGCCAACGATGTCGGCGCGCTGGTGCTCGGCAGCGCTGCGGGCAAGTCGCCGCTGCGGGCCTGGATCAGCCCCAACAAGAGCATCGAAGGCCTCTTCGGTGGCACGGTCGCCACGATCTTGGCGATGGTGATCGTCGGCCTCTCGGACCGGTCGAGCACCTGGAACAGTGCCGGCGATCTGATCATCTTGGGCATCGTGATCTCGATCATGGCGCCCATCGGCGATCTCACCGAGAGCATGTTCAAGCGAAACCTCGACATCAAGGACTTCGGCACGATCGTCCGCGGTCACGGCGGCGTGCTCGACCGCTTCGACGGGTTCCTCTTCACGCTGCCCGCGGTGTACTACCTCCTGCAGATCCTGCAGCCCTGGGTGACCAAGTAGCCGGAGGGCCTCACCGCCCGCAGGCCGCTCGGGGCCGATCGATGCGAGACTGACCGGCATGTCAACGGTTCGTGTCGCCATCGCCGGCTCCTCGGGGTCGATCGGGGTGCAGACCCTCGATGTCGTGCGCGCCGAGGCGGGCAACTACGAAGTCGTCGCCCTCGGCGTCGCCTCGTCGATCGACGTGCTGATCGCCCAGGCCAACGAGTTCCGACCAAAGGTCGTCGCCGTGGCCGACGAGAGCAAGCGGGCCGAGGTCGCAGCTGCGCTGCCGTTCGCCGAGGTCGTCGCCGATCTCGCGGATCTGGCCGATGACGCCGATGTCGTCGTCAACGGTGTCGTCGGTTTCGCCGGCCTGGCGGTGACCGTGCGCACCCTGCAGACTGGGCAAGCGCCTGGCGCTGGCCAACAAGGAGAGCCTGATTGCCGGCGCACCCGTCGTGCAACCGCTCCGATCGACTGCCGGCGCTGAGCTGGTCCCCGTCGACAGCGAGCACTGTGCAGTGCATCAGTGCCTGCGTTCCAGCGCCGATGCGGGTCGTGAGGTCGCCCGGATCGTGCTGACGGCCAGCGGCGGGCCGTTCCGCGGTCGCACCGCGGCAGAGCTTGCCGACGTCGACGTCGACCAGGCGCCTGGCCCACCCCACGTGGAAGATGGGCCCGAAGATCACCATCGACTCCAGCACCTTGATGAACAAGGGCCTCGAGGTGATCGAGGCGCACGAGCTGTTCGGCACGCCCTACGACCAGATCGAGGTCGTCGTGCACCCGCAGTCGATCGTGCACTCCATGGTCGAGTTCACCGACGGCTCGACGATCGCCCAGCTGAGCATGCCCGACATGCGTCTGCCGATCGGGTACGCGCTGGCGTTTCCCAGCCGGATCGCCACAGCATTCGGTCGGATCGACTGGGCAGGGCTGCGCCGGCTCGATTTCGAGGCGCCCGACACGTCCACGTTCCGCTGCCTGCCGCTCGCGTACGAGGCGGGCCGGACCGGCTCGACAGCCCCGGCCTGGCTCAGCGCAGCCAACGAGGTGGCCGTCGAAGCGTTCCTGGCCGGGCGCATCCGCTGGTCACAGATCGCCGACGTGTGTGACGCATCGCTCCAGCGCTTCGAGCGATCTGCCGATAGAACAGTGAACGACATCATTGCTGCCGATGCTCGTGCGCGTCAGGTGGCCACGGAGGTTCTTGCAGCGTGAGTGACACCTACACCAAGTTTCGCAACGAGGTGATGGCGGGCGGGGCAGACAGCCCTGAGCTCGAGCCGACCGCCGGCGGGTCGACTGCGGTGGTCGGGTTCGCGGTGATCATCGGCCTGCTCGTCGCGCTCGTACATGTGGAGCCCGTGGGCGTTCGTGTTCGCCATCGGCCTGCTCATCTCGATCTTCCTCCACGAGCTCGGCCATTTCGTCACCGCTCGCTGGACGGGCATGAAGGCCACGCAGTTCTTCTTGTTCATGGGCCCGAAGCTGTGGAGCTTCCGGCGCGGCGAGACCGAGTACGGCTTCCGGGCCTACCCCGTCGGCGCCTTCGTGCGGATCATCGGGATGAACAACCTCGACGAGGTCGATCCGGCCGACGAGCCGCGGGCCTATCGCAACAAGAGCTACCCGCGGCGCATGCTGGTGATCACCGCCGGGTCGCTGATGCACATGCTGATCGCCATCGCGCTGATCTTCGGTGTCTATGCCGTCAACGGACGCCGGGTCGAGACCGGTCGCGTCGGGATCGGCAGTGTCGAGACCGGGTTCCCCGCCAACGTCGCCGGTGTCGAGCCCGGCGACATCATCCTCTCCATCGACGGCGTCGTGCCGACGAGCCCCGACGAGTTCGTCGCCCAGATCCGCAGCCACCAGCCGGGCGACCCGGTCACCCTGGTGCTCGAGCGGGATGGCGTCACGCTCACCAAGGTGGTCGGCCTCGGCGCCAACCCCACCGCGGGTGACGGGTTCAAAAAGGCCTTCCTCGGGGTCAGCGCGGGCACCGAGGTGTCGTGGAACAACGAATCGATCGCCAGCGCCGCCGTGCACAGCGTCCGCGACGTCGGCCCGGTCATGTGGCAGAGCGTCGGCGGGGTGGTGAAGGTGCTCAACCCGGTCAACATCATCGGCCATCTGACCGGCTCCAACACCGATCTCAACACCCGGCCGACCACGGTCGTCGGCATCAGCAAGTTGAGTTCGACGATCGGTTCCGAATCGGGCTTCGGCGGGCTGTTGTTGACCCTCGCCGCGGTCAACGTCTTCGTCGGGCTGCTGAACCTGTTCCCCGTGCTGCCCTTCGACGGCGGCCACGCGGCCATCGCCACCTACGAGCGATTGCGCTCGCGGCGCGGTCGGGCGCCGTACCGGGCCGACATCGCCAAGATGATCCCGGTGGCAATGGCGATGATCGGCGTGCTGGCGATGTTGTTCATCACCGGGTTGTACCTCGACTTCGCCAAGCCCCTGCGCTGAGCTGACACACTGCAGTCATGCCCTTCGATCGCAAGGCCACTCGCCAGATCTCCGTCGGCAAGGTGCTCGTCGGGGGCGGCGCGCCGATCTCGGTGCAGTCGATGACCATCACCAAGACCGCCGACGTCGAAGGCACGCTGCAGCAGATCTACGCGCTCGCCGCGGCCGGCTGCGACATCGTTCGCTGCACCTGCAACGAGCAGGAAGCGGCGGAGGGCTTGGCCCAGATCGTGCCGCGATCGCCCATCCCGATCATCGCCGACATCCACCACCAGTACCGCATGGCGCTGGCGGCGATGGAGGCGGGCGTGCACGGGTTGCGGCTGAACCCGGGCAACATTCGCAAGCCCGAGCACATCAAGGCCGTCGCCACCGAGGCTCGTGACCGGCAGATCTCGATCCGCATCGGCGTCAACGGCGGATCGCTCGACCCGTCGCTGTACGAGAAGTACGGCGGCATCAAGCCCGAGGCGATGGTCGAGAGCGCCCAGCGCGAGATGGCCTACTTCCACGAGGTCGGCTTCGATCTGATGAAGATCAGCGTCAAGGCCTCGAACGTGCCGCTGATGGTCGAGGCCTATCGTCAGCTGAGTGAGGTCACCGATGTGCCGCTGCACCTCGGCGTGACCGAGGCCGGCCCGCCGCCCGCCGGGCTGGTGAAGGCCACGGCCGGCATCGCCACGCTGCTGATGGAGGGCATCGGCGACACCATCCGTTACTCGTTGACCGCCGACCCGGTCGAGGAAGCCCGCGCCGGTCGACAGTTGCTCGAGGCCCTCGGTCTGCGCGAGCGCAAGAACGTCGATCTGATCGCCTGCCCGAGTTGCGGCCGTGCCGAGATCGACGTGATCGACGTGGCCAACCGGGCGATGCAGGCCTTCGGCGATCGCAAGATCCCGTTGCAGGTGGCCGTGATGGGCTGTGTGGTCAACGGTCCCGGTGAAGCCCGCGAGGCAGACCTCGGCATCGCCGCCGGCAACAAGCGCGGCCACCTGTTCGTCAAGGGCCGCAACGTCGCCGTGGTACCCGAGTCGGAGATGGTCGAGGCGCTGGTCGAGTGGGCCGAGTTCATCCACGAGCACGGCACCGATGCGGCGATCGCCCGGGTCGACACCGCGCTGGCCGAGCGTGAGGCCGCCAAGGACCGCGCCAAGCTGATGGACGACCAGGGCGACGACGTCAACCACTCGCAGGAGCGGATCGTCGAGATCAGGCGAACCACCGCCCGCTAGCTGGGTCGGGCGATAGTCTCCGCGGGATGCAGGCTTCATGACACCACACGAGCATCCGCTGTTCGAGTTCGATCCATCACTCGAGGCGGTCATCAACCCGTCGATCCACCAACCGATGTTGGGCTTTCCCTCGCGGGCAGTGATGTGCTGGTTCGGCAACGTCGTCAGAGCTCGTACGATCGGCGTCGAGCCGGTCCACAACGTGCCGTTCGAGCACGGCGATCACCCGATCTGCATCATCGACCACAAGGGTTGCGACGTGGCGTTCGATCAGCCCGGGCGTGGGCGCGCCTGCCGCGGTGACCTCGCTGGAGGTTGTGATCTCACTTGGCGCGACACAGATCATCGGCTGCGGCGGTGCCGGCATCGTTCGCGCCGGGTTCGATGTCGGTCACGTGATCGTGCCGACGGGGGCGATCCGCGACGAGGGCACCAGCTACCACTACGCGCCGGCCGACGCCGCGGTGCTCCCGCACCCGCGAGCCCTCACGGCGATCGACGACGTGCTGAGCGACGCCGGGATCCCGCACGACCGTGGCCTGACGTGGACGACGGACGCCTTCTTTCGCGAGACCCCGGCCAAGGTTGCCCGGCGCCGCGAGCAGGGTTGCATCACCGTGGAGATGGAGGCTGCAGCGATGTTCGCGGCTGCGGCGTTCCGTGGTGTCGTCTACGGCCAGCTGCTCTATGCCGGCGACGATGTCAGCGCCAGCGAATGGGATCATCGCCATTGGGAGTCCCAGTCCTCGGCCCGCGATCGCCTGCTCGACCTGGCCCTCGACGCCGTCATCCGTCTGTAGGGCAACTGGGCACCCAGTGCCGCGTCAGGCAGCGTTCGCCCTGTGCCGCGTGCGTTGACGTCCGGGCGCACCCAAACGTGCGGTTCGGTGCGGCTTTGTCCGTAGCAATCTGGCATAGTTCTGCGCCGCCGTGATGTGTCGTCTCAGTCGCATCGGGAGGAGGTGGGCGGTTCGCTCTCCTGTTGTCGGTCAGCATGCAGCGGATTTGAAAGCGCCTCGCGGAGGCGCACGGGCACGGGTCGTTGCATGCGTGTTTCTCAATGAACTCGACCTCAGTGCCCTTCGCTTGACCCAGGGAAGCAATGCTGTTCAATTGGACTGGGCTCAGCATGGCTCAGTCGATGCCACGAATTGGTTGCGCGAGGGAGGGTTGACATGGAGTCATCTGTCGGAACTTCCAGTCGGTGGTGGCTCGATCCAAAATTGGTCGACGGCTACGTAGATGGTGTTTTTGAGGGCGGCGGGGCCAAGGGTGTCCTGTATGCAGGTGCGCTGGAGGCCGTACTCAGACGGCGCCTGTGGTTCTCGGCCGTCGCTGGTTCGTCTGCCGGTGCAATCACGGCAGCCATGGTCGCGGCCGGCATGCAGCCGTCGGATATCGCGGCGGAGACCGACAAGGGCCTCAGGGCGATGGTGACGCCGAGCACGTTCGCAGGCGTCCGTAGGATCCGCTGGGGAACTGGGTTTCTCGACCACGCAGCAGTCCTCGACTGGCTCCGGGGTGTGATGTGCACCCGAATGAATGCCTTGGGTGTCACGGTCGACTCCCGGGGGCCTTCGTTCGCCACTCTGTTCGACGTCACCGGCATCGAGTTGTTCGTGGCTGCGGTCGACTTGAGTGCCAGGAACGTTGCGGTCTTCACGCACTCGCTGACCCCCAACGCAAGGATCGCCGAGACCGTGATGGCTTCTGCCACCATCCCCGGCGGCTTCGAGCCGATGTTCTTCGGCAAAGAACCGCCGTGGAGACTGTTTGTTGACGGTGGCGTCGCGTCCAACTATCCAGTGTTCGTGTATCGGGACGAGGCCTTCCGTCGATTCTCAGGATTGGAAGATCACTCGTCGAAAACTCCGATCGTCGGGTTCCTCCTCGACGAGGAGCCGGAAGGCAGTCGTGTAGACGTTCGCGAGGTCTATCGGGATGGAGCCTTTCGCGGCCATCTCAACGACGTTCTCGAAGAGCTGAAGGTTGTGGTCCAATCGCCGGAGTCGAGGGAGTCGACACCCGGCTCGGACGATGCAAGCTCGATCGGCGCGTCCGACTTGCCTCTCGAAGAGCCTGGACCTGAGACGGCCGAAGCGTGGCCGGATCCTGCGCGAGGACGACCGCGATTCCGTCCTCGGCGCCAGCGCAGATCCAAAGAATCCGGTCGAGTGGAGCCGCACGCCGCGTCCAAGTTTGCGCAGGGCGTTCAGCTTTTCGCTCTGAGGGCTCTGACGTTCCTCGCGTTCCTGCTCGAGGATCGCCAGGACCCGCAAGCCAACGTCTGGCTATGGAACGAACCGAAAAATCCGGTGGTTCGCCAGGCAATTACAGCCTTTCGTCGCTGGCTGAATGTCAGCACGATACCGCTCCTGCTCGGGGTGGCGGGCTACACGGTGATGTTTTGGTTGGGTTTCTCTGTCGTTGTGAGGGCAGTAGCGGACGACGTGTCAAACGCATCGCTCATCGGGATGGTCATCGGGGGGATCTTCGTCCTCGTCGCGCTTCTCTTGACAATCCTCGTTTGGGCACTCGGTCTGGGAACCTTCTTCTTGTTCCGCCTCCTCAGCCGAACCGCTGGAACATTGGTTCCCGGGGTTCTTGAGACGTATCTCAACACATCGGCTCCTCCATGGGCCGGACACGCGCCGAACGAGCATCTTGTGCGTCTCCGCGTGCCCCCAGAGATCACGACCCTCAGAGTCGCCCCCGGCGCCCCCCTCACCGGTCTGTTGAAGCAAGCTGAAGCCACCGCTTTCACAGCTCTCGCCGGAGTCACCGGAGGGCCGTGGCCCGTCGCGCCGATCGGCGATCAAGAATAGGAACGAGCACTCGACCTCATTCCCGAGTTGGAGAGCAACGAACCCGATGCAGTTGAAACGCATCCTGTCACCGCGCATCGACTCAGGACCCGCCACCTATATCTGCCAGTGAGGTGTGCTGGACAGCGGTCCAGCGAGCGAGCAGGATGCGCATCATGGCGACGACGGGCTCTCCGCTTCGTACGGTGTCGTGAGGTCTCGTGTGCACGGCGGACTGCGGTTTGGTCTCCTCGTTGTCCTTGCATGCATCGGTCCGCTGTTGGGATGTCGGCACTAGGTGTTCTGTACGCGTCAACGCTCTTGCGTCGCCGCGCCGGACCGGGCATTCGGCGCTAGATGAGCGAGACCGGACATCCAGCGTGCCGTGGATGCGGTCGCCCACCCGAAGTGTGTACTTTCGATGCACAGGGGGTCCACCGAAAGTACACACTTCGTCCGCGGGTGGCGAGTGAACAACGCCCGAACTGGCGATCTGGTAGGGGTCCGAAATACGCGAATGACGCAGAACGCGCGCACCGATCTGCGACGAGCAGAACGTTGATCGCAAAGCACGCCGAATGTTCGCGACCCGGCGAGAACAGCGCATCGAGCCGGCGATATGTATCCGTGGTTTGTCCCCTCGGCACCGGTCGCAGATGGGGCAACGTTGGCTGTTGCAGTACTAGATGCTCGAGGGCTGCGGCTCCTGAACGACGAAGATGGATGCGGGGCCGGTCACGTTGGTGAACTCGCCATCCGCCAGGTACTGGCATTCGCCGCGGTGGCTGCCCGTCACGAACAGCAGTAACTCGCGTCCGACCGCTTGGTGGCGGCGCCGCGAACCGGCGCGAACCTCGCAGCGCGACAACGCGAACGGCGTGTCGGGCGTGAGGTAGCGCCACCAGCCCGGATCGAACTCCACGGCGCGGACGACTGGCTGTTCCAGGGGTTCGAAGTCGAGCACGTCGAGCAACTCCTCGACGTCGATGTGCTTCACCGTCATGCCGCCGCGCACGACGTTGTCGCTGTTGGCCATCACTTCCACGCCGAAGCCCCGGAGGTAGGCGTGCAGGTTGCCGGGGCCGAGGAAGACGGCCTCGCCCGGACCGAGGAGCACTCGATTCAACAGCAGGGTCACGGCGACCGACGGGTCGTCGGGATAGGCGTCGGCCAGTTCGGCAACCAGGGCGGCCTCGACCCCGTCGTGGCGCCGGCAGGCGGAGATCGTCGATGCGATGTCGAACTGGCGGCGATACACGGCCTCGACGGTCGAGGCGAGCTTGTTCTCCTGTAGCAACCCGGCCAGGTCGTGAGCCTCGATGGCATGGAGCAATGCAAGGGTTTCGTCGATCGGACGAAAGCCGCACAACGTGTCGAACGTCGTGAGCGCGCAGAGCATCTCCGGCTTGGCGAACCGGTCTCGGTAGGTTCGCTGCGGCGAGTCTCGAGCGATGCCGAGCTGCTCTTCCCGTTCGTAACCCGACTCGGCACGGAGATGATCGGGGTGGGTTTGCAGCGAGAGTGGCTGCGCCGCCGCCATCAGCTTCAACAGGTACGGAAGTTCGCCGGCGATCGACTGCAACGGTGACCCGTCGTCGATGGTCGACGGCGCGAGCGGGTGCGTGCCCATCCACCACTCGGCCCACGGTTGGCCGTCGGGCTGCGCGCCGACCATGTCGGGTATCGCCGCCGTGTCTCCCCATGCGTAGTGCTGCGCCCGACCGTGGACCATGTGCATACCTCGACACGCTACTGGCGCAACGGGCTACCGCTCCGTCGTCGTCCTCGAGACCCCGAGGGGTGATATGCGGAACAAGATCCTGTTGTCCGAAGACCAGATCCCGACGTAGCGGTACAACATCAATCCCCGACCTGCCGTCACCCCCGCCGCCGCCGCCGCTTCCGCACTCGGGCGCGACTTCGGTACTGCCCGTACTCACACCTCGCCCAACGAGGCTCAACGGGTTCGATGTCGGTACGTCGAGTACTGAAATCGCATCCAACCAGGGTGTTCAGAAGAGTCGGAGGTCGTCGGGTCGCAGGCCGCGCAGTTCGTCGTAGTCGACTTCGACGACGCGAAAGCCGCGGGCCTCGGCCAGGACGCGGGCCTGCGGCTTGACGATCTGGGCGACGTACACACCGCGCACCGTGCCGAGCGATGAGTCGAGGTGCAGACGCTCGATGTAGCGCGCCAACTGCTCGACACCGTCGATCTCGCCGCGCCGCTTGACCTCGATCGCCACGACCTGACCGTCCCGGTCGCGGCACAGCAGGTCGATCGGACCGATCGCGGTGGGGTACTCGCGACGAACGAGGGTCAACCCCTCCTCGATGGCGTGCGGTGATGCCGCGAGCAGCTCCTGCAGATGGGCCTCGACACCGTCTTTCTGCAGACCGGGATCATCGCCGAACTCGGCGTCGGTGTCGGACAACACCTCGTGCAGGGTGATCGTCAGCGACTCGCCCTTCGGATTGGTCACCGTCCACGCCGCGTCGCCGATGACGAGTGTGTTCGGCGCGTTCATCCAGTTCAACGGCTTGTACGCCCCGCCATCGGCATGGATGGCGACGCAGCCGTCGGCCTTGACCATGATCAGGCGCACCGCCTCGGGCAGGTGGGCGGTCAGCCGACCGGCATAGTCGACCGAGCAGCGGGCAATGACGAGACGCACGACGCGAAGCTACCGACCGGCGCCGCTGCGGACGCCGATACGGGCGCGGTACGTGAACCAGAACGGGCGCTCGGTCGGGCCGAGGATCGCGGCCACGTCGCGGGAGAACCGGTCGACGCCCAACGCCGCGTCGTCGAGACCACGACGCCGCAACGCCTGGTAGTCACCCTGGCTCTTGAACAGCTGCACGAAGCGGTCGGCGTTGCCGAGTTCCTCGCCCAGCGCGGCGACCTCGACGCAGTGCTGGAACTGGCCGCTGGCGACCATTCGTCGGAGGTGCTCGCCCTTGTGCCAGAACTGCACTCCGTCGGTGATGGTCACTGCGGCAGTCGCGTCACCCGACGGTGTGGGGCGAAGATCGTCGGACTGAGGCGATGACGATGGGGCTCGCCGCGGCGGGGATTCCGATTGCGTCCATCCGGACATCTCGCGTTCGTGATCCGCGACGGTGCTTCGGGCCGTGTGCCAGGCCTGTTCCGCGTCCGCGTCGCCGACCGATGGTGGCCAGTCGCAATCGAGGGCGGCGAAGACGCCTCCCGGTCGCAGCAGTCGGGCGACTTCGACGAACGTCGACTCCGGTTCCATCCAGTGCAGCGCCTGTACCGCCAGCACGATGTCGGCCGACGCATCCGGCAGGTTCGTCTCATTGGACCAACCCTGCGACGTAGCGCACGTTGGTCTGCTCGGTCGCTGCCGCCGCCCGTTCGAGCATGTCGGAGCTCGGTTCGACGCCGACCACCTCGGTCGCCCACTTCGCTGCCCATCGAGTCGACAGCCCCGTGCCGCAGCCGAGGTCGACGACGAGGTCGGCACGGCCGGCGGCGTAACTGGAGACCACGGCTGCCAACGCCGTGGGTGGGACGGGTCGAACGGCGTCGTAGAGATCGGCAAAGCCCGAGAAGCGCTGGGCGTTTGCGTCGAGGGCCACGTCGTGAAGTTAGCGACCGACGTGGTCGCGCATGCGCTTCTGGATCAGCGCTCGCCGCGATTGCAGATCGCGATATGTCAGCTGCTCGGTCGAGGCGTCGACTCCGAAGCCGGCCTTCACGCCGTCCATGTTGATCTCCAACGTGTTCTGGTCGATGCCCAGCTCGCGCCCCAATTGCTCGCCGTGGCGTTCGGCGAACATCATCGAGATGTTGGCGATCTCGGCCAGCAGGTCGAGGTCGGGTGCCAGGCGCGCCATGGCCCCGTCGAGGAAGACCATGTTCTTCACGTAGAGCATCAGCTCTTTCGGCATGCGCGCCCCGTACCCGAGTAGCGCCTTCACGACTCGTTGCACCTCGGCGACCAGCTCCTCGCCGGTGAGCGTCGTCGGGTCGATCGGGGCCTGGTCGAGTCGGAGGTCGCGCATCACCATGTCGAGATCGACCTCGTTCGGCAACGCCCCGAGATCACGCATCGCCGCCAGTTGGCCCTTCACGTCGTTCGTGGTCGCGCAGACCATCATCCGCAGGAACGCAAGGCGGCGATCGCCCGACAATCGACCGACGATGCCGAAATCGAGCAGGGCAGTGCGACCATCGGGGAGCACGAACAAGTTCCCGCCGTGCAGGTCACCGTGGAACACGCCGTAGACCATCGCCCCTTCGATCAGCGCGATCATCGCCGTGCGCACCACGGCCTCGGTGTCGACGCCGGCATCCTTCATGCCGGCGACGTCATCGAAGTTGAAGCCGTCGATCCGTTCCATCACCAGCACCCGACGGGTGACCAGAGACGGATGCGGCCGGGGCACGACGTAGCCGGTCTGCTGCAGCTCGTGGAGCATGACGGCGATGTCGATCATGTTGGCGGCTTCCATGCGGAAGTCGAGCTCCTCGACGATCGTCTCGGCGAACAACTCGACGAGAGCCGGTGGGTTGGCCAGCGAGGCGATCGGGATGCGCCCGACCAGATGGGGCGCCAACCAGGCCATCACCCGCAGGTCTTTGCGCACCAGTCGAGCGACGCTGGGCCGCTGCACCTTGACCACGACATGTTCGCCGGTGTGCAGGGTCGCCGCGTGCACCTGGGCGATGGAAGCGGCGGCCAACGGCGCACGGTCGAAGCTGGCGAAGATGCGCTCCAATGGCACGCCGAGGTCCTCCTCGACCACCTTGCGCACAGCCTCGAAGGGCTCCGCAGGGACCTGGTCGCGGCACTGCTTGAACTCCTTCACGAGTTCGGCCGGGAACAGCCCCTCGCCGCTGGAGATGATCTGGCCGAGCTTGATGTAGGTCGGTCCGAGCCACTCGGCGGCGCGGCGAAGTCGAGCGGAGATCTCACTGCGGCTGGCCTCGGGCGTCGCGTAGCGTCGACGCTTCTTCTTGTACCACCATGGACCGATCGCCGCCGAAGAGTCGGCTGGCGACGGCAATCACCCGAACACCGGGCGGTAGCCGCGTCGGTCGGGTGAGGGCCGGGACTCCGGCTTTCGCCGCCTGGCGCAGCAGGCCGGCGACCGGGTACCACTGGAGGGCATCGCGATCGAGCACCCATGGGCCGTCGCTGCGGAACGCGCCCCATTCGATGTCGTCGGCGATCGTCACACCTGCATGATCGCAGCAACGGCGACCGTTGTTGGAAACGGCAACCGATACATGCGTCACACGACCCTCTGGCTACGCTCAGGCGACACCGCACAACGTCTGGGGGGACGAATGGCCGAGCGTTACTACGTCACCGATACCGCGCTGTCGGAGCGCTTTCCGATCTACACCCGCGCCAACGTCGGCGAGGTGTTCCCCGACCCGGTCACACCACTGAGCAGCGACACCGCGCTGTACCTGGCGGAGCTCGGCTGGCGCGATGCGTGGGTGCGGATGGGAGCGTTCGATGCCGACGAGTTCCCGCCAGACGAGTTCTGCCAACTCGGCGTCCTGGGCGGGTACTGCTACCTCAACGCCTCGTTGATCCGATTGTTCGGCGAGCGCGCCCCCGGCCTGTCGTGGCAGACGATGGACGAGCAGTTCTTCGGCGCCCAGCCGGGCATCCCGCCCTACGAGGAGATGCCCGGTGATGTGCGACCCGATCTCGGTGAGAAGATCGGGACCACGTTCGGTTGGGTCTTCGCCCAGCAGAGCCTCGACGATCTCACCGAGCTGACCGACGACCGGGCCCTCACGAAGGCGCTGCGCGTCAACCGGCCCGATCTCGGATCGCTGAGCAACGAGCAACTGTGGGAGCGCTTCCAGGAGATGCTTCCGCTGCATCGCACGATGTTCGCCCACCACCTCTTCACGACGTACATGGCGACCGTGCCGGTCGGGGTCATCAGCGCCGTCGCGACGGCGGTCGGTCGGCCCGATCTGATCATGCCGATCCTCTCCGGGATCGGCGACGTGGATTCGGCGGCACCGAGCCACGCGATGTGGGCCTTGTCTCGGCTCGATCCCGATTCCGACGAGTTCGCCAAGGGCTTCGAGGCGTTCGTGGACGAGTTCGGCAGTCGCGGGCCGAACGAATGGGAGAGCCGATCACCATCGTGGGAGACCAAGCCGGCGCTCGCCCTCGTGGCCATCGATCGCATGCGTCAGGCCCCCGACTCGGCGGATCCGGCGCGGCAGTTCGAGATCCGCTCCCAACAGCGGGCGACCACATCGGCGGAGTTGTTGTCGATGGTCGTTGCCGACCCGGCCACCCACGGTCAACTCGCCGCCGCGATCGGATGTTCGGCGGCGTGGCTACCCGGTCGCGAGCGGACCAAGACCAACAACATCAGAGTGATCCACGAGATGCGGATGGCGATGCGCGAGATCGGCCGCCGAATGGTCGAGCTCGGTGCGTTCGACGAGATCGAAGACTTCGGCTTCGTGCGCCAGGCGGAGGTGCCGACCCTGCTCGACGAACCCCGTTCGCTCACCGAGGCGATCCGCTCGCGCCGGGCCGAGTACCGCCACCTGCAAGAGGTCGAGCCGCCATTCGTCTTCGTCGGTCACGCCGAGGGCCCGACCACGTGGCCACGACGCGATGCAGTCAGTGTCGATCGGGTGTCGGAAGGCGACGTGATCGTCGGGTTCCCTGGCTGCCCGGGAATCGCCGAGGGTGTTGCGAGAGTGATCCTGGACTCCAACGACCCGTCGGCGTTGGAGCCGGGCGACGTGTTGATCGCGCCGATCACCGATCCGTCGTGGACGCCGTTGTTCGTGCCGGCGGCAGCAGTCGTCGTCGATGTCGGGGCCGCCCTGAGCCACGCCATCATCGTCAGCCGCGAGCTGGGTATTCCCTGCGTCGTTTCGGCAGTGGGGGCGACGCGGAACATCCCCGATGGCTCACGGGTGCGCGTCGACGGCAACACCGGTCTGGTCACGATCCTGTCCGTTCCCTAGGGGCTGCTACAGCCTGGGATCGACGGCTGCACCGACGCTACGGTGGGGCCGAATGACCGCGATTGCACCATCCGCACCGAACACGGTGGAGGTGTTCGGCCGGCGCATTGAATACAAGTGGGTCGTCGCGATCGTGTACGTCTCCGCGCTGTTCCTCGACATCCTCGACACCACGATCGTGAACGTGGCCATCCCGGCCCTCGGTCGGGAGTTGCACACGGAGAACGCCGAATGGGTCGTGCTCGGCTACACGCTCAGCCTCGCGGTGTGGATCCCCACCTCCGGATGGCTGGGCGACCGGTTCGGAACGAAGCGGATCTTCCTCTTTGCACTGTTGGCCTTCACGTCTGGGTCGCTGCTGTGCGGCGCAGCCCAGACGATCGGTCAACTGATCGCGTTTCGTGTCCTCCAAGGAGTCGGCGGTGGGATGCTGACACCGGTCGGTCTGGCGATGCTGTTCCGCGCGTTTCCTCCGGCGGAGCGCGCCCGGGCGGCGATGCTGATCATGATTCCCACGCTTGCCGCGCCTGCGCTCGGGCCGGTGCTGGGCGGCTTGATCGTGACCAACATCAGTTGGCGCTGGATCTTTCTCGTCAACTTCCCGATCGGATTGGTCGCCATGTGGTTCGGTTGGCGCCATCTCCAAGAGCATCGCCACCCGGCAACCGGCCGCTTCGACATCGCCGGCTTCCTGCTCTCCGGTTCGGCGCTGGCATTGATCGTGTACACACTCAGCGAAGGCCCGCATTCGGGATGGACATCTCCACTCGTGCTGACGTGCGGCATCGTGGGCGCGCTGGCCGCGATCGTCATGGTCGTGGTCGAGTTGCACATTCCGAGCCCGATGCTCGACCTCGGCTTGCTGCGCAACCGGATGTTCCGCCAGTGCAACATCGTCGGACTGTTCTCGATGGCCAGCTTCCTCGGCGTGACCTTCGTGATGCCGTTGTACTTGCAACTGCTACGCGGGATGACACCGTTGGCCAGTGGCCTCACGACGTTCCCGCAAGCCTTCGGCGTGATGGTCTCGTCGGTGATCGCCGGCCGCTTCTACACCCGAGTCGGTCCGCGCCGGCTGATGACCGGCGGCTTCGTCGCCGCGGCGTTGGCCATCGCCATGTACACCACGTTGGGCCTGCACACGTCTCTGTGGCTCATCCGTGGCTTGATGTTCGGTCGCGGGCTGTGCATGGGGTTTGCCTTCGTCCCCATGCAGGCGGCCAGCTACGCGACGATCGATCCATCGCAGAACGGCCGGGCATCGTCGATCTTCTCGACGCAGCGTCAGGTCGGTGTGTCGCTGGGCGTCGCCATCGTGGCCAGCATCCTCGCCGCGCACATGTCGCTCAGCAGAGCTCCGTTGGCGAGCGAGGTCAACAGAGCCCTCACCGGTGTGCGTTTGGCGTTCGGCGTTGCGGTGGGGCTGGCGCTGGTTGCCGGGTTGTGCTCCTGGTTCATCCACGACGAGGATGCCGCGGGGACGATGGTGGCCCGAGCACGCCCGGCGCCTCAGCGATGATTCAGAATCCCGAACCGTGGGCGCTGTCGCACAGCCGTGTCTCACCCTCGGCGACCTGTCCAGCACCGATTCCTTCGAGCGCGGCGAACGGGCCGCACTTGTTGGGCGTGATCCAGACGTGGATCATCGGGGCAGGCCTCAACTTGACGAATGGAGCCGGGCAGTTGCCGGTGGCATCGGTGACACCTCGGACCAGCGGAGCCACCGCGTCGTCGGTGAAGCAGAGGTTGTCGTGGATGTGCCATTGCATCAACGCCCCGCCGATGTCGGGAACATCCTTCAGAGCGACGGTGTCGGGCAGGAAGTACATCGCACTGACCAACTTCTTCGAACCGTCGGGCTGTATCTGGTAAACGAGGCTCTCCGGATGATCGGGATCGAGGGAGACGTCGTCGTTGATCAGATCCCACTTGATGAAGTGCTCGAACCCGGTGAGGCCGTCACCGATGCTGTGGTACCCGGCGGCCTCGGCGACGTGGTAATCCGACCACTTCGGTAGCCGCACGACGTTGAGCGCAACGAGGTTCTCGGCTGCCGCCTGCTGCTCGGGAGTCACGCCTGGCACACCGCCGAGATCGATCGGTTGCGTGGGGTCGTACGGCTTGGTCGCCACGGCAGCAGCGGTATGGGTGTGAGGCTGGTTGCAGAGGTCGATTCGTTGATCGTCGGGCACCGCAGCTTGGCCGGCGCCGATGCCCTCGAGCGCGGCGAACACGCCACAGGGATGCGGCGTGATCCACACGTGGACCATCGGGTTCTGGCCTCCCGTGTTGACGCCATTGGCACAGTTGCCGTTTGCATCGGTGATGCCGACGACGCGTGGTGTGCCATCCGGGCCGGTCGCCCAGCACAGGTTGCCGTGGTTGTGCCACTGCATGAGCGGCCCGGCGAAGTTCAACAGGCTGGGGTCGTCGGTCGGCCGGGCGCTGGCGATGTACATCGCTCCGGCGAGGGTCCGGCTGTCGCCATCCACCTTGTAGACGAGCGATTCGGGCTTCGTCGGGTCGAGGAAGTCGTCGTCCTCGATCAGCGACAGCTTGATGTAGTGCTCGTCGCCAGTGGCCGCGTCACCGATCGAGGCATATCCGTCGGCCACCGCGGCAGCCGTATCCGCGTATCTCGGCAGGTCCTTCAAGGAGTCCTCGATCAGCTTCGTGGCCCGAGCCTCCTGCTCGGGAGTCACGCCGGGAACCCCGGAGACGTCGATCGGTTTGGTCGGATCCCATGGACGTGGCCAGGTGGCAGCCGCGGTCGTGGTGGGATCTGCCGGGTGTGAATGAGGCTGAGATTCGTCGACCACCGACACGCCGGGATCGATGGCCACTGAGGTGCCGTCGGCGGTGTGGGTGTGTGGCTGGGATTCGTCGACCACGCCACCGCTGGCGTTGGCGACACCGTGGCTGTGCACGTGGGTGCCCGCGCTGAGCATCGCCGGGATGGTCAACGCGGCAACCGCGAGCGCCGGGAACAACAGGCGCGGCGCCGTCGCTCGTCGTGCGCCGATCATCGAGGCGGCAAGGGCGCAACCGACCGCGGTGGCAGCCAACAGTGCGCATGCGGTGTCCGCGAACTGCGCTGCCTCACGAACCTCGAGGCCGTCGATCCACGAGATCCCGGCAATGCGAGTCTGCAACCAGACAGCGACCGCGACGGCGTTGACCACGAGGATTGCAACGGCGACGAGGCGATTGGGCCGGGCCATGGCGACCAGGCCGACGCCGACCTGGGCGACAGCGCCCAGGATGAACAACCGTGCCAGCGTGGGATGCTCCGCATGCACGCCGGCGGCCGCGGCGTGGATCACCCCGGCGCCGATCGTCGTGATGATGGCGATCGGCAACCCCGGCACCCGGGTGGAGGTTGCCGCGGGCGTTGACGTGCCTTCGGCCACCGCTACCTCGACGAGGCCGCCGTCACTCGGCACGGCAAGAGTCATCCGCGGATTGTACGACCGTCGCGCAGCGCAGCGAGTGTCGCTTCGGCGAATTCACGTCGACAGATCAGCAGATCAGGCAGCCACGGATCGCGCTCGTTGAACACCATCGGTGACCCGTCGATGCGGCTGACGTGCAACCCCGCGGCGAGCGCGACCGCCGCCGGCGCGGCGGAGTCCCACTGGTACATCCCACCGTCGTGCACATAGATGTCGGCTTCGCCGGTCACCACGGCCATGGCCTTGGCGCCAGCCGAGCCCAGCCGAACCGCGTCGGCGTCGAGGGCGTTGGCGACGATGACGGCGACATACGGGTTGCGGTTGCGCGACGTGACCAGCCTCGGCCGCTCACGGCCGAACGGCGGCACGACGTACGGGGGATCCGTGCAGAACACGAGGTCGAGCGCCGGGATGCTGACGGCGCCGGCGCCGAAGTGGTCTCGGTCCCACAAGGCCACATGCACAGCCCAGTCGTGCCGTCCCGCTTCACCGAACTCGCTGGTGCCGTCGAGCGGGTCGACGATCCACACCCGATCGGCATCGAAGCGGCGAGGATCCTCGAACCCTTCCTCCGACAGCACGGCGTCGTCGGGCCGGGCCGCGGCCAGCTCGTGGACGAGGAACCGGTGACTGGCGAGGTCGCCGGCGTCCATCACCTGCCACGGCGGAGCGCCGGCGTTGGTCAGCTCGTCACGAATCCCGACCAGCAGTACGCCTGCTTCGGTGGCCAACCGCGCCGCCAGCTGTGCATCGGTCTCGCTGCTCACTGAGGCCCGCTCGTCATCGTCGTGCGCTGCGTCGCGCCTCGCGAACCAACGTTCGAACGTCGGTCTCGTCGGCCCCCTGCTGCACCAGCTGGGCGACGTGCGCTTCGAGTTGCTCGGCGGCGGCGTCGTCGAAGGCGTCGATCCGCTCGTGCACGGTCACGGTGTTGACAGCCATCAGCACGACCGCGGCCAACACGATGACGCCACCGATGGTCAACACGACACCGTTGTTGTTGCCGGCGACCGACGAGATGATCAAACCGGCGATGCCGCAGACGAACACGACGATGCACGCCCGGGTGATCAGTCGAGTGGCCACGAGACAGTTTGGCGCTTCTGGGAGACGATGGTCTAGCGGACGAGTGGCTTGTACTTGATGCGGTGCGGTTGATCGGCGCTGGCGCCGAGCTCCTTGTGCCGCCATGCCTCGTACTCGCTGAAGTTGCCCTCGAACCAGCGGACCTGGCTGTCGCCTTCGAACGCCAACACGTGCGTGGCGATGCGGTCGAGGAACCAGCGATCGTGGCTGATCACGACGGCGCATCCGGGGAAGTTCTCCAGCGCGGTCTCCAGAGCGCGCAACGTGTCGACGTCGAGGTCGTTGGTCGGCTCGTCGAGCAACAAGACGTTGCCGCCGGTCTTCAAGATCTTGGCCAGGTGCACGCGATTGCGCTCTCCACCCGACAGGTCGCCGACGCGCTTTTGCTGGTCGCTGCCCTTGAAGTTGAAGCTGGCGCAATAGGCGCGCCCGTGGATCTCACGGTTGCCGACCTTCATGTGCTCGACACCGCCGGTGATCTCCTCGTAGACCGTCGCGTCGGGGTCCAAGGTGTCGCGGGACTGATCGACGTAGGCGAGGTCGACCGTGTCGCCGATGGTGACCGTCCCGTCGTCAACCGGTTCCTGCCCGGTGAGCATCTTGAACAGCGTGGTCTTGCCGGCGCCGTTGGGGCCGATGATGCCGACGATCCCGGCACGGGGGAGCGAGAACGAGAGCTCCTCGATCAACAGGCGTTCACCGAAGCCCTTGCGCAGTCCGGCCACCTCGATCACGGTGTCGCCCAGTCGCCGGCCGACCGGGATGGCGATCTCCAAGCGGTCGGGCCCGCGCTCGGCTGCCTCGGCCTCTTGCTGCAACTTGTCGTACGCGGCGAGGCGGGCCTTGCCCTTGGCTTGGCGGGCCTTCGGCGCCATCCGCACCCATTCGAGCTCGCGTTGCAGTGTGCGCTGGCGGGCCTCGTTGCCCTTCTCCTCGCGTGCCAGGCGCTCCTGCTTCTGCTCCAGCCACGACGAGTAGTTGCCTTCGAACGGGATGCCGCGGCCGCGATCGAGCTCGAGGATCCACTTGGCGACGTTGTCGAGGAAGTAGCGGTCGTGGGTGATCGCCACGACGGTCCCGGGGTATTCCTGCAGGAACCGCTCGAGCCACTCCACGCTCTCGGCGTCGAGGTGGTTGGTCGGCTCGTCGAGCAGCAGCAGGTCGGGACGGCTCAGCAGCAGACGGCACAATGCGACCCGGCGACGCTCGCCGCCCGACAGCGTGCTGACGTCGGCGTCGTCGGGAGGGCACCGCAGCGCGTCCATGGCGATTTCGACGTTGCGTTCGAGGCTCCATGCGTCGGTGGCGGCGATCTTGTCCTCGAGCTCGGCCTGCAGCGCGCCGATCTTGTCGTAGTCGGCATCGGGGTCGCCCCACATCGTCATCACGTCGTTGTACCGGTCGATGATCGACTGCACCGCGGCAACGCCGTCCATGACGTTGCCCTTCACATCCTTGGTCGGGTCGAGGTCGGGCTCCTGGGCCAGGTAGCCAACGGTGAATCCGGGCGTCAGCCGTGCCTCGCCGCTGTAGCCGTCGTCGAGACCGGCCATGATGCGCAACAGGCTCGACTTGCCGGCACCGTTGGCGCCCAGCACGCCGATCTTCGCGCCCGGGTAGAACGACAACGAGATGTTCTCGAGCACCGTCCGATCCGGCGGGTAGACGCGGGCGAGCTTGTACGAGGTGTAGATGAATTCGTGGGCCATGGCGGGGGACAATCTACGGCGCTGCATAGCGAGGCGCGACCCCATCGTGGTGCTACGTTCACGCGAACAGGTCGTCGTCGTCACGAAACGTTCCAACGAAAGAGGTACCAACGGTGCTTGCAGTAGATGGTTTCTTCAGCCGGGTCGGAATCGGCACCTTCGGGTTCCGGTGGCTCCACATCCTCGCCGGCATCACCTGGATCGGCTTGCTGTACTACTTCAACTTCGTCCAGGTTCCCGCGTTCGCGGAATATGGCGACGAGGCTCGGGCGCGCAACATCACCATCGACAAGGTGGCCCGCAAGGCGCTGTGGTGGTTCCGCTGGTCGGCGCTCAGCACGTTCGTCACCGGCATCTTGATCACGATCGTGACCAAGGATTACTTCGCCAACGACTTCGGCAAGCAGGCCGGTGGCGTCGCCATCAGTACCGGCATGTTGCTCGGCACGATCATGATGCTGAACGTGTGGGGCGTGATCTGGCGCTGCCAGAAGATCGTGCTCGCCAACGCGGCCAACTTGGTCGCCGGCGGCGAAGCGGATCCTGGTGCGGCAGCGGCCGGCCGCAAGGCGTTCATGGCCTCCCGGCAGAACACGTTGTTCTCGGTCAGCATGCTGTTCTTCATGGTCTTCAAGACCCACAACCCGGTCTCGGGCGAGATCATCAGCAGCGGCAGGATGGGTGCCTACTGGGCCATCTCGATCATCATCATCGCCGTGCTGGAGCTCAACTCACTCGGTCTGATGCCGTGGAAGACGACGCCCAACAAGGGCCTCAACGTGTTGTACGACGGCCCGGGTCTGCGCAACATCCTGGTCAGCGCGTTCGGCCTGTGGGTGGTGTTCTTGATCCTGAGCGAAGTGTTGCTCCGGACCTGACGCCGGAAGGCGGCGACCCGAAGCAACCGGTTCAGCCGGCGACGGTCAGTGTCGCCTTCATGTTGCCGTGGCCGGCGATCGTGCAGATCACGGTGTACGTGCCAGGCGGGAGCGCGACGGTCTTGCTGTCCACATCGCCTCGTTGGTTGACCACCAACGACAATCCGGCGTCGACGTTGTCGGCGTCGATGAGGTGGAGGTTGTGCGGAAGGCTGGAGCTGTTGCGGACTGCGATCGTGACCTTGCCGTCGACCGGCGTCGCCGTGTAGGTCTTGGCGTCCCAGGCGATGCCTTCGATCGCTGTGACCAAGGTCGCGTTCGCCGGTGCCGTCCCGCCAGTGCCGCTGCCGCCGCCACTGCTGCCGCAGCCGACGAGGCACAGAGCAACGAACGGAACGGCGACCAGGGTCCGGAAATTCATGGCCAAAATATATAAGTCGATGCTTCGGAAAAGCAACCAAAGGTGACCAACGGCGGGGAGCCCTGAAAAGTTCACCCCGACAAGTACGCTCACGTCACGATGACAGCAATTGATTCTGCAGGATCGGGATTCGGCGCCAACTCGTGGCTCGTCGAGGAGATGTACGAGCAGTTCCGTTCCGATCCGGGTTCGGTCAGCGAGACCTGGCGGGAGTTCTTCTCGGACTACAAGCCGGCGATCGCGCCGGTCGTCGCTCCGCCTGCGTCGTCTGAATCGGCTGCCCCGGCGGCCTCGCCGATCGAACGGGTCTCCGACGCCGTCCAGCCGTGCGGCCTCGCAACCGGCGGCCGAGGAACTCGGCGACCCCATCCGTGGTGCTGGCGGGCGGCCATCGCGGCCAACATGGAGCGCAGCTTGTCGGTGCCGACGGCCACCAGCTTCCGCAACGTTCCCGCAAAGTTGCTCGAGGTCAACCGCAAGGTGATCAACGGCTACCGCAGCCGGAGTGGGCAGGGCAAGGTCAGCTTCACCCATCTGATCGGCTACGCGGTCGTGCGGGCCATCGCCGATGCCGTTCCCAACATGGGCAACGCGTATGTCGCCGGCGCCGATGGCAAGCCGCGCGTGATCCGCAACCCGTCGGTCAACATGGGCCTCGCCGTCGACGTCGACAAGGGCGATGGCACGCGCACGCTGGTCGTGCCGGTGCTCCGCAACGCCGACACGCTCGACTTCACTGGGTTCCTCGCTGCGTACGAGGACCTGATCCGCAAGGTCAAGAGCAACAAGCTTGCCGTCAGCGACTTCCAGGGCGCGACGATCACGCTGACCAACCCGGGCACGATCGGCACGGTACAGAGCGTGCCGCGACTGATGCCGGGGCAGGGCGTCATCGTCGGCGTCGGCACGATCGACTACCCGGCCGAGTTCCAGGGCGCCGACGAACGCGCCCTCGGTTCGCTGGGTCTCAGCAAGGTCGTCACGATCACCAGCACGTACGACCACCGCATCATCCAAGGCGCCGAGAGCGGCATGTTCTTGAAGCGGGTCCACGAGCTGCTGCTGGGCGATCACGAGTTCTACGAAGAGGTGTTCAAGAGCCTCGGGGTGCCGTACGAGGCGGTGAAGTGGCGCGTCGACCACAGCCCGATCGACAGCGAGGAGGCGATGCTGCACAAGCAGATGCAGATCGCCACGCTGATCCGCGTGCATCGCGTCCGTGGCCATCTGATCGCCGACCTCGATCCGCTGCGCTGGAAGGAGCCCGATCTGCCGATCGAGCTCGACCCGGCGACCTATGGCCTGACGATCTGGGACCTCGACCGCGAGTTCCTCACCGGTGGGGTCGGCGGCGTACGAGAAGATGAAGCTCGGCGATCTGCTCGGCGTGCTGCGCGACGCGTACTGCCGATCCATCGGCATCGAGTACATGCACATCCAGGACTTCGCCGAGCAGCGCTGGATCCAGTCGAAGGTCGAAGGGGTGCAACCCGCGGTCACCAAGGAGCGCAAGCAGCGCATCGTCGAGCGGCTCAACGCGGCCGAGGCATTCGAGAAGTTCCTGGCCACGAAGTACGTCGGCACCAAGCGGTTCGGTTTGGAGGGCTCTGAGTCGGCGATCCCGATCCTCGATCAGATCCTGTCGATGGCGGCCGACGCCGGCTTGGACTCTGCGGCGATCGGCATGGCCCACCGCGGCCGGCTCAGCGTGCTGGCCAACGTGATCGGCAAGAGCTACGACCAGATCTTCAAAGAGTTCGAGGGCCACATCGATCCGATCTCCGTGCAGGGCTCCGGCGACGTGAAGTACCACCTCGGGGCCACCGGCAAGTACGAGAGCCCCAGCGGCGCCGACATCCGTGTCGAGTTGGCCGCCAACCCGAGCCACCTCGAGACCGTCGACCCGATCGTTCTGGGCATGATGCGCGCCGCGCAGGATCGGATCGAGCCGCCCGGCTCGTTCCCCACGTTGCCGCTGCTGCTGCACGGCGACGCCGCGTTCGCCGGGCAGGGCCTCGTCGCCGAGTGCTTGGCCATGAGCGACATCAAGGGATACCGCGTCGGCGGCACCATCCACCTGATCATCAACAACCAGATCGGGTTCACGACGAGCCCGCAGTTCGCCCGCAGTTCGTTCTACTGCAGCGACGTTGCCAAGACCGTGCAGGCACCGATCTTCCACGTCAACGGCGACGATCCCGAAGCATGTGTTCGTGTCGCCCAACTCGCCTTCGAATACCGCGAAACCTTCCACAAAGACGTCGTCATCGACATGGTCTGCTACCGCCGCCACGGGCACAACGAAGGCGATGACCCCAGCTACACGCAGCCGTTGATGTACAAGGCGATCGCCGAGCGGCGCAGCGTTCGCAAGCTGTACGTCGAAGCGTTGGTCAAGCGGGGCGAGTTGACGGTCGAGGAAGCCGAGGGAGCCTTGGCCGACTTCCAGAGCAAGCTGCAGGTCGCCCTCGACCAGACCCGCGCCCACGCCCCCGATGTTCACAAGGCCCCGAAGCCGCCGAAGCCGCTGGGGGTGCTGCCACACGTGGAGACCGGCGTCGAGCGCGCCCGCGCTCGACGCGATCTTCGATCACCTCACGGAGTACCCGCCGGATTTCACCCCGCACCCCAAGCTGGTCCGCCAGTTCGAGACGCGGGCCCGGACCGTATCACGAAACCGGCGAGGTCGACTGGGCCACGGGCGAGGCGTTGGCGATCGGTTCGCTCGTGCTCGAGGGCACCCCGGTGCGCCTTGCCGGCGAAGACAGCCGCCGTGGCACGTTCAGCCAGCGACACGCGGCGCTGATCGACTACGAGAACGAGCACGCCTGGATCCCGCTCAACACCCTCCAGGGCGCGACCGCTCGGTTCTGGGTCTACGACAGCCTGCTGAGCGAGTACGCCGCGCTCGGCTACGAATACGGCTACGCACACGCCAACCACGAAGCGTTGGTGATGTGGGAAGCCCAGTTCGGCGACTTCGTCAACGGAGCGCAGGTCATCATCGACCAGTACCTGGTCGCCGCCGAAGACAAGTGGGGCCAGTCGAACGGCCTCGTCCTGCTGCTGCCGCACGGTTTCGAGGGCCAGGGCCCCGAGCACTCGTCGGCGCGAATCGAGCGGTTCCTCCAGACCTGCGCCGACGACAACATCCAGGTCTGCAACGCCACGACCGCGGCGCAGTACTTCCACCTGTTGCGCCGCCAGGTGCGCCGTGACGTGCGCAAGCCGCTGGTGCTGTTCACCCCCAAGGCGCCGCTGCGCATGAAGGAGAGCAGATCGCCGATCGACGATCTCACCACCGGCACGTTCGAAGAGGTGCTCGACGATCCGAACGTCACCGATCCGAAGCGCGGTTCGGCGGCTGGTGTTCTGCAGCGGAAAGATCGCCTGGGATGCCATGGCCGAGCGCGATCGCCGGGCCGCACCGGTGGCCGTCATCCGCGTCGAGCAGCTCTACCCGTTCCCCTCCGAACGGATGCTCGAGGTGCTGGCGCTGTACCCCAACGCCCGCGAGCTCGTCTGGCTGCAGGAGGAGCCCGAGAACATGGGCGCCTGGAACTTCGTCGAAGCCCGCACGTGGCGCGTGAAGGAGCGCGGCTACGACCTGCGTCACGTCTCCCGGGTCGAGAGCGGTAGCCCGGCGACCGGCACCAAGGCGATCCACGATCAAGAGCTCTCCGACCTGATGGACGAGACCTTCAGCGGCCTCTGATCCAATCGCAGCGTCGCGGCGCGTGCGATCGCTCTTGCCCTGCCGCGCCGGAGCGGGCATTCGGTGCTCGCGACTGCCACGACTGAGAGACTCGGCCCACTAACCAACTGTCAGCGATGCTCGCGCATCAGCTGTCAGCGATTCCCGCGCAGCACAACGACTGTTGCTCAATGAGCTGACATAGAGGTCGAATCCGACCCGAACTGTCGCTCGGCGTGAGCGGGTGTGATGGGCCCTCGCCATCCACGACCGGCCAGCGCCTCTTCATCGGTCACGAGCTCTTCCACACCCAATCACAGGGGAAGACACACGTCGTTACGCGGTCAGATCTGGTTTGCCGCCTTGGCCTGGTTTCGCGGGACTTGAATGACGTATCGCTCGTCGGGCTTTACCTCGCCCCCCGCTCGCGTGTTGGCCCACGCGTTCAATCCATTGTCGCTGTGTTCGACGATCTCGGCATCGAAGCCGGCGCCGAGCAGCCGATCGAGTTCGCGCTGGGCCTCGCGCATCGAGCATGGTTTCGGACGGGCGAGTACCACTTTTCGGCCGTGACGAATCACCGGAACGACACGTATCACAAAGATCACGATCAACCAGAAGATCGCCATCCGAAGCAGCACTGCCCCGACGGTCACGCGAACAGAATGCCTGGCGCGTCAACGCACGCGCAAGTGCCGGCGCAGAACGACGCCAGCCGAGCGACGGTTCTGGGCGCGGCTCGATCACCATCTTCGGCGACGTTCGCCAAGAAGGCGGTCGACCCGACGATGCCGCTACTCCTGGCTCGGTTGCGGCGGCGGCGCTTGTCCCGGGCATGGTGTGCCGAGGCCGATCTTCACCCGTTGCTCGCTCCCGGCGGACCGCACGATCAGGTCTGCACAGAGCGGGTCAGCAACCCAGTACCCGCCCGGCAACACAACCCACTCCGCCGGAACGCCAACGCACTCACCGACCACCACGCGCCACGACCTCGAATCCCATCCGATCGACAGCCGATCTCGGAGTTCGTCGGGGACGATCAACTCGAACGCATGGCCCGGCTTGAAGTACAGACCGGTCTTGGCAAACAGGCGACCCGCCCGGTCTTGGACGGCATCGCCTTGTGCGCCGGTCTGCAGAGCAGTCGGATAGCGATCGCTCGTCGGCAGCGCCACGCTGTCGAAGTAGATCGTCAGATCCTCGGCCGGAGTGCTGCGAGATCCGTAGCACCCCAAATCCGTCGACGCCACGACAGGCGATACCTGGCCGGACACAGGTGCCTCCAGTGGGGTCGAACTGCATGCAGCCAGCGCGACGACCAGTGCGCAGAAGGCGGCCGGTACCAGACCACCACGCCACATGACCATGTACGGCAGGATGCTCGGTCGGGTGCGTCAATGCAAGCGACGCGGTGTGAAGTCGTGATCAGCCACTGCGTCCCGATGACGGTGGCGAGGGAATTCCGGCGCATGTTTGCAGCGATTTGTCGCGTCGACACGCCGGGGCCCTTGACTATATGTAGTCATTCTGTTAAATAACCGAACTGTGAACTATCTGCACGAGCGGCGGCATCCATGACCGTGACGGCCCCCGATCGGTTCGACGTCGTCTTCGCCGCCTTGTCGGATCCGACGCGGCGCTCGATCGTGCGTCGGTTGGCCGACGGTGAGGCGACCGTGCTCGAGTTGGCCGAGCCGTTCCCGATCAGTCTCCCGGCGATCTCGCGTCATCTGCAGGTCCTCGAGCGGGCGGGTCTGATCAGCCGCAGCCGAGATGGGCAACGGCGGCCGTGTCGGCTACGGCCGGAGCCTCTGGTCGAGATCGCCGCCTGGGCCGAGCACACACGAGCTGCGTGGGAGCACCGCCTCGACCGGCTCGACGCGCACCTCCGGCGCACATCTGACCGAACCGCATCCTCGCCGACAATGGAGAAGCCATGAGCAGCACCCCGACCATCACCGATCCGACGACGTGGGCTCTCGATCGTGAGATCGTCCTCGTTCGAGTGCTTGACGCCACACGCGAAGCGGTGTTCGCAGCGTGGACCGATGCGGACGCCTTCTGCCAGTGGTTCGGCCCCGATGGGTTCACCTGCACCGTGCGCCAGATGGACGTGCGCCCGGGAGGTCGAGCGAGGTTCGACATGGTTTCCGGCGACGGCACCGTGTACACGAATCGCTTCGACTATCTCGAAGTCGTTCCGGCCAAGCGGTTGGTGCTGGATCACGGGTCCGACGTCGACGATGACCCGGCACGCTTCCGAGTGACGATCGTCTTCGACGCGCAAGCCGATGGAAAGACGGTGTTGACACTGCGACAGCTGCACCCAACCGTCGAGCAGCGAGATGCGGGCATCGGCTTCGGAGCTGTCGAGCTCGGTCTGCAGACGATGCAGAAGCTCGCTCGTCATCTCGCCGCCTGAACAACCCAGCCGCTGACCAGATCTCGCCGTAGGACAGCTCAACCAATCCGACCGACCACCACCACTCGAAGGAGCCGCCATGTCGCGCGTCCGCATCCACAACTTCTCGATCTCGCTCGACGGTTTCGCCACCGGCGAAGGGCAGGCCCTCGACACGCCGTTCGGCCACGCCGGACATCGGCTCCACGAGTGGATGTTCGCCACCCGATACGCCCGCCACGAAATGCTCGGCCAATCGGGCGGAACCGAGGGCGTCGATGACGCGATGGCCGAGCGCCACGGACCCGGGATCGGCGCGGAGATCATGGGCGCGAACAAGTTCGGCCCTCCAGGCTGGCAGGACGACCCGGAGTGGCGTGGGTGGTGGGGCGACAACCCCCCGTTTCACACGCCGACGTACGTCCTGACCCACCGTCCGCGCCAGTCGTTGGAGATGGAGGGTGGCACGACGTTCCACTTCCTCGACGCCGCGCCGGGGGATGCACTCGACGTGGCGCGGGACGCGGCCTCCGGTCTGGATGTCCGCATCGGCGGGGGACCGACCATCATGCGCGCGTTCCTCGCGGCCGGGCTCGTCGACCACCTGCACGTCGTGCAGGTGCCGATCCTGCTCGGCCGTGGGGTTCGTCTGTGGGACGGCCTGGAGGCGCTGGAGCAGCAGTACGACGTGGAAGTGGTCTCGACGCCCAGTGGCGTCACCCACCTCACGTTCACCCGATGACCGCCCGGCGGCACGCCACGGCCGGCGACCGGTCGTCCTACAGTGCTGTGCGTGGTGTATCTGTTGTCGGCGGCGCTGAGCGATGGCTCCGGCGAGGACGATCGCTATCCATTCGGGTTGCCTGCCGTGCGGGCATTGCCGGGCATCGAGTTTGCGCCGGTAACGGTGTTCGTCGGTGACAACGGTACGGGCAAGTCGACCTTGGTCGAGGCGTTGGCGGTCGCTGCCGGCTTCAATGCCGAGGGCGGCAGTCGCAACTTGCAGTTCGAGACGTACGCGACGCACAGCGCGTTGGCATCACGGCTTCGACTGCGGTGGTCGCGTCGGCCCCGTTGGGGTTGGTTCCTGCGAGCCGAAACGTTCTACGGGATGGCAACGCACATCACCCTCGACGACGAGGTCGATGATGGCGGACGACCGGTGGGTGTGGCGACGTTGTTCCCGGATTTGCACCACCGGTCGCACGGCGAGTCGTTCCTCACGCTGATCGACAGCCGGATGAGCGACGACGGGCTGTACCTGCTCGACGAGCCCGAGTCGGCGTTGTCGTTCCACGGCCAGTTGAAGTTGCTTGCCACGATGTACGACGCGTGTGCCATGGGCGCGCAGTTCGTGATCGCGACACACTCGCCGATGCTGATGGCCTACCCCGGTCCGCGGATCTACGAGTTCGACGACGACGGTGCGCACGCAGTCTCGTTCGACGACGTGTCATTGGTGGGGCTGTGGCGCACGTTTCTGGAAAGCCCGGATCGATTCTTCCGACATCTGTTCGACGAATCAGACACCCCCTTCCGCGCCGGGTTTTGAGGAACTACCGTTGGCGGGAGTTCGTCCGAAGGAGGAGCAATGTCTCGCACCAGTGGAGCCCTTGTCGCCGCGGCCGTTGTACTCGCCACCCTGTTGGGTGCGCCTGGGTTCGTCAGTGCGGCCTCGATCAACGTCTCGCCCAGCACCGTGGCGCCCGGCGGCAACGTCAGGTTGAGCGGCGACGTCCTCGCCGGCGGAACTCCCGGATGCGACGTGACGGGAGGCGTGACGCTCATTTCCGAAGCCTTCGCCGGCCTCGGCGAGTTCGCCGGAGTCGGTGCGGTGAACCTCCCGGTCGACGCGACGGGACACTTCGATACCACGGTCACGCTGTCGACCTCGGTCGCCGCGGGCACGTACTCGATCAGCGGACGTTGCGGGGGCGGCAACCTTGGCGTCGAAGCGACCATTGTCGTGGGTGCGTTGCCGCCGACGGGACCCGGTTTCGCCGTGAACCTGTGGATCGCGGTTGCCTCGACTCTCGTCGCGATCGGCGTCGCTGTGCTGGCACTACTACGGATGGATGTGGTGCAGCGTCGTGAAGCGCGAGCGGAAGGCTGTGGTCTCGGCGGCGATTGAAGACGGGTCGCCGCGAAGGGCCCTGACGATGAGATCGGCGAGCTCGGGCATGTCGTTTGGTGTCATGCCCCAACGCACGATCTCGGGCGTGCCGAGCCGCAACCCGGACCACTCGTCGCCGCCCGGCAAGCCGATGGCACAGGCCAAGATGTTGGCATCGCGCAACTTCAATGCAGCCTGGTGTCCGCCATTCCAACCCGTTGCATCAACGGCGAACTGGTGCGAGGTCGTGTAGCCCTGCTCGGTGGAGAACACCGGCATGCCTCCGGCAGCGAGCGCCTCGGCCAGCGCCGCGGCCGTGGCTGTCATCGCCTTGGCATATTGCGGGCCGCCGTCCAGCCAGTCGAGGAGCGAGATTGCCAACGCCGCTGTCTTGCCGGCGTCGAAGTTGGCGGTCAGGCCCGGGTAGGCGATTGCATCGACGCGCTCGGCAAGGTCGGCACGGTTGGTCAGCAGCAGCCCACCGGCGGGGCCACCGAGGCTCTTGTAGGTGCTCATCGTCATCAGGTCGGCGCCGAGATCCAACGGGTTCGGCCACACCTTGCCGGCAAACATGCCGCACACGTGCGCGGCGTCGAACAACACCGCGGCGCCGACGTCGTCGGCGATGTGGCGAACCTCGGCGACCGGGTGAGGTAGCAGGTTCAAACTGGCTCCCATCGTGATCAGCTTGGGCTGCACTCGCCCGGCCAGTTCGGCAAGGCCGTCGAGATCGATGGTGAATCGTTGGGCATCGATGGGGCATTCGTGGATGTCGAGTCCGTACAACCCTGCGGCGCCTGCCGAGCGATGAGTGATGTGGCCGCCGATGGTCGCCGGCGGAACGATGATCGAATCGCCGGGCCGGCATGTCGCCATGAACGAATACAGGTTTGCCAGCGCACCTGAACCGACACGGATCTCGGCGAACCGTGCCCCGAACACGCGGCACGCGAGGTCGGCGGCGATCACCTCGATCTCTTCGATCGCCTCCAGACCCATCTCGTACTTCTCACCGACGTAGCCGAGCGACGGCCGCGTGCCGAGCCCCGAAGAGAGCGCTGCCTCAGCCCGCGGGTTCATCACGTTGGTTGCCGGATTGAGGTTGATGCACTCCACCTCGTGGATCTGGCGGTTGCGATCGATCAGGGTCTCGACGAGGGTTGCCGTCTGATCGCCCGTGAGCGCGGCGATCGCCTCGCGGATGGTCGACTCGCGACGCTTTGGCTCGGCGGGCAGCCATTGGCGGGTCCGATCCGAGTCTGTCGTTTCGGCAACATCGGCATGCGTTGTCATGCGACGATCGTTGCACGACTTTGCCGCGAGCGCGCAGCGCTGGCGCACGACGGCGATCAATCGACGATCGGACTGAGGGTGTGGCCGTGGTCGGCTTTCAACCAGTTGACACGTTCGGTGCTCATCGCTGGACCCCTTCGAACATCTGCCCGATTCGGATGGCGTTGCCGAACGGGTCACGGATTCCGAAGTCGATGCCGTACGGCTTCGGCGACGGCTCGTCGGTCACATCGACGCCGCGATCCTTCAGCGTGGCGAAGGTCCCCTCGGCGTCGTCGGTGGTGATGCACAGCCACCCGCCCATTGCTCCTTTGGTGACGAGGTCGCGCACTTGTGCTGCGGTGGCTTCGTCCATGGCGGGAGGACCGGGGCGCTCGAGCAAGATCTCGCGACCGGGGTCGCCGGGGACACGAACGGTCAGCCATCGCATGAAGCCGAGATCGATGTCGCTGGCGACTTCGAGACCGAGCACGTTGACGTAGAAGTTGAGGGCTTCGTCCTGATCGAGGACGAAGATCTGGGAACGGGTGATTGCGTTGTACATGAAGCCGATCGTACGGACGAACTGCTCAGGGTGCTTCTCCGAAACTGCTCGGTCTGATCCACGCCTTCACGAAGCAGCTCGGTACGTCGGCCAGATGACCGCGCGTGCGGTACCGGCTGGGCGTCTCGCCGACGATCTCGGTGAACGTGCGGCTGAAGGTGCCCAGGCTGGAAAATCCCACGTCCATGCAGATGGTCGTGATCGCGTCGGTCGTGGTCCGCAGCAGGTACATTGCCCGTTCGACCCGACGTCGTTGCAGGTATCGGTGCGGCGTCTCGCCGAACGTCGTCTTGAACGTCCGGATGAAGTGTGCAGGCGACACGCACGAGATCCGGGCCAGCGCGGCCACGTCGAGCTCGTAGCGGTAGTCGCGATCCATCGCATCGCGGGCCCGCAGCATCAACCGGTTCGTCAGCTCACGATCAGTTGCCACCGGCCAACTCAGCTCCACCCGAGCGCGGCACCGAGGTCGGCGATTGCCTGTGATGCGCTGGTCACCTTGATCGTGGTCATGCCCATCGCCGCCGCCGGCTTGAGATTGATGCCGAGATCGTCGAGGAAGATGCACTGGTCGGGTCGAACACCGAGCATCTCGCAGGCGATCTCGTAGAAGCGTGGCTCGGGTTTGCGTACGCCGACCTTGCTGCTCTCGACGACCACGTCGAACCGGTCCATGATCTCGGCGACGGCGACCGAGCGTGCGTCGTCGACGACGCGCTCGCCATCACCGCCGAGGACGTTGTTGGTCAGGCACGCCACCTTGTAGCCGGACTGCTTCACCCGATCGAGCATTGCCACCATCTCCGGACGAATGTCGCCGCCGAGGAGCGCGAGCACGTCGGCGCCACGAACCCGGTGGCCGAGTGCCGACGACTCGTCGGCGAACCGCCCGTCGAACTGAGCTGGCGTGATCTCATCGCGCTCGAGCAGCGCCCACGCATTGGCGTGAGGGTTGGTGGCGTTGACGCCGCGGATGAAGTCGATCGGCAGTCCGTGCTCGGCCTCGTAGCGGCGGAACGCGTCGAAGGGACTCGACAGGATCACGCCTCCAAAGTCCCACAGCACCGCCTTCGTCATGGGCAGCATCGTAGGCAGCCACCCTCCGGCGTGGTTGACTGACCTAGTTATGCCTCGCCACGTCGTCGTCGACGGGTCCAACCTCGCCACCGAGGGTCGGCCCCTGCCCAGTCTCAAACAGCTCAATGAAGCGGTGCTCGCCTACATGGCAGAGAACCCGGATGCGCTGATCACCGTCGTGGTCGATGCGACCTTCGGGCACCGCATCGACGCCAAGGAGGTCGCCGAATTCGACGCCGCGGTGAGCAACAACGAGATCGTCGCGCCGCCCGCCGGCGCAATCGGCCGCGGCGACGCGTTCGTGCTCAGCATCGCCAACAAGGTCAACGCAACGATCTTGTCGAACGACAGCTACCAGGAGTTCCACGGCACGTACACATGGCTGTTCGACGAGGGCCGGCTGGTGGGTGGCAAGCCCGTTCCACACATCGGCTGGGTGTTCGTCAACCGCCTGCCAGTGCGCGGCCCCACCAGCCGCAAATCGGTCAGCGAGGCCAAGCGCGGTCGTACGTCGAAGTCGAAGTCGGCCAGTCCGGAAGCCAGCAAGCCGATGCCGATCCCCGCAGCACCTCCACCCGGCGCGAGGCTCACCAAACCTGGTCGCGGTCGCGGGGGCAAGGCCGCTGCGACAGCCAAGACCGAAGAGCCGAGCACGGTCGACGAGGCCGTGATCGAGGCCGGCGAGCGTGCCGAGCCCACACCGAAGAGCACCGGCACCAACGATCTGCTGGCGTTCCTCACGTTCGTCGAGCACCACAAGCCCGGCAGCAGCGTCAACGCCATCGTCGAGAACTACTCGTCGCACGGCGCCTACGTGCGAATCGGTGACGTGAAGGGGTACGTGCCGCTGAGTCTGATGGCCGACCCGCCTCCGCGCAGCGCACGCGAGTTCATGAAGGTCGGTGAATCGATCACACTCGTGGTCGAGAGCTTCGCCCCGGCTCGCCGCAGCATCGACCTGGCGATCCCGACCATGACGACGGTCAAGACCCCGCCGCCGGAGGCAGTGGTCGAGCCCAAGCCGAAACGTGCGTCGAAGAAGGCCGCGAGCAAGGCCGCCGCCGTGCCGGCAGAGGTCACCACCGAGCCGGAACCGAAGGCGCCGAGGAAGCGGGCCGCGAAGAAGGTCGCCGCAGAGCCGAAGCCCTCGGTGAAGCCCGCAGCCAAGCCAAGGGTTCGAGCCAAGAAGGCGTCGGCCGTCGCCGCCGCCGCCCCGCTGGCCACGGAGTCAATGCCCGACTCGGCGCCCGACGTCGAGTCGACGGTTGCCGCGACGCCGCCGAAGAAGCGCGGTGGCAGAAAGCCGGCCGCGACGCCGACGGTCGAGCCCGCCGCGGCCGAGGTGGCGCCGGCCAAGCCGGCGCGACGCCGCGTTCGGTCGACCTAGTTCGCTACGGTCGGTACCGTGCGGATCGCAACCTGGAACGTCAACTCGCTGAAGGCTCGCCTCGAGCGCGTTGAACAATGGCTCGCCGACATGCAGCCCGACGTGTTGTGCCTGCAGGAGACCAAGCTCTCCGACGAGGCGTTTCCTGCGTTGACGTTCATGGGGATGGGGTACGAGACCGCCCACCACGGCCAGGGACAGTGGAACGGTGTGGCGATCCTGTCGAAGGTCGGTCTGGAAGACGTGGTGATGAACTTCGCCGAGGGCGACCCCGATCCCGACGTGTGGATCGTTTCTGCGCTGTGCGGAGGCGTGCGGGTGTCGAGTGTGTACGTGCCCAACGGCCGGTCCCTCGAAGACGATCACTACCAGTACAAGTTGCGGTGGCTGGCGCAGTTGCGCCAACACGTTGCCGCCACGAGTTCCCCCGACGACGCGGTGATCGTGGCCGGCGACTTCAACATCGCGCCCACCGACATCGATGTGTACGACCCGGCGAAGTTCGTCGGCGCGACGCACACCAGCCCCGCCGAACGCGCCCTGCTGGCCGAGTTGTGCGATTGGGGGATGGTCGACTTGTTCCGCCAGCACCACGACGAGCCCAAGTTGTACAGCTGGTGGGACTATCGGGCGGGCGACTTCCATCAAGGTCGTGGGCTACGCATCGATCTCGTGCTGGGCAGTCACTCGGTCGCCGACCGCTGTTCGTGGGCGGTGATCGACCGCAACGCCCGCAAGGGCCAGATGCCGTCGGATCACGCTCCGGTCATCGTCGAGCTCGACTGACCCGCGTCGCTGGCCGCCTGCGGCAGGGGCCGCAGCTTGGCGGCCGCATGGGGTGTGAGGCCGAGCCGTTGGGCAAGTTCGTCGGTGCTGGTCGGCGGATGCTCCAGCAGCCCGCGCAGCACCCGGTCGCTACAGATCGTGAGCTCGGCGACGGCGGCGCCACGGGCGATCTGACGCCGCCAGTCCTTCAACGCAGCGAGCGGGTCGATGGTCCGGGCTCGGCCGGCACGCATCGGCGGTGGAACCAGGGCGTCGCTGGCGATCGTCGCCTCGACAGCAGCCAGCCACGGGCTCGGTTTGGTCGGATTGCCGCGTCGCGACTCTGCACGGGTGATGACGAGGTGATCGACGGCCCGAGTGATCGCGACGTACAGGAGCCTGGCTTCTTCGTCCTGCTGCGCGGCAGAGACCGCCGAACTGTGCGGGATCAGCCCGTCTTCGGCTCCGGCGATCACCACGACCGGCCATTCGTGGCCCTTGGCGCCGTGGAACGTCAGCAGCGATACGGCGCCGTCGTCGGCCTCGGTGTCGAGATCGTCGAACGGGGTGCGCGCGTCGACCCAGCTCCGGAAGCCCCCGGGCTCCTGCGATGTCAGGAAGCGGTCGACTTCCTCGGCGACGCGGCGGCGAATCGGATCGTGATGCGTGAACTGCTCGTCGGCCCACAGGGCCAGGGCCTCGCGGCTCATCGCCCGGTAGGCGTCGCTCACGGCGATCTCCAGCGGCGACCGGCCGACGGCGCGCTGCGTAGCGATTCCGGCCGCGCCCAAGGCTGCCTCGATGGATACCAGCTGGTCGTTGGTCCGGGCCAGCACAGCGACGCCCGATGGGTTGTGCTGATGCAACGAGGTGCGCACGAAGGCCGCGATCGCGCCGGCCTCGGCCTCGGCGGTCGGGTAGGCCTCGATGCGCAGAGGCAGACCGTCGCCGCGGTTGCTGGCCGTGTCGTCACGCTGCCCGCTGGCACTCAGCGCGGCAGCACCGGCGTTGACGACCTGTGGTGAGCACCGATAGTTGGTCGCCAGCGAGATCACCGTCACGCCCGGGTAGGCGCGCTCCACTTCGGTCATCGTGGTGTGATCGGATCCGTTCCATCCGTAGATCGCCTGTCGTGGGTCTCCGACCAGGCAGATGTCGGGCCGGTTGCCACGCCACGCCTCCAGCAGAGCGTGTTGCAGCGGGTTGAGGTCTTGCGCCTCATCCACGAAGAAGTGGCGGAACCGCCAGTGCACCAACGACCTGAACGCGGCATCGGTCTCGACCGCCCGCAGGTTGAGATCGAGCAGGTCGTCGAAATCGACCACACCGCGTCGCCGCTTCAGGCGCTCGTAGGCAGCAGCGAGATCGACGAACCGGCCGGGTGGCACCGTCCCTCGCCGGCGGGCGGCGCGTGACTCGCGCTCGTACTCGCCAGGTTCGATGCGGCGGGCCCGAGCCCAGTCGATGTCGGTCATCGCCGGGTAGGCGTCCAACTCCAGCCGAATCTCCTTGAGACACTCCTTCACGAGGCGCACACGGTCCGGCGCGAGCGATGGCATCGACTCGTTGCGGGTCAGGGCCCGGTCGCGCAACAGGCGCAAGGCGATGCTGTGGAAGGTGCCGGCCTCGATCGATTCGTGGATTTCGAGCCGGCGCAGCCTGCGTCGCAGTTCGCCGGCAGCGTCGCGGGTGAACGTCAGCGCGGCGATGTGGCGCGGTTCTGCCTGTCCGGTCTCGATCCGGTAGGCGATCCGACGAGTGAGCACCATGGTCTTTCCTGAACCTGCAGCCGCAACGATCGCCAGGGGAGCGGCATCGCTTTCAACCGCGCGCCGCTGGGCGGCGTCGAGCCCCGCCAGCAGTCGATCCACGGTCATGGCGACACGATACGGCCGCTCGACAGTGGCGCTCCGACCATCGTCGGGTTGTCGCGTGCCAAACGGCGCCCAGTCACTACAGTCGTGGGCATGCCGTTCCCCAAGAAGAACCTGAACGCCAACGAGACGATCGCCCTCGATATGCACCCGCACTGGTGGTACTTCGCCGATCCGGCGTGGTCGCTGCTGGGCAGCATCATTCTGGGCATCGTCGTCCTGGCCAAGACCGACCAGGGCACGACCGCCTACAGGGCGCTTGGCGTCACTCACCTTGATCCTTCTGGTGGTGACGGCGATCTGGCTCGTGATCCGCTACATGAAGTGGCTGACGACCAACTTCGTCATCACCTCCAACCGGCTGATCTTCCGCCAGGGCGTCATCGGCAAGAGCGGTGTCGAGATCCCGCTCGAGCGGGTCAACAACGTGAACTTCAGCCAGAGCGTGTTCGAACGCATCCTGGGTGCCGGAGACCTCCTGATCGAGTCAGGCGGCGAGGACGGCCAACAGCGGTTCACCGACATTCGGCGGCCGGCTCAGGTGCAGAACCTCATCCACGCCCAAATGGAAGGCCACTACCAGCGCAGGGCGGGTTATGTGGCCCCGAACACCGGCGACGTCACCGAACAACTCCAGCGACTGGAAGGAATGCTGCAGCGCGGCACCCTGACCCAGGAGGAGTTCGACATCCAGAAGAGCCGGCTGCTCGGCTGAGATGTCACCCCCCGATGGTGCCGGTCGTCCCCTCGAGGTCGAACCGGACAGCAGCGCCGTGCGCACCGCGCTGTGGCGTGCCATGCACGTCCAGATCGATGAGCCACCACACCTCATCGAGGACGAGATCGGCCTGGCGATGGCATCGCCCGGTGCGGGCTGGCGCGAACGGCCCGACATGCACCCGATTGGCACGCGGCCCTACCGCGCGGCCATCGTCGCTCGTACTCGGTTCGTGGAGGATCTGCTCGTGGAGGAGGGCATCTCGCAGTACGTCCTCCTGGGTGCCGGCCTCGACACGTTCGTGCAGCGACATCCGGAACTGGCGACCAAGGTGACGGTGTTCGAGATCGACCAGCCCGGTCCCCAGGCATGGAAGCGCCAACGGTTGGAGGAACTCGGCTACGGCGTGGCCGACTCGCTGCGGCTGATCCCGGTCGACTTCGAGGCCGATGAGGACTGGTGGCCCGCACTGCTCGACAAAGGCTTCGAGACGCAATCCCGGGCACTCGTGTCATCGAGCGGTGTCTCGATGTACATCACCAAGGCGGCAACCGAGGCGACGCTGCGCCGGCTCGCAGCTCTGGCGCCGGGCTCGAGCGTGATCATGACCTTCATGCTGCCCTTCGATCTCCTCGACGACGCCGACCGCCCCGGCCTCGAGGCAGCGGCGCGCGGTGCGCAGGCGTCGGGCACGCCGTGGCTCAGCTTCTACACGCCGGACGAGATCAGCGACCTCGCCCGCGACGCAGGCTTCGTCGACGCCCGGGCCATCTCGACCGCCGATCTCGCGAACCGCTATCTCGCCGGGCGCACCGATGGCTTGAGCGCAGCCGGTGGCGAGAGCATCCTCGTCGCGCGTACCTGATCCGAGCGTCAGGGCAAGCCGGCGCCCGGCACATCGACGTCGGCGATCAAGACGTTGCCGGTTCGGTGCACTGCCGCCTCGACAGCCAGCGAGTAGCGCGACGTCAGCATGAACAAGGTGCGCCGGTCGGGCCCGCCCAGCATGCACGCGAAGCAACGGTTGTCGGTCTCGATCACGTCGAGGATGTCGCCGCCTTCGGCAACACGGAAGCACTCGTTGACCATCGGGTTGGCGACCCAGATCGCCCCCTCGGCATCGAGGCAGATCCCGTCGGGCGTTCGGCCCCCGAGGTCGGCCCACAGCCGTCGATTCGACAGCGAGCCGTCGCTGCCGATGTCGTAGGCGGTCAGACGGTTGGCGAAGCTCTCGGCGACCACCATCGTGCGACCATCGGGTGTGATCACCGTTCCGTTCGGAAACATCAGCCCGTCGGCCGCGGCGTGAACCGACCCGTCGGGATCCACCCGGGCAATCGTGGCTCCGCCGTGGTTCGCCAACACCTCGCCGAGGGTGCCGTTGATCTCGTTCGTGTCGAGATCGAAACCGAAGTTGCCGACGTATGCCCGACCGGCCGCGTCGACGACCATGTCGTTGCAGTGGAAGGTGGCGATCTCCGACAGGTCGGCGTGCAGCGCAAGACGTCCGTGGTCGAGTCGGAGCAATGCACGGGCCGTCATCGAGACGATCAGCATGCTGCCGTCAGGCATCCAGCCCAGACCACTCGGCCGATCAGCCATGCTGAGCCTGACCGCGATGCGACCGTCGAGGTCGACGGTCTTCACGGCGTAGTCGAAGAAGTCGCTGAACCACAACACGCCGTCGTGCCAACGTGGTGCCTCGCCGAAGTGCAGACCACCAGCCAGGACTCGCGCCGTCGTCATGGCCGTCTCCCGCGATTCCGGTTCGTCTGGCCCGGTGCGCCCCGTCAACGGCTTGCACGACCCACCCGTCGGCGATTGCGCCGGGCTCGGTCAGCGCGACGATGCACCCTCCGAAGCCACCGCCGGTCATACGGGCACCGTAGACGCCTGGTCGCCCGATCAGTTCCTCGACCGCCTCGTCCATGACCGGGGTGGAAGTGGCATACAGGTCGCGAAGGCTGTTGTGGCTGGCCACCATCAACGAGCCGGCAGTGACCAGATCACCGACTCGGAGTGCCGCGGCGAAGTCGCGCACGCGCTGATTTTCGCTGACGACGTGCTGCGCTCTGGCGCGGATCACTGGATCGGCAATCGGCAACGTGTCGCCCAGACCGGCGTCGCGCAGCGGGCCGATCAACGATTCTGCCGTCTCGCACTCCGCGACGCGGCCGAGCGTACGCGCTGCCGACCAGGGCGCGGTGGGCGACGAACCTCACCACGATGTCGACTTCGTCGGGCAACTTCACCGGTTCGATGGTCACGTCGCCGCAGTCGATCAGCAGGGCATGGCCGGCGACGCCGGCCGCGATCACCAGTTGGTCCATGATCCCGCACGGCACGCCCGAGGCGCGGATCTCGGCACGTCGGCACAACTGGGCCAGGCTCAACGCGTCGCCGTCGAAACCGAGCGCCAGGGCGACCGCCAACTCCAACGCTGCGCTGCTCGACAGGCCCGCGCCGATGGGTATGTCGGTCGTGATTGTTCCGGCGAAGCCCGCGGACGGATGCATCTCGGCGACGACCCCGGCGACGTACCGCGCCCAGCTCGGCTCGACGTGCTGAGGATCGTCGATCTCCAACGGCAGCACGGCAGGTTCCGGCTCGTCGTCGCTGTGCAGCGTGACCGTTGTGGCGGCGGTTGCCCGAATCTCGGTCCAGCGGTCGATCGTCATCGGCAGCACCAGGCCGCCGGTGTAGTCCGTGTGGTCGCCGATCAGGTTGACGCGCCCGGGGCGCGCACGTGAATCGTCACGCCAGCTTCAACGCCGCGCTGAAGCGCTCCAGCAGCTCCATGTCGAACGGAGCGCGCAGCGAGATGTTGAGCTGGTCGGCGCCGGCATCGACGTACTCTCCGATGCGGTCGAGGAGTTGATCGTCGCTGCCGGTCAACACCCCCGGTCGTACGAAGTCGGAGATCGCCCCGAACTGATGCCGAAGGTTGTCGTCGTCGCTGGCGATGCCGACGTTGATCGCGCAGCGGATCTGCGATGGGTCGCGCCCGACCGTGTCGCAGAAGCTGTGCAGGACGGCGCGTTTGTGGGCGAATGTGTCGGGACCGATGAACGGCACGTTCCAGCCGTCTGCATATTGCGCGGCGATCTTCAACGTGCGCTTCTCTCCACCGCCTCCGATCCAGATCGGCAGCTTTGCTTGCACCGGCCGAGGTTCGTTGCGGGCATTGGTGAGCGTGAAGTAGTCACCGGCGAAGTCGGTGACATCGTCGTGCAGCAACCCGCGAAGGCACTGGATGCCTTCTTCCAGCTGGTCGAGGCGGACCTTGGCCGCGGGGTAGTCGATGCCGTAGGCGTCGTACTCGACCTTCGCCCAACCGGCGCCGATCCCCATCTCGGCGCGTCCCCCGAGAGCAGATCGATCGCCGTGATGGCCTTGGCCAGCACGGCAGGATGCCGATAGCCGATCGAGTAGACCAGCGACCCGCACCGAACTTTCGACGTCGAACACGCCAGCGCGGCGTGCATGCTGACCGCCTCGAGGCACGTCGCGTCGTCGGGCTGACCGGTGGCGCCGTAGAAGTGGTCCCACACCGAGATCCACCCGAACCCGAGATCTTCGACACGCCGCCACACGCTGCGAAGCTCATCCGGAGTGGTGTGCTGCAGGCCGACGTGAACACCGAACAAGGTCATGCGCCGAACGTAGCCGAGTGCGCGGCGGCGCCCGAGATCGGCCCAGCCTGCAGTTGAGGTGAAAGCGCGTGCTAGAGAAGGACCATGGCAGGCCCACTTTCCGGTTATCGCATCATCGAGCTGGCAGGAATCGGCCCAGGCCCGTTCGCGGCAATGATGCTCGCCGACATGGGCGCGGAGGTCGTGCGCGTCGAACGCGCCGAACGCGGTTCGCGGGCCGGCGCCCGATACGCCTCATTTCGACGTGCTGCTGCGCGGCCGCCGCAACATCGCCATCGATCTCAAGGATCCGGATGGCGTCGCCACCTTGCTCGATCTGGTGGCGTCGGCCGACGGGTTGATCGAGGGGTTCCGACCCGGCGTGATGGAGCGTCTCGGCCTCGGGCCCGAGGTCTGCCTGCAGCGAAACCCTCGCCTGGTGTTCGGACGGATGACTGGGTGGGGGCAGTCGGGGCCGCTCGCCGACGCGGCCGGTCACGACATCAACTACATATCGCTGGCCGGCGCACTCGCCCACTTCGGCCGGCAGGGTCAGGCTCCGGTGCCACCACTCAACATGGTGGGCGATTTCGGTGGTGGCGGCATGTTGCTGGCGTTCGGTGTCGTGTGCGCACTGCTGGAAGCGCAGCGCAGCGGGAGCGGGCAGGTGGTCGACGCGGCGATGGTCGACGGGTCAGCCGTGTTGATGAGCATGTTCTGGTCGTTCCGCAGCATCGGGCTGTTCGACGAATCGCACCGTGGCACCAACCTGCTCGACACCGGCGCCCATTTCTACGACGTGTACCAATGCGCCGACGGTCGATACGTGTCGATCGGGTCGATCGAGCCGCAGTTCTATGCCGAGCTCCTGCGCCTGACCGGCCTCGACGGCGACCCGGAGTTCGCCCGGCAGATGGACAAGTCGGCCTGGCCGGACCTCAAGCAGCGGCTGACCGAGGTGTTCGCGACCAAGACGTGCGACGAATGGTGCGAGTTGATGGAGGCCACCGACGTCTGCTTCGCACCGGTCCTGACGATGACCGAGGCGGCCCAGCATCGGCACAACGTCGAGCGCGGCACGTTCGTCGACGTTGCCGGGACCGTGCAGCCCGCACCGGCGCCCCGGTTCTCGCGAACGACGGCCGAGATCACGATGGCCCCAGCGCATCCGGGCCAGCACTCGGCCGCGATTCTGCGCGACTGGGGCGTCGACGCCGCCAGAATTGACGCATTGCTCGCCAGCGGCGCGGTTGTCGCCTCGTGATCCGCGCTGCGCCGCTCGTACGAAGGGATTCTTGATGGGAACGTTGGTCTGCTTTCACGCACACCCCGATGACGAATCGATCAGCACCGGCGGCTCTCTGGCGCGGGCGAGCGCCGAGGGGCATCGCGTCGTGGTGGTGATCGCCACCAATGGCGACTACGGCGAGGTGCCGGAAGATCTCGCCGAGGGCGAGTCGCTGGTCGACCGCCGGCGCGCCGAGACAGCTCGCTCAGCTGCGGCACTCGGCGTGCATCGCGTCGCCTGGCTCGGTTACACAGACAGCGGGATGACCGGCTGGGAGCAGAATGCCGACCCGACGTCGTTCTTCCAGGCCCCCGTCGACGATGCCGCCGAGCGGCTGGCCGCGATCCTGCGAGAAGAGCGCGCCGACGTTGTCACGGTCTACGACTGGCACGGCAACTACGGCCATCCGGACCACATCAAGGTTCACACGGTCGGCCATCGCGCTGCCGAACTGGCCGGCACCAAGAGGGTCTTCGAGGCCACGATGAACCGCGACCACATCATCCGCATGATGGAGGCGGCCCGGCAGGCCGGCGCACCGATCAGTGAGGAGGACGATTTCGACCCGAATGCGGGAGCAGATGACGGTAACCCGCTTGGAATGCCCGAGTCCGAGATCACCCACGCGGTCGACGTCACGGGATACCTCGATGCCAAGCGCGAGTCGTTGCGGGCGCACCGCAGCCAGATCACCGACACCAGCTTCTTCCTGCAGATGCCCGACGAGGCGTTCTCAGACACGTTCGGAACCGAGTGGTTCATCGAGAAGGGGGCCGAGCCCGGTCTGCGGCCCGGCTGGTTGTTCGAATGACCCGCCTCTACCTCGTTCGCCACGGGCGCGCTGCTGCCGGCTGGGACACCGACCCCGACCCCGGGCTCGACGAGATCGGGCAGCGGCAGGCGGTCGCGCTCGCTGCTCGGCTTGCGCCGTCCGGCCCGCTCCCCATTCTGACCAGCCCCTTGCGGCGTTGTCAGGAGACTGCAACACCGTTGGCGACCACGTGGAGCGTCGAGCCGGTGATCGAGCCGGGCGTCGCCGAGATCCCGTCGCCGGAAGGCGTTGCGATGGCCGATCGAATCGACTGGCTGCGAATCGCCATGCAGGGCACCTGGGGCGACCTCGGAACTCGATACGTTGCCTACCGTGACCAGGTCGTGCGCGTGCTGGCCGGTATCCCGGCGCACACGGTCGTGTTCAGTCACTTCGTCGCGATCAACGCCGCGATCGGCGCCGCGACCGGCGATGATCGGCTCGTCGTGCGCAGCCTCGACAACTGCTCTGTGACCGTGATGGACGTCGTCGGCGGCGCGTTACAGCTTGTTGAAAGTGGTCACGAGGCAGACACCTTGATCAGGTAATCGCCACGCGGCGTGCCAGACTTCCCACTGTGAAGTCACTTCGTCTCGTCCCCCTGGTCCTGGTTGCACTGACACTTGTCGCGTGTAGCAACGACGACCCGGCGTCGACCGACTCGGGTTCGACCTCCTCGTCGGTCTCCGGGGCGTCTTCATCCTCGACGCCGCAGTCGACGACCAGCACCACCACTCCCGTCACGACGGCTGCCTCGACATCGACCTCGACGTCGACCTCGACGACGTCCACATCCACATCGACATCGACCACGGTCGCACCCGGGGCCGAACTGGTGCTGCGTCCCAACGGCCTCGGCGACGCTGCGTTCGGCGCCGACCCGGACGGCGTCATCGCCTACGTCACCTCGATCATCGGGGCACTGACCGTCGACACCGGCTGGGTCGACCCGTTGTCGGTCGGCGCCTGCCCGGGCACCGAGATGCGCCAGGTGTCGTGGGGCGACCTCACCCTGCAGTTCAGCGACGAGAGCGGCGTCACGTCCGGACGGCGCCACTTCTTCTCCTACGTCTATGGCCCCACCTTCGGCCCGGCGATCGCCCCGGCCGGGCTCAAGACCGACGCCGGGATCGGGGTCGGTTCGACCGTGGCCGAACTGACCGGCACCTATCCCACGGTCGTCGTCAGCCCTGGCGACGACTTCGGCGGCCCGAACTTCTTCATCAACGACGGCCTCGCCGGGTTTCTCACCGGCGTCAACCCAACCGATACGGTGACATCAGTACTCGGCGGTCAGGGTTGTGGTGAATAGGGGCGGCGAGGATTGTTCGACAGCGTGGAGGCGAATCTGACATGAAGCGAATGTTGCCCGTGACCGAACTGGCCCGCGACGAGCGTTTCTCGCGCATGGCCATCGAGGATGCGGTGTTCGACCCGCGCAACCTGGCGCCGAGCGCACAACGCAACACGTTGGCGCCCACGTACGAGACCGCGACCGACAATGCCCGCGGCCTGATGCACGGGATCTTCGTCGGCGAGATCCAGGCGCTCGAAGGTGCGGGTCGCACGTGCTTCGACTTCGATCTCGGCGACGGCCGCGATCACGCTCCGCTCGGTCTCAAGCTCGACATGGCCCGGCAGTGCTGGGACGAGGCTCGCCATGTCGAGATCAGCATCAAATTGGGCGAGCACATGGGATCGGAGATCGGTGAGTTCGCCGAGCAGACGTTGCTGTACGAAGCAGCGTGCAACCCGGATCCGGTCCTGCGCCTCACCGGCGTCAACCGGGCGCTCGAGGGTCTGGCCATCGACGTGTTCAAGACCATGCGCGACTTCGGCACGGTGCTCTCCGACCCGGTGCTGGAATTTGCCGAAGACTGGATGCTGGCCGACGAGGTCACTCACGTGAAGATGGGCAGCGATTGGCTGCGGCGGCTCACTGCCGAAGACCCGCAGCGTCAGAAAGAGGCACTCGATTTCCAGAAGGCGGTCGACAAGCTGTTCAGCTTCGGCGGTTTCCGCGGCGAGCGCGACGAGAATCCGGTGCACCTGGCTCGCAACTTCCGCCGACTCGCCGGGTTCTCCGACGAGGAGATCAGCGATCTGGTCGACATCGCCGCGAGCGCCTTCGAAGAGGCGCAGACGCAGCAGGCTTCGCGGGCCACGTTGGCGACACAGGGCTGATCGATCTGACCGCGACTGCTTCAGCACTCCGCGATTTCCACGAGAACTTCGCCTGGTTCGTCATCGTCGGCAACGGGCTGGCCGGGGCATGGGCGCTCGGTGCGAACTGGCTGCCACCGATGCGCACCCGCGCCCTCTGGTGGTTCATTGCCCTCGCCGAACTGACCGTGTTCGTGCAGGTCACCCTCGGTGTGATCCTGGTCAACAAGTACAAGTTCCGCTTCCCCAAGTTCCATGCGTTCTACGGGTTCGTGGCGATCATCGCGGTCGCGATCATCTACTCGTACCGAGTGCAGATGAAGCATCGCCTCTACCTGTTGTACGGCCTTGGCAGCCTGTTCATCGCCGGCCTCGGCATCCGGGCGATGCTGGTCGGTCAGATTCGCTAGCAGCCGGTGTCAGCCGGCGGCCAGGTTCGCTTCCAGCGCGTCGAGGGCCATCGACAACTGCGCCGGCATCTTCCCGTCGAAGCGTGCGTAGTGCTGGCGGATCTGCGGGATGGCCTGCGTCCAGCCGGCGATGTCGACGGCCAGCAACGAGCGGAGGGCATCGTTGCTGATCTCCAGGCCGTCCAGATCGAGGTCGTTCTCACCCGGTAGCAAGCCGATGGGCGTTTCGACGGCGTCGGCCTGGCCGGCGACACGCTCGAACACCCACTTCAGCACTCGGCTGTTCTCGCCGTACCCGGGCCACAGGAAGCGCCCGTCGTCGTCGCGACGGAACCAGTTGACGAAGAAGATCTTGGGCAGGTTGGCGGCGTCGGTGTTCTTGCCGATCGACAGCCAGTGGGCGAAGTAGTCGGCCATGTTGTAGCCGCAGAAGGGCAGCATCGCCATCGGGTCGAAGCGCAGGTTGCCGACTGCGCCTTGCTGGGCTGCGGTCGTCTCGCTGGCCATGATCGACCCGAGGAAGACCCCATGCTCCCAATCGAATGCCTGGGTGACCAGCGGCACGGTCGTGCGCCGGCGCCCGCCGAACAAGATCGCGCTGATCGGCACGCCGGCAGGGTCTTGCCACTCCGGAGCGATCGACGGGCACTGCTCGGCCGGGGCAGTGAAGCGGGCGTTCGGATGCGCCGCGGGCGTCTCGGTCTCGGGAGTCCAGGGCTGCCCGCGCCAGTCGGTGGCGTGTGCCGGCTTGTCGTTGCTCATGCCCTCCCACCACACGTCGCCTTCACTGGTGAGTGCGGTGTTGGTGAAGATGCAGTTGCCCCACATCGTGTCCATCGCGTTGGGATTGGTGTCGTATCCGGTCCCGGGAGCGACGCCGAAGAAGCCCGCCTCGGGGTTGATGGCGTAGAGGCGACCGTCTGCCCCGAACTTCATCCAGCAGATGTCGTCGCCAACCGTCTCGGCCGTCCATCCGGGGATGGTCGGCTGCAGCATGGCCAGGTTCGTCTTGCCGCATGCCGACGGAAACGCCGCGGCGATGTACTTCGACTCACCGGCGGGGTTGGTGAGCTTGAGGATCAGCATGTGCTCGGCCAACCAGCCGTCGTCGCGGGCCATGACCGAGGCGATGCGCAGGGCGAAGCACTTCTTGCCGAGCAGCGCGTTGCCGCCGTAGCCAGATCCGTACGACCAGATCTCGCGGGTCTCGGGGAAGTGCACGATGTACTTGCTGTCGGGATTGCAGGGCCAGGCGCTGTCTGCCTGGCCGGGAGCCAGTGGAGCACCGACGGAGTGCACGCAATGGACCCACTGTTCGTTGCCCAGGACATCGAGTGCGCCTTGGCCCATTCTCGTCATGATGCGCATGCTGGCGGCGACGTACGCGCTGTCGGTGAGTTGCACACCGACGTGGGCGATCGGAGAACCGAGCGGGCCCATGCTGAACGGCACGACGTACATCGTGCGGCCGCGCATCGCACCGGTGTACAGACTGGTCATCTCGGCTCGCATCGACGTCGCGTCGCGCCAGTTGTTGGTCGGACCAGCATCGGCGGCGTCGGCCGAACAGATGAACGTACGGTCCTCGACCCTGGCGACGTCGGCGGGGTCACTGTGCGCCCAGTAGCTGTTCGGCCGCTTGGCCTCGTCGAGCTTGGTGAAGGTGCCGCTGTCGACCAGTGCCTGGCAGAGCACCTGCGTACTCCTCGGCCGAGCCGTCGCACCAGTGGATGTCATCCGGTTGCAGGACGGTGGTCCACTCGTTCACCCAGGCCTTCAGGCGCTCGTTCGTGGTGGCTGCACTCATCGGTTTTCGACTCCTTGGGAACCGTTTCGCCGATCCGTCGGATCGCTACGACAAGGGTACCTTCAGGCGCCTGGCGTCTTCATATCTGCTTCGGACCCGAGGCGCAGCTTGGTGGCCCGGCCGGCATCGTCGACGTTGAAGACGACCCGTTGCCCTTGGCGCAGCATGCGAAAGATCGAGCCCTCGAGGGCATCGGTTGCCAGGTCGAACTCGGCCAGGGTGGTATCGCTGACCACGCTGCCATCACCCGTGGAGGGGTCGTAGCTCTTGATGACGCCTTGCATGACGCCGCGGCTCAGCCGGCCTTGACGATCTTGCCGCTCTTGATGCAACCCGTGCAGACGTACATCCGCTTCGGGGTGCTGCCGATCAGAGCCTTCACACGCTGGATGTTCGGGTTCCAGCGACGCTTGGTGCGCCGGTGGGAGTGCGACACGTTCATACCCCAGCTGGGGCCCTTGCCACACACTTCACATACTGCTGCCATGATGGTTTCTTCCTCGGCGAGATCAAACGAGCTTGGAGATGCTACCAGCGGAACGGTTTGGTCAACACTTCCCGGTTCCGGTCAGCCGTCCTTCATGATGGTGAACATGAATTGTAGTCGGTGGCGGCTCCGGCGGAGGTGAACGTTCGGAACGTGATGCTCGTGTCTCCACCCGCCCCACAGGCGACGCTGTTGCTGGCGCTGACATTTCCGGCAACGTCCGCCAGGGTGGCCGTTGCGAAGAGGCCGACGGAGAACGCACAACTGGGGTCGAATGCCACGAGCGTGACCTTGTAGATGCCCAATGCGGTTCGCGACGCGGTCACATTGCCGAACGACCGACTGGTGACGAGGCTGCCGTTCGAGAGCACGAAGCCCCCCGCAAGGATGTCACTGTACGGGGCGGCGGCGACCTCGGTCTTGGTGAAGTAGCGATCGTCGTGGTTGTGGTCGGCGTAGTAGCCGACGATGTCGGCCAGCACGTTGACCGTGCCGGCGCTGTTGAACAGGTTGATCTGACCTGTCGGCGAGAGCTTGGTATCGACCTTGTTCGGCGTGGGCGGGGCCCCCGGCGTCCAGTTGAGGCTCGACACGGTCGGGCGCGGGGTCACATCGCTCGGCCAGATGGTGAGAAAGCCGGCAGAAGTGCCGTCGACCACGGTCACGTTCATCGCCACGGCCGTGGCGTCCGCGGGAATCGGAGTCGTGCAGTTCCCGTTGGCTCCGGTGATCTGTTGGGTGTACGTCTCACCGGCGCCGATCGGAGTGCTGCGCGGACCGACGTTGGTGGGGCCGGAGCGCGTGTCGAAAACGCGGCACGGGGCGATCGGCACGAATGCATCGCGCTCACCACTGCTGACAGCGGCATGGGTGATCACCAAACCGCCGCCACCGATCGAGACAGCGATCGCTGCCCCGATCGCCGCCCAACGTGTACGCACAGCCCAAAGTGCACGGTTGTTCATGTCACAGTCCCCCCAGAGATCGGCTTCCAAATCTTAGGCAAGGCAGATGGGTCAACTCTGGGATGGGTCACACCGATCGCCGGAACGCACGATGCCCCTAGTCTGTCGGCGTGCCCACATTGGAGCGGTTCAGCCCAGACGCCTTGCGCAGCACAGTGATCACCTTCCGCGACGCGTTGAAGCTGCATGCCGAAGGCATCAATCGCCTCAACGTGTATCCCGTGCCCGACGGCGATACGGGGACCAACATGGCCCGCACGCTCGACGCCGTGGTGGCCGAACTCGACCTGGCCGAGCCCGAGCTCGGGCCCACCTGCAATGCCATCAGCCACGGCAGCCTGATGGGAGCGCGTGGCAACAGCGGCGTCATCCTCAGTCAGATCCTGCGTGGGTTGGTCGGCACCTTGAAAGATGCGACCGATCTCACAGCCACCAAGGTCGCCGAGGCCTTGAAGGCGGCATCGGCAGCTGCATACCTCGCTGTGCTGAAGCCGATCGAAGGGACGATCCTCACCGTTGTGCGCGAGTCAGCCGATGCGGCGACAGCCGCCGCTGCCGGGGGAGCAAGCCTGGTCGCGATGCTGCGCGCCGCCCGGTCCGCAGGAAAGACTGCGCTCGACAACACGCCCGAACTCCTCGCAGTGTTGAAGGACGCCGGCGTCGTCGATGCCGGTGGCGCCGGGTTCTTGCTGCTGCTCGACTCGGCGCTGTTCGTCGTCGACGGCGATCCGTTGCCCGAACCCGACGAGGGCGGCGGACCCGACATGGAGCAACTCGAACTGGTGTCGCGCAGGCACGCCATGGATGGCGGTGTGGACGTCAGCGAACTGCGGTACGAGGTGATGTACTTCGTCGACCTGGTCGACGATCGCATCCAGCAGTTCAAGGAGTCGTGGGGCGAGATCGGCGACTCGATCGTGGTCGTCGGCGGCGACGGCCTGTGGAACTGTCACGTGCACACCAACGACATCGGTGCGGCAATCGAGTCGGCCTTGAACCTCGACGGGCGCCCGAGGCAGATCCGCGTCACTGATCTGTTCGAGGAGATGGCCGAGGAACACGCGGTGCGCGAGGCGGCGATCCACGCGGGGCAACCCCACTACGGTGCCGGCTTCGGCCTGCCGGCCGTCACGTGTGCCGTGGTCGCGGTCGCCAGTGGCGACGGGCTGGCCGAGCTGTTCGGGCAACTCGGTGTGCAGGGTGTGGTCACCGGCGGTCAAACGCTGAACCCGTCGACGGCCGAACTGCTGGCCGCGGTCGAAGCCGTCAACGCAGACCAGGTCGTCGTGCTGCCGAACAACAAGAACATCATTCCCGTCGCCGAGCAACTCGACGCGCTCACCACGAAGTCGGTGCGCGTGGTGCCGACGACCTCGATGCCGGCCGCCCTGGCGGCGCTCGTCGTGTACGACCCGGAGGCCGAGGTGGATGTCAACCTCGAGGAGATGACCGCGGGAGCCGAGTCGGTGGCGACCGGCGAGATCACCCAGGCAGTGCGCGACACCAACAGCGATGTCGGCCCCGTCACGACGGGGGACTGGATCGGGCTGGTGCGCGGCGACGGGATCGTCGCCGTCAGCGGATCGCTCGACGGCGCGGCGTGCGCGTTGCTCGACCATCTCATCACGCCGGGCCGGGAGATCATCACCGTCATCACCGGCAGCGACGCGAAGGCAGGCCACACCGACGCATTGCTGGCGTGGATCGTCGAGCACCGTCCCGACGTGCAGGTCGAGGTGCATCGCGGCGGCCAGCCCCTGTACCCCTACCTGTTCGGCGTTGAATGACCGATCCGCTTACCCTGGGCGATCTGGACGCGATCGGCGTCGAGCGGATCAAGGGTGTCGGCGAGAAGAAGCTGGCATCGCTGCACGCCGTCGGCATCGAGACGGTGCTCGATCTGTTGACGACCTATCCACGGCGGTGGGTCGATCGCACCAACGAGGCCCGCGTCAGCGACCTGCTGCCGGGGCAGGAGGCGCTGGTCCTGGTCAGCGTGCGCAGCGTGACCAAACGATCGATGCGCAACCGGCGGACGATGGTCAACGTCGTGGTCGGCGATGGCAGCGGTCGGCTGCAGGTGGTGTTCTTCAACCAACCGTGGCGTGAGAAGCAGTTGCGTGAAGGGCTGCAGGTCGCCTTGTTCGGCAAGGCGGAGCTCTATCGCGGTGGGTTGCAGATGACGAATCCCGTTGTCGATCTGATCGGCGACCGCACCGGTCGCATCGTGCCGGTCTACCCCCAGAGCGAGAAGGCCGCGTTGATGACGTGGGAGATCGCCGGGTGGGTGGAAGACGCGTTGCGCAAGTGTTCGCCGCGCGGGATCAGCGACCCGGTTGCCGAGCCGATACGGCGCCGGTACGGGCTGATCGAGCGCGGCGCCGCGTTCCACTCCATCCATGCCCCGGAGACGATTGCGGAGAAGGAACAGGCTCGCCGCCGGCTGGCCTTCGACGAGTTGTTCCGGGTGCAGACGATGTTGGTGATGCGCAAGCGCATGCTCGAACGCGAGTCCAAGGCCATCCGCCACACCGTGGGTGGCGAGCTGACGGAACGCCTGTATGCATCCGTGCCGTTCGAGCTCACCACAGCGCAACGGAGGGCCATCGCCGAGATCGAGCACGATCTCGCCGGACCTCACCCGATGCATCGACTGTTGCAAGGCGACGTCGGCTCGGGCAAGACGTTGGTCGCGGTCAGCGCCATGCTGACCGCGGTGCAAGGTGGCCACCAGGGAGCGCTGATGGCGCCCACGGAGGTGCTGGCCGAGCAGCACGCGGCCAGCGTGCGGCGGATGGTGGACGGGGTGACGGTTCCCGACCCCGCCAACCTGTTCGGTGACCGCCCACTTCGCATCGAACTGCTGACCAACCGGATCACGGGTGGCGATCGGCGCGACGTGTTGGCGGGTCTGGCCGACGGGACGGTCGACATCGCCATCGGCACGCATGCCCTGATCCAGGAGGGCGTCAGCTTCCACAGTCTCGGGGTCGTGGTGGTCGACGAGCAGCATCGGTTCGGTGTCGAGCAACGCGCCGCGTTGCGCTCGAAAGGCGACGACGATGCCGTGCCGGACGTGCTGGTCATGACCGCGACTCCGATCCCGCGGAACCGCGGCGATGACGGTGTACGGGGATCTCGACGTCAGCGTGCTCGACGAGTTGCCGCCCGGCCGCACACCGATCGTCACGCACTGGGCGGCCGGCCCGCTGATGGAGCAGGCTGCGTGGGCCACCGTCCGAGAGGAGGTGGCCGAGGGTCGCCAGGCCTACGTCGTGTGCCCGTTGATCGACGAGAGCGAGAAGCTGGAAGTTGCCAGCGCTCAGGAAACCTTCGACCGACTGGTGGCCGGCGAGTTGAAGGGCCTGCGCCTGGGCCTGCTGCACGGTCGACTCCCGTCGGCCGAGAAGGAAGCCGTCATGGAGCGTTTCCGCCGCCGAGAGCTCGACGTGTTGGTGGCCACGACGGTGATCGAGGTCGGTGTCGACGTCGCCAACGCCACCGTGATGGTGATCCTCGACGCCGACCGCTTCGGCATCGCCCAGCTGCATCAGTTGCGCGGCCGCGTCGGCCGGGGAACGCACGCATCGACGTGCTGGCTGGTGACGAGCGAACCGTTGCCGGGCGCCCCGCCAGGCAACCCTCGGGTCGAAGCCCTTGTCCGATCGACGGACGGCTTCGAGCTGGCCGAGGTCGATCTCGAGCTGCGTGGCGAGGGCACCATCATGAACACCGCGCAGAAGGGCCGCAACGACTTGAAGCTGGCATCGCTGCGGCGCGATCCGCGAGCTCGTGTCATTGGCCCGCGATGCCGCCTTCGAGGTCGTCGACTCCGATCCACTGCTCCACGACCATCCGGTGCTGCTCGACGAGCTGCGCCTGCTGTTCAGCTCGGAGGACGAGGAGTTCCTGTTCAAGTCGTGAGGCTGCTCTCCGCCTCGGGTTCTGTCGCGGTTGACGGTGCGATCCGCTTCGCCCCGGCCAGAATGGGCGAATGCGTCGCATAGCAGTGCTCTTCCTCGTCACGCTGGCCCTCGTTGCGTGCGGCTCCGATTCCAAGTCATCGACCACCGCGGCCCCGGGTGGGCCAGGTGCGCCGCTGCCGGGCGAACCGGCCGGGACGAAGACGTTCACCGGTCTGGCGCGCAACCACGTCGATACGCCGGTGGAATATCCGCAGACGCCTCCCGTCGGTGGCAATCACTCGCCGGTCTGGCAGAACTGCCAGTACTACGACACGTCGATCCCGAACGAGCGTGGCGTGCATTCCCTGGAGCACGGTGCCGTGTGGATCACCTACGCGCCCGACACGTCGGCGGCCGACCGCGACGTGCTGAAGGCGCTGGCCCAGACCGGAGACCACATCTTGATCTCGCAGTACGACGGCTTGCCGTCCCCCGTCGTTGCGTCGGCGTGGGGGAAGCAGTTGCAGTTGCAGTCGGTCAACGATCCCGAGCTGAAGCAGTTCGTCAACTTCTTCGAGAACGGCCCGCAAACGCCCGAGCCCGGCGTGACGTGCCGCGACAGCACGAGCGCGACCAACTGACGCCGGGCTTCTGCCGCGCTGGCACCGAAGTGGGCCGCATCGGCCCATTTCGCGCCCAGCGCTCGCGGTATATCGTTCGCCGGTATGCCACGACCAGTCCACTTCGAGATCCACGCCGATGACCCGGAGCGAGCCATCGCCTTCTACACCGATGTCTTCGGCTGGACCGTCAACCAGTGGGGCGACCAGCAGTACTGGCTGGTGTCGACGGGTCCGAAGGACGAGCCCGGCATCGACGGGGCGATCCTGCCGCGAATGGGCGACCGTCCGGCCGCCGGAGCCCCGGTGGTCGGCATGGTCAACACCATGCAGGTCGCCGACCTCGACATTGCCTTGACGAAGGCGTACGAGCGCGGGGGACTGCTCGCCCTCGACAAGATGGTCATCCCGGGCGTTGGCACCGTTGCATACGTGCTCGACAGCGAGGCCAATGTCATCGGGATGCTTGCAACCTGAGCCCTGAGCAGCACCCGTGACTTCCCTGACGCTTCCGCCTCGCGTCCAGCCGGGTGATTCCGTCGCGCTGGTCAGCCCCTCGTGGTTTGCTGCCGGGGCCTTTCCACACCGGGTCGAGCGTGGGAGGGCGTACATCGAATCCCTCGGGCTCCGTCTCCAAGTGATGCCCAACGCGCTGGAACGCGGGGCGTGGACGGCGGGCACCGCCCGACAACGAGCAGACGATCTGCACTCGGCGTTCGCCGACGACAATGTGGCGGTGGTGCTCTGTGCAATCGGCGGCAATCATTCGAATGAGCTCGTCGACTTGCTCGACTACGACCTGATCCGTGCTCACCCCAAGATCTTTCAAGGGTTGTCCGACATCACGGTCCTGCACTGTGCACTCCAGCGCTACGCCGGAATCGCAACCTTCTACGGCCCAGCACTGGTCACCAGCCTCGCCGAGTACCCCGCTGTGTTCGACCTGACCGATCGGGCGATGCGGGCCGCGTGGTTCGGTGATGCGCCACTTCGCTACGAAGCCGCAGACGAATGGACCGACGAGTTCCTCGATTTCGGGACCAAGGCGGATCTGGGCAGACCGCGGGCCCGGCGGCCCGGCAGTGGGTGGGTCTGGCTGCACCCGGGCACGGCCGCCGGGCCGATCATCGGAGGGTGCATCGAGTCGCTGTGCTGGCATGTCAAGGGATCGCCGGAGTGGCCCGATCTCGAGGGTTGCGTGCTCCTGCTCGAACCGTCGGAAGAGGCACCACCACCGTCGGCCGTGGCGTCGTACCTCACCGATCTGCGACGACTCGGCGTGATGGACCAGATCTCCGGCCTGGTGTTCTCCAGACCGATCAACTACCGCGCCGACGACGTTCCCGTCCTCTGGGATGTGGTGCGGCGACGCGACCGATGGCGTCGGCATCCCGGTGCTGGCCAACTTCGATTGCGGTCACAGCGATCCGATGGTCACCGTGCCGCTGGGGGTCGAGGTGCAGCTCGACTCGGCGGCGGATTCGTTGGCGACGACCATGGCGCCGACGACGGGTTGACCAGTCATCGGTCGTCGGGCCTTCGGACTCCTCGAGCTCCGGGATCACGAGGTCCCAACGATCGAGGCAGTCCTCGCAGCGGTAGGCGACGAAATCGCCGGGCAGCCACACGCCGTCCTCGCGTGGTTGCGTCAACCGATGGCAACGGCCACCACAGTCGACGCAGACGATCATCGGTTCTGGTTCCAGTGCGATACCGCGGCACGTTATACCGTGAGGCCGTGCCATCTGCCGCAGCCATCGACGAGGCCGGTGTCGTACTGGCGCAACTGCTGTCGGAGCTCGTCGCCTTCCCGACCGAGAGCACCACGTCGAACCTGGACCTGATCCACTGGGTCGCTGATCACGTCGAATCGAACGGCGGGCGCTCGACCGTGCTCGCCGGCAGCGAGGGGCGCGCCAACTTGCTTGCGTCGTTCGGCCCGGTCGGGCGCGGCGGCGTGATGCTGTCGGGTCACACCGATGTCGTGCCCGCCGGTGGCGGCTGGGCCACGGACCCGTATTCGATGACCAAGATCGGTGACGCGTTGTACGGCCGGGGGACCGCCGACATGAAGGGCTTCATCGCTGCAGTCATCCGCGTCATCGAGCGATTTCGGGGGGTCGATCTGGCGCGTCCGTTGCATCTCGCCCTGTCGTTCGACGAGGAGATCGGTTGCATCGGTGTCCGCGAGGCGCTCACGGTGATCGCCCAGAGCGACGACGTCCGCCCCGATGTCGTGCTGATCGGCGAGCCGACCATGATGCGACCACGGCACAGCCACATGGGCAAGCTGGCCTACGAGATCGTTTGCCGTGCAGCGCCCGCTCATTCCAGCATGTCGCACGACAAGCCCAGCGCCATCGCCGCGGCCGCCAGGCTGATCCGATCGCTCGACGACCTCCAGCAGCGCCACCGGCCGGCGGGCGAGCCGGAGGTCACGTTCAACTGCGGGTCCATCGCTGGCGGCGGGGCGCTCAACGTGATCGCCGACCGTTGCGCCTTCACGTTCGAGACCCGCTTCACGGTCGATCACGACCCCGACGCACTCTTGGGGCGCTTCTGGGATGCCGTCGAGGTCGAACGCGCCGAGCTTGCCGCGGTCGGCGGATCGGTGCACGCCACCGAGATCACCCGCTACCCGGCGTTGCGCACGGATTCCGGCGATCCATGGCTGCGCCTGATCGAGCGCATCGCCGACGCCGGGCCGGCGACCTCCATCGGGTTCGGCACCGAGGGCGGCCTGTTCGCGGCATCGCTCGACGCCGCGGTGGTGATCTGTGGGCCCGGCGACATTGCGGTTGCCCATCGCCCGGACGAGTACGTCTGTGTCGAGCAGTTGCTGCGTTGCGAGCGATTCCTCACCGGGCTGGTCCAACAGGTCTGTGTCGAACCCGCCGCCGTGGACTAGATGTACTGCGGCACAACAAAAGATGGAGAACCTTCAATGGAAACGGTGACATTGCCAGGCGACGAGGCGACGACTGATCGCCTGCTTGCCGCCGTGGAGGATCTCGGGCCGCGCTGGCGACAGCGGATGGCCGAGCACGACCGCACGTCGACGTTCCCGTACGAGAACCTCGCCGAGGCGAAAGAGGCCGGACTGCACCGGCTGACGGTGCCGATCGAGCACGGCGGGTTCGGATACTGGATGCCCGGCAATTTCAGCGGTCTGTACCGGCTGCTCGAGCGCATGGCCTATTGGGACACCAACACGGCGCAGTTGTTGCAAGTGCACAATCATGCGGCCGGGATCATCTCGTTCCACTCGTCGCAGGCTCAACGCGACCGATACCTGCCGCAAATCGTCGACGGCGCCTATCTCGCGTCGCTGGGCTCCGAGGCCCATCTGTACGAGAACGGTGCAGAGGCCTTGGCTTCCGAGCTGACAGCGGTGGAGGGTGGCTATCGACTGACGGCGCGCAAGGCGTTCGCATCGGTCGCGGCCATTGCCAAGTACCTCTTGGTGTGGTGCGCCGTCGAGGGCGACACGCCGTACGCGGGGCGCATGGTGTTCGCAGTCGTCCCGACGGATGCCCCGGGTGTCTCGCTGCTGGATGACTGGCACATGCTCGGCATGCGCTCGACGGTGTCGTGCAGCGTCGCCTTTGCCGATGTGTTCGTGCCCACCGACGATGTGGTCGGCGAGCCCGGCGGGTGGATCAACAACGACCCTCGCACGTTCTCGTGCGGCTATGCATCCAACCACCTCGGCACGGCCCAGGGTGCGTTCGACTTCATTGCGGAATACGTCGCCAGTCGCGACGACCTCAGCTCGTCAGAGGCGGTCAAGGTTCGCCTCGGGAGGATGGACGCTCAGCTGTTCGCGGCGCGCGCCGCCTTGCGCTCGACGGCCGCTCGCCTCGACCGCGGCGACGACCCCGACGAGTGCGAGGCCGACGCGATTCGCACCATGCACCTGGCCAAGAACGCCGTGCTCGACATCCCGTACCAGGGCTTCGACATCGTCGGCGCGCGTGCGGCTCACGAGCGCTACCCATTGGGCCAGATGATGCGCGACGCGCGGACCTTCACGCTCCACTTCCGTGACGACCTGTACGTGCAGCGGCTCGCCGACCTGGCGATGGGCCGCGGCTTCTCGGCGAAGAAGGCCCGCAGCGGCTCGACGCCGTTCGACCAGTCCGCCGCAGGAGCGTGAGGTGCACGACGACACCGCGTTGCTGATCGACGTCTGCTCGATCGACTCGATCTGGGGCAAGGAGCGCGAGCTGGCCGAGTTCCTTGCCGGACAGCTGACGGGTTGGGGTTGTGATCAGGTCGAGCTCGTCGAGTCCCGCCCCGGCCGGCCATCGGTCGGGGCGCGGCTGATCGGCACCGGGGGAGGGCGGTCGCTGGTGCTGAACGGCCACCTCGACATCTACGAGCTCAGCGAGGACTGGACGCGCGACCCCTTCGCCGCTGCCCTCGAGAACGGCAAGGTGTACGGCGCAGGGATCGCCGACATGAAGGCGGGCACGGCGGCCGCGGCGGCGGCAGTCCGGCGAATCGCCGCGAGCGACCAACGGCCGCGCGGCGACGTCGTGTTCCAGGGCGTGTCGTGCCACTTCGAGGGCGGCGTCGGCACACGGTCGCTGTGTGCCGCCGGCTACGTCGGCGACGCGGCGATCGACTGCGAGCCGTCCAGCAACACGATCGGCATCGCCCACCGGGGCGCCGCCTATTTGAAGATCACCACCAGGGGCCGGCAGGCGCACACGACGTACAAGCACCTCGGCGTCAACGCGATCGAGACGATGGAGCCGATCCTCGCCGGGCTGCGTGAGCTGGAATCGGCCTTGCCCTACGAGCCGCACCCGTTGCTGCCGGGTGGACCGATTCTGAACATCGGCACGATCAGCGGCGGCACCAAGCACAACCAGGTTCCCGACCGGTGCACGATCACGCTCGACATCCGCCTGCTCCCCAGCCAGGACCCCCACGACGTGAAGCGACAGGTCGAGCAGATGATCGAGGATCTGCGCACCACCGTCGATTCGCGGATCGATGCGACCGTCGATTTCAGCGAGCACTGGCTGTCGGGCCCTCGACTGCCCTACGAGATCGCGGCCGACGCGCCCATCGTGCTCGCCCTCGACCATGCAGCGCGCGCCGTCACGTCGAGCCAGCCCGTCTACCGCGGTGTGCCCTTTTGGTGTGACCTCGTTGCGCTGAAGGACTTCGGCGTGGACGGCGTCAACTTCGGCCCTGGCGACCCGCCCTACAACTTCCCCGACGAGTACGTGTACGAGGCCCAGTACCTCCAAGCCGTCGACGTCTACGAGCAGTTGATCCGCGAGTTCTGTCGATGAACGATCTCAACGTCGTGCATGCCGCGTCACTGGTCCGAGTCGACGACAGCGGGCAGCCGCGGCGGGGCGACTCGCAGGGCGATCTCGGCATCGTGGCCGACGGCGCTGTTGCCGTGCGCGATGGCGTGATCGTCGCCGTCGGATCCACCGATGAGGTGCTGGCAACGCACGGAGACAGCGACGTGCAGACGATCGATGCCAGCGGGCGTTGCGTCCTGCCCGGTCTCGTCGAGTGTCACAGCCATCCTCTGTTCGGCGGCGATCGGCACCAGGAGTACGCCGAGCGCCTCGGCGGTGCGTCACTGGCCGAGGTCGCGGCGCGCGGCGGAGGTATCTGGTCCAGCGTGCTGGCCACTCGCAACGCAGCCGACCACGAGCTGTTGACGAGGCTGGCGGCCACGCTGCGGCGGATCGTCGCCGGCGGAGTGACCACGCTGGAGGTCAAGTCGGGGTACGGCCTGACGGTTGCCGAGGAGCTTCGCGCGCTGGATCTGTTGCAGCAGGCCAGGGCGCTGACCCCGATGCAGCTGGCGATCACCTTCCTCGGTGCACACGTGGTGCCGCGCGACCTCGAGGGCGACGCGGATGTACGCGCGGATCGCTACACCGATCTGATCGACGGTCCAATGCTCTCGGCCGTCGCAGCACAGGGCATCGCCGAGTTCCAGGATGTCACGGTGGAGCAGGGATACTTCACGCCGGATCAGGCTCTGCGCCTGATGCGCCGCAGTCGCGAGGTCGGGCTGCCGGTGCGCGTCCACGCCGACGCATGGGCGCCGTCGCGAGGTTGGGCGACGGCCGTCGAGGGCGCTGCGGTCTCCGCCGAGCACCTCACGTATACGCCGGCAGACGAGATCCGCGAGGTCGGCCGCACCGACACGATTGCAGTGATCTTGCCCATGGCCGAGCTCGTGTACATGACCAGCGAGCGGGCGAAGGCCCGGATGCTCATCGACCACGACGTGCCCGTCGCTGTCGCCACCGATTTCTGCTCGTCGATCCACGCCACATCGCTGCTCAACACCGTGGGCACGGCCGCACCATGGTTCCGCATGACACCGGGCGAGGTCATCGTCGGGGCGACGCTCAACGCGGCATACAGCCTGGGCCGGCAAGCGTCGTGTGGTTCGCTCGATGTCGGCAAGCGCGGCGACCTCATCGTCCTCGATTGCCCGCACCCCGACGAGATCTGTCTGGCAGTGGGCTCGCCATTGCTCGATCAGGTGGTCATCGGTGGCCAGATCGTCATCGGGGCGACGTCATGATCCGGGTCGTCTCCGGCGAGTTCGGAGGACGCAAACTCGCGGTCCCCGACGGGCTGGCGACCCGCCCGACAACCGACAAGGTTCGCCAAGCAGTGTTCAACTCCCTCGACAGCGCCGGCCTCATCGATGGAGCGTCTGTGGCCGACCTCTTCGCCGGCTCGGGTGCACTCGGGATCGAGGCCCTGTCGCGAGGGGCGGCGACGTGTGTGTTCGTCGAACGCGACCGCGCCGCGCTCCAGGCCCTGCGCGCCAACATCGCCGCGCTCGGGCTCGAGCAGCGAACGACCGTCGTCACGTCCGACGTGCCGGCCTGGGTTCCCGCGCTCCGCGGCATCGATCTGGCCCTGATCGATCCGCCCTACGAGTTCGACGGGTGGGAGCGGTTGCTGACCGTGCTGCAAGCCCCCTACGTGGTGGCCGAAGCAGGTCGCCAGATCGAGCCTCCCGAGGGTTGGACCGCCGTCAAATCGCGGCGCTACGGCCGCACCTGGGTCTCTCAACTCGAACGACTAGCCTGAGTTGTCGCATGGCCCTGGAACGACTGCTCAGATGATCACGGTCCTGTACCCGGGTAGTTTCGATCCGTTTCACCTCGGGCACCTCGATGTGATCGAACAGTCCGTCGCCCTGTTCGGCGAAGTGATCGTCGGTGTCATGCACAACCCCTCCAAGCCCAGCGGCATGTTCACGCTCGACGAGCGCGTCGAGATGATCCGCAACAGCATCGCCTACATGCCATCAGTGAAGGTCATCGCCTTCGGCGGACTGGCGGTCGACGCGGCGCGAGAGGTTGCGGCCGCGTTCATCGTCAAGGGACTGCGAACCGGGGGCGACTTCGAGGTCGAGCAGCAGATGGCGCACACCAACCACGCCGTCAGCGGGGTCCGGACCGTGTATCTGCCCTGCAAGCCGGCATTGGTGTCGATCAGCAGTCGCTTCATCCGTGAGATCGCCCATTACGGAGGCGATGTATCAGCACTGGTTCCACACCCCGTCGCGGCCCAATTGTCTCGGGTGCATCCACGCGACGAGGTGTTTTGAGGCCTATCTTGGCTGCGGAAATGACGTACGACGACAACCACGATGAGTTCGAAGACGATGAGGAGTTCGACGACTCCGACGCCTTCGTGCGCAGCACGAACGGTTACGTCGGCGACGCCGAGACCTTGCTCCGCCGGGCGATCGACATCATCGCCTCGGCGCCGACGATGCCGTTGTCGTCATCGCCGCGCATCGACCGCGACGAGATCATCGAGTTGTTGGAAGAGTCCCTCCACCGCCTGCCCGATGAGATGCGCCAGGCGCGATGGATGATCAAGGAGCGTCAGGAGTTCGTTTCCAAGACGCGACGCGAGGCCGACGAGTTGCTCGAAGCGGCGCGGGTGCAGGCCGAGCGAATGGTGCAGCGCACAGAAGTCGTCCGCGCCGCCGAGACGCGGGCCCGACAGATCAGTGAGGCCGCCGACGCCGACTCACGGCGGTTGCGGCACGAAACCGAGGACTTCCTCGACCAACGCCTCGGCAGCTTCGAGATCCTGCTCGACAAGCTGCAAAAGACCGTTCATGCCGGCCGATCACGCCTGTCGATCGGGGCGCACCGCGCTGACGAGGCCGTCGAGGAAGAGGATCCCACCAAGGGTTTCTTCGACCAGGATCGCGGATAAACCACCCGCCGTTAACCTCGATGACATGAATCTGCTGCTGATCAACGCGGCCGAACTGCTGCGCCGACCCGGCTCGGAGCGGCGCCTCGAGCTCAGTCCGACCGTGGCGGACCTGGGCATCGTCGATCCCAAATTCGACCAGGAAGCGACGGTCGAGGTGTCGTTGCGCCTGGAGTCGCTGACCGATGGCATCGTGGTCGACGGGCGCCTGCGAGCACCGTGGGCTGATTCCTGCAGGCGTTGCCTGGCCCCGGCCACTGGCGAGGTGGTCTGCGAGGTGGCCGAGCTCTTCCAGCACGTCGTGACCGATCCCGACGCTTTCGAGATCGTCGGTGATCAGATCGACCTGGTCGAGATGGTCCGCGAGAACCTCCTGCTCGATGCCCCTTTGGCGCCGTTGTGCCGACCGGATTGTGCGGGCCTGTGCCCGACGTGCGGCATCGATCTCAACACCGCCACCTGCGACTGTGTCACCGTGGCCGTCGATCCGCGTTGGGATGCATTGAGTCAACTCAAGGTGAATCTGCCCGAGCAGTAGCCGCAACGGGCCGCTGTCCCGCTAACCTCTCGTAGCTCGTTTCGTCAAGGAAAGACTGCCGTGGCCGTTCCAAAGAAGAAGAAATCGAAGATGAAGTCGCGTAGCCACCGTGCTGGCGCATGGAAGCTCTCGGCGCCGTCGCGCAGTGTGTGCCCACGCTGTGCCGCCGCCAAGCTGCCGCACACGGTGTGCCCGGCCTGCGGTTGGTACAAAGACCGCGTCGCCATCGACGTCGGCTGAACCTCACCGTCTCGATGTTGCCGATCGCCGTTGATGCGATGGGCGGCGATCAGGCTCCGGCCGAGATCGTCGCCGGTGCGCACGCTGCGGCTGCATTGGGCATCCCTGTCGTGCTGGTCGGCCCTGCCGATCTCGAAGGGCGCGGCGACCTGGAGCTGATCGTCGCTTCCGAGGTCATCATGATGCATGACGATGCCGCGCAGGGAGTGCGCCGCAAGAAGGATTCCACGCTCGTTCGTGCTGCTGAGGCAGTGCGCGACGGCAAGGCGTCGGCGATGGTCTCGGCCGGCAACACCGGCGCAACGATGGCTTCGGCTCTGCTGCGCATGGGCCGGATCAAGGGCGTCAGCCGGCCGGCGATCGCCACCCCGATCCCGGTCCCGGGTCACGCCCCCAACATTCTGCTCGACGCCGGCGCCAACGCCGAGGTGCAGCCCGAGTGGTTGGTGCAGTTCGGCCAGATGGGTTCGGTGTACGCACGCCATCGCTTCGGCATCGACCGACCATCGGTTGGCCTCTTGTCGATCGGCGAGGAGCCCGGCAAGGGCGACACATTGCGCAAAGAAGCCTTTGAGCTGTTGGTTCAGGCGCCGGGGATTCATTTCATCGGCAACGTCGAAGGTCGCGATGTGATGAAGAAGACCGCCGACGTGATCGTGACCGACGGGTTCACCGGCAACGTGGTGTTGAAGGCCCTCGAAGGCGGACTGCGGGCCATCCTCAACGCCCTGCTCGAGGCGTTCGGGGCCGAGGAGCACTACAAGCCACACGCCGATGCGTTGCTGCCCGCCTTGCTGCCGCTCTACGAGCAGGTCAGCCCCGATACCTATGGCGGGGCGATGCTGCTCGGTGTCGAAGGCGTGTGCATCATCAGCCACGGCTCGTCGAACTCCAAGGCGATGCTCAACGCCATCAAGCTCGCCCACGAGATGGTCGAACACCGCCTTGTCGACGAGATCCGGTCCAGCAGTGGCGGTGCATCAATAGCGGTCGGTTGATCCGTCCCTCGCCGCTCGAGGGCGCTAGGCTCCCGCGCTGCTAACAACACCGAGGAGTGTTCACCCGTGCCTGCCGAGACTGACGTCGAACAGGGTCCGCTCGACCGCAATGAAGTCTTCGAGATCGTTCGCGCCAATTTGGCCGACATCTTGGAGATCGAGCCATCGACCATCTCCGAGGGTCAGTCCTTCGTCGACGACCTCGACGCCGACTCGCTGGCTCTCATCGAATTGGTCGAGGCGCTGGAGGAAGATCTCAGCGAGCGCTCGGTCGGCTTTCGGATCGAGGACGAGGATCTGGTCGATCTGAAGACCGTGCGCGACGCCGTCGACTACGTCTACGCCCGCGTCCGGGAAGCGTGAGCACGACCGACGTCACTGCGGGTCTAGGTGTTCTGAGCCGCCGGCTCGGGTATGAGTTCGCCGACCCGGCGTTGCTCCGCCGAGCCCTTGCCCACCGGTCCTGGTGCGCCGAAGTGGGCGGCCAGCCGTCCAATGAACGCCTCGAGTTCCTCGGTGACGCCGTGCTCGGTTGGGTCGTGGCCGAGATCGTCTATCGACGTCATGGCGATCTGCCGGAAGGGAAGCTGACCGACCTCCGCAAGAGTGTGGTGAATGCAACTGCGTTGGCCGAGGTCGCCGAATCGATCGGGCTCGGCGAATGGCTGTTGCTCGGCAAGGGCGAAGACGCGGCCGGCGGGCGGCAGAAGAGCTCGATCCTGTCGGATGCGCTGGAAGCCGTGCTCGGTGCCGTCTACCTCGACGGCGGGGTCGATGCCGCCAAGGCGTTGGTCGCCCGGCTGATGAGCGACCGGCTCGACGTCGCTGCTGGTCAGCTCGATCGGCTGGACCACAAGACGGTGTTGCAGGAGCTGACCGCGCGGCTGTACGACACGGCGCCCGTCTATCTGCTGACCGAGTCGGGGCCAGATCATTCCAAGTTGTTCAAGGCAACCGTCCTCGTCGACGGCATCGCCCTCGGAGAAGGCGAAGGCAAGTCGAAGAAGCTGGCAGAGCAACAGGCGGCGTCCGAGGCCTACGACGTGCTCGCTGCCGAGGGGTAGGCGTGCCCGAGCTCCCTGAGGTCGAGACAGTTCGGCGCGGCATGGTGTCGTTCGTCGTCGGCCGTCGCATCGATCGCGTCGAGGTCGGCCGTGAGCGGACGGTCCGGCGCACCTCGCCTCAGGCCCTGATCGACGGTCTGACCGGTGCAACGATCACCTCGATCGGACGACGCGGCAAGTACATCGTCTGCCAGCTCGACACCGGCGAAGCGCTGATGATCCACTTACGAATGAGCGGGCGGGTCCTGGTCAGTGATGCCGGCTCGCCGCGCCCCGACCACACCCACGTCGTCATCCACCTCGCCGGCGAGCCGGCCCAGGAGCTGTGGTTCGTCGACCCCCGAACGTTCGGCGAGATGGTGGTGTTCGATCCCGATCACGTCGGCGTCGAACTGCCCGAGCTCGCCTTGCTCGGCGTCGACCCGATCACCGACGGCTTGTCGGTCGCCCAGCTCGCCGGCATTCTCCGTGGTCGCGCCCGCCAGCTCAAGCCGTTGCTGCTCGACCAGCACGTGATCGCCGGCATCGGCAACATCTACTGCGACGAGATCCTTCACCGGGCCAAGTTGCGGCCGGATCGGTTGGCCAACACGTTGAAACCCGCTGATGTACGACGGCTCCACGACGCGATCCACTCGATCCTGCAAACCGCGATCGATGCCGGCGGAAGCACCCTGAGCGACACCCAGTACGTCGACGTGATGGGCGATGGCGGCAGTTTCCAACTCGACCACCGTGTCTACGATCGGGCCGGCCAGCGCTGCCTGACCTGCGGGCGCGCCCAGATCGTGCGCATCGTCTCCGGCGGCCGCTCGACCTGCTTCTGCCCCCGCTGCCAGCGCTGACCCGGCGGTATCCCTCCCCAGCGATCTGGGCGCCAGTCGTGCCTGATGGCCAGCCATATCGGGTGCGCGTGGCGCCCAGATCGCCACGCCGGTGCCGTCCGCTTCCGATCTGGGCGCCACGCCGCGCGCCGTGCCTGGGGCTGTGAGCGATCACTGGCGCCCAGATCGCTCGAGGCATCGTTGGGTTCCGGTTCCGACGATCCGATGTACATCCATTGGTTGTGGATCTCCGGCAGGCCGACCGATATGCCCGGCGACATCGCGGGCTGCTCTCGTTCGAGGAATCGGGTCTGACGCGCCGCGAATGGAACGTGGCGATCGCTCGCGGAGTGGTCGAAGCCAGACATCGAAACGTCGTCCGGCTGTACGGGGCGCCAACCACGATGGAGATGAGGATCGAGGCAGCGGTACTTGCCGGTGGGCCCGATGCCCGGGCTTCGCATCGATCAGCAGCCGCGATCTGGGGAGCCGAGCGCCCGGCGGACGACCCGATCGACATCATCTTGCCGAGGCGAACACGCCAGGCCCGCTTGTCGAACGTCGTCGTTCATCGCCCTCGAGACATGGCCCAACTCCGGCCCGTGTGGCGCCTGGGCATCGCCACCACCGACCCGTTGCGCACGTTGCTCGACCTCGGCGCCGTCGACAAGCATGGCGTCGACGCTGCGCTCCTCAGGTTCGTCGTCGATGGTTTCGTCACGCCAAAGGCCGTTCGAGCCGCGCTGGTTCGCCATTCCCAACGTGGTCGACACGGTGTTGTGGCGCTGCGCGGAGCGCTGGAGCGATGGTCGCTCGGCGACAAGCCGGCGGACAGCGATCTCGAGGCGTTGATGGGTGAGATCCTGCTCACCTTCGACCTGCCTGAGGCCCAATTTCATGCCCGCGTCGGTGGGTACGAGGTCGACTTCTTCATCAGCGGCAGCAACGTGATCATCGAGTGTGACGGGTGGAGCTCACACGGCGCCGACCACGATCAGTTCGAATTCGACCGGGTTCGCGATGCCGACCTGCTTGCCCAGGGCATCATCACACTGCGAGTCACCTGGCGCCAGATGACCAGAGCGCCGCGTGCCGTGGCGGCGCGAATCCGGGCAACCCTCGCCCAATGGTCACCCGAGTTGGTCTCGCCGTCTCAACTGTCGGTCACCGATTCCGATCTGGGCGCCACACCGGGGCAGTGAGCCAGGTGCGCGTCGCGCTTGGCGCCCAGATCGAAAGGGCGGGTGCGTCGAGTTTTGATCTGGGCGCCACGTCGGGGCTGTGAGCCAGGCGCGGGTCACGCTTGGCGCCCAGAACGGGTGGGCGGGCTGTTGGGCGAGCTGTCGGGGACCGGGAGCGACCACGACTGGGAGCGACCGGGAGCTACCGGGGGCCATCGGGAGCCACCGGGTTGGGTTCTTAGGGGTGTGGGGCGGGCGCGGCTATGGTCGCGAGCGCCGTGTTCCTGAAGTCGCTGACCCTCAAAGGATTCAAGTCGTTCGCCGACGCCACCACCCTCCAGCTCGAGCCGGGGGTCACGGTGGTCGTCGGGCCCAACGGATCCGGCAAGTCCAATGTCGTCGACGCCATCGCCTGGGTGCTCGGCGCGCAGGCACCGAGCGCGGTGCGTAGCCAGAAGATGGATGACGTGATCTTCGCCGGCACGGCGAAGCGCCCGGCGCTCGGTCGCGCCGAAGTGAGCCTGACGATCGACAACTCTGCCGGGCTCCTGCCGATCGAGTTCACCGAGGTCACGGTGTCGCGCATCCTGTTCCGAACGGGCGAGAGCGAGTACTCGATCAACGGTGTCACGTGTCGCCTGCTCGACGTGCAGGAACTGCTGAGTGATGCAGGTGTGGGTCGCCAGCAGCACGTGATCGTCAGCCAAGGTCAGATCGACGCGGTCCTGAACGCGCGGCCAGAAGAACGCCGATCGATCATCGAAGAAGCGGCCGGTGTGTTGAAGTTCCGCCGCCGCAAGGAGCGCGCCGAGCGTCGCCTCGACGCCACCGAGGCCAGCTTGTTGCGCGTGCAGGACCTGCTCCGCGAGGTGCGCCGCCAACTGCGCCCACTCGAACGGCAGGCCGAAGCGGCCCGCCGGCATGGCGATCTCGTCGCCGAATTGGGCGCGCTGCAGATCTATCAGCGCGGGCGCGAGATCGCCGCGCAACGCATCCGCCTCACCGCTCTTGCCGGCGAGAAGGTCACGCTGGAGGCGACCGAACACGAGCTGCGCGCCGAGCTCGCCGCCCTCGATACGAGTGTGATGGCGGCCGAGGCCGAGTTGACAGCCCGCGGCGATCTCGACCTGTCGGATGAAATGGTCCGCGTCGAGCAGCTTCGTGAGCGGGCACGGGGCATCGCCGCCGTGCTGGTCGAGCGTCGACGGTCGATGGAGCGCGATCGCGGTCAGCTGATGGACTCGGGGGTGGTCGCCAGTCTCGAAGCCGACGCCAGCAACCTCCGCGTCGAGCTGGAGCGCGTGGCCGGTGATCTCCGGCAGCTGGGTCCCGAGGCAGAACAGCTGGCGGTGGAAGAAGAAGAGTTCGGCTCCGAGCGCGAACAGGCCATGCAGACCATCGACAACATCGTGGCCAGCAGTTCTGCCGCCAGTGCGGCGGCAGAAGTCCGCGGCGAGCTGCGCTCGCTGCGCGGCAGTGCCGACCGTGCCGACAGCGAACTGCAACGCCTGCGCACCCGAGTCGACGTGCTGCGCGAGCGCGTCGTCCGTCTCGACGCCGACGCCGAGCGGCTGCGGCTGGAGTGCGAGCACGCGCAGGTCGTCGAAGCTGGTTTGGTGGCCGATCTGGAGGTCGCCGAGGCCCGTCGAGTCACGGCCGAGGGCGTTCACGAATCCGCTGTTGCCGCACGGCAGATCGCTACTGACGATGTGTCGCGATGGGGAGCGCGTGCCGAGGCGTTGCACCTTGCCCTGGAGAGCGCGCGAGCGCGTGCAGGCGCGGAACATCTGGCCGGCGTCGACGATGTCCTTGGCACGTTGCTCGACCTCATCGACATCGATGCCGGTTGGGAAGCAGCCGTCGAGGCCGCGTTGGGCGAGGCGTTGGAGGCCGTCGTCGTCGCCTCGACGCAGGCCGGTCGGCGAGCCCTCGATTCGTTGCGAGCATCGAACGTGAACGGCGCGGTGATCGCGCTCGGGGCCGCGCCCGGCATCGCCTCGCCGCCGCTGGACAACGGCGTGCCGGTGCGTCCACACGTGCGCAGCCAGCAGGCCGGTGTCTCCGAATTGCTCGATGTCATCATCGGGTCGGCCGTGCGCGTGTCGACCTGGGCTGACGCGATCGACGTGGCGATCGCTCACCCGTCCGCGGTCATCGTCACCGATGAAGGCGATCGCTTCGGACCCACAGGATGGCGTGTCGGGGTCGCCAGTGGTGGGGCCACCGCGTCGGCGTTGGAAGAGGCCCAAGAACGGCTGGGCATCGCCACCGCCGAGCTGGAGGGCCGCGTGCGCGCCGAACAAGCCGCTCGCACCGAGCTCGACGCTGCCCGTGTCCGCGAGGCTCAACTCAGCCGCGAGCTCGACTCGCACGACGCTGGCTTCTCGGCAGCCTCGACCGCGCTGGCCCGCGCGCAGAGCGAACGACGCGATACGCAGTCCGAACTCGAGACGGTCGAGCACACCGCGAACGAAGCCGGCGAGCGCCTCGATCGCGAACGCAGCCGGATCGCCGAGCTCGATGCGCTGTTGCCGGCGCTCGACGCCGACGAAGCAGCAGAAGCCGAAGCGGCGAAGGCGCGTGGGGAGACTCGGGCGCGCCTCGACGCGCGGGCGGCGCTGCTGGCCAATCGCCGTCAGGATCTCGAAGTCCGCAACGCTGGATTGCACGAGCGCGAGCAGTTCCTCCAGCGACGGCTGCAGGAGACCGAGCGGCGGCTGGAGGTCGACGTCGTCGCTCGGGCGCAGGCCGGGCAACGCCGTCTCGAGGTCGAGCAGGCCCTCGGCGCCGTCCAGAACCTGGCGGAGCTGGTCGATCGTCACCGCCACATGATCGAGACTCGACACAACGAGTTGATGGAGATCCGTCGCAAGCAGAGCGATGAGGTCCGCGGCATCGCTCAACGCCTCGACGACGCTCGGCGCCGACGCGGCGTCGCGGAGAAGGCGCTCGACGAGAATCGCGAGCGGTCGCGGCGCGTCGAGGTCGACGAAGCCGAGGTGCGAATGCGCTTGGAAGGCGCCGTCGAGGCGCTTCGCCACGACCACGACCTCGAACCGGCCGCAGCCGAGGCCGCCGAGCTCCCAACGCTTCCCGAAGGGGTGTCGGCCGCTGCACGTGTCCGTGACCTGGAACGCGAGCTTCGCCTGATGGGCCCGATCAATCCGCTGGCGCTGGAAGAGTTCAACGAGTTGCAGACCCGGCACCAGTTCCTCGAAGAGCAGCTGGAGGACGTGCGCAACACCCGCCGTGACCTGATGCGCGTCATCAAGGCCGTCGACCTCGAGATCCAGACCGTCTTCTCGGCGGCGTTTGCCGACGTCAGCACGCATTTCACCGAGCTGTTCTCGATGTTGTTCCCCGGCGGAGTCGGCACGCTGGTCCTGACGACCCCCGACGATCTGCTGAACACCGGCATCGAGGTCGAAGCCAAGCCGAGCGGCAAGAACGTGAAGAAGCTGTCGCTGCTGTCGGGTGGCGAGCGTTCGCTGACTGCGCTGGCGTACCTGTTTGCGGTGTTCCGGAGCCGCCCCTCGCCCTTCTATGTCATGGACGAGGTCGAGGCCGCTCTCGACGACGTCAACCTGCACCGGTTCCTCGGCTTGATCCACGAGTTCCGCCAAGAGGCGCAGTTGCTGGTCGTCAGCCACCAGAAGCGCACGATGGAGGCCGGAGACAGTCTGCTGGGGATCACCATGCAGCCAGGCGGGTCGTCGAAGGTGATCACCGAACGGGTCACCGCCGCCACGTGATGGTCAGCGCCCAATCTGCGACCGGCTAACGTCGCTCCGGTTGGTCGCGACGAAAACCGGGGGAGAAGCAGCGCATCGTGAGTGAAGCCGTGGCAATCGGCGCCAGAGACGACGAAAAGCGTCGTGCGACGCCCGCCATCCAACTGGTCAGACTTCGCAAGAGCTTCGGCGACGTCGTCGCGGTCGACGACGTCGACCTGGAGATCTACGAGGGCGAGTTCTTCTCTCTCCTCGGGCCTTCGGGCAGCGGCAAGACGACCGTGCTGCGGATGATCGCCGGTTTCGAACTGCCGACCGGCGGCGCAGTGCTGCTGCAGGGCAACGACGTCAGCCTGCTGGCACCGTACGACCGCGACGTCAACACGGTGTTCCAGGACTACGCCCTGTTCCCGCACATGAGTGTGCTGGAGAACATCGAATACGGCCTCAAGGTCAAGCGCGTCGCCAAGACCGAACGCCGCCAGCGGGCGATGGAGATGCTCGAGGCGGTACGTCTGGCCGACTACGGCGAACGCCGCCCGAACCAGCTGAGCGGTGGTCAGCGCCAGCGCATCGCCCTCGCCAGGGCGTTGGTCAACCACCCGAAGGTGCTGCTGCTCGACGAGCCGCTCGGCGCGCTCGATCTGAAGCTACGCGAAGAGATGCAGGTCGAGTTGAAATCGATCCAGCGCGACGTCGGCATCACGTTCGTCTTCGTCACCCACGACCAGGGCGAGGCGCTCTCGATGAGCAACCGCATCGCGGTGTTCAACAACGGCCGTGTCGAGCAGGTCGGCACACCGCGCGACATCTACGACCATCCGGCCACCGCCTTCGTCGCCGGCTTCGTCGGCACATCGAACATGTTGAGCGCCGAACGCTCGCAGCAGTTGCTCGGCGTTGCCGAGCCGCACTCCATTCGACCCGAACGCCTGCGCATCGTGCAACACGAGACGGGCGACACGGAGATCTCCGTTCCCGGCGTCGTCAGTGACATCCAATATCTCGGTGCCGATTGTCGAGTCCGTGTGCAACTCGACGACGGCACGCACCTGATCGCCAGCGTGCCAAGCGATGGGCTTGCTGGTGTTGCCATTGGTGGCAGTGTCCGCCTGGCATGGTCGCGCTATGCGGCCTTTCCCGTCGCCAATACAGAAATCTCCAAAGGGGGAGACTCATGAAATCAGCACGGTACTTCGGTGCGCTGATGGCCATAGCTCTGCTGGCCTCTGCTTGCGGCAGCGACAGCAAGTCGTCAGGTGGTGAGGCGTTGACATCGATCGGCACTGGCGAGAAGGCCCTCAACTTGGTCGTCTGGGCCGGGTACGCGGAGGACGGCACCACCGACCCTGCGTACAACTGGGTCAAGCCGTTCCAGGACGACACGGGATGCGTGGTCAAGTCGAAGATCGCAGCCACCTCCGACGAGATGTTCCAGTTGATGAGCACGGGTCAATACGACGGCGTGTCGGCCTCGGGCGACAGCAGCGTTCGCCTGATCGATGCAGGTCTGGTCGCTCCCGTGAACACGGCGCTGATCAAGAACTACGCCGATCTCTCGTCGTTCCTCAAGGACACGAACTACAACTCCAGCGGCGGCAAGAACTATGGGATCCCGCACGGGTGGGGCGCCAACTACCTGATGTGGAACACCGACGTGGTGACCACGCCGCCCGATTCGTGGAAGGCCGTGTTCGATCCGGCGTCTCCATACGCCGGCAAGGTCACCGCCTACGACGCACCGATCTACATCGCCGACGCCGCGCTGTACCTGAAGACCGCTCAGCCCGATCTGGGCATCGAAGATCCGTATTCGCTGAACCAGAAGCAGTTCGACGCATCGGTTGCCCTGCTGAAGGAACAGCACAAGATCATCGGTGAGTACTGGAACGACTACACCAAGACGCATGGGTGCGTTCGAGCAAGGGTCGACCGTGATCGGCACCACGTGGCAGGTCATCAAGAACCTGGCCTCGAACACCGACAAGTTGGAGACGGTGATCCCCAAGGAGGGCTCGACTGGCTGGAGCGACACCTGGATGGTGTCATCCAAGGCTGCGCACCCGAACTGCATGTACATGTGGATGGACTACATCACCAGCCCCGACGTGCAGGCCCAGGTCGCGTACTACTTCGGTGAGGCGCCGGCCAACCCGAAGGCATGCGAGCAGATCAACGCGCTCTACGCCGATCCGACGCACTGCGATGTGTTCAAGGCGACCGACGAGGCCTTCGCCAAGTCGATCTCGTTCTGGGCGACACCTCGCAAGGCCTGCCTGAACGGGAAGGGCAACGACTGCGTGCCGTTCGTCGACTGGATCAAGGCCTGGACCGAGATCAAGGGCTGATCGTGATCGGTCGGCTGGGTGCGACGACATGTCGTGCCCGGCCGACCCGATTCATCGACCGATGACCGCCACCACACTCCCATCGAGCCCGGGCCGATCGGCATCGCGCTGGTTGCATCGACATCCGCGCGCCCGGCTGATCTCGCTGATCGGCGCACCTGCGGCATGGATGCTGGTGCTGTACGTCGGCTCGCTGGCATCGCTGTTCCTGACGTCGCTGTACCGGCTCAACGACGATGGCAGTGGCATCGACAAGGTGATCGGCACGCAGAACTACCGCACGCTCATCGACAAGTCGGTGTATCTCGACATCGCCGCCCGGACCATCAAGATCGCTGTGTTGGTCACGCTGCTCGACATCGTCTTGGCGCTCCCGATCGCGTTCTTCATCGCCAAGATCGTCAGCGCCCGCTGGCGTCGGTTGCTCGTCGCCGCGGTGCTCGTGCCACTGTGGGCCTCGTACCTCGTCAAGGCGTTCTCGTGGCGGGCGATCATCGGCTCACCGGGCGGCGTCCTCGACAAGACCTTCGGCGCCAGCCCCAACTACGGCGAGGTCGGCCTGATCATCGTGCTCGCCTACCTGTGGCTGCCGTACATGATCGTGCCGATCTACTCGGGCCTCGAACGGTTGCCCGACTCGCTCCTCGATGCGTCGAGCGATCTTGGCGCGCACTTCGGGTTCACGTTTCGCAAGGTGGTGCTCCCTCTGTTGTTCCCGTCGATCGTGGCCGGTTCGGTGTTCACGTTCTCGCTGTCGTTGGGTGACTACATCGCCGTCGATCTCGTCGGTGGCAAGACGCAGGTGATCGGGTCGGTCGTGTACGACAACTTCTCCGCCGACCTGCCCTTCGCTGCAGCGTTCGCGGTGGTGCCCGTGATCGTGATGGTCGCGTACATCCTCGGGATCCGGCGCACGGGCGCGTTGGAGAACCTCTGATGCAGTTCCCTCGGCGTGTCCGCATGCTGTTCGGCGGCATCACCGGTTTGGTGTTGGCGTTCCTCTACATCCCGCTGGCCATCATCGTCGTGCTGTCGTTCAACACGGTCAGTTCGCTGTCGTGGCCGCCGAAGGGCTTCACGTTTCGATGGTGGCGGGCAGCGTTCCACAGCCAGGGCGCTCGCGACGCGCTGGTCGTCAGCTTGAAGACCGCAACCGGCGCCACGCTGGTCGCGCTCGTCCTCGGTCTGCTCGCCGCGCTTGCGGTGCACCGCTTCGCGTTCTTCGGACGTGAGTCGCTGAACCTGATGATCGTCTTGCCGATCGCCCTGCCGGGCATCGTCACCGGGCTCGCCCTCAACGCTGCGTTTCGACAAGCCGGCGTCGAGTTCGGCCTGTTGACACTGATCGTCGCCCACGCCACGTTCTGCATCGTCGTGCTCTACAACAACCTGCTCGCCCGGTTCCGCAGGCTGTCGCCGAACCTCGAGGAAGCGTCAGCCGATCTCGGCGCGCACACGTTTCAGACGTTCCGGTACGTCACGTTGCCGCTGTTGCGCACCGCGCTGCTGGCCGGCGGGCTGCTGGCGTTCGGGCTGAGCTTCGACGAGATCGTGGTCACGACGTTCACGGCCGGCGCCGGGTTGGAAACCTTGCCGATCTGGATCTTCAGGAACCTCAGCCGCGGCGAGCAGCAACCCATCGTCACGGTCGTGGCCACCGCGGTCATGCTCTTGTCGGTGATCCCCGTCTGGGTTGCGCAGCGTCTGACCAGTGACGACGGGCCGCTGACGGGCGGCACCCGCTGAGTCCATCCCGGTAGCGTGGTCGCCGTCATGCCGTGGATCTATCTCGTTCTCGTTGTCGTCGTGCTCGTTGTCGGTCTGGGCGTGGTGGCGCTCAATCGGCGCCGCAGTGGCGCTCCTCCTTCTGTCGCACCCAGCCCGGAACGGGCTCCCACGACCCCGCCTCCTGAAGCGCCACCAGAGGTCGCCGCGACCGTCGAGGTCGAAGCAGAGGCACCGGTCGAGGTCGAGCGTCCCAACTTCCGAAGCCGGATGTCGAAGGCTCGCACTGCCCTGGCCGGCACCTTGCTCGGCATCCGCGCACGCGGTGGCATCACGTCCGAGACGTGGGACGATCTCGAAGAGGCGCTGCTACGAGCCGACGTGGGCGTTCGAGTCACCGATGATCTACTCGACGGCCTGCGCGCCAAAGTCAAGGCCAAGGAGATCACCGATCCAATCGCAGCTCCTCGATTCACTACAGGCCGAGATGGTCGAGCGGCTCTCCGGCGCGGATCGCGCCCTCACCTTCGAGGATGTGCCGAACGGGCCGAACGTGTGGTTGTTCGTCGGCGTCAACGGCGTCGGCAAGACCACCACGATCGGCAAGGTGGGCGCCCAGCAGGCGGCGCTCGGGCGGTCGGTGCTGATGGCGGCGGGCGACACGTTCCGAGCCGCGGCCGTCGAGCAGTTGGGTACCTGGGCGGAGCGCAGCGGCGCCCAACTGGTGCGCGGCAACGAAGGTGGCGATCCCAGCGCCGTGATCTTCGATGCGATCGAGAGTGCCACGGCGCGCAACATCGACCTCGTGCTCGGCGACACCGCTGGTCGCCTCCACACCAAGACCAACTTGATGGAGGAGCTGCGCAAGGTCCGTCGGGTCGCAGCCAAGGGCGCAGGCCGCGTCACCGAGGTGTTGCTGGTGGTCGACGCCACCACAGGCCAGAACGGTCTCGCCCAAGCGCGCGAGTTCGGCGACGCCACAGAGGTCACCGGTGTCGTGCTGACCAAACTCGACGGTTCGGCCAGGGGTGGGATCGTGTTCGCGATCGAGACCGAACTCGGCCTGCCGGTCAAGCTCGTCGGGCTCGGCGAGTCGATCGGGGATCTGGTGCCGTTCGATCCGGTCGAGTTCATCGATGCGTTGGTGCGAGAAGACTGAAGAAAGTTGGGAACCACCGCGCCGCCTGGCAACGTCAAACCAGCATGATTCGCTCACGCCGTCTGGCACTTGCCTCCATTGTCATCGTTCTCGGTCTTGCCGCTTGCGGTGATCCGAGCACCACCACACCCCTCGCCGATCAGCCCAAGGTGATTCAATTGGCGAATGGCCAGGCCGGCGGCGGCGCTGTTCCCGCGGCCGCGACTGCCGATGCATCTGCCGAATCGAAGATGGCGGTGTTCGGGCCGACGGAGTTCGTGTACGACGGCGAACTGCCGGCGCTCGATGGGCCGGCCGGTTCGTGGTCCTTCGCTCCCGGACAGAAGGCTGACCCGGACCAGATCGCCAAGCTGGCGGCCTCGTTGGGGGTCGTCGGCGAGGTACGCGCACTGCCGGCCGACCAGGGCGGCGGTTGGGCCGTCGGACCAGAGGACTACAGCGGCGCCGTTCTGACCGTCGGCTCCGACGGCATGCTCAACTGGTGGCTCAGCGCCGCGCCGACCGCTGGCGGCGTGACCTGCGCATCCGTCGGTGGCGTCGCAGTCGATCCGCCGATCGGTGAGGGAGTGGCCGGTAGCTCCGGCACCGCAACGGATGCAGTTGTCTCGCCAACCCCGCTGGCGCCCGACGCCACAGCACCCAGTGTCGATGCCGTCGCCCCCGATGTCGTTGCGCCTGATTGCCCTGCCCCGCAGCCGCCCGCCGGTGTGCCGACGAAGGACGAGGCACTGGCCAAGGCCAAGCAACTGTTTGCCGCATGGGGCTATGACGCCAACTCGTACCAGTTCGACCAGCCGTACGCCGACGAGTGGGGTGCCAGCGTCAATGCCTCGCTCGTGCTCGAAGGCATGAAGGCGCCCGTCATGTTGTCGGTTGGTTTCGGCGAGAACGCAACCGTCACGTATGCGTCAGGCTTCCTGGCGACCCCGGAGCGTGGCGCCGACTATCCGACGATCGGTGCCGCAGCCGGCCTCGAGCGGTTGAAGACGCAGCAGAACCAGTACATCGGCCTTGCTGCCGACGGAGTCGCCACGAGGGCGGCGACCGACGTTGCCGCGCAGCCGGCCGTCGGGGCACCTGCTATCGCCCCATGCCAGTCCGGGCCGGCCACTGACTGCGGACCGGTCGACGCCACGCCGACGACCGTCACGTTGAACAGCGTGAAGGCCGACCTCACCATGGTGTGGGCTGCGGATGGCACGATCTGGCTGTTGCCCGCCTACACCTTCGGCACCGCCGACGGTGGCCAGTACACGGTGATCGCCGTCGACGACGCCTACATCCAGCAAGCCGCCCCAGACGTCGCGACCACCGAGGTTCCCGGCCAAGACCCGGCGGCCCCGCCTGCCGGCGACAGCCGCTGCGGCCGCCACCTGCCTGACCAACACCGAGCTGACTGTCCCGACGGCGCCGATCGAGCAGATCGCCAAGACCGTCGTCGGGCATTGCCTCGCCGATGCTCAGGCAATCGCCAAGACGTTCGGATACGACCTTCGAACCGTCACCCTCGACGGCGTCGACCAGGTGATCACCGACGACCTCAATCCGAACCGGATCAACGTCGTGGTCGAGAACGACACCGTCACCTCCGTGTCCTCCATCGGCTGATTCGCACCCGACCCGCCCGCCGCGTTTGACGTCTTGCGCCCCGATACGGGGCCGGAGGCGTCAAACGCTGGGTGGATGGGTGGGCGCCGATAACCTGCCAGGCGATGTTCGACTCACTGTCCTCGCGCCTCGAAGGCGTCATCAAGAAGATTCGCGGCAAGGGACGACTGACCGACGACGACGTCGACGAGGTGCTGAAAGAGATCCGCACGGCGCTGCTCGAGGCCGATGTCAACGTCGGTGTCGTCCGCAACGTCACCGGCCGCATCCGCGAGCAAGCCGTCGGCGCCAAGCTCAGTCAAGCGCTCGACCCCAGCCAGCAGATCATCAAGATCGTCAACAACGAGCTCACCGCCATGCTTGGTGGCGAGACGCTCAAGATCACCTACGCCAGCCGCCCGCCGACCGTGGTGCTGATGGCCGGTCTGCAGGGTTCGGGTAAGACCACCAACTCGGCCAAGCTGGCCCGCTGGTTCAAGAGCCAGGGCCGCCAACCGTTGATGGTCGGCGCAGACCTCCAACGACCCGCCGCCGTCGAGCAGTTGCGCACGCTCGGCCGCCAGATCGACGTGCCGGTGTTCAGCGAGCCGGGCGACCCCGTCTCGACCGCGCGCCGAGGTCTGGAGGAGGCCCGTCGCCTCGGTCGCGACGTGTTGATCGTCGACACCGCCGGTCGCTTGTCGATCGATGCGGAGATGATGGAGCAGGTCCGCCAGATCAGCAAAGCCGTGCAGCCCGACTACACGTTCCTGGTGATCGATGCGATGACCGGCCAAGACGCGGTCGGTGTTGCCGAGGCGTTCCACGCCACGCTGGCGATCGATGGCGTGATCATGTCGAAGCTCGACGGCGATGCCCGCGGCGGTGCGGCGTTGAGTGTGAAAGAGGTGATCGGGCGGCCGATCGCATTCGCCTCGACGGGGGAGAAGCTCAACGAGTTCGAGCAGTTCCACCCCGATCGCATGGCCGGCCGCATCTTGGGCATGGGCGACATGCTCAGCCTGATCGAGCAGGCCGAACAGGTCTTCGAGAAGGATCAGGCGGAGGCCGCGGCCGAGAAGATGATGGAGGGCGAGTTCACCCTCGACGACTTCTTGGAGCAGATGCAGGCCCTGAAGAAGATGGGCCCGCTGGGCAACCTCCTGGGAATGATGCCCGGCATGCCGAAGGAGCTGAAAGGCGCCGAGATCGGCGACGACCAGTTGAAGCCGGTCGAGGCCATCATTCGCTCGATGACTCCGCAGGAGCGGCGCAAACCCGAAGTGATCAACGGCAGTCGCCGTACTCGCATCGCCAACGGCAGTGGTACCACCGTCGGAGACGTCAACCGACTGGTCAAGCAGTTCAGCGAGATGCAGAAGATGATGAAGAAGATGGGCGGGATGGCGATGGGCGGCAAAGGCAAGAAGGGCAAGAAGGGCCGCGGCTTGCCCAACCTGGGCGGTATGGGCGGTATGCCTGGTGGCTTCCCGAACTTCAATTGATAGCCTCTCGTCGTTCATATTGTGCAAGGAGCCCTGGATTCGTATGGCAGTAAAACTGCGCCTCACCCGAGTTGGTAAGACCAAGCAGCCGCAGTATCGCGTCGTCGCCACCGACAGCCGCTCGCCCCGCGATGGCCGGTTCATCCAGATCCTCGGCACGTACAACCCGCGTACCGATCCGTCGACGCTCAGCATCGACAACGAAAAGGCCGTGAAGTGGCTGATGGACGGCGCTCAGCCGACCGAGCGGGTCAGGAAGCTGCTGGAAGTGTCGGGTGCGATGGCTGAGTTCAGCGCCGCCCGAGCAGCCAAGTGACTGACCAGCCAGTGACCGACGAGCCCGTGAACGACGAGTCCGACGACGTCCGAGCCGAGCTCGGCCGCGAAGTCGAGCCTGCCGTCGAGTCGAGCCAGCCGCCGAAGTCGAGGCAGTCGAACTTGCGCCTCCTGCCGGCAACTCTGCGGCGCCGACCGCAACGGCAGTGCTGACCCATGTCGTCCGTTCGATCGTCGACGATGCAGACGCCGTCCACGTCGATGCCGTCGAGGGCAGGAACCGTCTGAAGCTCGAGGTCAAAGTCGGCCCGGGCGATCTCGGTCGGGTGATCGGTCGTCGGGGTCGCACGGCGCAGAGCATTCGCACCGTCGTGCGTGCTGCCGCAACACGTGATGGCGTCGAGGTCGACGTCGACTTTGTCGACTGAGGCGTTCGCGCGAGGTCGGGCGCATCGGCCGCGCTCATGGTGTGCAGGGCGAGCTGTACGTCACGCTTGATCACCGATCGAGTCGAACGACGTGGCGCCCGGCGCACGCCTGCTGGCGGGTCAACAGTGGCTGACGGTCGCCGAGGCGCGCCTGCAGCAGCAGCGGTGGCTCGTGCGCTTCGTGGGAGTCGACGACCGGACCGCCGCCGAGAAGTTGACCAACTCGGTGCTGCAAGCCGAGCCGATCGACGCCGATGGCGACGACGACGCGCTGTGGGTGCACGAGCTGATCGGGTCTCGCGTCATCGATCAGCAAGGTGTCGAGCGGGGAACCTGTGTCGCCGTGATCGACAACCCCGCGCACGACATCCTCGAGCTCGACTCCGGCGCGCTGGTCCCCGTGATCTTCGTCGTGAGCTGCGTCGATGGTGTGACGACCATCGATCCTCCCGAGGGTCTGTTCGACCTCTGATCGACCCATGTGACGTCGAACTACCTCGTTCCAGCTGCAGCATTTGGGCCGAACGGCCCATTTCACTCTGAGAGATCCGCCGCTACGGTGAGTGACACGTGATGCAGAGATGCGCTGGCTGCAATTGGTCGCTTCGCCAGCGTGGAGCTAGAGCGAACCCCGCACGTCGGCGAGACACAACCCGATCATCCGGCGGACGATCGGCCTACAGAGCGGAAGAATCATGCGACAAATACGGCGGATTTGTACAGCAATATTGGTATTGCTCGGCGCGATCGTGATCGTGCCGGCCTTCGGCGGCACGGCGAGTGCCCACCACTCCAACATCACGGCCTCGGTGGCCTGTAGCGGCACCGTGTCGTGGACGGCAAGCTCGTGGGCCACGGGCCCTTCGGGCACGAACACCGACATCCGGGTGTTCAAGCAGATCGGCAACACGACGACCCAGATCGGTTCCGGCGCCTTCAACAACGCCAACAACTACCAGTTCTCGGGCACGCTGACCTGGCCGGCCAACACCGCCAGCATGATCATCTCGTCCAAGCCCTACGCCGCTTGGGGCAACGGAGTGGTGTCGGACGTCGGCAGCTCCGTCACGATCTACAAGCCGACCAACTGCCCGAGCCAGCCGGGCGTCACCAAGTCGGTTTCGTGCGTCAACACCGGGCCAGGCAGCGGCGACGGCAAGGTCGTGTTGACCTTGACCAACAGCGCCGGCGTCTACGGCTCGAACGCGATCTTCAAGGTGTACAACCCGGATCAGACCTCGACCTTCACGAACTACTCGGTGCCGACAGGCGGATCGACGCCCGTGACGTTCACCGGCCTCGGTGACGGCAGTCACAGTGTCAAGATTCTCGTGGGCGCCACCGACTACAGCCAGACGTTCACCGTCGACTGCGACTCGCCGATCCCCGCAGTCACCAGTACGTCGACGTGCGCCGAACGATGACGGCCAAGTCGTCATCACGCTGAAGAACACCGGCGGCGAGGCGGTCGTGTTCGATGTCACCAACCCCACCACCCTGGTCGTTCAGCATGTCACGGTCAACGCCAACAGCACCGCGACCCGTACATTCGGCGGGTTCGCCGATGGCACTCACACGGTCACCATCAAGGTCGGCAACACCGACTTCTCGCAGACCTTCACCGTCGACTGCGATCACCCACTCCCCAAGGTGTCGAGCTCGGTGGTGTGTGGCAACGATCACGACGGCTCCGTCACGATCACCCTCGCCAACGAGGGCACCGAGGCAGTGATCTTCCATGTCACCAACCCGAACACGGGCGTCGTTGAAGACGTGCCGGTCGGCATCGGTGGCAGCACCACTCGCACTTTCGGCGGTTTCAGCGACGGAGCCCATTCGGTCACCGTCACCGCCGACGGCAAGGACTACACGCAGTCGTTCACCGTGAACTGTGATCTCGCCCCGTCGTACAGCCACGTCGAGACGTGTGCGGACGGCGACGGCAACGTCGAGGTCACCATGGTCAACAACGGTGACGACGTCGACGCAGTGTTCGTGCTCGACGGTGTGTCGTACACGCTGGCACCTGGCGCGACGAAGGTCGCCGACGCTCAGCGGCCTGGCCGATGGCAGCCACGTAGTGCCGCTCACGGTGAACGGCACCGACAAGAGCTTCACCATCACCGTCGACTGCGATCGCCCGGGCGAGCCGGCAGCCGATGTGGCCGTGAGCTGCGCCAACGAAGACGGCGTGGTCGTGGTCACCCTCCGCAACATCGGCGGGCAACTGCCGCTGACGTTCACGGTGCAGGGCACCGACTACGTCGTGCCGGCCGACTCGGACGTGCCGGTCACACTCTCCGGCCTGCTCGACGGTGCGCAAACCATCGCCATCACCCAGGGCGCCAACGACTTCTCCAAGCCGGTCACCATCAACTGTGACCAGGCGCCGACCGTCACCTCGACAGCAACGTGTGTTGATTCCGAAGGCGGGATCTCCGACGGCCAGGTCGTCGTCACACTGCACAACAACGGTGACGACGTCGCTGTGATCTTCACGGTCGACGGCGTCGACTTCACGGTCGGGCCGAAGGCCTCGCAAGACGTGCCGGTCGGCCCGCTGGCGGACGGACCGCACACCATCGACGTCTTCGTCGGCCAGACCCGCTTGGGTCTCGACGCCTTCACGGTCGCCTGCGATCATCCGGGCGACGGCTCCCTCTCGGTCGTGCAGACCTGCGTCGACCATGATGGCCAACTGACCATCAGCCTCACCGCTACCGGCGGGGAACTGCCGGTCATCTTCACGGTCAATGGCACCGACTACTCGGTGGCACCGAATACGACGGTCCCGGTCGTGATCTCCGGTCTCCTCGATGGTGCAACCCCGGTGGCTGTGTCGGCCGGCGGCAAGGACCTCTCGTTCATCGCCACCACCAAGTGCGACCTGCCACCGACGCACAGCTACTCGCAGGTGTGTTCGAACTTCGACGACACCGTCTCGATCGTGATCGGCAACCCCGGCGACGACGTCGATGTGACGTTCACGATCAACGGCACCGACTACGTGGTCGGTCCCGGCAATTCGCAGACGGTCGTCATCGACGGCCTCAGTGATGGCGAGAACACCATCACGCTGGCGATCGACGGTGTACCGCAAGACGACATCGTCGTCGAGTCGCACTGTGATCCGGTCTTCGACGTCACAGCAGTGTGCAACTCGATCGGCACCGACAGCGAGGTCACGGGTTACTGGTTCACGATCACCAACACCAAGGGCATCGACGCCCCGGTGACCTGGGATGGTGGCAGCGCCACCGTGCCGGCCGGTCAGTCGTTGACCATCAACTCGGCGACGGCTCCGCTGGTGCTCATGAACAACCAAACCGTGATCGCAGTGGTCGACGCCTCCGGGTCGAGCTGCGAGCGTACGGTCACCTTCACCAAGGAGTTGAACGGTCAGCCGGCCACCGGCGAGACCTACACCATCCGGGTGTCGCGACTGAGTGGCGACACGTACGTCGAGGAGACGACGTTCAACATCAACGCCGGCGAGTCCAAGGTGGTCACCCTGCCGTCGACGCTCGACCCCGCCGGCATCGCCTACAAGTTCGAGGAGATCGTCAAGGGCACGGCCAACACCAGCGTCGTGAGCCCTGATCAGATGCTGCTGGCCGGCCACCTCGGTGAGACGATCAACGTCGTGGTCACCAACGGCTACGCATCGGTCCACATCGACAAGGCCTCGTCCACCGCCAAGGTGGACCCGGGCGGACAGATCACCTACACCTTGCAGGCAACCAACACCGGCGGGCTCACGTTGAACCCGGTCGTGATCAACGATCGCCTCCCGAGCACGGTCCAGCTGGTCTCGGCCTCGATCGCCGGTGGTGCCGGTCAGTGCGTGCTGACGGAAGCAACCCGCCCGCAACTGCTGACCTGCACGATGAGCGACGCCTTGGCTCCCGGCGCAGTGACCAGTGTGATCACCATCGTCGTCAAGGCTGATGCAACGCTCGCCAGCGGTAGCACCATCGTCAACCAGGCCATGGTGCACGGCGCCTTCGCCGAAGCCGTGATGAGCGGTCTCGGTACCGGCGGCGGCGACCTCAGCTGCTTGCCGGCGGTTGCCGGTACGGTCTGCGACCTGTCGGCGAAGGTCGGTGTGCCGGTTTCCACGCCACAGGTGGCCAGCGAGCCGCCGGTCCTACCCACAACGGTCGACGCTCGTCGTCACCGAACTGCCCCGCACCGGGGCCGGGCATCTCCGTGAGATGCTCGCCCTCGGCTTCGGTGGCATCATTCTCGGTGGAGCAATGCTGATCGGCCGCCGCCGATTCAGCACCCGCTGAGTAGCCAGCAAATTGCTAGCTAGATGAAGGTCAGCTCGCGGTCGCCTCGGACGGGGGGCGACGGCGGTGCTGGCCTTCATCGCGTCTATCGACCGAGCGGCGCCACACGTTGCGTGTTGATCACGGCGTCGAGGTTGATCGGGCCGTAGACGTGTGGGAATGGTTCGGGCATCCCCGGCAACTGCTCGTAGACGAGCGGCGAGCTCAGCTGTGTTTCGTCGATGTGGAGCAGCAGCACGCTGGAGGCGTCGGCGTAGTACCGCTCGACCACTCCGGGCCATTGCGCAGCAGTGCTGCAATGGATGTAGCCCTCCTCGGCAAGGTCGATGCCACGTGTCGATCCGGTGTGCTTGCCCTGCTGTTGAGACGTCGCCCAGGTAGCCGCGTCCGTGATGTGGAAGATCATCGCCTCGTAGGCTTGCACACCAATGCAGATCGACGTGTTCACCATCTTCCCCGGCCTCGTCGACACCTTCTGCACGGAAGGCCTGCTCGGCAAGGCCCGCGCCAATCATCTGCTCGATCTGCGAACGCATGACCTGCGTGAGCACACGACCGACGTCCATCGCACGGTGGACGATGCCCCATTCGGTGGCGGGGCCGGGATGGTGATGAAGGCCGAGCCGATCTTCGCCTCCGTCGAGGCGGCAGATCCGCCGCGGCCGCTGATGCTCCTCGGCCCCGGAGGGCGACGGTTCGATCAGGCGTTGGCCCACGAGCTGGCCTCACTGCAAGGTTTCAGCCTGCTGTGCGGCCGCTACGAAGGTGTCGACCATCGTGTTCGCGAGCACCTCGTGGACGGTGAGCTCAGCGTCGGCGATGTCGTGCTCGGTGGGGGAGAAGTTGCTGCGTGCCTGGTCATCGAGGCTGTCGTGCGACTCCTGCCTGGGGCAATGGGGAACAACGTCAGCCCGATCACGGAGAGCTTCGGTGAGTCCGGCCTGCTGGAGGAACCGCACTTCACCCGTCCTGCCGAGTTCCGCGGCTGGGAGGTGCCTGACACGTTGCGCAGTGGCGATCACGCCAAAATCGAGCGGTGGCGGCGCGCCCAGGCGCTGCATCGCACGCTTCGCTACCGGCCTGACCTGGTCGAGGCCGCAGGGGGGCTCAGCGAAGTTGACCGCCGACTGTTGGAAGAGTTCCCTCCCGTCACCTATCCTTGATCGTTCCCTGGCTGCGGCCAGCCACGACTCGCCAGCCACGCGCTGGTCAGCCACAACCCATGTAGAGAGTTCGCGCCATGAAGTCCACCGATCTTGTCGACAACCAGTACATCCGCACCGACGTGCCCGATTTCGCCAGTGGCGATGAGGTCAAGGTCCACGTCAAGGTCGTCGAGGGCAACAAGGAGCGTGTGCAGGTCTTCCACGGCAACGTCATCGCTCGCTCCGGCAGCGGCGTGGCCGAGACCTACAAGGTCCGCAAGCTCAGCTACGGCGTCGGCGTCGAGCGCACGTTCCCGATCCACACCCCGACCGTCGTCAAGATCGAAGTCGTCAAGCGCGGCGACGTGCGCCGTGCCAAGCTGTACTACCTGCGTGATCGCGTGGGCAAGGCCGCCAAGATCCGGGAAAAGCGCGACGCCTGAGCGTTCGCTGCCCATCGGTGTAATCGAGCACCCGCATTGAGTTCCGACGATCTCGAAAACTTCGAGGCCGAGCGTGAGCTCCAACTCGCCCAGGAATACCAAGACGTCGCGGCCATGTTCCGCTTCGCCGTGGAAACTGAGCGCCGGTTCTATCTGGCCAACGATGTCAAGCTGAACGTCAGCGGAGACGCCGCCAAGCCGGTGATCGAAGTGGAGTTGAGCGACGCATGGGTATGGGATATGTACCGCAAGACCCGGTTCGTGCCCAAGGTACGGGTGCTGACGTTCAAGGACGTCAACGTCGAAGAGCTGCCGTCGACCGAGCTGTAACGCCGTCGCTGGCCAACCAGGCCCGTGGCAGGTGGGGTGAGGATCTCGCCGCTCGCTGGTACACGGCGCACGGCTACGAGGTCGTCGATCGCAACTGGCGCTCTGCCACCGGGGAGATCGACCTCGTGGCGTGCTCGCCGTCACTCGTGGTGTTCTGCGAGATCAAGACGCGGGCGTCCGATCGTTACGGTCCACCGGAGTCTGCGGTCGGTCACGTCAAGCAGCGCCGGTTGCGACTGCTCGCCACTGAATGGTTGGCCGCCCACGAACGCCATGGTGTCATCCGCTTCGACGTGGCCGCGATCACCGGCGTGCGTATCGAAGTGTTCGAAGCAGCGTTCTAGTCGCCGCTCGAACCACCAACTCGTTGGGCGCGATTTCGGTACTCCCAGTGCCGAGATCGAACCCGTTGCCCCTGGTCGGGTGAGCTGTGAGTACGGGCGATACCGAAATCGCGCCCGACCGACGCAGCGCGGCGGGCAGGACGCGAGGGCTGGTCAGTACTGCATAGTGATGCTTGCCGGGTCGGCTTCGTAGAGGAGCTCGAACTCGGTGTACGGCATCCAGCTCTCACCGCGAGCGGGGTCGAGGATGTACACCTGCGTTCCTTCGGGGGAGCCGTCACCGGTGATCGCCGAGAGGATCACGTAGTGCCCAGGAATCGTGGTCATCAGCGGTCCCCGACGGAGCAGGTCGGCCCAGCCCTCCGGGAGTCGGCAAGCGGCGGGATCGACCGCCATGCCCTGGCCAAGTGCCAACTGCAAGTCCTCCGCTGGGTCGGTTCCATCCCCGCCCATATCGCCATAGCGCGCCCGCACCTCGCGATCATCCGCGTAGCACACCTGGTCGCGCCACCCGAGCATCATCACTGCGGCCGCCGCCCAGCACGACATGCTGTCGCTCTGGTACACCAAGGACACCGCGTTCGACTCGTTCACTGACATGACTCGACACCTCCTTGAGAGGGTTCCATGATGCTCGCTGAAGTCGTGCCCGAACGGGCGATCCTGATGCACCGATGCGCCTTTGAGTTGCATCGATCGGCGTGATTCAGCACGGTGGCTCACCGCCGATGTGGCCGATGGTTCGCTACCCCAAGTAACCCAGGGCGCTCACAACATCCGGTGGTGCTCGGTCAGCGCCCGTGACGGCGACTGATCTGATGAGCAACCTGAAAGACGTTGCCGAACGGGTCTCTCACCATCGCCCGCCGGTCCCCATACGGCGTGTCGAGCGGCGGCTCGACGGAGTCGGCCCCGGCAGCGATGGCGCGCCGATAGGTCTCGTCTGCATCGGGGACGTACACGTACATGAAGCCGGGGAACAGCTCTCTCGAATCGGCAGACGTGACCATCACGATCGAATCGCCGATCACCACTTCCACGGGACGACCATGAACGACCTCGCCTGATGCGTTGAACACGGCGCGCAGGAAGCCGACCTGACCATCCACGTCAGCGACCACGATTCGGGGCGTCACCGAGTGGTACGGGCTGGGCGGTGAATCATCTGGCATGGCTCAAGTTTGCCTCGACGCTTCTGCTCCCCAAGAACGGGGTCGGGGCCATCGTCGAGCGGGTGAACCTTGCTGGTCGCGGCACTAACCGGTGCTCGTCGACGGGCTGGGTCGTCGATCCCAGCAGGCCTTGTGCCAATGCCGGCGCAGGTCCGGGGCATCCGCCGGCACTGCGACGTAGTGACCCGTGCCGACCGGGATCCGGTGGTGGCAGCCGGGGCACACGTAGTGCTTGGTGGCTTCGTACGGCTGAACCAGGCGTACCTCGACCACTCCGAAACCGCCGTCCCACAGACCGATCGTCACCCGAGCAGTGCCCATGCCAACAGACCCATCACGGCGAGCGCAGCGGCAACCACGAAGACGTAGTCGGCGGGCTTGGCGACGAACTTGCGATACGGGTTGAAGCCCATCTCACCAGTATCGTGCCGTTTCCGTGGAAACCATCGAGGTGCATCGGGCATCGGGCATCGTGACGATCACGCTGAACCGCCCAGCCAAGAAGAACGCGGCGAACGCCCAGATGTGGGTGGAGCTGCTGGAGGCCTTCCGCGACATCGCCTCGAGCGGGCAGGATCGGGTCGCAGTGTTGACCGGGGCCGGCGGAGACTTTTGCGCCGGTGCCGACCTGACAGGTGGCGGCGCGGGTGGACCCGAACGCCATCAGCTGGCACAGATGCGCCACGTCGGCGACGTCGCCCTCGCCTTGCACCGCCTGCCGATCCCCACCATCGCCAAGGTGCGCGGCGTGGCCGTTGGAGCCGGCTGCAACATGGCCCTCGGCTGTGACCTGTTGGTTGCCAGCGACAATGCCAGGTTCTCGGAGATCTTCGCCCGTCGCGGGCTGTCGGTCGACTTCGGTGGCTCATGGCTGTTGCCGCGGATCGTGGGCATGCACCGCGCCAAGGAACTGGCGTTCTTCGCCGACATCATCGGCGCCGCCGAAGCTGAGCGAATCGGCTTGATCAATCGTGTGGTGCCCGATGCGGAGATCGACGAGTTCGTCGCCGGTTGGGCTCAGCGGTTGGCAGCAGGTCCGCCGATCGCGTTGGCGATGACGAAGCGAATGCTCGACAACGCCTTGCAAGTGACGATGGAGGAGGCGCTCGACGACGAGGGTGTCGCCCAAACCGTCAACTTCTACACGGCCGACACCAGCGAGGCGATGCGGGCATTCGTCGAGAAGCGGGAGCCGAAGTTCGAAGGCCGTTGACCGGCTCCGCACCGCGCCGCTCAGTAGCGTGGCGGCGTGAGGCACGCGCCGTTGATCGTTCTGGGAATGCTGATTGGCGCGCTCTGGCCTGCTGCGGTCAACGCAGCGCCACCGGCCGAGCCCGTTCCGGATCCGTCGACGACGGTGGTGACGGTCACGCCCGTCGCCGTCGGACCCGAGGTGCCGGCGATCCAGGAGCCACTGCCGATCGTTGCGCCGATCGTGGCCTCGGCCCCGTTGGTCAGCGTCCCTCCGGGCTGCAACGCGCCGCTTGCCCCCGTGGCCGTCTTCGTCGGCACGCTGGCGGACTCCGATGCCACGACGGCGCGCTTTGCAGTGCAGCAGGTTCGCGCCGGCAGCCTCGACGGCTATGCCGTCGACACGATCGTCGATGTGCGGTTCGACGACGACATCCGATACCTCCACACCGGACAGCAGTACCTGGTCGGGGCGAGGCCCGACCCGATCACCAGCGTCTTGCGCTCCAAGGTACGTCTCGCGGCCCCGCTGTTCGGCGGCGATGCCGTCATCGGTGTGAACGACACTGACCTGCATTGTCCTCGCCTGGAGGACGGGGTGAAGACGCTGCTGGTCGATGGTCGTGAGGTCGACACCGGAGTGCTGGCGCCATTGAAGACCGCCAAGAAGTCCATCGCCAAGGCCGCGCTCAGGCCGCTGGCGATTGCTTTCGTCGTGCTCGTCGTGCTGGCCTCGATGAAGCTGTTGATCTTTGCGATGGTCCGCGCCGCGCGAACGGCGAGTCCGCGGGCGACGAGCTACCGCCGTTGCTCGAGGTGCAGCGCGACCGCCAGCACGCGGACGTTCGAGCCGGGCTCCTCGTCACCTGCCGAGACTCCCCAGCACGTGTGAATCAGGCGCGAGCGGCAGTGGCTCGGGCGCGCAGATCGCTGACCGCGTGTTCGAGACCGGCGGGGTCGCGATAGAGCGCGCTGCCGGCGACCAGCACATTGGCTCCTGCAGCGGTGGCAGCAGCGATGGTCTCCGGGCCGATCCCGCCGTCCACCTCGAGGTCGACCACCTCGCTGCGGCCCGCGGCGCGGACCATCTCGGCGACCTCGGAGATCTTGGGCTCCATGGCGGCGATGTACTTTTGCCCACCGAACCCCGGGTTGACCGTCATCACCAGCACGAGATCGACCAGATCGAGCACGTGGGCGACGTGGGAGGCGGGCGTTGCCGGGTTGAGCGCAACGCCTGCGGTGGCGCCGAGTGAGGCGATGTTGCCCAGCGTGCGATGCAGGTGGGTGCAGGCCTCGACGTGCACGATGAGGCGCTGACAACCAGCGCGCGACGTACTCGGCGGCCATCACGTCGGGGGTCAAGACCATGAGGTGGGCTTCGAACGGCAACGAGGTGTGTTTGCGGGCCGCGGCGATCACGTCAGGCCCGAACGTGAGGTTGGGGACGAACTGGCCGTCCATCACGTCCCACTGGATCCTGTCGACGCCGGCGGCTTCGAGCGCAGCGACCTCCTCGCCCAACTTGGCGAAGTCGGCCGACAACACACTGGGGGCGATTTCGATCGGTCGCGGCATCGATCCGAGGGTAGCTGCTCCGCGACGTCAACAGATCTACAGTCGTCGGCGATGTCGTCGATCGAGGTGCGTGCCGAGAAGATGGCGGCAGGCGGCGATGCCATCGCTCATGTCGCGGATGGTCGCGTCGCGTTCGTGCGTGGAGCTCTTCCCGGAGAACTGGTCGTGGTCGAGATCGTCCAGTCGAAGAAGGACTTCGTCCGTGCCGAGGTGCTCGACGTCATCGAACCCTCGGCGGATCGGGTCGTTCCGCCGTGCCCCGGTCACGCTGCTGGTTGCGGCGGTTGCACCTGGCAGCATGTCGACCCTGCTGCGCAGCTCGGCCTCAAGGCGACGATTGTGGCCGAGGCGCTGCGGCGTACCGGCAAGTTGGTCGATGCCGACGTCGCGGTGGGGTCGGCAGTGCCTGCTTGGGCCTACCGCACGACCCTGCGGATGGCGACCGGTGTCGACCGCCTCGGCCTGCGTGGGCGGCACTCGCACGATGTCGTCGAACTGGTCGGCTGCCCCGTCAGCCACCCGTTGCTGGAGGAGTTGCTGGCAGTGCTGCGCGTCCGAGGCCATGGCGAAGTCAGCCTCCGTGTCAGCGCGGCGACCGGCGAGCGTTCGGCGTTGGTCGTCGACGGTGATCTCGAACTGCTCGACCTGCCGTCCGACGTGGCGACCGGGCCACGGGCCGCGGTCCACGAAGTCGTTGCCGGCAAACGCCTTCGGATCAGCGCGGCGTCGTTCTTCCAATCCGGTCCCGCTGCAGCTGAACTGCTGGTCGGTGCCGTCCGGGAAGCCTGCGGCGAGCTGCTCGGCTCACGATCGATCATCGATGCGTACGGCGGGGTCGGGCTGTTCGCCTCGGCCATCGACGGTCGGACGATGACGGTCGTGGAGGAATCCGAGACGGCGTGCGCCGATGCGACGGTCAACCTCGCCGACGTTGCTTCGCAGATCATGTGCACGCCGGTCGAGCGGTGGCGACCGCGCCACGCCGACCTGGTGATCGCCGATCCGTCACGGACCGGCCTCGGCCGCCAGGCGGTGACCGTGCTGGCGGCGACCCGGGCTGCACGCCTCGTGCTGGTCAGCTGCGACCCGGTGTCGCTGGCCCGCGATGCCGGGCTGCTCCGCGAGTCGGGCTACACCCATGTTCGCTCGACGGTCTACGACCTGTTTCCGCAGACGCACCACGTCGAGGTGGTCACCATCTTCGACCTGCTAGCAATCTCGCTAGATGGCGGTGACAACCGCTGCATTCGATGCGCCACTCGATCGAGGAAGGCGCTGCGTTCGGCTTCGGTCGAGCGATCGATGTTGTACATCGCCACCCATGTTGCATGCGCAAATCGATGGCACAGCACGCGAACCGCCCTGCCGATCACGCGACGTCCGGTCTCGCCCTCGGCAAGGTTCACCCAACGCGACGACCCATGCGTGGTGATCGTGACCAGACGGCGAATGTTCGTCAATCGTGCCGTGATCCGCGTCGAGCCCTCGGGCAGTTCCCAGGCAACTCCCCGGATCAACACGCGGTCGAACCACCCGGTCAACATCGCCGGCTGTCCGCTCCACCACGTTGGGTAGATGAACACGAGCGCATTGCACCAGCGGAGGTTGGCGCAGTAGTCCGTCACGAGCGGATCGTCGATCCCCGGTGCGAGATACTCGAGTACCTCCTGGCGGGAGAGTTGCCGGCTCGAAGCCATCGGCGTACAGGTCCGACGTTCGCACTCGGTGCCCAGCAGCCTCCAACGCATCGATTGCCCGGGCGCGCACCACCGCCGTGAACGACTCGGGATCCGGGTGGCAGTAGACGACGTACACCCTCACAGCGACTGCATCCTGTCGTCGACCCTGCGCAAGAAGGCGGCGCGCTGCTCGTTGCTGCAGCGGTCGATCTTGTACAGACCCAGCCATGATCGACGGGTGACCACCGCCGTGTTCAACCGCAGCGCGGAGCAGGGTGCGCCGGCCGTTGTCGTGCATCGCCTTCACGTACCACCACCGCGAGCCATACGTCGAGATCCCGACGATGCGACGAACCTGCGTCAGGCCGCGCCGCACGCGGTGGTGCTCGTCGAAGACGAACCCGACGCCGGGCACCATCACCCGTTCGAGCCAGCCCTTGAGGATCGCCGGCATCGTGCTCCACCACGTTGGGTAGACGAAGACGAAGGCCTCGGTCTGCTTGATCAGACCTGCATGCCGCTCGGCGACCGGGTCCAGCAGTGGTCGCTCGCTGTGGTACGCACGGTGCTCGTCAGGGCTCATTGCCGTACGGAACTCATCGGCATAGAGATCCAATACCGTGACCTCGTGGCCCCGCTCGGTCAGCGCTGCTCGGGCGGTCGCTGCGATTGCGTGGCTGAAGCTGTTCGGATCCGGGTGGGCAACGACGACAACGACGCGCATGTTGGGCGCACGATAGTGGTGCGCCCTACTATCCACCACGATGGAATCGCAGGGGCCGCGGCACGTCCCTGTCTGGGTCTACTTGGTCGGTTTCGCCGTGTTGGGCAGCGCCCTCAGCGTTGCCGGACCGGCCCTGTCGCATCTCCGCGACCGCGTGCGGGGACCAACGATGGCGGCATCAGCTTGGTGTTCGTCGGGTCGTCGAGCGGCTACATGGTCGGGTCGTTCGTCGGGGGCAGGTTCCTCGACCGTGGCCGCGGACATCAGATGTGGTCGGCCTGCATGATCACCTCCGTCGTGATGATCGTGGTGATCTCGCAGCTTGGCGATCTTGCTCCAATGGTCGGTGCGTTCGTCGTGCTCGGTCTGGCGTGCGGAGCCGGGGATGTCTCCGGTAACACCCTGGTCGTGTGGAGCCGCCCGGACTCCCCGGGTGCGGCGCTCAACGCTCTCCACCTCTTCTTCGCCCTCGGCGCGCTTTCCGCGCCCTTGCTGACCAACAGAGCGATTGCGTGGAGCCATTCGCTGTGGCCCGTGGCGGTGCCGCTGGCGATGCTGACGGCCGTGTGCTGCTCGGTGCTGCTGTCGACGCCGGCCCCGTTGAAAACACGAGCCGCGGATCACAGCATTGGCGACACCGCGGCGGCCTCGGTTCGCCACGGTCAACTCGCCGTTGTCAGCTTGTTCTTCTTCGTGTACGTCGCGTCGAGGTCGGGTTCGCCAACTGGATCCACTCCTATGTCGAGCAGATCGGATACGGCGATGCCAACACCGCCACGGGTGTGACCGTCATCTTCTGGGTCGGGTTCTCGCTCGGGCGCGTCGTGTCGATCTGGCTCGCCGGACGATTCAGCGCGGGCTGGATGCTGACCGGCTCGATGACGCTTGCGCTGCTGTCATCGGTGATCCTTGTCGCTGTCAACGGCGGCAACATCGGGCTGTGGATCGTGACGTTCCTGTTCGGCCTCTCGATCGCCCCGCAGTTCGCCTCGATGATCGGCTATGCCGAGGCCCACCTTGCGTTGTCGGGCGCGGCGACGTCGGCGTTCATCGGCGCTGCCGGGCTCGGCGGTCTGGTCATGCCCTGGTCGCTCGGCCAACTCTTCGATGCTCGCGGGCCCGGCGTGCTTCCGCCCGTCACATTGGGAGCGTGCGTGGCAACGATCGCCGCCGGGCTGTGGGTGCGTCACATCGTGCAGGTCAGCGGCACTCAGCGCCCGCCGGTGACCTCGATGAACGCACCAGTCACGTAGCTCGCGGCCGGCGACGCCAACCACAACACCGCCTCGGCGACCTCGTCGGAGGTGCCGGCTCGCTGCATGGGGATCATCGGCGTCATTCGTTCGACGCGACCAGCCGGGGCGTGGAGGTGGAAGTCGCTGTCGATCAGGCCCGGGCGAACGGCGTTGACTCGAATCCCGTGCGGGGCCAACTCCTTGGCGAGCCCGATGGTCATCGTGTCGATCCCACCCTTGGAGGCGGCGTAGTGCACCCATTCGTTCGACCCACCGAGCACCGCGGCCTTCGACGAGATGTTGATGATCGATCCGCCGCGGCCGCCCTCGCGGATGCGCTTGGCCGCTTCGCGCCGCACACGAACGGACCGGTCAGGTTCACGGCCCACAGTTGCTCCAGCGCCTCGACCGTGTAGCTGTCGAGCGTTCCGTAGCTGCCGGCAATGCCGGCGTTGTTGACCAACACGTCGATGCGCCCGAGACGAGCGTCGACCTCGGCGAACATCGCCAACACCGCTGCCTCGTCGCCGACATCGGCACGCACGGCGATCGACCCATGGCCGATCTCGCTCGCCAGCGATGTGGCCACCTCGGCGCGGCGCGGATAGTTGACCACCACGGTGAAACCGGCTCGCGCCGCCAAACGGCAGATCGCTTCACCGATGCCGCGGCTGCCCCCGGTCACCAGCATCACTGGACGTGGAACGCCGTGCTCGGCGCCGTCGTGCACTTCACTCATCGCAGTCGATCTTCCAATCCGCGCTTGACCGTTGGCCAGTCTGTGCGAACGATCGAGTACATGGCCGAGTCGCGGGCGATGGTGTTCTCCTCACCTGCTGCGTACGAGCCTCGGTGGCTTCGCAGAATGCCCTCGAACTTCGCGCCGATCCGCAGGATCGCCGTGCGGCTCTGGACGTTGCGCACGTCGGTGCAAATCGACACGCGATGGACGCCCCATGAGTCGAAAGCGTTGTTCAACAACAGATACTTCGCCTCAGTGTTGATCGGTGTCCGTTGAGCCGATGCTGCCAGCCACGTCCCGCCGATCTCGACCTCGTCGGGCAACTGCTTGGCGCCCCACCACTCGAGACGGAGATACCGCGTGCAGCCCACCAGGGCGTGGTCGGTGACGCGTCGTTGCACGAAGGGCACCGCAGCGCCCGACTGCTGGTCGTTCAGGAGGCCCGTGATGTAGCGCTGCATGCCCTCGACGGTCGGCGGAACGGCTGTCCAGCCGTACGTCGAGCGATCCTGGTTCCCCGCCGCAGTCAGCTCCTCGGCGAACTCGATGCGCAGTTGTTCGAGTTGCACGTGGGTGCCGGTGAGAGTGGGTGCCGCGACGCTCATGGGTCCACCAGCATGCCAGGCCGGCGTGTCAGGAACATGCACGGATTGCGACCTTGACCTCGCGCACCGGCCGCGCCAACAAGGCGACGCAGATCAAAGCGATCCTGTTCCCACCCGATGTTCTCGCGATTGAGTTTTTGGAAACCGGGGCAATCTCGACAGCATGAAAGCAATCAACCTTGGTGCGGCCGATGGGCTGCCGGTGATCGAGTTGAGCGAAGTTGAAACGCAGATCGCCGATCTTCTGACACACGACGACCCACGTTCGCCGAACCGATCGACGTTCTGGCTCTCGACCCTCAACGCCGATGGAAGTCCGCACGTCACGAGCGTGGGCGCTTTGTGGCACGCAGGCTCATACTGGTTCCAGACCGGCGAACGCACCCACAAGGCGAAGAACATCGCACGCGACCCGCGCTGCTCGATCAGCGTTGCGACGAAAGGCTTCGACGTGATGGTCGCAGGCGAAGCCCGGCGCGTGACTCAACCGAGGACCGTCACCGAGATCGCTGCGTTGTGGGCCAAGAGCGGATGGCCCGCTCAGCCCGACGACTCGGGAACCGGCATCACCGCGCCGTTCAACGCGCCAACGCTGGGTCCCCCACCGTGGTTCGTCTACGAGCTCGAGCCGCGCACCGCTACCGCAGTCGGTACTGCCAGCGAGATGCCAGGTTCGATGCGCTGGCGCTTCTGAAGTCGGGGCGCTTGGCGACGTCGTCCGAGTGAAGTTCGCCAAACGCGGCCACCGCTGAAGCCGACGGGATCCACTCCGCCGGCGAATTACATGAGAGGTGAGTCCCTCACTACCGGTTGCATGTGGAGCGCAGGTTGGCTGGGACGGCACTACGACATGAAGATGAGCGCCGGAGTCTCGAGGAGCGCCTTGATGCGTTGGATGAACGCCGCGGCATCAGCGCCGTCGACGACTCGATGGTCGAACGACGACGACAGGTTCATGATCTGGCGCGGAAGCACGTTGCCGTCGACGTACACCGGTCGCGTCGAGATCTTGTTGACTCCGATGATCGCCACCTCCGGATAGTTGATGATCGGTGTCGAGACGATTCCGCCGAGCGAACCCAGGCTGCTGATGGTGATCGTCGATCCGGTCAACTCGGCCAATGTGATCGTGTTGTCGCGGGCGGCGGTCGACAGGCGGGCGACCTCGTCGGCGCACGATCGCAGATCGCGACCCTCGGCATGCGTCACCACCGGAACCATCAGGCCCTTCGCAGTCTGCGCAGCCACGCCGAGATGCACCGCCCGGTGACGATGCACAACGCCTGCATCGTCGTCGAATCGCGCGTTCATCTGCGGGAAGTCGGCGATGGCCTCCACAACGGCACGCATCAGGAAGGGCAGGATGGTCAAACGTGTGTGCATGTCGTCGACCTGCCGGTTGAGCTCCGACCGCAATCGTTCGACTTCGGTGACATCGACCTCGTCCACATAGGTGAAATGGGGGATGCGGCTCTTGGCGATCTGCATCCGTTGGGCGATGTTGCGGCGCAGGCCGATGACCGCCACGTCGTCGGTGCCGTCGTCGCCGTCCATTCGGGCGCGGCGGCCTTGCTCGATCCGTTGCGCGAGAGTTGGGCGTCGAGATCGGCGTGAACGACTCGCCCATCCGGGCCGCTTCCGGTGATGGAGGTGAGGTCGATTCCCAGGTTCGTGGCCCGCTCACGCACCGCGGGTGCAGCCGTTGCGGTGCGCCGCTCGCCTGTCGCGGGTACGGGTCGTGCGTCAGCCGTGGCGGGCGCCTTGGTGGATGCTGCGACGGGCATCGCAGCGGCAGGCGGCCCCGCGGCCACCGAGACGCGTGGCTCCATGTCCGGAGCCGCAGCCGCGGTCGGTTCCGCAGCCGCAGCCGCAGCCGGTTCCGCTGTCTCAGTCGTCGTGTCGATGCGGATCAGCGGCGAACCGACCGACAGCACATCGCCGACCTCGGCACCGACCGACAGCACCACGCCGGCGACCGGCGACGGCAGTTCGACGGTGGCCTTGTCGGTCATGACCTCGACCAATACCTGGTCCTCGGCGACGGTGTCACCGACGTTGACATGCCACTCGACGATCTCGGCTTCGGCGATGCCTTCGCCGACATCGGGCAGCTTGACGATGTACTCGCTCAACTGTCGGCCGCCATCACTCGACGGAAGGCGGCGCCGACGCGTGCGGGCCCGGGGAAGTAGTCCCACTCTTGCGCATGCGGGTACGGCGTGTCCCAACCGGTGACCCGTTCGATCGGTGCCTCGAGACGGTAGAAGCACAACTCCTGCACGGTCGCCGACAGCTCGGCGCCGAACCCACTGGTCCGCGTCGCCTCGTGGACGATCACACACCGACCGGTCTTGTCGACGGAGGCCTTGATCGTGTCGGTGTCGAGCGGCAGCAAGGTGCAGAGGTCGATGATCTCGGCGTCGATCCCCGTCTCCGCGGCTGCGGCTTCGGCGACGTGCACCATCGTGCCGTAGGCCAGAACGGTGAGGTCGTCACCGGGACGGCGCACCGCGGCGCGACCGAGCTCGACTCGGTAGTAACCGTCAGGCACCTCGCCCAGTGGGTGGTTCGCCCAGGGCACGACCGGTCGGTCGTGATGGCCGTCGAAGGGACCGTTGTAGATGCGCTTCGGCTCGAGGAAGATGACAGGGTCATCGTCTTCGATCGACGCGATCAGGAGCCCTTTGGCATCGTGGGGGTTCGAAGGCAGGACGGTTGTGAGGCCGCACACGTGGGTGAAGAGGCTCTCCGGGCTCTGGCTGTGCGTCTGACCGCCATGGATGCCGCCACCGCACGGCATTCGGACCGTGATCGGCGCGGTGAACTCGGCGCTCGACCGGTAGCGCAACCGCGCCGCCTCGGAGATCAGTTGATCCAGACCCGGGTACACGTAATCGGCGAACTGGATCTCGACCACGGGACGCAGCCCATAGGCGCCCATGCCAACCGCGGCCCCGATAATGCCGCCTTCGGCGATCGGTGTGTCGAAGACGCGCTCGCTTCCGTACTTGGCCTGCAACCCCTCGGTGCATCGGAACACCCCGCCGAAGTACCCGACGTCCTCGCCGAACACGACGATGTTGTCGTCGCGCTCCATCATCACGTCGATCGCCGAGCGGATGGCCGCGTTCATGGTCATCGCGGTCATCGCTCGTTCTCCATCTGTTGACGTTGACGTTGCAGATGTTTGGGCATCTCTTTGAACACGTCCTCGAAGATGCTCCGCGCGCTCGCACCTCGTCCGTCGAGCAGGGTGCCGTACTGCTCGGCTTCCTTGGCGGCCGCCATCACCTCGCGCTCGGTTTCGGCCACGAGGTCTGCGTGCTGCGAGTCCGACCAGTCGCCGAGAGAGATGAGGTGCTGCTTGAGACGATCGATGGGGTCGCCGAGTGGCCACGACTTCCACTCGTCGGCCGGCCGGTATCGGGACGGGTCGTCCGACGTCGAGTGCGCCGACGCGCGGTACGTGACCCATTCGATCAGCGTCGGGCCATGGTTGCTGCGGGCCCGTTCGGCCGCCCAACGAGTGGCGGCGAGCACGGCCAGGTAGTCGTTGCCGTCGACCCGCAGTGCCGGAATGCCGTACCCGATCGCACGCGCCGCGAAGGTTGATCGCGAGCCTCCGGCGATGCCCTGGAACGACGAGATCGCCCATTGGTTGTTGACAACATTGAGAATCACCGGTGCCTGGAACGTGGTTGCGAACGTGAGCGCATGGTGGAAGTCGGCCTCAGCGGTCGTGCCCTCGCCGACGGCACCGGAGGCGATGCGGGTGTCACCCTTGATCGCCGACGCCATGGCCCACCCAACTGCTTGCACATACTGCGTGCCGAGGTTGCCCGAGATCGAGAAGAAGCCGACGTCGCGGGCCGAGTACATGATCGGCATCTGTCTGCCGTGGAGCCGGTCCTTCTCGTTGGAGAAGACCTGACACATCATCTCGACGAGCGGCCAGCGCCGGGCGATCAGCCAGCCCTGCTGCCGATAGGTCGGGAAGAACATGTCGTCGGGGTGCAGTTCGAGCGTGTGGCCGACGGCGATCGCTTCCTCGCCCGTGCAGCGCATGTAGAACGACGTCTTTCCTTGCCGTTGCGCCGTGGTCATGCGGTCGTCGTAGGCGCGCGTCATGACCATCGCTCGAAGGCCCTCGTGGAGTGCCGCGCCGTCGGAGTGCGGGTCCCACTGGCCAACTGCGGTGCCCGTGTCGTCGAGCACCCGGATCAAGGTGTACGCAAGGTCGCGCATCTCGCTCGGGTGGGTATCGATGTCGGGTCGGTCTGCAGTCCCCGCGGCGGGCACGTCGAGATATGAGAAGTCGGCCACCTCGCCCGGGCGGGCCGGCGGCTTCGGGATCCCGAATCGAAGTGGCATGCCCTCACTCATTGGCTTCCATCACGCCCCTAGTTCACCACGTTCGACGACCCGGTGCTAGCGGTACGAATCGACCAGGAGAAGTTGATCCTTGAAACTCTGTTCCAACCCAGTTTGGCTCGCCGAGCCGGGCGAGCGCGAAACACGTCGACGGGCTTTCGCACGTACTCGTCGCCGGCCCATACGATGCCGGCGTGCGCGTGATCATCTTTGGGGCGGGAGCAGTCGGCAGTGTCATCGGCGGTCGGTTGCGGCAAGGTGGTGCGGATGTCGTCCTCGTGGCGCGACCCGCCCACGTCACGGCCATCCGCGATTCCGGCTTGACTCTGCGATCGGCGCAGGGCAGCGAGTTGGTCGAGATCGAGGCCGTCACCTCCATTGACCAGCTCGAACCAACCGGCGACGACGTCGTGCTGATCACCGCCAAGACCCAAGACACCCCGCAGATCCATTCGGCGCTGTTCGACTGGGACCCGAACGTCTCGGTCGCCTGCGGCACCAACGGCGTGGAGCACGAACGCATGGCACTGCGCCGATTCGCTCGTGTCTACGCAATGGTGATCCAGCTGCCCGCACAGTTCGAGAAGCCAGGTGAGGTGACCGTGCTCTGTGCGCCGTCGAACGCAATCCTCGATGTCGGGCGGTACCCGTCCGGCGTCGACGAGACCGCGACCCGGCTGGCAGCACTGATCGATGATTCACCGAAGTTGTTGTCCGAGGCTGACGACGACGTGATGACGAAGAAGTACGCCAAACTGCTCGTCAATCTCGGCAACGTGGCCGACGCTGCGTGCGGGATCGCCGGGCGGAGAGCACGAGTCACGGCGGCCGCCATCGAGGAGGGGCACCGCGCATATCGCGCGGCCGGCGTTCGATGGGAACAGCCGCCGGAGCGCGTCGAGCACTACACGCAACGAGCCAAGACGATGCAGTTCGACATCCCTGCGGGTGACACGTTCATCGGCGGGTCGACATGGCAGGGCCTGATGAAGGGCGCGCCCACCATCGAGACCGACTACTTCAACGGCGAGATCATCATGCTCGGCAGGTTGCACGGAGTGCAGACGCCGACCAACGAGTTCCTGCAGCATTACTCGGCACGCCTGCTGCGCGGGGAGGCCCAGGCGGGCTCTGTCACCACCGATCAACTCGACGCCGAGTGGGAGGCCTGGTTGGCCGACAGGTGATGGTTCAGCGGAACTGACGAAAGCACGTGCGGATGTCGTCGACGAACAGCGCGGGCTGCTCGAAGGCGGCGAAGTGCCCACCCTTGGGTTGTTCGGACCAGTGGACGATGTTCGGGTAGTCGGCCTCCATCCACGAGCGCACCGGAGGCACGATCTCCTTCGGATACACGGTCACACCGACCGGAACCGACAGGTTGACCGGACGGGGCTTGGCGAAGCTCTCCCAATAGATGCGCGCCGAGCTGGCGGCGCTGTTGGTCGCCCAGTAGAACATCACGTTGTCGAGGAGCTCGTCGCGGTCGAGCACGTTCTCCGGATGGCCATCGCAGTCGGTCCACGCCCAGAACTTCTCCAGGATCCATGCGGCCTGGCCAGCCGGCGAGTCGGCCAGGCCGTACCCGACCGTCTGCGGGCGTGTGGCCTGCTGCTTCGAATAGCCGCTGTCCCATGCCTGGTAGTACTCGGCGCCTTTGATGGCTCGCTGCTCCTCGTCCGACGGTTCGCCGCCGAGCCGTGGTCGTGTGCCCATGGCGAGCGTGATGTGAATCGCCGCGCAGTGCTGCGGATCTTGGCCGCCGATGGATCGCGTGACCGCCGAACCCCAGTCGCCACCTTGGGCGAAGTAGCGGTGATAGCCGAGCCGAGCCATCAGCGCCGCCCAGGCGTCGGCGATGCGACCGACCCCCAACCGGTCGTCGTCGGCTTGCCGGAGAACCCGAAACCTGGAAGTGACGGGCAGATCACGTGGAACGCATCGGATGCCTCGCCACCGCGTGCGGTCGGGTTCGTCAGCGGCTCGATGACCTTGTGGAACTCGACGATCGAACCCGGCCAACCGTGGGTGATCAACAGCGGCCGTGCCTCAGGATGGGGCGAGCGATGATGAATGAAATGGATGTCGATGCCGTCGATCGTCGTGGCGAACTGATCGAAGCGGTTCAACAGTGTCTCGCGTGCCCGCCAGTCGTACTCAGTGCCCCAGTAGTGGCACATGTCCTGGATCCAGGCCAGCGGCGCACCCTGGCTCCAGTCGTCGACCGGCTCGGCTTCGGGCCACCGAGTCTGGGCCAACCGACGGCCGAGATCCTCGAGGACTTCGTCGGCAACGTCGATGCGAAACGGGCGGACGGCGGCGTCATCGGACATGAATGCCGACCATACCCTTGGCCGGCTCAGGTCATCGGCTTGGCGAACGCGGCTTCGTAGGAGCGCAGTTCGAACCCCAATTTGGTGTACAGCTGGAACGCCCCGCCGGGGTTCTCGGTGTCGGCGCCCAAGGCCGCCTCGGTCATGCCCCTGGCCTTCAGTTCGCGCAGGCTGCTGGCCAGCAGCGATCCGGCGATGCCGCGATTGCGCCACGCGGCGTGCGTCGAGATGTACTCGGTGTAGCCGCGCAGGTAGCCCATGGTGGCATTCTCCTCGGCGTGGATGAAGCTCTTGACCTGGCCGACAACGGTCTCGCCGGCCCAGGCGATCTTCCACAGCGATTCGTCGCGCAAGGGGTCGTCGAGGAACTGCTGAGCGTCTTCCTCGGTCGCTTCCGTGAAGTCCCAATCCCCACGAAACGCCTCCCAGTGGGCATCGAAGATCGCACGAAGCATGTCCGGTGTCACGGGCCGAACCTCGACCCCCTCGGGCAGCGGTAGGTCGGGGACGTTCTCGAGGTCCGGACGCACCAGCGATGCGCTGAACCGCACAGCCCGATACCCGAGCGACTCCAGCCACATCGCCTCGTGTGTCGCCGCCTGCCGCGGCCCGGGGTGCGGTGCGTACGCCCGAAATCGGGGGTTCGGGACGCCGTCGGCCATCGGTCGCATGTGGGCTTCCTGGGCGGCGACCATTGCTCGGAACAGCGGCTCGGCCAGATGGGATGGGCGCATCGGCGCGAACACCACGTAGTCACGAGAACCGTCCTCGAGCTCGTCCCAAGTCACTCGGATGTAGCCGACAGGCTCGCCATCGGAGAGCTCGATCACCGCGATGTCGGTCATCGGGTCGCAGTTGGTGAGGTTGGCGTACGTGACATCGATCTGCTCGGCGGTAACCATTTCCGGGTTGCCGGCGTGCTGGCGATACTCGGTGAGGATCGAGGCCATCGCCGGGTGGTCCGCAGGACCCCGATAGGGCCTGGCTACATACGGTGGCGGCAGATCCATCTCCACGTCGGGCGACGGTAACCCATGTCGGGAGCGAGGCTGCACAGAATTTGGCGTCGTCGAGTCGGTTGGTACGATCGAACGACATGACCAGTCCGGAGTGTTCACACCTCGACACGATCGTGGCCGGCGTCGCACCGTCGTCCGACGGTTGTGAGGATTGCTTGCGGATCGGGACTCGCTGGTTGCACCTTCGACGATGCACGTCATGCGGCCACGTCGGGTGTTGCGACAATTCGCCGATGAAGCACGCCACCGCCCACTTTCACGAGGTGGGCCACCCGATCATCCAGAGCTTCGAGCCTGGCGAGGATTGGCTGTGGTGTTACGTCGACGAGATCGGTTTCGAGATCCCGTCGATGCGTTCCAGCCCGTCACATCCGTGAGAACAAGCGCTGGGCGGCGCTACTTGGTCGTCTTGCGATGGGGCAGGGCTAGCGTCAGCACGCCGAGGCCGACGAGGATGCTGCCTTCTGCGTAGCGGCCGGCCCGCAGCCGCGTGGCGCGACCACTGAGTCGAGCCCCCAAATGTGCCCCGACCAGCACGTAGGCGCTGTCGGAGCACAGTCCCAGCAGGATGTAGACCACGCCGAGGGCAAGCGTTTGCGACCAGATCGCTCCGTTCCCGGCTGGACGAACTGGGGGAGGAAGGCGAGGAAGAACAGCGCGACCTTCGGGTTGAGCAGGTTGACGACGAATGCTTCGGCGAACAGCCGCTTCGCTGGCCGAGCGGTCGGCAACGCCACGTCGTGCCGCGTGCGGGCGGCGCGAAGCGAGCGCACACCGAGCATGATCAGGTAGACCCCGCCGACGACCCTCACGACGGTGAATGCGATCGACGAAGCGACCACGACAGCCGAGAGCCCCGCAACCGCGGCCAACACGTGAACCATCGACGCGGTGTGGACGCCGAGCACCGACACGAACCCGGCACGCCGGCCCTGGGCCCCGCTGCGGGCGACGATGAAAAGCACGGCTGGGCCAGGGATCACCAGCAGGGCGATGGACGCGGCGACGAACACGGGAAGGGTCGAGAGCGATGGCACGAGCCAGACGATATGCAACGCTCATGATGCCCGTCGTGTGAATTTGACCAGTTGTCGTGGTCGGCTCGCGTCAGCTGGCCAACCCGAGCAGCACGGGCAGGTCGCCATGCGTCGCTGCCGGCGCCCAGGTCGACGCCAAGGCGCCCATCTCGACGATCGCCTCGTCGAGACAGAGCATGAACAGTTGCCGTGAGTCGACCGCCGCAGCGACGGTGGTGACACCGAGATGGACCGTGTTGTCGTAGCTGAACAAGGTGATGTTGAGGGCGGCTCCGGCCGGTGGGCCGAAGGCGTAGAACTCCTCGACATGCTCGCCGGCCAGATACAACGGGCAGGGCGGGCCGGCGACGTTCGACGCCAGGACGTCGACACCCTTCATCATCCCGCCGATGACGCGCCGTGAGATCGGCACGCCGAGGCGCTGGATTGCTGCCGATACCGAGTTGACCCAGCCCAATGCCGGCTCCTGGCGTACTGCGGCGAGATGCTTGCTGACACGCCGCAGGCGGCCCTCGGTGGTGTCGTTGCCGACCTTCATCACGATCCGGGCCGGTACGAACTGGTTGCCGGCGCGATCCGCGGTGGCTGCGTCGCGGATGTTGATCGGCATGTGGATGCGCACCTGCTCGCAGGACACTCCGCTCCGTTCGTGGTAGCGGTCGAGTGTGTCGAGCACGAGACCGATGAACGCATCGTTGAGGCTTCCGCCGGCCTGCTTGCCGGCGCATCGCAGGGTGTCGAGCGGCAGCGCTTTCGTGTCGAGGCACAGCTCGGTCGATCGAGCCGTCATCAACGTGCTCATCGGCTTGCGGTTCGGCATCACCAGCTTGGCGATGGACACGGCGCTGCGGACGGCGTTCCGGATCGTCGAGATCGGGTGGAGCACGAGGTTGCTTGCTTGCCGCGGCGCCCGCCTGATCGGTGCCGGAACCGTGACCACATCGGCGAGCGCGAGCCGGTGTCGGGGGTTGGGCTCGAGGTCGGCGAGCGCGGCGAGCATCAGCATCAGCCCGACGCCGTCGGCAATTGCGTGATGCAGCTTCAAGACCAGCGCGCCGCGACCGTCCGCCAGTCCGGAGAAGATGCCCAGCTGCCACAGCGGTCGGGACCGGTCGAACGGTTCGCGAACCCAGGCCTCGGCCCAGGCCATCACGTCGTCGCGGTCGGCTTCGCCGCCGAGATCCTCGTACCGGTAGTGGGCGTCAGCGTCGAACCGATCCGCCGCAACCCATCGCGGTCGCGGCCGGTCGTCGAGGACCCGCTGCCGCAATCGTGGTAGCTGGCTGACCATCCGCTCCACGGTGGCGTGCATTCGTTCCGCTGAGGGAGGGCGTTGCAGGAACCACACACTCATCACCGTGGAACGCAACTGAGGATCCTGTTCGATGTGCCAGATCAGCGCATCGCTGCTGCTCATGGTCTCGTCGTAGGTGATTCTGCTCATGAGCCCTCTCCAGGATCGCATCACAGGGTGCAGCCTCCGGCGAGGTCACAAACTTGTATCGGCAAGACGTTGCCGGTCATTGAGCTATTGCTCCAGAGGAATGCCCAACAGTGAGGCAATCCTAACGCCAGCCATCAACTTCGTGCGGCGACCCTGTCGTGGTCAAAAATTGTCGGTTGCACGACGCGAACATCTCGACCGGGATCAGTCACCCGAGTCCGCCCAGTCGGAGGAAGCGGGCCGCGAGCAGATAACGTCGTGGCAGCCGTCGACGGCGGCTCATCTTGTTGAAGGAATAGGCAATGGCCACAGGCACCGTAAAGTTTTTCAATGCCGAGAAGGGTTTCGGCTTCATCTCGCGAGAGGGTGGCAGCGACGTGTTCGTCCACTTCTCCAATATCGAAGGCAGTGGCTACAAGTCGCTCAACGAGGGCGACACCGTTGAGTTCGAAGTCGCACCTGGCAAGAAGGGCGAAGAAGCCCAGAAGGTCCGCCTCATCTAGTCAGGCCCTGCACCTCCGCTCCGGCGTGAGGTGTGATTCTGCAAGCACGTCGAGGGAGCGCGATATTCCGCGCCCAGATTTCAGGTTCGGTCAACCTCTGACCGGAGCGCTTGCGTTGCACCCGAGCATGTAGCGCAGCCGCGGCGAGAACGCCGCGGCTTGCGCTGCAGTCCATCGGAGTTCGCAGATCGACGAACGGTTTGACCCATGAGCGGCCGTACTGGATGATCACGCCGTTCCTGACGCCGTCGGTCACGTTGGCGCCGTGACGGTGCCAGGTCTGCGACAACCACATGGCGATCGAGCCGGCCGGGCCTTCCAGCACGGTCTCGTTCTCCAGAGCCGCTCGTCCCGATGGTGGCTTGAGTTGCGTGTGGTTGCTGCCGGTGACGACGTGCGTCGCACCATTGTCGAGCGTGAAGTCGTCGAGCATCCACGCCGTCTGGATGCCGAGCGTGAAGTTGGGCAACGGTTCGGCGATCTGCGTCAGCGGCGAGTCGACGTGCCAACCGGCGCTGTTGGTGTGTGGGCCGACGTGGTTCACGCTCATGTCGAGCACGATGGCATCGCGTCCGAGAGCCTCGTCCATCATGGCCAACACCGTTGGGTGCTCGACCAACGGAGCGAAGGCCACGTCCTTGTTGATGAGGTTGAAGATCCGCTGCGACCGCCCGTCGTCGAACAGAGACGGGATGTGGATGAAGCTGATGCACACCTCGTCGGCGCGCACCGGCCACGGCGTATCGAACTCCTGAGCCTGACGTTGCCGGATGCGGTTCTTCATGCGGGCGATCTCGTCGTCTCCGCTGCGCCAGTACTCGAAGTCGACGTCACCGACCTGGTCGATCGAGATCGTGCTGTTGCCCGGATCGACCGGGTGCTCGCGTTCGTAGGCGAGGATCCGCTCGACCCGGTCGCGCAGATCGGCGACGGTGTCCTTGGCAATCATGTTCTCGATCACGACATGGCCGTCGGTGTTCAAGCGCTCCAGGGCTTCGCCGGCATCGATCTCTGGTTCGGTCAGCACGTCGTCACCTCGCAAGGGTGTGGTGTGGTGTGGAGGGTGTCGCGTACTGAAGCATGCCACAGGCCGTTCGCAAGCGATCGAGCGCTCTACAGGCGTCGCAGGTACTCTTCGGCGGCCTCCGGGCCGAGCTCGTCGAGCTGTGCTTGCTTGAACGCCTCGCGGGCTTTGGCCCGCGGGTGGATGAACCCGGCCCCGATCACCTTTTCGCCCGGGCCGCACATCACGTATCGCGAGATGCGCTGCCCATGCGGGGACAGCTTCTTCCACTGGTCGTACGGCATCGAGCGAATCACCGCTTCGCTGCGGAACCACGGTGCGAAGTACTCGACGTTGGGTGCGGCCCGCACTTCATGCGACAGATTCGGTGTGCCGCCGTGCCAGGCCCGCAGGTCTCGGAAGATGCCCGACCCGGCGGGTGCGGGGCAGACGGTGCTGAGCTTCATCCACTCCGGCTCGTTGGCGAGGTTCGGGATCGGGCTGCGCGAGTTCTGCGATCCCGGGATCTGCCTGGTGGGACCGTTCTCGGTCGTGAGATCGACCATCGGGAAGTTGATGGTCACTGCCGGGACAGGCAGCTCGCGCGTCGAGATCCGGCCGGTGGGGTCGTGTGGCTCGGTCCACACGTTGTCGGAGTGCAGCCCCTGATACTCGATAGCGCCCGGCATCGCCACGTCGCCGCCCGCCCCGATCAGGATGTAGTTGGGTGAGCCGAAGATCGCCTGCAGGATCGGCGTCGTCGTGGGCATGTCGACCAGCTCGGCCCATTCGTCGACGTGCAGCATGTGACGCGAGCCGGAACTGCTGCCGAACGAGAAGCGGTGCGGCAGGCCGCCCGCGCCACCTCCCGCTGCGCACGTCGGGTCGGCGGCCAGCATCTCGTCGAGGGCGCGCTCGGTGGCCCGGCGCAGGCGAGCCAGTTGTTCGGGGCCGAGCAGGTCGCGCACCACGACGAAGCCATCTCGGTGAAACAGCTGGGCAGCCCGCTCGACGTCAGTCGGGTCGAGTACTTCGAGGCCCTTGATCCCGTTGTGCAGACGCAACTTCTCTCGCAGCTGCACCACGTCGGGATCGTCGTACGCCCGGGTCCATCCCGCGCACGCCGGGTCGCCGCCGATCAGGTTGTAGTGCTCCGGTGTCGTCTCGATGTCGTCGGCGGGCGGCGTGTCGAGACCCAATGGGTTGCTGTTCGTCGTCTGCGCGACAGCGCGGTTGGCGTATCCATTCGGGGGGACGCAAGAGTGCCACCCGAGGCGGCTGGGTCGGGCCTGTGTGTCGGTCACTGGACGCATCCCATGTTGGCGAACATACCTGTTCGCGGGCGACGCGGTCGATCGTGGCGTCTCGCGATCCTCGGCGTCGAGCGCGGCTCGGCAAGGGCCCGTCTGGTCACCGATGCGCCGAGTGCGCGGTATGCCTCGAACTGCTCGACGTCGTAGAACTGGTCGGCGGTGGAGTCGTATGGGAAGAGCGGTCGCGCCTCCTGATAGGAGATCAGGTCCGCGGGCGTCGCCTTGTCCTTCATCAGTGCCTTCTTGATGTAGACCAGCGTGCCGTCACCGCCCCCCGCGGGGAAGCGATAGTGGAAGATGGCGTGGTCGCCGACGACGATCCCGGGTTCGGCAGCGTCCTTGATCACGAACGTCGACGGATCGATGTCGTCGAACTCGATGCCGAGCTCGCTGCGTGCGAGAGCGACCGCTTGTCCCAGCGTTCGGATGCTGCCGGGCGTGTCGCCGGAGGCATCGATCACGTACACCGTCGTGCATCCCCTGCGCAGCAGTTCGACGAGCCCGAGGTTCTCGTAGTGCCCGCCGTCGGACACGTACAAGAACTTGCGCCGCAAGTTGTTCTGACCGAAGAGTTCGCGCAGCAGATACGTGGGGCGAACGAGGGGTTTGTAGGTCGGAGCATCGTCACCGACCGCGTTCAGCTCGCTGACCAGCCGGGGGTTGGCGGTCCAGACGCCGAGGCGGAGGTTCAACATCGCCAGCAGCATCCGGTACGCCGGCTTCGACATTCGCCCCATCGAAGGCGACACGGCCGCGCCCGAGATCGAGACTGCCGACAGCGGGCTGACGTCGCGGAGCCGACCCGTCGACGGCGCCTTCTTGTTGACCATGTTCCACACGCGTTGGAAGTAGCGAATGCGTGTCAGTCGTTGCTCGTAGTCGCACGTCGGGATCGAGCCGACCAGCGGTCCGCCGACGCGGGTGGGGGAGAACACGAAACTGGTCACGTTCATGCCCGGCGGTGTGTACCCGAGGTCCGACACGTTTGCAGCTGCGCAGATCAGCAGCTCCGGCCAGTCGGGCGGGCGCAGGTCGGAGAGCATCGGCTCCTGATCGGTCGGGACCGGACCGACCGTGACGGACTCGCCGTCGGTCGCCCGCGAGAGTGCGAAGACCGTACGAAGTCGCCGCTTGTAGAACGGTTGCGCGGACCAGGCGATGGGGTTGGCCGTGGCGAAGACCACCAGCACCACGATGAGCACACCGATCCACCACCACGTGGCGGCCGTCGTCCAGCGGCGCGTGCCCGAGTCGATGGCGATGAGGAAGAAGACGAACAGCGACAGCGGAACCACGACGCCGATGGCGAACTTCTGCACGACGGCCTTGACCTTGGTCGGCACCTTGGCGAGACGCTTCACGCTGCCTCGTCCGCCGGAGCCGGAGCGGAACACGAGATGGGCGAACGACAAGGCGAGTGAACCAGCCGCCGTCGCCACGGAGCCGAGGCCACGTGACAGCTGAGCATCGCTGTCGCTTCCAGAGTGGCCGAACCGGCTGGTTCGTGCCCACCAGATGAGCTGTGGGATGAGGCGCAGCACGATTGCTGCGACAATGGCCAGGAACACGAAGGTGCCGCACCAGCGGACCAGCCTCCGCCACCACCAGTCGGCTGCCGGTCGGAACAGCAGGTCCAAGATCCCGGCCAGGAGTCCGGCGCCGAGCAAGATCGCGATCAACACCGCGCTCCAGCTGTGGAAGGCCAGCGTCCCGGTGCACTGCCGGCCATTGCAGGTGCCCAGTTGCGGGAGCATTGATCGGTACAACCGCCCGCCGAGCCGACCGATGACGTAGAGGATCCCGAGAACGACGGCAAGGTTGAGCATGATCCCGAGCAGGAGCCGCAAGAACATGTTCCAGCGGCCCATGGTCCCCGGCGCCAGGTAGTTGGTTCGATTGCGGAGGTAGTCGAGCTCTGGCGAACCCAGGCCAAAGGGCCCCGGTTGATCTTTCGTCCACTCGACGTCGGTCGGATTGCGATCGCACGATGGTCGCTGCGGTCACGGCGTACGACCCGCCCGACACTCCGGCCAAGTAGTCGGCCTCTTGCAGGATGCCCGCTCGCCAGAGCTCGTCCATCGCACCGAACGAGAACGCCGCGGACCGCAGCCCGCCGCCCGAGCAGCAGATCCCGACACGCGGCGGGTCGCCGGCGGCCCTGGCGCGTTGGAAGAGACCGGGCTGTGGCGACCCAACGCTGCGCTTGGTGGGGATCCACATCCATCGCACGACTGCGGCAAGTCCACGTGGTGCGGCCTCGGTGATCGCAATGTCGTCTGGCCAGGCTGGTTCGGTGCTCACGTCGCGGATCCTCCCTGCATGAGAGTGTCAACGCTCGTATTTTGATACAGCTGTCGTCACGCGAGTGTGACCCCCGACGCGGGGGTCACACTCAGGACTGAAACGAACTCAGGCTGCGGGGCGGCGGCGGCGGGCAACGAGCAACGCTGCTGCGCCGGCCAGGAGCGCCGTCGTGGCGAACACCGAGGTCGAACCGACACCTTTGTCGCCGGTCCTCGGCAACGTGATGTCGGTGACGTTGAACGTCGTGACGGTGGCTGCCGGGATCGTGGTTGCTGGCGCCGTGGCTACCGGTGCCGTGGTTGCGGGTACCGGAGTCGTATCCGCAGGGGCGATCGTGGTCGCCGGCGGAGCGCCGCCGGGAGCCAATGCACAGTTGGCGGAGGTGAAGACGTTGTTGTCCAACGTCACCTCGCCGTTACGAGCCATCGCTCGTCCCTGAATGGTGGCGCCGGACTGGGCGGCAATGGAGGTCAGCGCCATGATGTTGCCGACGAACGTCGAGCCGCTGCCCAATGTGGCAGAGCTTCCGACCTGCCAGAAGACGTTGCACTCCGAGGCGCCGTTGATGAGGGTGATGATGCTCCCCGAGGCCGTGATCAGCGTCGAGTCGGTCTGGAAGATGAAGACGGCGTTGGGGTCGTTCTGCCCGTCCAGCACCAGTGCTCCGCTCAGGCTCAGGGGCGCCTTGGCCGTTGCCGCATAGACACCGGGGATGAGGGTCAATCCGACCAGGTCGGGATTTGCCTGGGTGAAGTTGACGGGCCGTCCGGCCGCGTCGAGATAGGCGGTGGTGAGGTCGCTTGCAGCCTGCAGGGCGACGGGGTTGGCCGCCTGGATCGTCCCTGGCGCATTCACGATGCCCGGCGGAAACCCGACCACGGCGCTGCCAGGTGCCAGCCCGACACTCTTGTCGAGGACGCTCGGGCCTGTGTTGGTGACCGTTTGTCCGCCGATCACGGAGTAGTTGGCTGCAGTGGCCAGGTCGATGGTCGGCACGATCGCGGCGCTTGCCGGCTGGCCGACGGCCAGCAGCACGGCGGCGCTGGCGGCGAGTGCCGGTATCGCCAGCCGACGCAGGGTGCGCAGGCGCGAGGCAGTCGCGCGTGAGGGGGAATTGGCATGTCGGATCATGATGCTGCTCCTGAAGTCTCGCTATCGGTGATCCGGCGGCCATCTCACGTGTGTGAATTAGGCCCGTGATCGTGCGCCTGCTTGCGCAGGTTTGACCGTGCAGGGAAGAACAAGGAGTTTCCAGACTTGCTCTGAGGGGCCGCACTCCCGTCCTCCCGTCAAACCTCGACGCTGAGTTGGTGGAGCCTCTCACAAGAGTTATCGGCCGGGTATCGGCGGGACTTGAGGGAAACTTGAACAATTTCTCGTAGTTCATTCGACCTATTCGGCGGTCGTGGAACCTCGGCTCGGCGTGAGGCCCCTACGGTGATGGGCGAGAGGGAAGCCTTGATCCGCAGGACTCAAATGGTCGCTTGTCCAGCGGGCAGCTACAGCGAACCCACCCCTCGGGGCCGCAATCGGCGACATCCTGTCGCTGTGCGGTGCCGGAAAGGGTCATCCCGTCATGCCAGCTCTCGTCTCGTCCCGCCGAGGGGGTTCCGCGTCGCGTTTGGTCGTGGCCACCATCGCCGCCGCTCTCGCAGCCACGGCCGTCAGCTCGATCTGGTCGTCGTCAGACGTGGCCGTCGCCGCGACTTGGCGCCTGGAGATCCAGTCGTCGAGCGTTGTCGGGCCGCTCTCGGGAGCAACCCTGTCGCCGGCAGTCCGTCTCGACCCGGTCGATCCGCCAGCCCCGATCACGCCGCCCGCGACGGTCGACGTGCCCGTGAACCGTTCGACGTGTCGTGGAGATCTGGTTGGTCCGGTACTGACGATCACGATTCCCGACATCTCCTACACCTGCCCGGTGTACGCCGGCAGCCAGGCCATGCTGAACTCCGGCGCGGTCACCTTGATCAGTGACGAGGCGATCCGGCAAGTACTGGCCGACGGTCCCGGTGCTCCTGGTCTGCTCTGGCTCGCGGGGCACCGTGTGTCGCACGGTGGCGCCTTTGCGGCGGTGCCCAATCTCGCCGATGGCGCCATCATCACCGTCAGCGACGGCACCGTCAGCGCGTCGTATCGCGTCGTCGGCCGGATCTACGTCGAGATCAACAACGACCGCGTCGTCGACGCGTCCGGCCATGCCACGGGCGCGGCGACGCTCGACTCGATCATCCGGCCCGACCACGGCGCCAACGGAGCAGCGCGCCTGTTGCTGCAGACCTGTGACGGCTCGAATCACCGTTGGATGATCTACGCCGACCTCGTCACCACCTGAGCGCCCGGGCACTTCACCGGGGTGGTCATGCGCTGCCGTCTTCGAGATGGTGGCCGAGTGAGTCCCCCGTGATCGAGTGTGGATCGATTCTTCAAACTGTGCGGATGCCTAGCCGAAGTGTGTACTTTCGGTGCACAGGGGGTCAATCGAAAGTACACACTTCGTCCGCGGGTGGCGAGTGAACAACGCCCGCACTGTCGATAGGGATCCACCACAAACGGCGCACACTCGTCAAATGTCCGGGTAATCGCCATTGCCGCGGCGTCCGGCGCGGGCCATCAGCAAGACTGCCACGAACGCAATGGCAATCTCAATCACGGGGGAGGCGAGCGAGCAGGTACGCACATCGGGCGTCGGAGAACGCTCTGAGCGACGCGTGGTAATCTCGTGATCTTGACGAAGGGCTCTGTCGATCGAACCGCGGCTGGTGGAGCCGGCGCCTTTCGAATGGAGTGATGGTGGTGCGAGTCCGCTCTGCCAAGCCGGAGGCGCCGAGCAACGACAAGCGGTGGCGCGTCGTCGAGACGCGAATGCGTCGCCTCGGCAATCGTCCCGACGCCTTGATCGAGGCGTTGCACTCTGCCCAGGAGGCATTCGGATTTCTCGACGACGACGCCCTCCGCTTCATCGGCGAGAGCCTGCTCGTACCGCCCTCGAAGGTCTTCGGGGTCGCCACCTTCTATCACTACTTCACGCTCAAGCCTCACGGGCAGCACACGTGCGTGGTGTGCACCGGCACTGCCTGCTACATCAACGGCGCGGGCGAGATCTTGACGTCGATCCAGTCCGGCCTCGGTGTGAAGGCGCGGGAGACCACCGCTGATGGCAAGGTGTCGTTGCTGACCGCACGCTGCTTGGGCGCTTGCAGCCTCGCCCCGGTCGCCGTGGTCGACGGCGTCGTGGAAGGGCGCGTCAACGCACTCGAGTTCGTGGCCAGGCTGGAGCAACTATGAGCGACTCCTCGTCCGAAGCAGCGCTGGAACGGCTGCGCCGTCGACGTGTCGTCAACGTCGAGAGCGCGCAAGGCCCGGCTCGCGCGTCGGCGAACGTGTGCGAGGCGGTCAGCTGCCTGTCGACCCAGTCACACGAGGTCTTGATCAGTCTGGGCGAGCAGGTCGTCGGCGCCGGGTTCACCGATGTCGCGGTGAAGCGAGTCGGCTGTCTGGGGATGTGCGCGGCCGGGCCGCTGGTGCGGATCCCCGAGACCGGCCGCCTCTTTCCCATGTGCGGCCCGACGACGTCGCCGGGATCGTCGAGGCGCTCGCTGCCGTCACACTGGGCTCCGAGCATGTGGAGGAGGCGCCGTTCTTCAGCCGGCAGCTTCGCATCGTCACGGAGAACTCCGGCCGCGTCGATCCCGAGAGTCTCGACGACTACGTCGAGCGTGGTGGGTTCGATGCGCTGCACACCGTGCTGACGTCGATGACGCCCACGTGAGGTGCGCGACGAGATCACCAAGAGCGGGCTGCGCGGGCGGGGCGGCGCCGGCTACCCGACCGGCCTCAAATGGCACACCGTCGCCAAGGCCACCGGTTCGACCAAGTACGTGATCTGCAATGCCGACGAGGGCGACCCGGGGGCGTTCATGGACCGCAGCGTGCTCGAGAGCGACCCGTACCGCGTACTCGAGGGAATGGCGATTGCGGCATATGCGGTCGGGGCCAGCGCCGGCTACGTCTACTGCCGGGCGGAGTATCCGCTCGCCGTCAGCAGGCTGCGAAAGGCAATACGCGCGGCGAGCAGCGCCGGTTACTTGGGTGCAGCGATTCACGACACGGACTTCGGCTTCGAGGTCGACGTTCGTCAGGGCGCCGGCGCCTTCGTGTGCGGTGAGGAGACCGCGTTGATCGCCTCGCTCGAGGGTGGTCGAGGCACGCCTCGAACCCGACCGCCATATCCTGCCGTCTCGGGTCTGTGGGCACAGCCGACGTTGATCAACAACGTCGAGACGTTCGCCAACGTCGCTCCGATCATCCGCAACGGCGGTGCGTGGTTCGCCGACATCGGTACGGCGACGAGCAAGGGCACCAAGGTCTTCGCGCTCGCCGGTCGAGTGGTCAACACCGGCCTGATCGAGGTGCCGATGGGCACGACCCTGCGCGAGATCGTGTTCGACATCGGTGGTGGAATCGTCGACGGTCGAGCCTTCAAGGCGGTGCAGACGGGCGGTCCTTCCGGCGGCTGCATCCCCGCCGAGTTCCTCGACATGGGCGTCGACTACGAATCCCTGGTCGATGTCGGCTCGTTCATGGGATCGGGCGGCATGATCGTGATGGACGACACCTCGTGCATGGTCGACGTGGCGCGGTACTTCATGGACTTCTGTCGTGAGGAGTCGTGCGGCAAGTGCGTTCCCTGTCGTGTCGGGACCACGCAACTGTTCATGATCCTCGACAAGATCACCCACGGGGCAGCAACGATGGACGACCTCGATCAGATGGAGCGTCTCGGCCACATGGTCCAGCGAACGAGTCTGTGCGGTCTCGGCCAGGGTGCGCCGAACCCCATCTTCAGCACCCTGCGCTACTTCCGTGACGAGTACGTGGCGCACATCGTGGATCGGGTGTGTCCCGCCGGGGTGTGCACGATCGAACCGGCACCGGTGCCGGCATGACCACGGTCCACACCCTGCGCATCGACGGAGCGGAAGTTGCCGCGTCCGACGGCCAGTCGATTCTCGACGTGGCGTCGGAGAACAACATCGATATTCCGACGATGTGCCATCTCGACGGGCTGTCGGACACAGGCTCGTGCCGGTTGTGCATCGTCGAAATCGCCGGCTCGAACAAGCTCACCCCGGCGTGCACAACGCTGGTGACCGAGGGGATGGAGGTCACGACCAACTCGGACCAGCTCACCGAGTACCGGCGGACGATCACCGAGATGCTGTTCCTGGAGCGCAACCACATCTGCTCGGTCTGCGTCGCCAACAATCACTGTGAGTTGCAAGACCTTGCCGAGGAGTTGCATGTCGACCACTTCGAGTTGCCGGCGATCAATCCGTCCGTCGGCATCGACGCCAGCCATCCGCTGTTCTCGATCGACCACAACCGCTGCATCATGTGCGTGCGATGTGTTCGGGTCTGCGCCGAGATCGAGGGTGCGTTCACCTGGGGCGTGATGGGGTCGGGCATCGAGGAGCGAGTGGTGACCGACATGGGAACTCCCTGGGGCGAGTCGACGACGTGCACGAGTTGCGGCAAATGCGTTCAGGTGTGCCCGACGGGCGCGCTGTTCGAGAACGGCCGGGCGATCGCCGAGGGCAGCAAGACGTTGCGCCCCTTCCTGCCGTTCGTCAAGCGTTTCGGCGAGGATGCAGGGCAGCCGTGACGAAGCCGACCCTCGCCACGGTCTGGCTCGACGGTTGTTCCGGCTGCCACATGTCGTTCCTCGACATGGACGAGCGCCTCTTCGACATCACCGAGCGCGCCGACATCGTGTACAGCCCGCTGATCGACGCCAAGGAGTACCCGCTCGACGTCGACTTCTGCCTCGTCGAGGGGGCGGTGTCGAGTGAGGACGACCTGCACAAGATCCTCCTCGTGCGAGAACGGACGCGGACCCTGATCTCGTTCGGCGATTGCGCTGTCAACGCCAACGTGCCGTCGATGCGAAACCCGATCGGGCCTCAGGCGCTCTACGACCGCGCGTACATCGAGAACGTCACCGTGCAGCCGGGCATCCCGAACCAGATCGTGCCTCGCCTTTTGCCCACCGCCAGGCCAGTGAATCGAGTCGTCAAGGTCGATGTCTACCTCCCTGGCTGTCCACCGTCCGCCGACCTCATCCATCAGTCGCTCGTCGATCTGCTCGAGGGGCGTACCCCCGACACGCACGCCGCACGATTCGGCCGCTGAGGACCCCGCATGACCAAGACGATCGTCATCGATCCCGTCACCCGCATCGAAGGGCATTCGAAGATCACCATCCATGTCGACGACCACGGTGAGGTGGCCGACGCGCAGTTCCATGTCACCCAGTTCCGTGGTTTCGAGCGAATCGTGCAAGGCCGTCCGGTTCACGAGATGCCGTCGATCATGGCGCGCATCTGCGGGATCTGCCCGGTCAGCCACCTGATCGCCTCGTCGAAGGCGTGTGATCAGATCCTCGCTGTCGAACCACCGCCGACCGGGGCCGACCTGCGGCGGGTGATGAACCTGGCTCAGATCGTCCAATCGAATGCCTTGAGCTTCTTTCACCTGTCGTCACCAGATCTCCTGTTCGGCTTCGACGCCGATCCCGCGCGCCGCAACATCATCGGGGTGGCACAGGCCAACCCGCAGTTGGCCCGCGACGGGGTGGGGATCCGCCGGTTCGGGCAACAGATCATCGAGTGGCTCGGCGGCAAACGGATTCATCCGTCGTGGATCGTGCCGGGTGGTGTCGACGCGCCGCTGCTCGAAGAGACGCGCGATCGAATCCTGGCGACGATTCCCGAGGCGATCGCCGCGATCGAACGGGCGCTGGCGTGGTACAAGTCGTCGATCTTGCAGTGGGCCGACGAGGCAGCATCGTTCGGCGACTTCCGGTCCGCGTTCATGGGGCTCGTCGACGACGACGGCAACGTCGATCACTACGGCGGCTCGCTACGAGTCATGGATGCCGACGGCAGCATGTTGGCCGATCGCATCGATCCCACCACGTACACCGACTACCTCGGCGAGGCGGTCGAGCCGTGGACCTATCTGAAGTCGACCTACTGGAAGGCTCTCGGTTATCCCGGACGGGGTGTACCGAGTGGGGCCGTTGGCACGCGTGATCGTGGCCGACCAGATGGGAACACCCCGCGCCGATGCGGAGCTCGACGAGTTCCGCCGGCGGCTGGGCCGCGTGCCGAGTAGCTCCTTCCACTACCACTACGCGCGGCTGATCGATGCCCTGTATGGGGCGGAGCGGATCGACGAACTGCTGCGGGGACCCGACATCTTGATGCCACGCGTTCGATCGTTCGCCGGGATCAACAGCAACGAAGGGATTGGGGTCTCGGAGGCGCCTCGCGGCACGCTGCTGCACCACTACCGTGTCGACTCCGACGGGATCGTCGAGTGGGCCAATCTGGTGATCGCCACGGGTCACAACAATCTGGCGATGAACCGCAGTGTGTTGCAGGTCGCCAAGCGATACGTCAAGAGCGCACAGCTGACCGAGCCGATGCTGAATCGCGTCGAGGCGGTCATTCGCTGCTACGACCCGTGTCTGTCGTGCTCGACGCACGCACTTGGCGAGATGGCACTCCACGTGCAGTTGCTCGCCCCGTCCGGGGCGGTGCTGGACGAGCTCGTGCGGTGACCGGCAACGTCGTCGTGGTCGGGTACGGCAACGCCTTGCGTTGTGACGACGGCGTTGGTTGGCACGCTGCCGAACGTCTTGCCGGCGACCCGCGCATGGAGGGGGTGGAGGTGCTCCAGCGTCATCAACTGACGCCTGAGCTGGCCCTCGACATCAGCGCCGCAAACTTGGTTGTTCTCATCGACGCGACCAGCCGGCTTGGTCCGGGTGAGATCGGTGTCGACCGCGTCGCACCGGATGTCGACGACGGGCTACGCGGATCGCATCACCTCACCCCGGCAACCCTCGTCGCACTCTCTGACGAACTGTATGGCCGTGCCGCCGAGGTGTTCCTGGTGCGCTGTGGGGTGCGGTCGTTGGAGATCGGTGAGCATTTGACGCCGGTGGTCGAGGCCGCGTTGCCGAAGGTGGTCGACGCCGTGGCCGTGCTCGTCGCCGACCACGCACCCGGGGTGGGATGATGTGGCATGGCGACGTTGCGAGGCTCGGGGAGGCGTCTGCGTGCGGCGGTCGACGTCGTCATGCATGGCACCGGGGGGCTGACGGGGGAGCTCGAGCGACGCACTGCAGATCTCGACGGGCAGGTCACACAGCTTCGAGGTCAAGTGGAGACGTTGCAGACCCTGACGGTGTGGCTCGACGCGCTCAAGATGGAGGTTGCCAGCCTGGCCGGGCCAGGTGGCCGGCTTGTCACGACGGGCAGCCCATGGTGGTCGCTGTTTCCCTTCACCACGCACCGAATCCAGATCCTTCCCGGTCTGTTCACGGCCGAGACCGGCGTCGAGCCGGACAACGATCTGCGGACGAATGTGGTGCTCGACTCGGCCGGTGGTCTCACCGGCAAACGGGTGCTCGACATCGGTTGCCTGGAGGGTGGGTTCTCGGTCGAGTTCGCACGAAGGGGCGCGGCAGAAGTCGTCGGCGTCGAGGCGCGCCGGGTCAGCGTGAGGCGTTGCGATCTGGTCCGTGATCTCGCCGGGTTGACGAACCTTCGCTTCGTCTGTGGCGACGTTCTGCACGAGTTGTCGCGAGCACAGCCATCGTTCGATGTCGTCCTGGCGACTGGGATCCTGTACCACCTGCCTCGCCCCGACGTCGTCCTCCGGTTGATTCGCGAACGCTGCAGCGGCTTCATGGTCTTGTGCACCCACGTCGCCCATCCCGACGCCAGCAGCCATGGTTGCACCGAGGAGGTCGTGGAGTACGCCGGCGAGCACGGCACGTATCGCGGGAGGAGCTTCTTCGAGCGCGGCGTCGACCCGACGGTAGAGCAGGACAACGACCTGTGGGCGGCGTGGAGCAATGAAGGCTCGTTCTGGCCGTTCGAGCCTGACTTGGTGCGGATGATCGAGGTGGCCGGCTTCCGGTCGATCCGCAAGATCGTCCCCGACGACCACAGCGAGCCATGGCAGGTCGATCAGATCAACCGCGTCATCTATCTCTGCGCGGTCTAACGACGCGGCTCGTGCAGTTCGACGTACAGGCTCTCGTAGGTGTGGGCCATCGTCTCGCACGCCTCGCGCATCGCGACGTCGGCCAGCGGTGCGGCGCCGAGGGTGCGCCACCGCTCGACTCCTGACAGCGCTCGGCCCCGCAGTACTGCTGGATCGGAGTCGACATCCACGCCCAGGCGTTCGTCGAGCCCCTTCCCTGGTGCGGTGATGAGACGGAACTCCCGGTGTTGTTCGTCGCTGAAGGCCACCGTGCCCGACAGCACCAGGTGACCGAGACGTAGCTCGGCGAAGTCGGGCGACGAGGCCTCGCATCGTTCGATTTCGGCCGCGAGGGCCCGTGCGCTCGGTGGGTCCAGGGACTCCAAGTCGTGGGCGATCGCTCGCAGCGCACCGAGTGCCGCGTGTGCTTTGAGGACCTGCGCACGCGGCAAGAACATCTCGGTGATCAGAACGCGCAATGATTCGAGCCCCGACTCGGCGACGAGCGCTTGGGTCAGATCGGAGGCGGTGGCCGATCCCTGTCTGTGAATCTCGGCGACGCAGAACCGTACCCCGAACAGGCCGAGTCGATCGAGGAGCTGCCGCCTCAGCTCGACGGTCAGCTCGCTTGCCGCGGGCTCGCAGAACGCATCGACCGCGCGAAGCATGCGCTCCAGCGTTGGTTCGGGTGTTGCCGCGATGCTTCGAAGCGCCCACGCCTCGTCCTCCCGCAGCGTCAAGCCGGTTTCGGCAATCAACCCGGCGATCGGCACGACAGCCGAGCACAGCGTGCGAACCGTGTCGTCGCGTTCGTAGCGATCGGCGATGCGACGAGCAGATGACATTGCCTCGATCCGCCCGGCGCCGATCTCATCGGCTCGCGAGAGCACCGCGACGGCATTCACCGGGGACGATCCGGCGACGCTGCGATCCATGAACGAACCGAGGAACTCGGCGTCACGGCGATGGAGATGCCGCATCAGGTAGATGACTGCATCGGCTTCGCTCGGACGGTTGTCGTCGGGGGCCAGGAATTCGCTGGTCCTGAGCGAGTTCTCGCCGGAGAGCGACGCCAACCCAGGCGTGTCGATCAGCGTGATCGACCCCAGTGCAGAGGTCGGCCACGACACGACGATGCGTTCGATGGAACCAATCTGCGAAGCATCGATGTCGAAGCTCAACGCGCCGTCGACTCGTCGGAACGGGATTGGCGTGGACCGGCCGTCGTATCCCACGGCCACGACTTCATAGCCGGGCCCGTACTGGTACCACGTCACGACCTTCGTGCATTCGCCGGCGTCGGTCGGGGCGAGGCGTTCGCCGACCAAGGCGTTCAAGAGCGTCGACTTTCCCGCCTTGACGCGGCCGGCGATTGCGATGCGCAGCGCACCATCCAGTCGCTGCCTGACGGCGTCGAGCTGCGGTTCGAGGCCTGTTCCGGCGATCAACCCGGCGGTCAGATCGCACAACTGCTGCACCCGCGCCGGTGCGTTGAGACGTGAATCGACAGTCATATCGCCGACAGTTCGGCGAAGGTCGATCGGACGCCGACGACGCGGCGAGAAGGGGCTCGAGCGTCGCCACACGAGTGCGAGCGGCTTCGCCACCCTCTTTGGCGGCTCGTTGGGCCTGTTGGGCGGTCTCGGTGTAGGTACGCATGAGTTCGGAAATGCGTTGGGTGAACTCGTCGCGGATGCTGCGCTGAACTTCGCGCATCACCTCGCTGAGCTCGTTGCCGATGGCGAACTGCACTTCGTCGAGGTACTGGCGCACATTGCTACGCGCCTGCTGGCGCCGCAGCGCGATCTTCCGCTTGTGCGCATCTGCCAGTTGCATACCCGCAAACGCCGCGCCAATGCTGATGGTGACCGGGTTCGACATCATCAACGCCGCCGTACCGACCGGCAGGAACCGGCTCATCATCCCGAACATCACGATGCCGCTCTGTGCTCCGCGCAACCCGACCAAGGCGGACCCGAGGCGTTGGCCGCTGCGATTCGATATCGGGTCGATGCCCTTGTCCTTCCACATCGCAGCGAGCTCGATGCGCTTGCGTTCCGAAGACGATCCCCACACGTCGGACGATTCTTCGCCGATGAGATCGATCACCGCGTCGCGGGTTGCTTGCGCTCCTCGCTCGACACCGACGAAGACGTCGGCAACCGCATCGGCGACATCGGCTTGGAGGCGGCGTGCGAGCGCATCCCAGTCTTCCGACGACTTCAGCAGCTCGATCGACTCCTCCATGTTGCTCGACACGTTGCGCATCGCCCGACGGAATTGGTGACTGGTCCCGTTGGAGAGGTCCGCCATCTGATCCGAGACGACGATGCTCCAGCGTGAGCCAGGCCCGCGGAGCATGTCGAGGTGGCTGGTGGCGTCGGCGAGCCGGGACACGACATCGTCGAGGCTGCCGGGGTCCGTGAGCACTCCGAGCTCGGTCCGCACTTGCTGGTCGAGTTGGTCGAGAACGGCAACGGCCTCACCGACTGCTCGCTCCGCCGCGATGATCTTGGCGGGGGAGACGATCCATCGCAGCAGCCCCTCGGCCAGCGCAGGAATGCCGCTCATCGCGACGAACTCCTCATCGCCGGGCTCGGCTTCGGTGCCGAGCAGCATCGAGGAGACCGGAAGAATCTGGCGTTCGCTCGTCACCGCGAGGCCATGCGCTCCATTCAGCTCGGCAATGTGTCGCCACGCCGGATACAGATCGGTCTTGGTGAGGGCGAACATGACGTTGGGACACAACTCGCCGGCGCGTCCCAGAAACTCGGCCTCCGGTTGGGAGACCTCCGCCGATGCGTCGCTCACGAATATCAGACCGTCGGCGAATGGCAGGAACGCCAGAGTTGAGGCGGCATGTCCAGCACCGAGACCGCCCATTCCAGGTGTGTCGACGATCGCCAGCCCGTCGGCAAGGAACGGGTGAGGAAGCGCGATGTCGACCCGCTCGACACCCCGGACGTTGTCAGGATTGCCCCGCTCCGACACCCACTCGGCCAGGAGGGAGAGCTCGATGTTGTCGACAACGACTCCATCGTCGGCGCGGCGCCGGACCTCGACCTGCGGTTCGCTGCCGTATCGAATCAGCGTGATCGCGGAGGTGGCGATGTCGTCGTCGACCGGACAGATCGGCTGTCCGAGCAACGCGTTGATGAGCGAGCTCTTTCCTTGCTTGAATTCGCCGACGACGCAGACAATCGTCGCCGGTCGTCGGACGCGAGCTGCGGCGATCGACAGGCGCCGGGCCAAATCCTCACGACCGAGTTCAGACGCGATTGCTGTGACCATGTCGGTCGCCGCGGCGACATCGAGCACTCGCGAGTCGGGCTGTTGGGGATCGCTCACCGGCGAGGCTCCGGCATCTCAGAAGCCGTCGTCGAGGTCCACCTCGTCTGGCACCGCCAGACCATCGTCGACCTCGAGGACCGCGAAGGTGGGCATGGGCTCATCGAGCGGAACGGCGTGCATCGACGTGACCATCCCATCGTCTGCCTGGTCGACCGGTGCGTCGGCGTCGCTGCCGTCGCCTGTGTCACCCGGGCCGAATCCGCCGCCGTCATCGTGTGCCACGGGGTCGAATGCTGTGGCGTCGGTGTCGTGGGCTGCTCCGCCGGCGGAGTCGCCTGAGTCGAATCCGCCGCCGTCGTGTGCCACGGGGTCGAATGCTGTGGTGTCGGTGTCGTGTGCTGCTCCGCCGGCGGAGTCGCCCGGATCGAGCCACGCCTTGCCGGATCCATCGTCGGCTGCCGCTCCCGTGGCCGCTGCGGCATCACTCGCCGCCGGTGTGGCGATACCAAGTACCGAGTCGCCTGCTGCTGAACCTCCGCCTGCTGCTGCTGCCGCGTCGGCGTGGGCAGCGTCGCCCCCGACGTCGACCGAGTGGATGCCGGCACCTCCTGAGTCGCTTCCCACCAAGGAAATGGTGCTGCTGCCAGTCGCCGAGTCCGTTGTCGAATCGGCAGCTGTTGCCGCGCTCGAGGTCGTCCCGTACAGGCTGGGATCGCCGCCGCCGCCTGAGGAACCGCCCGGGGAGGGACCTCGACCGAGATCGAACCCGGCGTCGGGGTTGATGGTGTGGCTGATCTCCTGGCTGGAATTCGTCGGCGTCTGGGTGCCGACCGACAGCGTGCTGTCCTTCTCGATCGGGTCCCTGACGAAGTCGATCGCCTGCTTCGGCGGGGCGTCTCCCTCGATCTGCGTGCCGCCGAACCCTTGGACGACGTCGATTGCCCCACCGTGCACGGCGACCGCACGATCGACTTCGTCGCTGGTCACCACGACGTTCGAGCCACCGGCAGCATCGGGATCCACCGAGGTCGTCGTCGGCGGGTCCGGCTTCGGTGGCGGCGGAGGGTTGATCGGCTCGGTGGCCGCCCGTACGAACTCGTTGACGAACGTCTTGGGCGCCTCGACCGCCTCGTGAGCGATGATGTTGAGCCCGCGGGCGACTCTCCCGGCGAGGTTGCCCGCAGCCATCGCTGCATCTTCGATGTGCCCAGAGACGAGCTCCGGATTGTGGTCGGGGTCGGCGGAGCCGGATGGCGTCTCACCAGGTGGGGGAGCGTCGCCCAAGCCGCCTCTGACCACGGGCGCGGTCCCGGCGCTCGGCCCCGGGTCCCGTCCCAACGTATCCTTCAACGGGTCGCGGCCATTACCTGGTGTCGTCGACGGACCGGTCAGCGTGGGGTCGCGCTGGATATCGGCGACCGAGTTGCTCGCGCCTTGACCGGCGAGCAGCTTGTTGTCGCCGATGCCGAGATGGTTGGGGTCGGCCTGGATCGGCTTGCCGTCGAGACCCGTGCCCAGCGATTGCTCGGTCGTGAATCCGACAGGAGCCCCGCCGGCGACGTCGACCACGATCTGACCCTCGAGTGAGACCTGTGTGAGGTCGCCTCTGGGGTCGGCGCTCGCAAGGGTCGGATCGGCGTGGTGGATGACGCTCGTCACGTCGTTCGGGTCGGTGCCGTCGAGTCGTTCCTGAACGTCGCTGACGCCATCGCCGTCGCTGTCGCGGGCGGCGACGGGGTCAGCACCGAAGAGCAATTCGTCACGGTCGGCCATTGCGCAGCCCCTTCGTCAGGCCCAATCGGGCGAACTGCATCTGACGGTAGGACGAGCCGGTTCGTCTGTCACCTAGGGGAATCACTGGTTCTCGCCGACTCGACTGACATCGAAGATGTCGTCTGTTACCTTGCCGCGGGAGGTGTGCGGTGGCCACGACGGAGTATTCCCTCGGCATTGATCTCGGACACGTGCCTTCGCAGATTGCGACAGTTCGTGACGGCGAAGCCGGGCTTGTTGCGGGCCTCGCCGAGGCCTCTCCCGGTGGCCTCGATGACCAGACGAACATCGTGCATCGCATTGCCGCGACGGTCGCCGATCTGGTCGAGCGCGAAGGCAGGGCACCGTCGATCATCGGGCTCTGCGTGACCGACGACGAACTCGTCGCCAAACGGGATCTGCCCGGTGTGATCGCCAGCCACCTCGGTCTCGAGCCCGGCCGTGTTCGTCTCATCGGCGCGACCGAGGCTGTTCGGATCGGCCTCGCCCACCAACACCGGCACGGCCAAGCCGGCGGAACGACATCAGCCGCAGCTGCACTCGGAGCAGCACTGTCGGGGGCGCCCTCGTCGAATGCTGGACCGATGGCCGCCGGATTGGGAGGTGCACTGGCCGGAGGTCTCGGCGCTGCCGTACTCGGCGGCGGGGCGACGCCCGCGACCGGCGCGGCATCGATCGGGCCCGGTGGTGAACCGCTCGGCACGTCGCCGCTGGCCGGCCCGACGGGTGTACCGCTCGGCCCGTCGCCGCTGGCCGGTCCGACGGGTGTGCCGCTCGGGCCGTCGACGCTGGCCGGTCCGACGGGTTCGCCCATCGGTTCGACGACGGGCGCGGGGCCGACGGGTGTGCCGCTGGGTCAGACGCCAGGTGTCGGGCCGACGGGTTCGTCGCTGGGTCCGCCGCCGGTGGCGACATCGACTGATGGTCCAGTTCCGCCGACAGCCGGTGTCACCCGTCGTTCGCGGATCCCTGTGATCGCCGGAGCCGTGGCCGTGGTGGTGGTCGCAGCTGGAGCGATCGCGGTGGCCGCAGGAGGCGGTGATTCACCGGCGGCAACACCGACGGTGGCCGAGACCGCGGCCCCGGCACCGACCGATGCAGCGGCCGACGTCACTGCTGCACCGTCGTCGACCGCCGCGCCAGACACAACGGTCGCCGCGACGACGCTCCCTGGCGGCGGTGCGCCGGCGAGACAATTCGTGGCCGCATGTGTGGTCGGCTCGTGGCTCGCGGACAACTCGACCATCGACAGCGGCATCTTCTCGGTGTTGCCGGCAGAGATCAGCGGCATGATCGAAACGGGCGTCAGTTCGGGAACCGTCACCCTGGACATCGCCGCCGATGGCACCCTCACTTCCACCTTCGATAATTTCGCGGTGTCGGCGAACCTCACGGATGGCTCGGCCTCGGTCGCGTCCACCGTGTCGGGAAAGGAGTCGGGCACTGCCACGTTCGCCGCCGACGGGTCGTTCTCTGGTGACATCACCAACTCCGACACAAAGATGCAAGTGACGTTCAACGGTGCGGTGATGTTCGACGGCGCGTCACCGGTTCCCATCGTCCACGGCTCCGGCACGTACACCTGTGCGCAAGATCAGCTCCAGATCACGACTCCCGGCGATCCGCTCGTGGCGACCTACTCCCGCAATGGCTGACCAGCCTCGGGACCGCGAGGGCTTCACGCTCGGAATCGACCTCGGAACCACGTACTCGGCCGCGGCAATCGTTCGTGGCTCGACGGTCGAACCGTGCGTGTTGGGGACGATCGCGGCGCAGATCCCCACCATTGTCGTGCTTCGCGACGACGCCGAGATACTCACTGGCGAGGCTGCGGAGCGCCGCGCCGCCAGTGAGCCGACCCGCACGGCGCGCGAGTTCAAACGAAGGCTGGGCGACCCGATCCCGATCATCGTCGGGGGAACTCCGTATGGCGCCGAGGCGTTGATGGCTCAGATGCTCGGCGCAATCGTCCGCCAGGTCACGCAACGCGAGGATGAGGCGCCGGCGACCATCGTGCTGACCCATCCGGCCAACTACAGCGACTACAAGAGCGGGCTGCTGCTGGAGGCGGCGCGACTCGCCGGTCTCGACCTCGATCGAGTCCGAATGATCACCGAGCCCGAGGCCGCAGCGATTGCATATGCCCGGCAACAGCGCATCGAGCCGGGCGAGATCATCGCGGTGTACGACCTCGGCGGAGGCACCTTCGATGCTGCGCTGGTGCGTGATACGGCCAGCGGTTTCGAACTGATCGGTACGCCAGAAGGAATGGAGCGCCTGGGAGGGATCGACTTCGACCAAGCGGTGCTCGCGCACGTCGATGCTGTGCTCGACGGTCTCGTCTCGTCGGCCGATGTGTCGGATCCGCAGGTGCTGGCCGGCCAAGCGCGACTGCGTGAGGAATGTCGTCGCGCCAAAGAGGCGCTGTCGAACGACACCGACGTCACTATTCCGGTCTCGCTTCCGGGCGTGCAGACCGACGTTCGATTGACCCGCGACGAGCTCGAGAACATGGTGCGGCCTCGCATCGCCGAGACCGTCAAGGCGCTGCAACGCACGATCTCCTCGGCGGGGATCAGCACAGAGGCTGTCAGCAGGGTCCTGCTCGTCGGCGGTTCCTCGCGGATGCCGATCGTTGCCCAGGTCGTCCGCGATTCGATCGGCCGCCCGGTCAGCGTCGACGCCGACCCGAAGATGGCGATCGCCATGGGCGCGGCGCTGTCGGCAGCACCGCCCTCCCTCGACGCGGTCGCAACCGCTGTTGTGGCGACTGCAGCAACCACGACCGGCTCGCTTCCGGCCTCCGATCCGGTTCGTGGACCTACACGCCGTATCAGCCGGTCGGTGATCGCCGCCGTGGTCGGTGCTGTCGTCGCCGCTGTCTTCGTCGGGGTCGTCGTCACCAACGGTGGGTCCGGTTCCCAGAAGGCGTCGCCACCATCGACCGTGGCGCCCAGGGTGAATGGCACCAGTGCGGAGAGATCCGCCACGTCGCCGCCGGGTACAGCGACCGCCGCATCGCCGGTGGGCAACACGCAGGTGAGCCGCAGCGGGGCCGTCGGCCGTCTCGCCTTCGACGGCAGCACCAATGGATCGGGTATTCCCGGGCCGGCGATCGCTGCAGGGGCTCGCTCCGCGCTCACGGGTCTGACCGTCGGACCAGCCGGCGACATCTACGTGTCGGGCACCGATGCCTCCGTGTTGAGGATCTCGGCAGGGCAGGTCGACATCGCGGCCGAACTCTCCGGCGCGCCGATCGTCGGCATCGCCATTGGCTCCGACGGCTCGTTGTTCATTGCCAACCCATCGGGGATCGCACGCGTCGTCGCTGGCGTCACGACGCTCATCCTCGACGCCTCGGCCGCAGGGCTGAGCCACGACCTCGGCCCGCTGACCCTCGATGGTGGCGGCAATCTGTACATCGCGGACAACGGCACCTCCCGGGTCATCCGACGCGCTCCCGATGGAGCCCTGACGCTCGTGGCCGGGACTGGTCATCGAGCCGTGGCCGGTGCGACCACGACGGATGGCGGCGCCGCGGTGACGTCCGACATCGGGATCGTCTCGGGTCTCCTGGTCGACAACCACGGCAACTTGCTGATCGCCGACGCAGCGCTGTTGAAGGTACGCGCGGTTGCGCCGGACGGCACGATCTCGACCGTCGCGGGCGGTGGCTCTGTTGCACTCAGCGGCTTGGAGCCGGGCACCGCGGCGACGGCGCTCGGGTTCGGGTCGGTCGACGGTATCGCCATCGACCAACGAGGCCGCATCTACGTGGCCGACGCTGCGAGCCACGCGGTCGTTCGCTTTGGGTCGGATGGTGCCGCCGAGCCGGTGCTCGCCGGACCGGACACGTCGCCGTCGAGCGGGCTGGCGATCGCGCCCTCGGGCGACCTCATCTATTCCGACGGACTGGTGTTGTGGAGCGCGGCGAAGGTGGCTACGGCAGACTGACACGAGGATCCGGTTGGGGTCGCTACGGTTGTGCATCACACCGACACCCGCCGACGATGACCTCGCTGCTCTCGCGGGGTCTGACGATGGAATCGCTCTCGCGCTCGGGGCGGCTGCGGTCGACACGACCGGCGAGATCCGGGTCGTGCGTGCTGCCTTGGGCCTGTGCCGGGTCGACCCGAATGCCTTGCTCGCAGCTGAAGTTGCGGGGATCCTGAGCTTCACCGGAGATCACGTCGACTTCGTCGATCCGTCTCGGCGATCGACGATCCTGGCGGCGCTGGGGTCGTCGGAGCGACGCGCCCTGCACCGCGTGTTGGCGACGGTGTTGACCGAGCCGCGACACCGCGCGCCGCGTGCCGAGCATCTTGCCGCGGCCGCGATCGGCCCCGACTACGAGGCCGCTGCAGCCTTGGCAGAACTCGGCCAGCTGGCGTCCAAACGCGGTGATCTCGCCGAGGCGGGCGAGCTCTTCATGCGCGGCAGGAGGTCTGTCGCCCGAGGCCGAAGACAGGGCGGCGTACCTGCTCAAGGCCGGCGACGCGTGCTGGAACGCCGGCAACTACACCGCAGCGCGGGCGGCATTCGACGCGGCGTATACCGGCTCGACCCAGCCAGTGTTACGAGCCGATATCGCCCTGCAACTCGGCCAGTTGGACATGTTCCAGCGCGGGCCACGGTACGGCCGCGATCTCTTGGTCGCCGCCGCGGATGCGGTCGAGCCGTTCGACGTCGACCGGGCCGTGATGCTGTTGATGCATGCCGCCAGCGCGGTGATGTTGTCGAGTGACGTGGTTGGGTCACTTCCGGTTGCGAGACGCGTGTCCGCACTCGCCGAGCGCGGTGGCGGGATCATGACCATTCCGGCGTCATTGATGCTCGCCTACCTGAGCCGGAGCCATGGCGACATGCTCGTCTTCGACGAGCTCTTCCCTGGGTTGTCCGAGGTCGCCGACGCAGTGAAGGACACCGATGCTCCCGAGGCCGATCTCTTTCTCCAACTGGTCGGCATGGCTCACGTCTACTGCGAGCACTGGGATACGGGACGCTCGTTTCTCAGCGCTGTGGCTCACCGAGCCGGACGGGCCCCGGTCTGCCACGGCCGCCCTTGCCAGCGCGACCCTCGCCGAGTTGTGCTGGCGGTCGGGCCGATGGGATGAAGCATGGGCGCTGGCCACCAGCGAACTCGTCACCGGCGTCACGCTCATCGGAGCTCGCCTGTGGCTCTTGGCATTCACTGCCCACCTCGACTCCGGCTACGGACGCGCCGACGATTGCAGGTTGCGCGCCCATGCAGCGTTGGCCGAAAGCGAATCGATGGGCTTCGGAACGGCGTCGATCTGGGCATATCACGCGCTTGGGTTGCTCGAACTCGGTCTGGGGCACCCGGTCGCTGCCGCGGCGCACCTCGACCATCTTGATGCCATTGCCACGGCCAACGAGATCATCGATCCCAACGCCGTGTGGTGGCAGGCCGACCATGTCGAGGCCTTGGTACGATCGGGCAGACGACATGAAGCCGCCCGGGCTCTGAAGCGGCTGGTCGCCGGTGCCGAACTCTCGGGTGGCGTCTGGCCGTCGGCGACGTCTCTGCGATGCCGTGCCCTGTTGGCCACGACGATCGACGATGCGGAGCGCTGGTTCGAAGAGGCGCTCAATGAACACGATCGGTTGGCGGCGCCGTTCGAGCTCGCCAGAACGCTCCTCTGCCGCGCCGAACGCCGAGTGTCTGCCGGTGGTCACCTGGATCCGTCGGCAGATCTTTCCGAGGCGATCGCCATCTTCGATGCACTGGGTGCGGCGTCATGGTCGGCACAAGGCTGTGCGCTGCGTGACACGATCGCATCGCGAGGCGAGGCGAGCACCGAGGAACTGTTGTCGCCGGCGGAGCGCCGTGTCGCCGAAGCAGTCGCCTCGGGCATGTCGAACCGCGAGGTTGCGTCCAGCCTCTACGTGAGTGAACGGACCGTCGAGTTTCATCTGCACAACGTGTACCGCAAGCTCAAGGTGCGTTCTCGAACCCAGCTCGTTCGTCTTCTGCCTCCGCGCTGAGCCGGATCGCTCGCGAGGTGGGGGTCCTTGTGGTTTCTGGTCGATGGTCTCCCACTCACGAACTCGTGAGGGACTCGTTGGGCGCGATGTCGGTACTCCCAATACCGAAATGGACCCCGTTGAGCCTGGTTGGGTGAGGTGTGAGTATTGGGAGTACCGAAATCGCGCCCGCCCTCAGGCAAGTCCGGCGGCGACGGCGATTCTGGTTGCTTCGGTGCGGTTTCGGACCCCGAGCTTGACGAAGATGTTGCTGAGGTGTCGATTCGCAGTTCGTTCGCTGATGAAGAGCCGCTCGGCCAGTTCACGATTGGTGAGGCCCAACGCAAGAGCGGCGAGCACTTCGCGTTCGCGGGCGCTGAGATGTCGAACTCCTTCGGGCAGCGGCTCGTCGACGCGGCCTTCCGCGGGAGGGTGCGAGTCGAGCGACCGGGTCGTTTCGATCTCGATGTGTCGCGCCAGCCATTCGTCGACGCTCCGCGACCCGAACTCGAGCGACCAGATGCCGAACTGCTGCTCGACGACGTTGACGTCGTTGGCGACGGGCGTGAAGCCCATTGGTTCGAGCACGGCGGCGTTGAGGCGCTCGTCGAGGCCGACTGCGTAGACGCGCGACGAGGGCGGGACGCAGTTCGAGGTAGTACCGCTTGAGATCGACGATGAGCGCTGAGTACTCGCTGGACGGCAGTTCGCCGGCCGTGGTGGTCAGCACTCTGCGGACGACGAGTGCACGCTGGTCGGCGCGGAGCGGGCGACGCTGGAGGTCGACTCCGATGCGAGCGACCACGGGGTCACGCTCGGCGATCTCGGGGGCGAGCACGTCGAACGGTGCGACGATGGCGACGCCCCGAACGCTGCCGTCGGCGGCTCTGAGCGCGCGGAATGCGTGCTGGTGTGGTTGCCACCATGCATCGAGCCAGGACGCCGAGCTGTCGCCGTCGGTCGACGCGACGAGGGCGTCGACCGCGTCTCGGTCGGGCGAGCGGGCCGCGTCGATGACGTACTGCTGACCTGGCGGCGGCGAGAACGCGTCGCGTATGACGGGGTTCTGGACGAGGTGCAACAGGTCGGCGGTGGACTCCCAGCCTGGCGATCGGGCCGCTTCGTCGAATGCGGCGGCGCCGGCAATCTGTCGGATGCGTCGGGCGCGGCCCGGTTCGCGCAGTTCGACGCTTGCCGCAATGACGTCCTGCACGACGCGGTCGAGTTCGAGGCCGACTGGGCTGATCGACACGAAGGCGAGCTCGCGCAACGTCTGCCAGACCTGCTCGACGGCCACGCTGAGGCATCGTGTCGGCGCACAGTGCGGTCAGCGTCGGGAGCGTCACACGGCGCAGCAGTGAGACGTCTTGCACCGCGGTTCGCATCGAAGCCGGCAGCTCGTCCAAGAACACGTCGACGAGTTCCTCGACGACCTCGGGTGGTGGGCCATCGTGGAGCGTCAGATCGGGCCGCCTGGCGACGGCGTCGGCGGCGAGGTGGAGGGCGAGGGGATGGCCGCGCCCGAAGCGCAACACCTGCTCGGTGGCGTCACCACGCCCGATGCGCTGTTCCACGAGCGCGGTCGCGTCGGGTTCGGACATCGGGCCGACTTCGACCTCGTTGGCGAGCTGCCGCCACTCGCCGGTACGCCATGCCGGCGTTGGGTGGTGTGCGGGTGACGATGACGGTGGTCGACGAGCGCTGGCAATGCCGGCACGAGGTGGTCGCGGATCCAGTCGTCGATCAGCCGGAGCCGTTCGTAGCCGTCGATGACGAGCAACGAGATGTCGCCTTGCTGCATTGCATCGCCCAGTTCGCCCGGGGTCGCAGCGGCGTGATGGACCGCCGCACTCGACACCTCGAGGAACGACGGCCGGGGTGGGCTCGACCCGTCGTGCGTCGAGCCGGATGGCGGGCCGGCCAGTTGCCGCGACCACGGCATCGACGAGCACGCTCTTGCCGATCCCGGGGGCTCCATGCACGAACACGACAGCCGGACCCCCCGGAGCCAGCAGGGATTCGAGACGTCGACGCTCCGCGTCACGCCCGACGCAGAGCTGCACCCGCGCCCGAGCCAACCGGTCCACCACTCGCAGCACCTGGTCGCCGTCGGGCACGGATGCAGCATATTCGCCACCGATTTGGAGCAGTTCGCCGATGCGCCGACGTGCCGACCTCGAGGCATCGTCACCGCGTCGACAACTTCGTCGGCACCAACCTCAAGGAGATCCGATGATCCTTCGAATCGTCAACTTCACGCTCAGCGGTATCGATGACGAGCAGTACCGGCACCACGCCGCGACCGTTGCCGACGGCTTCAACCAGTGGGAGGGACTGACCGCCAAACTCTGGCTCCACGACCCACACACCGGCACCTACGGCGGTGCCTACCTGTTCGCCGACCAAGCAGCGGCCGACGCTTCTCGCGCCACCGACCTGTTCCGCAACATGGAGGCGCAACCCGGCCTTCGCCGACCTGTCTGTCCGCGAGTACGGGGTGATCGAGACCTGACGGCGATCACCGGTGGCGCCGCGCTCACCTTGCCGAGTGCCCGAGCGGCTCGCTGACCGGTCGCGGATGCGGCAAACGCTCCATCGGCCGCTCGACCACGAATGGAGCATCGCGCCGATGCCCGGCGAGGCCCGCCGGGCGGACAGTAGCGGCATGAACGAAACCACTTGTCCTCGATCCTCACCTCGACCACGAAACAGCGCCCCTCTCGGAGGAGCTCCTCGCCCGATTCCGGGAGAGGGCCGCAGCACACGACGTCTCGGGCGCCTATCCGCACGACGACCTCGCCGAGTTGCGCAACAGCGGTTGGCTGCTGGCGCCCGTGCCGGTCGAGTTCGGGCGGCCTCGGCCTCGATCTCGCCCAGGTGGCGGCCGGGCAGCGGCTGCTTGCCCGGTTCGCGCCGGCAACGGCGCTGTCCACGAGCATGCACCTGTACTGGGTCGGGCTCGGCGCCGATCTGGCCCGGTTCGGTCATCCGTTCGGCCAGCGGATCCTCGACTGGGCGACCGCCGGCGAGGTGCTCGCCTCCGGGCACGGCGAAGCGGGCAACGACATCCCGATCGCCCTGTCGACCACCAGGGCCGAACGGGTCCCGGGTGGCTGGCGAATCCACGGCCGCAAGTTGTTCGGATCGCTTGGCCCGGTGTGGGATCGTCTCGGGTTCCACGCCATGGACGCGACCGATCCCGCCGGTCCGGTGGTGGTGCACGGCTTCGTGCCGCGCCAGGCCGCGGGTGTCGACGTCGTCGCCACCTGGGACGCGCAGGGCATGCGCGCCACGGAGAGCCACGACACGGTGCTCGACGGGGTGTTCGTCCCCGACGCCGACGTGCTCGCCGTCGTCCCCGCCGGCCCGCCCGACGACCCTGCGGTCGGGGTGATGGCGATCTGGGCGCTCACGCTTGATCAGCAACGTCTACATCGGCATCGCCGAACGGGCGATGGAGCTCGCGATCGAGCACTGCCAGCGGGCCACGTCGATCGCGATCCCGGCCGGCACCCTGGACCATCACCCGCTCGTGCAGGCACGCATCGCCGAGATGCACCTCGAACTCGCAGCAGCACGAGCCCAACTCGATCGCCTCGCCACCGACTGGGTCGACGGCGCCGACCACGGCCCGGCGTGGCCCATCCACGTCTTCGCCGCCAAGTGGCGAGCGACGACCGCGGCGATGCGCGTCGTCGACCTCGCCTGCGATGTGGTCGGCGGAGCCTCGTTCCGTCGGGGCCACGAACTCGAACGGCTCTCCCGCGACGTCCGCGCTGCCCGCTTCCACCCCGGCACCGACGCCTTCACCCACGAAACGATCGGCAAGGCACTTCTCGGCATCGACCCCGACCGGCCCCCGCTGGTGACATCCGATGGTGTCGATCGCGCTCACCGCGCAGATGGATCGCTGACGACGGAGGAGACTGCGACGCAGGTCAGGGCCGAGCGCCGGCGTCAGCCGTGTAGCGTCCGACTGTCGTGCCGTCCTCTTCGTGCCCTCCTCCATGACCACGATCGATCCGCTACTCCGCCGTGCACCTTGGTTCGCCGCGCGGGCAGGTGCGTGGTCGCTGGCGATCGCGTTGGCGGCGACGTGCTTCGCGGCGGCGCGGGCCACGGCTCCGTTGGTCACCGAGGCGGCCGCCGATCGATCGTTCGCCGCCGAAGCTGCAGAGGCGGCGACCAGCGCATCCGTCGGACAGGGTCTCGATGCGCGTGCGTACACAACCGGGCTGACCGATGTCGCCGCGGCCGTCGCGGTATCGGATCTGCTGGACGAGCTGCCGGTGTTCGGCGCGCCGCTGACGTCGGTCTCTCCGCTGCTTCCGTACCGGAGCAGCGATCCGAACCAACCGGTGCCCGTGATCCGAACGGCCGATGGAGCGCAGGCTGTAGCGGTCGTCTACTCGATTGGCGATGCCAACACGTCGCTCCGACCTGCTGCGGGCAGTGCGGCCGGCGATCCGGCGCGTGGAGGGATCTGGCTGCCCGACACGGTTGCCGCCGACCTCGGGGTCTCGCCGGGCGACCAGGTCACGCTCGCCCTTCACTACCCGGTCGTGGTTCCCCTCAACGGGAACGCGGACGGCGTCACGACCAACGTGGCGGGGATCTACGCAACGCAGGACCGACTCCCGACGTCTGACTCGTTCGATTGGCAGGCGCTTGCAGCGCCGCTGCCAACTGATCCGCAGCTCCTCAACGAGCCCGCCAACCTGTTGATCACCGACACCGCCACGGCGATATCGCTGATGATCGCGATGGGAGACACGCCGTTCGTCAAGTGGGACCTCTCGTGGACCGGGCCCGTGTCGTTGGAACAGGGCCGCGCCGCAGCGAAGGCAATGACGGACACCAGGAGGTTGCTGTTCGATTCCAGGTCGCTCGTCGGGAGTCAGGTGGCGCGGGCCGACGGTGACCCGGTCGTGCTGTCCAGCGGTGTGCGATCGTTCGTCGAACGGTCGGAACAAGCGGCGGGCGAGCTGGCGCCAGTGGTGTCGTCGATAGCGCTCACCGGCCAGGTGATGAGCATGCTCGTCTTGGTGAGCTGCGTCTGGCTCCTTACCCGAGGGCGGCGGCGTGAGCATGCCTTGTCCCTCTCGATGGGCGCCCACCCCATCCGCCTCGGCCTGCTCACCGCGGTCGAGCAACTCATTCCCGTTCTGGTCGGTATCGCCGCGACATACGCGCTGGTGCGTTGGTGGCCGCACGCGGTGGCCGGCCCGGGTGCGATCGGCACCGCAACCATCGACCGAGCGCTGCGGTCCGTCGAGTGGGCGCTTCCGATCATCATGATCGCGGTGGTGGTCGCCGGGTTCGCCGCGGTGTGGCCACTCGACACCAGTTCGGCGAGCCGTGCCAAACGTGTCGTCGGAGCCGTTCACGGCGAGACGGTGGTGGTGGTCGGAGCCATCGCGACCGGCGCACAGCTCGTGACGCAACGCGGCGCAACGCTCGACAGCGGCACCTCGCTGCTCTTTCCCCTCTTTGCCGTTCTCGCCGGGTCCGTGTTGATCGTGCGGGCGATCTCCTTGTTGATCCGCACGATCGTCGCCCGCAGGGCCCGGCACCGCCGAACCACGACTGGGCTCCATCGCCCCCGTTCGCTGGCGTTGTGGCTGGCGCGGAGACGTGTGTCGCTTTCGTTGACCGAGCTGAGCGCGATGGTCGTCGTGATCGCTTCCGGTGTCGGGCTCTTCGCGTATTGCGCGTCGGTATCGGCGAATGGCCGGCGAGGAATCTCCGACAAGGCGGCTGCACTTGGTGGTGCATCGGCGACGGTTCCCGTCGCTTCTGCGCATGCCGTGTCCCTCGGCGCGGACGGGTTTCCCGCCGGCCTCCCTCCCGGCTGGACCGTCGTGTGGGAGACCAACAACGTGCACCCGACCGCCGATGTCGCGACCGATCTGCTGGCCGTCGATCCGGCGACGTTCGCCGCCGCCGCCGACTGGCGCGGCTCCTTCTCCGACGTACCGGTTTCGACGTTGATGCACGACTTGGCCGATTCCGAGGCGTTCGCCGTCAACATCGTCGTAGCGGGGGACTACGCCAACACCTTTCCCGACACGGGCACGTTGGACGGCGACGACTTCGACAACGTTCGCTATCGGGTCGTCGCTCGCATCGCCGCGGCGCCGTGGCAGCGCGAGCGGTCCTCGATGGTGCTGGTCGACGCCCGCGCGCTGGCCCCGCAGCTGCCCGGCAGAGACGGCTCGCTTCCCGGGCCGGCCGACACCACACGGCTCGACCAATGGTTCCGCACGTACGTGTGGTCGAACGGTGAGCAGGCTGATCTCAGCGCAGCGATCGGCTCTGCCGCGCTCGATGTCGAATCGCCGAACGTTGCCACCGCGCAACGATTCCCTGCATTTGTCGCGTTCACGCTCTCCCTGCCGTACCTCCGCCTCGTGGGCATCGCCCTGCTGATCGTCGCGCTCGCGTCGATCGTGGTGCTCGGTGCGCGCCGACGCGGCGAACTGGCGATCGAGTTGGCGATGACCGACCGGATGGGATTGCCCCGTCGAACGGTCGTCGCGGCTGTGGCCGGAGCAGCCGTGCTGCTCGGCGTGCTCGGATCGCTCATCGGAACTGCGATTGCCAGGCTGCTCGTCGCCTTCATGACTCACCGGCTCGACCCCGGGCCTGCGTTCGTGCCGCATTTCGACGGCACCTTGTCGTGGGGCGCCGTGATCGTGGCGTTCGGCGCCGTGGTGACGATCTCACTGGTGGCTGCATGGATGGAGATCGGCGGGGCGCGGCGTGCCCGGGTTTCGGAGGTGCTCCGTGCCTCCGACTGATGTTGTTGCCGGCTGCAGCGGCCTGGTGCAGATCTACCGCGTCGACAGTGGGGAGATCCACGCGCTGCGCGGCATCGACGCTTCCTTTCTGGCCGGTGCGGTCACCGCCGTGGTCGGTCCGTCGGGGAGTGGCAAGAGCACACTGCTCCGGTCGCTGGCGCTGGTCGAACGACCCACCGCCGGAACGCTGACGATCGCCGGGGTCGACGCGATCACAGCCGCACCGCGCACGCTCCGACGCCTGCGTCGCACCACGGTGGCCGTCGTGCTGCAGCGCCCCACGCACAACCTGTACACGCACCTGACCGTCACGGAGCACCTCGAGCTCGGCGCGCGTCATCGGGGAGCAAGCCGCGACGACGTCGAGCGGGCCATCGAACAAGTCGGGCTCGTCGCTCGTCGGCGCAGTCGGCCCACGCAGCTGTCGGGTGGCGAGCAGCAACGTCTCGCGGTGGCGATGGCGTCGATCGGCGACCCCGCGCTGCTGCTGGCCGACGAGCCGACGGCCGAGCTCGATGCCAGCAGTGCCGCGAGGGTCATCGCCATGCTTCGCGACAGCGCAGCGCGTGGCACCGCGGTCGTAGTCAACACCCACGACGCGGCCGTCGCCGCGGCGGCCGACCGCGTGCTGGCCCTTCACCACGGCACGCTGCACAGCGAGACGCTTCAGGGCTCGGCAACCGTCGCGGTGATCGACGCCGTCGGGCGAGTGCAGCTCCCTCCCGAGTTGTTGAGCGAGTTCCCCGACCTTCGCGCCGAGATCCGATTCGAAGATGGCGCGGTGGTTCTACGACCCACGAACCGACCGACGAACGGCGGGCTCGGCGATGAGTGACACGGTCCTGACAACGCCCGAATTGATCGTCAGTGCCGCCGGCGTGTCGCGGACGATCAGCGCGCATGGTTCCACGATCACTCTGCTCACCCCGACAACGCTTCATCTGCGAGCCGGAACGCTCGTTGCCTTGGCCGGACCGTCGGGCTCCGGCAAGACCACGCTGTGCAACATCATCATCGGCTGGGAACCCAGCGACACCGGTTCGGTGCAGTGGTTCGACGACGAGGCGAGGTCGTGGGCCCGGCTGGCCGTCGCCCCTCAATGCCTCGCCCTGCTGCCGGCGCTCGATCTCCGCGAGAACCTGGTTCTCCCGTTCTGGTCGACCCGTCGCGAGGTGCCGACGACCGAGCTCGACGATCTCACGGTTCGGCTCGAGATCGATGGTTTGCTTGGCAGGCTCCCGTCGCAAGTGTCGTTCGGCGAGCAGCAGCGCGCGGGGATCGCTCGGGCACTGCTCGGCACGCCGCGCCTCGCCGTACTCGACGAGCCGACCGGCCATCAGGACGAGGCCCGCGCCGCGCTCGTGGTCGAGGCGCTCCTGGCGGCGAGGGCTCGCGGCACCTGCGTGTTCGTTGCCACACACGACGCCGACGTCATGGCCGCCGCCGATGAGGTCATCCTGCTCGAATCACCGCTCGCCGGTACGCGGAGTGGGTGACACTTCTTCGTGCGCCCCTGTCGCGCCCGTAGATGTGATGACCGCGGCCCTGGACATCAGGCCGCGGTTCGCGACATTGGGGGAGAGCGGCCTGTGCGTGTGACCGCTCAGATCGCCGGATACGTGTCGGTGGGAACAACCTGCGCGCCTGGGTACAGACATCAACGTGCGCCTCGCATCACCTGTTGCCCCGATTCCAGCCGTCGATTACCGTAAGCAGTTGACCAGGAGGATGTTGGTGCACATGGCAGGTGAACCGGATCTCCAAGAGGGTGCGAATGACGCAGGCTCCTCCGGCTACGTCTCGTATCTACAACAGACCCTGCAGTACTACGGCTACTACATGGATGGCGCGATCGATGGGATCTTCGGGCCCATCACGGACGGCGCGGTTCGCCAGTTCCAGCAGACTTCGGGCCTCGTCGTTGACGGTTGGGTGGGTCCTGTCACCTGGGGTGCACTGACCGGCGCATCAAGCACTACCGACGGAACGGTTCCCCTCTCAGGAGACGTCGCGGCCGAGCTTGCCGGACTACGCGAGTATTATCCCGAGACCTTCGCCATCTATGAAGCAACTGCGCGGCTATCTCGGTAAGCCGCGCAAGGGAAAGCCGCAGAAGCGCGATGAGCAGGAATTAATCTACGCGCGTTACGGTCTCTGGCATTACGTAAAGAAGGACAAGCAAGATCGCGAGCCTTACACCAGTTTACACCGAGCCGGCTATAATCTCCGAGGCTTGATTCGCGTGCTCCTTTTCAAGCGCTTTGAGTCCAGCGTATATGCCTTTCGTGAGACCATCGGCAGATTGCTTAAAATTCACGAAGGGTTCTTAGCCGCGCTAAATGAAGGAATCGTGCCGGCTGGCGAAGACGCCCAGCAGATTCTGTATGAGTCCGATTACGACAAAGAGACCGATCTGCTCGACGCGCTCCGGAAAGTAACGGGACGGTATGACATTGAAGATTTCGATGCCGACAAACTGCGGAATCATATCGATCATGACATTGAGCTGCTAAAGAAGATTCAATCGCTTGTCGAGCCGATCACGCCCGCTCAGGACGCGAAACTGCAAAAGCTCAAGGAGAAACTGAAGTCGAAGCCGTTGAAGAAAGGCAAGGTCTTATCTTCTCCGAGTACGCCGACACCGCGCGCTACCTTTTCGACAATCTTAATCCCGACGGAAAGAGAGATGACATCGACGTGATCTTTAGCGGCGATAAGAGCAAGGCGAGAGTCGTGGGCCGCTTCGCGCCAAAGGCGAACCCTGAGTATCGATTCACCAGTGGGGAATCGGAGCTGTCGATGGTGATTGCGACCGATGTTCTCTCTGAAGGCTTGAACCTTCAGGACTGCGACAAGGTCATCAACTACGATCTGCACTGGAACCCGGTCAGGCTGATTCAACGCTTCGGGCGTATCGACCGAATCGGCAGCGATCACGACAAAGTTTACGGCTTCAACTTCCTACCGGAAACGGAGCTGGACAAGAATCTTGGTTTGAAGGCAAAGCTGCACAACCGCATCCAGGAAATTCACGAGACGATCGGCGAAGACGCGAAGATTCTCGACGAGACCGAGCAGTTAAACGAAGAGGCGATGTATGCAATCTACGAGCAGCACGGGGCGCAGCTAAGCTTGTTCGAGGACGAGGGCGACGAATTTCTCGATCTCAACGAAGCCGAAGAGATTCTTCGCCAGCTGAGGAAAGACGACCCGACGGAATACGAGCGCATCGCAAATCTGCCGGACGGGATTCGGTCGGCCCGGGTCTCGACCCAACGTGGCCTGTTTGTCTTCTGCCAGGCAGGCCGGTTCCAGCAACTTTTCCTCGTCAATAGCGACGGAGCCGTCGTTTCTAAGGATATCCCGAAGGTGCTTGGAACGATCAAGTGCGGCAAAGAGACGGAGTCACGCTCATTGCCGCAGGACTACAACGCCAAGGTCATGCGACTGAAGGCGCAGTTCTCAGAGGAAGCGAAACATCGGCAAGCCGAGCTGCAGCACACTTTTCGCTGACGCATGGCCAGCGCTACGTGTTGCGCGAATTGGGTGTGCTCTTCCGGACGTGTGACGACGAAGACGTCAAGGCTCAGATCAACATCTTAGAGAAAGCGTTCCGCTCGCCCGCTGACGACAGCAATCAATCGCGAAGTGAACTCGGCTCGGCGCAATACAATCGCCGGCGAAGAGCTCTTGAAAACGCTCAGTCGAATCTATCTCCAACACAACATGCGCGAATGGCTAGATCGTAAAGCGTTCGATACATCAGAGCGCGACGTTCCAAGGATCATCTGCAGCGAGGCACTGGTGTGAGGCAAGTCCAGGCGGGATAATCGACATCCTTCAGCGCCGCGGGACTGGAGCAGCCCGACATCAGAATCCTCTCCGACCAATTCCTCTTCGCGCTTTGCGCCGGTAGCGAAGAGGCGCTCGCCATTCGCGACGACATCGGCTTCTTCCAAGCCGTCAAAGCTGCGCTCGTCAAACCACGCGGCGAAAGGAAGCCAGCTCGTCGCCAAGCCGATCGTACCCGAGAGCGAAATCATCGAAGTCTTCAGCGCAGCAGGCCTGAAGCAACCCGACATCAGCATCCTCTCGAGTCAGGGAATTGGGGTCAGGGTGCAAATCTTGACAGATTCAGCATGCGCCGTTGGACGATGGGCTGAACTTGGGAGTGTGAATCGGGGTCGCGTCCGATCTCCGAGCTCCGACCGGAAGTCTTCGAGCTGCTCCTGATTTTGAGGCGCTAGAACTGCGGGACCGAAGCCCGCGCTTTTTGCTCTTTGGCCGCTTTTAACTGTGCTTCGTATTCCCGAGCAACCGGAAGCTCGAGACGCACGATTAAATGGCTCCGCAGCCAAAGAATCGCGCCGTCGCTCCGCCGCCACATTTTCTGCCCGACCGCAACAAGCGCCTCTGCGGCTTTCGCCAGACCCTTGTTTGGAGAATCGGGATTGTCATACGCGATTCGCTGCCACGTCATCCCCACCGGCGTATTGGCCAACGCGATCGCTTGCAGTTCGTAATCTCGAATCACGGCCAAGGGAATTTTCTGGAAGTCCATCCGCACCGCTGGCCCATCCAGTTGAAGAAATGCGGCGCGAATCTTCCAGCCTTGATACTCATAGGTATGGTGGATCGCGCCCTCAACGAGAGGCGACGTCTTGTCCATGATCTTGCTCAACTGCGAATCCTTCGGTGGGCCGTAACGGTCCACAAACTGAAGGGGGGTCTCGCCGATTCTTGCCTGGGCGATTGTCGGAAGGATTATTGAGAGGAACAGGAGCAGAAAACGCATCGTGGGTTTCAGAGCAGGCCGCATCGCGGCTCAGAGAGAGCAGGCCTGATACCAACGCCGCGTTCGAACATTTGTGCCGCCATTGCGAGCGA
>CAWDUI010000025.1:0-28756 GCA_963805445.1 Ilumatobacteraceae bacterium | reverse complement strand
CGAGCAGTGCGATCGATGCACCATTGGGTCGTGGATCGTCGGTCGACGTCCAGTGCATCTCGTCGACACGCTGACCGTATTGATCGCTGACGATGATGGCGTCGTTGCCGTTGCTGAGCACGAAGGCATTCCCGTACGAGTACGCCACCGGCGCGCCACCGTTGCGCTCGATGTCGGTGTCGCGACCCAGCACCAGGTACCCGTCTGCGGGTACCACGAGCGATCCCTTGATCACATGGTGATCGGAAGCGCCGTCGGTCAGCGTCCACCCAGCCATGTCCACCGGAGCCGATGTGGTGTTGTGCACCTCGAACCACTCGCCGTTGCTGTCGCTGACGACAGCGGGGTTGCGCATCACTTCGCTGATCACGACCGCGGGTGGCCCCGGCGGCCCTTCGCAGGAGTTGTCCTCACCGGGCGTCCCGAGGTCGCCGGCGCCGAATGCCACCGTTGATTCGCACCAGTTGGCGCCGAGTGCGTTGTCGGACGTAGGGAGACCGAGGCTGATCGACCGGCCGACGGGGATCGGGAAGCCGGCCGCCGCGCTCCACTCGACACGGTCGACGATGGCACCCGTCCCTGACTTGAGGATGACACGACCCTTGGCGTTGTACAGCGGGACGCCGGTGCCGTACACGTAGGTGGCGTTGACGCCGCCATTGAGTGCCGCGGTCACCGTTGGCGGCCAGCACCGCGTGTGCGCCGCCCGCGACGGTCAGCCCGGTGATGACGTGTGTCTTGAGATCGCCGCCAACGATCGTCCACCCCGACATATCGACCGGTGCAGTGCCGAGGTTGGCAACTTCGAACCACTCGCCGTTGCGTTCGGTCGACGATGCCTCGGGATCGAACATCACCTCGGTGATCACGATCGGTTGCTGGTCGGGGGCGAGACACCACGATGCGGCTCCTGGGCTGCCGCGGTCGCCGGCCGCCCATGGCACGGTCGATTCGCACCAGTTTGCACCGACGCTGTTGTCGAGGCTGGGGTCGCTGAGTGACATCGACGCGCCGTCGGGGTCGGGGAAGGTCTTGCCGTTGTCCCAGCGCACGCGATCGATCTGCACGAGGTCGCGGTCGGCGATCACCAGTTCATCGGTGTCGTTCTGCAGGAACATGCCGCTGCCGTACGAGTAGTCGGGCTTCAAGCCGCCGTTCCCGGTCGGCTTGCTGGCGAAGACTGCGTAGCCCTTGGCGGCAACGACGACCGAGCTGGTCACCGTGAAGCTGTCGTAGTCGTCGTCCTTGACCGTGAACCCGTTCATGTCGACCGGCTGATCGTCGGGGTTGTAGACCTCGAAGAACTCGCCGCGATCGTCGGCCGTCAGCTTCGGGTTCTGCATGATCTCGGTGATCACCAGGTGCGTGGTCGACGGAGTGCAGCGGTTCGGGGCCCCGGGGCTGCCGAGGTCGCCGCGGCGCATGACCGATACAGCGGCGCACCAGTTGGCGCCGATGTTGTTGTCGACGTTGGGGTCCGACAACGACATGCTGGCGCCTTCCGGCACCGTGAAGCCGGTGCTCCAGTCGACGCGGTCCCGCTCGGTCGCACTTGCATCGCGCAGGATCAGGCGGTCGTTCTTCTCATTGAGCACGATCGAGTTGCCGTAGACGAATCGCGGCGAGGCGCCACCGTTGGCGAACGTGTCCGCGTCGTGGGCCAAGACCACGTACTGCCCCGGCGCGATGTCGATCGAGGGCAGCACCACTCGGTCGTGCACATCGTCGGACAGCGTCCAACCGACCAGATTGGTTTCCTGGTCGCCGGCGTTGTACAGCTCGATCCACTCCCCACGCGAGTCGTACACGCGCTGCGGGTTGACCATGAGTTCATTGATGACCACGTTCGGCCCGCGGACGGCCAAGGCCGTCGGGCCTTCGTCGGTCAGCGCGACGGCGCCCGCACACGCCAACGCCAAGAATGTTCCGCCTATCCGCCGCCACATGGATGAGGTATCGGCGCGGGTGCGAGCGGCATGAGTCAAGATTGTGTTCATGAACTTCGTGGAGCGTGTGGCGATCGTGACCGGCGGTGCATCGGGGATGGGGGCGGCGACGGCTCGGCGTCTGGCCGCGGCAGGTGCCCACGTCGTGATCGTCGATCGCAATGCTGAGCTGGCCGTTTCCGTTGCTGCGGCGATCGGCGGCACCTCGATCGCGGGCGACGTCAGCGACTCGGGGTTCTGCGATGGCGTGGTCGCCGCCACCATGAGCCTCCGTCAACGCCTCGATGTGCTGGTGAACGCGGCCGGCGTGATCGTGCGAGCCAGCGGCGAGCACACCACCGACGAGCAGTGGGCGCGGATCATGGGTGTCAACGTCAGCGGCACGTTCTACATGTGTCGAGCAGCCGTGCGGGTGATGAAGACACAGAGTCGCGGTGCGATCGTCAACTTCGGGTCGATCTGGGGCGATCTCGGTTCCGCCGGTGTTGCTGCGTACTGCGCGTCGAAAGGCGCAGTGCACAACCTCACCCGTGCGCTGGCGATGGATCACGCCGGCGATGGGATCCGGGTCAACGCGGTGTGTCCCGGCGAGGTCAACACTCCCATGCTGCAATCCGAACGGGCCGAGGCCGTCACCAGCCAGCTACTCGCCCAGATCGCCGCGACCGTGCCGATGGGGCGGCTTGCGGAGCCGGACGAGATCGCCCGGGTGGTGTGCTTCCTGGCGTCGGATGACGCCAGCTACATGACCGGCGCGCTGGTCAGCGTCGACGCCGGGTACGGAGCGAGGTGACCGTGGAGTATCGACGGCTCGGTCACACAGGGGCGATGGTGTCACCCCTCGCGCTCGGCACCGACAACATCTTGAACCCAACCCCCGAGGACGAGTCGAGCCGCATGATCATCAGCGCTCTCGATGCCGGCATCAATCTGATCGATACCTCCAACAGCTACGGCGCCGGTGAGGCCGAGAGGGTGATCGGTCGGGTCCTGGCCGAGAGCGGGCGGCGCGACGAAGCGCTGATTGCCACCAAGGTGCACTACCCGACCGGCCCGGGACCCAATGATCGGGGCAACTCACGGCTGCACATCATGCGCGCCTGCGAACAATCGTTGCGCCGCCTGCAGACCGACCGCATCGACCTGTACCAGTTGCACCGACCCGACTTCGACGTGCCGATCGACGAGACGCTGAGTGCCCTCACCGACCTCGTCCGTCAGGGCAAGGTCTGTTACATCGGCAGTTCCACCGCGCCCGCCTGGAAGGTGTTGGAGGGTGTGCTGGTGGCCGAGTTGCGTGGGCTCGTCCCCTTTGTCACCGATCAGCCGCCGTACAACCTGCTGGATCGGCGAGTGGAGAACGAGCTCGTGCCGATGGCCCTGAAGTACGGGCTCGGTCTGCTGCCGTGGTCGCCGCTGGCGATGGGCGTGCTTGCCGGCCGATACGCCGACGACGACATCCGTCCGGAGGGTTCACGGGCCAGCATTCGCGGCGGGATCTACGCCGACCGCGTCAGCCAGGGCGCGGTGGCGGCCGGTAACCAGTTCGTGCGATTGGCGCGGGACTCTGGGCTCGATCCCGCACGGCTGGCGATTGCCTGGCTGATGCACCAGCCGGCAGTCGTCGCTCCGCTCATCGGCCCGCGCACTGTCGACCAGTTGGAGCATCTGCTGCCGGTGATGGAGATGACGATCAGCGCAGAGATCGCCGCAGCGTGCGACACGATCTGCGCCCCGGGAAGCGCACTCGCCAACTTCCACAACTCAGCCCCGTGGATGAAGATGCGGATCGGCCAGTAGCCGCCCGTGATCGGTCGTTTCCATCTGCCATGAGCATTCGTCGACGATCACGGCCAGCACGACGATGGGCCGCCATCGCTGTGGGCGGCGTGCTTGCCGTCATCGCCAGCGGCTGTGGCGACACCGGATCGTCGAGCACGACGACCAACGCCGGTTCGGCACCTGCAACGGTCACGAATGCTCCGTCCACCACATCCGCGTCGCCGACGACGTCGACGACCGTCATGGCCACGACCATCGCGTGCCCCGCGTTGACCGAGACCGACGTCATGTCGGACGGCTTTCCCGGGCAGCTGTCGGGCCTGGTCGGAGCCGACGTTCGCACCGGCACTCGCGCATGCAGCGACCGATTCGTCCTCGAGCTCCAGGGAACCGGCACCTTCCCGGGCTGGCACGTGGGCTACGAACCCGGTCCGTTGACCGACGATCCCCGCGGCGAGCCGGTCGATGTCGCCGGCGCGGCGTTCATCGTCGTGACCGTCGAATCGTGGATGACCAACATGGACGGCGACGGCTACCACGGCCCGACCCGCATCACCCCGACCAACGTGGCGCACATCGACGAGCTCGTGATGCTCGGCAACTACGAGAGCGTCACCACATGGGCCATCGGCGTCGATCAGCAGCGCCCGTTCGAGGTGACCACGCTCGATGACCCACCGAGGCTGGTGATCGACATCGCCTCGACGTGAGCAGGACCACGGGGAACAACACGAGGACCTTGTCCCCTGTCGCGTCTCGTCGTTCGGGCTGACAATCGCGGTATGTCCACGAAGATCATTGTTGGAATCGATGGATCCGATTCGTCGTTCGAAGCTCTGCGGTGGGCTGCATACGAAGCTCGCCGCCGCCACGTCGGCATCCGAGTCATCGCCTGTTACACCGCGCCGACGTACGGCGGTCTCGATGGCGCCGTGTACCCGAGCTCCGTCGACATCGATGTGCTGAAGGAGGAAGCCGAGGCCGATGTCCGCACGGCGATGGATGCTGCCGCCGCCATTGACCCGCACGTCGAAATGGAGGGGGCCACTCTGCTGTCCTCCGCAGTGGTCGGCCTTGTCGAGTCTGCGGCGGAGGATGATGAGATCGTCGTCGGGGCGACGGGACGGACCGGATTGCTGAACGGCATGGTCGGCTCGGTAGCGGACGGACTCACACATCGCGCCCATGTGCCGGTCATCGTCGTTCCTGCAGGACGCCCGTCTGGCGAACCGTTCAGGAACATCGTGGTGGGCGTCGACGGCTCGCCCGAATCGTTGGCGGCGCTCGACTGGGCTTACTCCGAAGCGCTGGCAAGCGGTGCCGAACTGACCGTGGTACACGCATGGGAGTATCCCTACGACGTGTCACGCTCCTCGCCCCGCGAGATCCGCAAACCCTTCGAGATGGCGGCCATCAAAGAGCTGCGAACGAGCGTGGAGTCGTTGGGGCCGCGGCTGACCGATGGGTCCGTGCACATCAACCCGAAGGTCTGCGAAGACGCGCCGGCCGCAGCGCTGCTGACCGAGGCGCGAGACGCTGATCTGATCGTCGTCGGGTCCCGTGGTCGCGGCGGGTTGCGATCGCTGCTGCTCGGTTCGGTCAGCCGTGCGACGTTGCACCGGGCCCTGTGCCCCGTGGCGGTGGTTCGCACTCCTGGCTTCCGCGATTTGCGTCACCAGCTCGGGTCCTACGCTGGTTCCCAGCTCACACAGCCGGCCGAGGGCGCAAGTATGTAAAACTGCCGGCGTGGACACTGGGTCGATGAATCCTTGGGCGCTCTTCGAGAGCATCCCGGAGATGGTGGTCGTTGTCGGCGACAACGGTGTGATCCTGTACTGCAACGCGCACAGCGTCGACATCCTCGGGTGGCCGCCGGCCGAATTGATCGGCCAGCCCATCGAGGCGCTGGTTCCCGAGCGGCTGCATACGAGGCACCGCACCGACCGGGCGACGTACACCGCGAACCCGAGGGCCAGGCCGATGGGCGGTGGGCTGTTGCTGACTGCACTGCACCGGTCCGGCAGTGAGGTGCCGGTGGAGATTGCCCTCAGCCCGCTCAGCGGCGAGGTTTCAGCGACGGTCGCAACGGTGCGCGACGTGACGGAACGAGTCGAGACCTCTGCACAACTGCTGCAGGCCAAAGCCCGCCTCGATGTGCTGGACGACCGCGATCGCATCGCCCGCGAGTTGCACGACAGCGTGATCCAGCGGCTGTTCGCGGCCGGCCTGCACCTGCAGGCCTCGACCGGTCGGCCCGATACCACCGACCGGGTTTCGGCCGTGGTCGACGAGATCGACGAGGCCATCCGAGAGATCCGCGGGGTGATCTTCACGTTGCAACGCCCATCGCAACTCGACAGCGGATTGGCGGTGGCGTTGAGTGCCAGCATCAACGAGGCGTCCCGGCTGCTGGGTCACCGGCCGACGTTGCGTCTCAGCGGCATCCTCGGCAATGTCCCGAACGAGCTCTGCTCCGAGCTGTTGACGGTGTTGCGCGAGGCCCTGATGAACGTTGCCAAGCACGCCGAGGCGAGCCGGACCGACGTGTCGCTCGATGTGAGCGCCGAGACGGTCACGCTGGTCGTCTCCGACGACGGAGTGGGGATTGCACCGACAGCGGAGAACTCCGGCGGCCTCGGTCTGCGCAACATCAGCGAACGGGCGTCTCGGCTCGGTGGCGAGGCAACGTTCGCCGAGGCCGCGCCTCGCGGGACCGAGGTGCGCTGGTCGGTGCCACGGTCGATCCCCGCCGGGTGACGACGCCGGTCAGTGCTCGGTCTTGGCCCTGACGGCGAACACGGCGGCCTCGGTACGGCGGGTCATGCCCAGCTTCATCAGGATCGACGACATGTAGTTCTTGACCGTCTTCTCGGCGCGGTTCACCTTGTTGGCGATCTGGCGGTTGGTGAGGCCTTCGGCCACGTAGTCGAGGATCGTTCGCTCGAGATCGGTCAGTGCCGACAACCTCGGGTCCTGGTCCTGGTGCGGGTTGCGGAGCCGCTCGAGTAGCTGCCCGGTGACCGCAGGGTCGATCAGCGATTCACCACGCGCCACACGGTGAACGGCAGAGACGAGATCGTTGCCACGGATCTGCTTGAGGACGTAGCCCGCGGCGCCCGCCATCACCGACTGGAACAGTGCTTCTTCGTCGGAGAACGACGTCAACATCAAGCACACCAGATCGGGACGAACGCTGCGCACATCACGGCAGACCTCGACACCGCTGCCGTCGGGAAGCTGCACATCGAGCACCGCGACCTGTGGCCTGGTGGCTCGGATTCTGGTCACGGCATCGGCACACGTGCCGGCTTCGCCCACGACCTCGATCGTGCCGTCGGCCTCGAGCAGCTGCCGAACACCTTCGCGAACCAGCTCGTGATCGTCGAGGAGGAACACGGTCACCTTCTGGGGAACTTCGTCCATCCCCCTATGGGAACACAAATCGGACGAGTTACCAAGGACCAAGGTCCTGCGGATGTGAGCGGTCGCCTGCCCGGGGCGCCATCTCAGTACCGCAACACCGCCGCAAACCGCACTCCGGCGGGGAGCGTGTCGTCGCCAACCAGGTGGATGCGGGCCCGATGCAGAAGCGCGTCGTTCACCGCGGCCACGACGGCAATCCGGTCTGCAGTCGCTCCCGGCGAGTTCTCACCGATCTGCGTCTCGGATCGGGCAACCAGCAGTTCGCCAACCGAGCCGGTGTGACCGGCGGCGACGACCTCGTTGGGATCAGTCGCCGTCTTGCCGGTTCCGATCAGCTCGCGCAGTCGCTCGAGCGCGCCCGAGCCGGCCGGCGGCAGCGATTGGACGAACTCCCACGAGCGCCGGTGCAACTCGTCGGCCGACATCGAGTCGGGGCTGCCGGCGATGGCGACGTCGGCGGTGTTTCGATAGTGCGACTGCTTGATGAACATCGCCGCTTCGTACTCGACGCCGACCACGATCAGCGGCGCCACGGCACCGTGGAGCACGGGGGTGATGGCCTTGTCGATGAGGTGGATGTACTGACGCACATCGTCCTTGTGCAGGTCCTCCCCATCGCCTGCGCCATGCAGCGCACCCGAGCCGTTGCGGCTCATGACCGACTCACGGCGGATGAACCACAACGCGTCGTCGATCGAGCCCGGCATGTCGGGAACGGCAACGGGGTGGAACTCGAATCGGCTCCCTCGAAAGAGCTGGGCACCCTTCTTGCCGATCGTCAGCGTGAAGTACACCTGGTCGTCGACAGCCGCCGGCAACAGTTGGAGGAGATCGGCTCGAGCGCCGATCTCGACAGCGGGATCCACGTCGACCGGGAGGATGAGTTGCACCACGCGCTCGGGTGACACGAAGATCGCCAGGCCCCGTGCGGCGTGTGGCAGGTGGTCGGCCAGCATCTCATCCAGCAGTGGGGCCACGAACGCCGCGGTGTCTCCGGAGCTGACGGCGTGATCGTTCGTCAGCTTCGTGGTGGCCTCTTTCGCGGCGAGTCGCAGGGCTTTGGTCACGGACTCGGCGCCGTGCGGTTGCGAGAAATCCACGGGCACGTACACGCTGAGCAGGACAGGCGCTTCCCATCCGGCCAGCTCGCGAAGGGTGTTGAAGTTGACTCCGGTGGCGGTGATCATGACTTCAGCGAACATCGTCCTCGGTCGGCAGTTGCGGGCCGGATGTCCTGCTGGTCAGGGACCAACAGTCTGGCGAGTCTCCTGAATGGTGTCGATGATCTGGTCGATGCCGTGGACGGCGGCCGCCAGCCGCTCGGAGAGCATCTGCTCGTCGGAAGCGCCGGCCGTGATCGAGAGGCCGAGCGCGAAGAGCCGTTGGATCACCAGATCGAGTGCGATCCCGAGCCGCGAGGCCTGCGTCGTCGCGTGGTTGAGATCGATCTTGGCGATCGCCTGGTCGACCGACGCCTGTCGCTGGGCCGTCATGTCTCGGATCGTGGCGACGACGAGCGGGGATTCCGACATGGCGTTCAACTGCACATCGATCGCGAACACCGAGCCGTCGGACCGGCGACCTTCGAGATCGAGATCGTCACGACCCATCGGGCGCGGCCGCGGAGCGGCGACGAATCCTTGGACCTGCTGGCGATGCCGCTTGCGCAGGGACTCCGGCAGGAGGATCTCGATGGGTTGACCGAGCAACGCGGTGTCGTCGTATCCGAACATCTGGAGCAGGGGCTGGTTGGCGTACACGATCACACCACGGCTGTCGGTGAGCATGATCCCGTCGGTCGTCCGGTCGAGCACCATCGACAGGAAGGCATCGCTCGACAGGCCGTCGTCCTCGCCCGCTGCATCGGGTGTCTCCAGACGCTTGGTGTTCACCGTCCCAGTTTCGGGGCGAGGAAATGCTGTCCCACGGCCGAATGTCCCGAGAAGGTCACCGATATGGATTTTGGTGCGCAGACGCAAGGTCCGAGCCGGTGTATGCGGCGCTGACCAGATTCACGACTTCGTCGTCGGTGACCGCCTCGAAGTGGCGATACCAGCTGCCGACTGCCCAGAACGGGTCGGGTTCGGCAAGACACACGACGCGGTCGGCGACGTCGTTGAGCATCTCGACGACATCGTGCGGTGCGACTGGTGCCGCCACCGTGACGTCGCGCGCTCCCTGGGCGCGTGCGACGCGGATGGCGGCGCGGGTGGTGGCCCCGGTGGCGATCCCATCGTCGACGATGATCGCCGAGCGCCCCACCAGTGACTCGCGTGGCCGCACGGTGCGTAGCCACTGGATCCTCCGGTTGAGCTCCGCCCGTTCTCGGGCCTCCACCTCTTGCAACTCGTCGCTGCTCACATGAGCACGGCGAAGCACGTCGTGGTTCAGCACAACGACCTGGTCCTCTCCGAGGGCTCCCATCGCCAACTCCGGCCGAGACGGCACACCCAGCTTGCGCACCAAGATCACGTCGAGCGGCGCACGGAGGGCTTCGGCAACCTTCGCGGCTACGGGCACGCCACCGCGTGGCAGCGCCAGCACGACCGGCTTCAGCAGGTTGATCTTGGCCAGTTGGATGCCGAGTACCACGCCTGCCGACTGGCGGTCGTAGAACTCGAGCCGGTTCACGTCACACCGTGATCCGCGTGGCGACGACCGGGCCGACGGCCGGCTGTGAATCATCGATCGAACAGGCCGTCCGCACTGCGTCAGCGGCGATCGACGCTTCCGATTCGGTTCGGGCGTGCACGATGGCGAGCGGTCGGTCGTGGTCGACGAATTCGCCCACCCCCGCTACGTCGCCGAGGCCGACGGCGTGGTCGATCGGGTCGTTGACCCGCATGCGCCCGCCGCCGAGCGCGACGACGGCCAGGCCAACGGCGCGCGTGTCGATCGCCTGCACGTAGCCGCTGCGAGCCGGCTCCACCTGCTTCGTGACCGCAGCGTCGGGTAGATACTCGTCGGGACGTTCCATCAGGTCGTTGGGGCCGCCGAGGGCAGCGACCATTCGTTGGAAGCGCTCGGCCGCGTGACCCTCTGCCCGCGCTGCAACCAACGTCGCGGTCGCCGCGTCGAGGTCGGCGGCGAGCCCGACGAGCAGCAGCATCTCGGCCCCGAGGGCCAGCACCACCTCGGTCAGGCGGGGCTCGTCGCCCGCCCCGGTCAGCCAGTCGATCGTCTCGCGCACTTCGAGCGCGTTGCCGGCCGTGCGCCCCAACACCTGGTTCATGTCGGTGAGCAGTGCCGTCGTCTTGAGCCCGGCATCGCCGGCCACGTCGACGATGCTGCGGGCCAGCTCCTCGGCATCGCCGAGCTCGGACATGAAGGCGCCGTTCCCGAACTTGACGTCCATCACCAGGCCGTCGAGGCCGGCGGCCAACTTCTTCGCCAGGATCGACGCCGTGATCAGCGGGATCGACTCCACGGTCGCGGTGACGTCGCGGATGGCGTAGAGCCGGCCATCGGCGGGCGCCAGGTCGGTGGTTTGACCGATGATTGCACAACCGACTTCGGCGACGACCTTGTGGAACAGGTCGTTGTCCGGCCGCGTGGCATATCCAGGGATGCTCTCCAGCTTGTCGAACGTTCCGCCGGTGTGCCCCAGCCCTCGTCCCGAGATCATCGGCACATGTGCGCCGCACGCCGCGACCAACGGTGCAAGCATCAGGCTGACCTTGTCGCCGACCCCGCCCGTCGAGTGCTTGTCGACCACCGGCCCGTGCAGGTCGGCACGGTCCCACGTCATGGTGGAGCCGGATCGAGACATGGCCGTGGTGAGGGCGACACGCTCGGCGGTATCCATCCCTTGGAAGTAGATGGCCATCGCCAGGGCAGCAGCCTGGCCGTCCCCCACGCTCCCGTCGGTGAGCCCGGCGACGAACCGGGTGATCTCGGCATCGGTCAGCCGCCTGCCGTCGCGCTTGGCGCGGATGACCTCCTGCGGCAGGAACACGGGTTGGTCGGAACCCATCAGTACTCCGATGACAGTTGAGCTTCGTGGACCCCGCCGAGCACTCGCACGATGTCGTTGAGCAATCCGCTGGCCCCGAACCGGAAGTTGGCCGGCTCGGCACCGTTCGGTCGAAGGTGTCGATCGGCCATCTCCAGGTAGCCGGCGGCTTCGGCGACAGTCTTCACTCCGCCGGCGACCTTCAAGCCGATCGATCGGCCGGTGCGCCGGGCCTCGTCGATCACTTCCAGCAGTGCTCGGGCTGCCTCGGGCGTCGCCGCCGGCTCGAGCTTGCCGGTGGAGGTCTTCAAGAAGTCGGCCCCGTTCGCCACGGCGACGGCGGCCGCGGCCTTGATCGTCGCAACGTCGTGCAGCACGCCCGTCTCGAGGATCACCTTCAGCTTGGCCGGGCGCGCCTGGCTGCGACACGCGGCACTCACCGCGGTCACCAGCGCGGCTCCAGCGTCCGGGTCGCCGTCCAGAAAGGCGCGGAAGGCGAAGACGACGTCGATCTCGTCGGCCCCGTCGGCCAGGGCCTGTTCGACCTCGTCGACCACCTCGCCGAGTGGGGCGGTGCCCAGCGGGAAGTTGGCGACGGCGGCCACGGCGATGCCACTCGCCCGCACGCGGGCGCTGGCCTGCGCCACGAATCGTGGGTAGATGCAGACAGCAGCGGGATGGACCTCGATACCGGGGGCAGGAGACAGGGCGCGATCACAGAGCGCATCGATGCGCTCCGGTGTGTCGTCGAGGTTCAGGCTCGTCAGGTCGAGGCAAGCCAGAGCCCTGCTCGCCTGGCGGGCCAGGCCCGCTGCGCTCACGTCGCTCATTGGAAGATCCTGCCGCACCGGGACCCCGCGAGACAGGGTCGAAGTACCCGGGCGAGGTACCTCGAAGGGCTCTGTCGGCTCCTCCGGCAATCGTCGACACTTCGGGAATGACCTCTAGCCGAGTTCCACATGATCTCAGCGAATGCGACCGCGCCCTGATCGATCACCTCAACGCCCACGTCGAGTCCGAGAAGGAAGTCATCGACCTCTACGAGGCGTTGGCCAACGACGAGCATCCCTACGTCCGCTTCGTTGCCGAGCTGATCGGCGAGGACGAGGCTCGGCATCACCGGTTGTTCGAGGAGTGGATCGAGACGATCAAGGCGCTGGCCGAGCTGCGCGACGCTCCCGACGGTATCCCGCACGTCGACTTCCGTCCGGTTCCGCCCGAGACGATCGAGATGGTCGAGAGGCTGTTGACGTTCGAGGAGGCCGATCTCGTCGAGACCCGCAGGTTGCGTCATGAGATCCGCGACGTGCGCACGTCGACCCTGTGGGGGATGTTGGTCGATCTGGTGATCGCAGATACGAAGAAGCACATCAAGGTGTTGAAGTTCCTGCGGGCTCGTCTCGAGGAGCGCGAAGTCTCGCCGTTGGGGGCGCGGACCTGATCCCGAAAGCCGGGCTCGAGATCAACGTTCCGGCTGGTCGTTTCGTACGACGGTGACCGGGATGCTCGACCGGCTGACCAGCGCGAGCGCGGTCGAACCGATGTCGGCGCCCGTGTCGCCGACTCCGCGGTGGCCGACGACGATGTGGCCCGCCCCCACTCGACGTGCCACTCGCAACAACGTGTCGGTCGGCGGCCCCGGCTCGATCAGCGATGTGACCGTCAGCGACGGGTCCAACCCGGAAAGGGTCTCGCTGACCAGCTCGGTCACGTTGACGTGCGGAACGTACGATCCCTCCTCGAGGAGGCCCTCGGCGTGCACCGCAACGAGGGGGAGGCCCTGCTGCGTGGCGAGCCGGGCCGCCCACCGAAGTGCGGCGATCGATTCGGGCGACGTGTCGACACCCACGATGATCGAGTCGGTCGTCGAATGGGCCAGTGCGTTCATCGCAACCTCCGTACCGAGAGCTCCGGGTGAGACACCGTGGGCATGGCCCGAACCCGCAGATCGACGACCTTGAACCCATCATGCGTGGCGATGATCGGGTTGAGGTCGATCGCGACGATCTCCGGCACGGCATCGGCCAGCTGGCCGAGACGCAGCAGCAGTGCTTCGAGTGGGGCGTGATCGATCACCGGAGTGCCACGGTAGCCGTGGAGCAGCGGGGAGATCCGCAAACCGCCGATCATCCGTGCGGGATCGCCTGCGCTCAACGGCGCGGGGCGCACGACGCGATCGTCGAGCAGTTCTGACGCGGTCCCGCCCGCGCCGAAGATCACGAGCGGCCCGAACGCAGAGTCGGTGGCAATGCCTGCCAGCAGCTCGATCCCTGCCGGTGCCATCGTCTGCACGGCGAAGCCTTCGAGCTGCGCCCCGAGCAGCGCCCGCATTGCAGAGCCGGCCGCGACGACCGCTTGCTCGTCGGGGAGACCGAGCTTGACCGCGCCGGCCTCGGTCTTGTGGAGGATCGAGTCTCCGACACCTTTCAAGGCCACCGGAAAGCCCAGTCGGGTCGCGGCGGCCGCCGCAGCATCGACGTCGTCGACGATCGCGGTCTCCACCACCGGCACACCAGCGGCGGCTGCCAGTGCGGCCGCCGAGGCAAGATCGAGCCAGCCGCCCTCGGGTGTGCGCCGCAGGAAGTCGCACGCGATCGCCCGGGCTTCGCTCGCGTCGATCAGTGGCTCGGGCACGGTCGTGTCGTTGGTGCGCAGCCACTCGCTGCGACGGGCCATGTGCGCAAGCGCTCGAACCGCGGATTCGGGGAACCGATAGGTCGGCACCTTGACCCCGTCGAGCTCGACGGTCTCGTTGCCGGCCAGCACGGTGGCCAGCATCGTCTTGTCAGGCCGGCTCGCTGCAGCCTTGGCGATGGCATCGACCATCGACCGATCGCGATCGGGCAGCGGTGGGACGTAGATGGCCAGCACGGCGTCGATCTCCGGGTCGTCGAGCACAGCGCACAGTGCCAGCTCGAACGCCGCCGGCGAGTCGGCGGCGACGATGTCGACCGGATTGCCGGTGGCCGCGGTCGGCGGGAGGAAGCCGGCCAGTCGGGCCTGGGTCGCCTCGCTGAGCGGCGGCACCACCAGACCGTCCGCGTCCGCCGCGTCGGCCGCCAGGATGGCCGGGCCCACTGCATTGCCGACGATCGCCAGGCGACGCCCCAGCGGCGCCGGTTGGCTGGAGAACGCCTGCGTCGTGTCGAACAGCTCCTCCAGTGTCTCCACTCGTGTCACGCCGGCGCGTGACAGCACCATCTCGGCGACGTCGTCGGAGGTGGCGAGCGCCGCTGGTTGCGACCGGGCGCCGCGCACGCCCGCCGGGCTGCGGCCGGACTTGACCGCGACGATCGGCTTCGATCTGGCGACGCGCGAGGCGATCCGGACGAACTTGCGAGGGTTCCCGAACGACTCGAGGTACAACGCGATCACGGTGTCGATTCGTCGCCCTCCCAGTACTGCAACAGGTCGTTGCCGGAGATGTCTGCCTTGTTGCCGACCGAAACGAAGCTGGAGATGCCGATCCCGCGCCGAGCGCTCTCGTCGATCAACGAGATGCCGAGCGCGCCCGATTGAGTCATGAACGCGACGTTCCCGGCGATCGGGTCGACGGGCGCGAACGTGGCATTCATCCGGATCGATGGGTCGGTGTTGGCCAGGCCCATGCAGTTCGGCCCGATGACGCGCATCCCGTATCGCCGAGCGGTCGTGACGATCGTGGCCTCGACGGCGCGCCATCGGCGCCGAGCTCGGCGAAACCCGCGCTGATGATCACGACGCCACCCACGTGGGCGGCGCCACACTCGGCGATCACCTCGGCAACGGCGCCGGCGGGTACGGCGATGATCGCCATGTCGGGAGGGGTCGGTGTGTCGCCGACGCTTGCATAGGAGTGGATGCCGCTGATCGACTCGCCGTGAGGGTTGACGGGCAGCACCGCGCCGGTGAACCCGCTGCGCACGAGGTTGTGCACCAGCTCGTACCCGATGGTGCCCGGAGTGCGACTGGCGCCGATGACGGCGATCGAGCTGGGGCGCAGGATGCGGTTGATCGAGGCGACGACGGCTCGCCGTTCGCGTTCCTCGATGTGCTCGTCGAGCACGCCGGACGGCGCCAGGGGGAAGCTGACGTCGATGACACCGGCATCGAAGTGGCTGGTGACGTCGAAACCGGCATGGCGGAAGACGTCCATCATCGCCCGGTTGTCGGGCAATGTCTCGGCGTCGAAGCGCTCGATGCCGTTGCTCCGGGCGACGGCGGCGAGGTGTTCGAGCATCACGGTCGCCAAGCCGCGCCGCTGGTGGTCGTCTTCGACGACGAACGCGACCTCGGCGGCCGTCGGCTCACTCTTGCTGCTGTCGTAGCGCACGACCGCGACGACCTGCCCGTCGAGCTCGGCGACCAGCGCGAACCGTTCGCGGTAGTCGACCTCTGCCAGTCGGTGCAGTTGGGCTTCGGGGACCTTGGGGATCGGCGAGAAGAATCGGAAGTAGATCGACTGTGGCGACAGCCGCCCGTGCAGGGCACGCAACTGCTCGACGTCGTCCGGGCGAATGGGGCGGATGTGTGCGGTGCCGCCGTCGGTCAGCACCACGTCGGACTCCCACTGGCTTGGGTATGCCGAGGGCGTGCCCGGGTCGGCCGATGTCATCTCGCAATCTTCGCGGGCTTCACCCCGGTTGCCGTCATCTTGGCGTCCGCGCGACCCAACTCTTGGCCCCATTGCGCGGCTCGTTCGATCTCGCCGAGTGCCAGCGGACCGGCCATGCCCGTCACCACGAAGCTGTGTGGCTCGGCCAGCGTGGAGAGGCCCGCACGGTGCAGCCGGTGTTGGATCTTTCGCGCTGCAGACCCGGTGAGCAGTGTCGGCTTGTCGAAGCGAGTATCGAATGCAGCGGCATAGCAGCCGTGGTGACGATCGAGATCATGCAGCCACTCGCGGACACCCGGCCCCAAGGGCTTGATTTCGAGCAGATGATCCGGATGCTTGGAAGCATCGGCGAGGGCGCCTTCGCGGCTGCGGCTGCTGCTGAGCCCCCATGCGTGTGTCGGCCCGCCGACCACCACGAGCCCCACGCCCTCGAGGTCATCATCGCCGGCATCGCGGGCCAGCAGAGTCTCGGTCGGGACCGACGAGCTCACTCCTTCGGCAATCGCCTCGGCGACATGCCGGGTGTTCCCGAACATCGATTCGTACACAACGAGCGCCTTCATCCCGTTCTCCTTTCACGCGTCATCAAGGTACGTCCGGCCACATCGGCATGACAGGGTCATCTGTCCCCTAGAACTGGGTCGTATCGGCGGCGAAGTGTGCAGGTTCGGGGCGATCTGTGCGCTTCGAGCCTGCACACTTCCACTGAATTGATCTGTTGTCTGGACCGGTGTCAGACGCTCTTGAACCTCACGATGATCACCGAGCCGGCCACCACGGTCGTGTTCGGTGCCGGGGTCTGTTCGAGGACGGTGTCGACCGCGGCCGTCGACGATCTGTCCGGATCCTCGACCAATTTCCACCCGTTGGCTTGGGCATCGTCGCGAACCTTGGAGATGTCACCGTTCACGTAGTTCGCCAGCAGTGTGGGATGCAATGCGGTCAAGGTCGAATTCGCCGTGTCCAACTGCCCCTGCACGGTCTTGAGCGACGCTTGGGTCTGGGTGAGCGAGGCGTTGGCGGCGCCGAGATCGGCCTCCAACTGGGTGACCCGTGCCTTGCTCGCATCGAGATCGGCCTGCAGGCCGGTGGTCGCTCCGCCGGCGGTGCCAACCTGTGCGGCGAGAGCGTCGCGCTCCGCCTGCGCCTGTGTCAGCGCAGCTTCGCGTCCGCAAGGTCTTTCGCCGCTTGCGCCTGCGCGGCGGTGAGGAGGTCGACCTGGTTCTGCAGATCCGCAGCGGAGATCGCGGTCGAGTCGACCGTCGAACCGAGTGGCTGCGTGGCGGCAGTGGGGGTCGCGGTGTCGGGGTGACGACCGTCGCCGATCAGGAAGCCGATCATGCCGCCCACGACCAGCGCGAGCACGGCGACGATGTACGGCCACGCCTGCCGGCGGTCGTCCACGTAGCTCGGGCCGGTAGCGACGGGCACGACGGCCGGAGAAACCGCCGCCTGGTAGGGCACCTGGGGGATGACCCCGTCGGCTCGTACGCCGCCGCCGGATCGAGCGGCGGGGTGGCGGGCGCGACGTAGATCGGATCGACGGCGCCCGGTTCGAGAATTGGTTCCTGTGGCACGCTGGCCCTCCTGGTTCGGCTGGAGCTCAGCTCCGCAACCAGACCAGTACCCGTCAGCGAGCGCGAACAAACGACGCGCCGCGCGCCCGACCGGTCGCGGACCTAGCTCAGCCAGGGATAACGGGCGGTGTCCTTTCCGGCGTAGTCGGGATCGAGGTAGATGAAGACGCGCTGAATCTTCCAATCGCGGATCTCGAACACGTCGCACCATCGACCGGCCCCGGATTCGGGCACGCCCGCCCGCCACGGACCGTCCTGGTGCTCGCCGTGGCTGGTGCCCTCGGCGACGAGGGTGTCGCTGCCGGAGAAGATCCAGTTGAAGTGGGAGTAGTGGTGGGTGATGCCCTTCAGGGTGGCGCCGACGTCGCCGAACAGCTTGCCGATCTCGTCTTTGCCATTGGCCAGGCCCCACTTCGGGAAGTAGACCTGGGCGTCGTCGGCGAACAGATCCAGGATGCTTCCACCGGTCGAGGTGACCCCGCCATTGTCGAACGCCTTCAGGTATTCGATGGCCACCGACTTGCGTTGCTCGTCGGTCATCGTCTGAGTGATCAGTGCCATGCGTGCCTCCGGTCGTCGAACGAGGTGAGAGCCGAACTCTAGGTCAGCCTCGGGAACGACCGTCGACCCGAGAGGAGTTCGATCGAGCACCGCGCGTCGAGACGACGCGCCCACGGCTCAACGCTCGGCCGTGCACCTGCTGGCCACGGCGGAGTACTCACGGTGCCCCGGTGCGCTCACGTGGAACGCGGCCTCCGCGTCGGCGTGGTGGCCGTGGCCGATTCGGTCAGAGGAGAGGTCGGTTCGGCGGCCCGCAGTGATGTCTGGGCGAAGCCGAAGATCGCCAGGGCGAAGCACCAGGCGCCAAGGCATCCCGTCGACTCCTCGAGTACGGAACCTCGACCGTAGGGATCGTGGCTCAGCAGATCGAAGAGATCGCTGAGCATGAAGCAGACGAAGCCGCCGGCCAGCAGTGCCAGCGTGACGCTCGAGGCGCGCACCCGCCAAATGCGGCGCAGCACGTAGACCACGACGATGAGGTACGCGAGGCGAGCGCCGGCATCGCCCCCGGAAAATCTGTTGTGGGCGCGGACGAGGTAGTCGAGGGCGATCACGACGAACAAGATCGCATTGACCAGCCACGGCGATCGCCTGAGTGTGAGGGCGAGGAGAGCACTGATGGTCGCAATAACCAGGAACGCCAACGTCGCCACAGCATTCATCAGGCCTGGATGGCCCGCATCACCGTTGTCGTAGAAGTAGTACGTGTACTCGTGGAACCCGTTGTTGCCCTTCAACGCTGACACCAAGCACATCGTTGCCACCGCAGTGAGCACCGCAGCGCAGAGCGCGAGTGGCGGCTGGCGAGCGCTCGAGTGCCTCCCCGTCGACGTTGGCGCCCGCTGTGCAGCGGAAGACTGATTCACGTTTGTCAGCCCGTTCGTGTCAAGGGTGGATGGCGATGCCCCGCCGGTGCGGGCCATGTCAGCTTACCGACAACCTCGGCGCACGATTCAGCCAGACTGCGATCTCGCCACCCTTTCCGGTATTGTGACGATTGCCTTACGAAGCGACCGGGCCCAGGGTTACCCTGCGGTAGGCCGGTCTTGTGCCGGCAGCCCCCTGGAGTTCTCATGTTTCGACATCGCCGAGATGTATCTGGTCGCCTTCTGCGATTACTTGCGCCTCTGCTGGCTCTCATGCTCATCGTGATGATGGTGGCAGAACGTACCGAGGCACGAGTCGCAACCATCACCACCATCAACGTCGGTGGTGCATCGGCGTCTCGGCTGGCCGTCCGACTGGGGCCGTTTTTTCCAACCGCCGAGAGCACTGGATTGGCTCCCAACGCGAACCTGAAAATGTGGAGCGGGCCGCTGAGCACAAGCTCGAACCCGGCACCGACGGAGACCATCAACGGCATGACGTGCCAGGTCTTCGACGGCTACCTCGTGTCATTGTCAGGCGGTTCCTATCTGCATGTGGACTCGCCGTGTGTCGTGTTCCGCCACAGCCGGTTCGTCACCTCCGGTGTTGTCTCCAACTCCAGCGCGATGGTGCAGCAAGCTGCCGGCAACAGCTACATCGGCTGCGACTGGTGCGAGTTCGACGGCGGGCCGGCTCACCAGCACGCGGTCTGCAGGGCGACCGTGCCGACATGGTGGTGACGTCCTCCAAGTTCACCAGGTTCGGCGAGGCGGGCATCGAGATGAACAACCGATCGGGCACGGCGTCGCTGACCGTCCTCGACAGCTACTTCAGCGAAACAGGCGGTTGGCCGCAGGCCGACCACGTGGATGGCATCCAAATCGGTGCCGCCAAGAACGTCACGATTCGACACAACACGGTCCTGGTCCAGCCATTCGGAGGAACGCCGGGCGACACGAGCTACGTGTCCAACTCGGCACTCGGCTTGTGGGCAGAACTGGGTGACGTCACGGGGACTGTCACGGTCGAAGGCAACCTCCTCGCCGGCGGTGGCCGGGTCATCTACATCGAACAGAAGGCGCCCTACGCATGGCGGGGACCGGTGTCGATCCTCAACAACGTCTTCGACCAGCGGTTCGGACCGAAAGGGGGAATCTGGGGTCCCCTGGCTCCTCTCGGTCTGCCCGCCCAGTTGACGTGGTTCGGCAACACATGGAGCGGCGGCGCCGCCCTCAGCCTCAACGACGCGCTCACGATGTATCCATAGCGCGGTGCCGCGGCGCCCGATCGGTGCCAGACTTGCGGCGTGGCGGGTACTGGCCGATGGCTCTTGATGCTGGCGGGCTTCCTGACGGCGTGCTCGGGCAGTGCCGCCGGCCACGATTCGACCGAGGCGGGCGTGGTGGGCCCTACCACGACTCCGCCGACCGGCGCCGGAGTCTCGCCGGCGACGAAGCTGACGGCGTGGTCAGGGTCGTTCCGACTCTCCGAGACAAGAGGCGAGAAGGAGTCCGTGAACGGACAGCAGTGCGACGTGTACGACGGCTTTGACATCGACTTCGGGCAGTCCGGTGGCTACATCTACGTCGACGTGCCATGTGCGATCTTCCGCAACAGCAGGTTCCACACGGAGGGCGCGGTCTCGAACACCAGCGCGATGGTCCAACAGGCACAGGAGAACCATCTACTGATCCTCGAGCAGAGCGACTTCGATGGCGGACAGTTGCATCAACGCGGAGTTCAGGCCGACTACGCGGATCTGATCGTACGGCGCTCGCGGTTCACCAGATTCGGCAACGCCGGTGTCGAGTTCAACAACTCGGCTGCAGACGCTGATCTCGAAGTTGTCGACAGCTACCTGGAGGAGACGCCTGGCTGGAACCCCGAGGACCACGTCGACGGCGTCCAAGTCGGCGCGGGAGGAACGTGACCATCCGCGACAACACCGTCTTGGTGCCCTCGTACGGTGATGACCGCAAGGTCACCAGCTACGTCTCGAACTCGGCCCTCGGGATCTGGGCCGAGATCGGCAACGTCACTGGCACCGTCGTGATCCAACGCAACGTACTCGGAGGAGGGGGACGTGTGATCTACCTCGAGCGAAAAGCCCCCCTTCACCTTCGGTGGCAGCGTGTCGGTGACCGACAACGTGATCGTCCGTCGGTACAGCGAACACGGAGGGATCTGGGGAGTCCTCGCCCCCAACTCGCTCCCGGCGCACCTCGAGTGGAGCTCCAACGTCTTCGACAATGGTGGGGGCACCATCTCGCTCACTGCCGCAACAGCGGACGGTTAGCGTCGGCGCCCATGCCGTCACATAAGTTGCGAAATGCCTTCGTCGACGGTCCCCGCTCGTTGGGAGGTCGCGCCCGGAGTCACCGATGGCGAAGGTTCCAGGCCCACTTCCCCGGCATCGAGGCAATGACAGTGGTCGATCTCGGCGGCACGGTCGACTACTGGTTGCGCGCACCGGTGCAGCCAAGGTCAGTGCATGTGATGAACCTCCAGTCACGTCCCGATGCGGTCCCCGACTGGATAACCGTCGAGGTCGCCGACGCCACCGATCCGGCCCTCCGGCACCAGGGCGTCCGCTATGACGTCGCCTACTCCAACTCTGTCATCGAGCACGTCGGCGGTCACGACCGCCGCACCGCGTTTGCCGCCAACGTGGCTGCCCTCGCCGATCGCCATTGGATCCAGACCCCGTATCGCTACTTTCCCATAGAGCCACACTGGGTGTGTCCGTTCATGCAGTTCTTGCCACTGCGTGCGCGTGCGTTGCTCGGCTTGCACTGGCCATTGGTGCACACTCGGCACGAGGACATGACCTCGTCCATCGCCGCGCAGTTGAGCGTGGAACTGCTCGACGTCACGGCGATGCGCCACTACTTCCCGCAGTCAGAGATCATCTACGACCGACTGGCCGGACTCGTGAAGTCAGTGGTCGCCGTCGTGGCTTGACGGCGTCGACTGCCTGTCGGTGGGCCCGAACTCCCTCAGACCGCCGCGCAGCCCGAGTATCGCCTTCAGCTGGATCAACACCTTCCAGCAGACGAAGAACGGTGCCGCCGCCAGAGCGGCAACCACCCGCCAGCCGACTCGGGCTTGCACGGCACCCACGAAGAAGGCGAACAGCAAGGCGGCGAGCGCGCCAACGCCGACCCACGTCGCAACCGCGCTTCGAGCGACGAGCGCGAGGCAGGTCCCAACCACGAGCAGCGCGGCGGCCGAGGCAAACGGGGGTGACACCAGAAACCCACGCGGCCTCGAATCCCGCCCGTCCGCGACATCGCAACAACTTGGGAACGAACTCCTTCGCCGCAGCCATCCGCCCCGCTTCGTATCGTTGCTTCTGTTGCGAAGCAACTCGCCACGAGTCGGCGTTGGCCGACCGCATCCGGGCACGCTCGATGTGGCGCGTGCGCACACCTTCTTGCACGAGGTCGAGCGAGACCTGCAGGTCCTCGGATGCTTTTGCCCGGAAGTCGAGCCGTTCCAGCAGGTCGCGGCGCAGCACCATGCCGGTGCCGCGAGCCGAACCGGTAGCCCCATTACCTCGCGACCGCGTGGCAACGTCACACCCTGTATCGCGAAGCTGGCCAGGGCGGCTTGATCAACGAGGCGGTGCCCAGCTGCCGCCTCGCTACGTGCCTGCAGGGCGAGCGCCCCGCCGCTCATCGCCTGCTCGCATTCGTCGAAGAACCCGGGACTCACCACAGAGTCCGCGTCGATCATCACCATCGCGTCCCAATTGAGGGTTCGCGAATGTCGGATAGCGGCCTGACGGCGCTGCGGCGCGACCTGGCTCGTCGCCGGGCTCTCTCCGCAGCACCTCCGCACCGTGCGAACGAGCGATGTCCGAAGTGTGATCGGTGCTTCTGTCGTCGACCACCAGCACTCGATCGATCGGTCGCTTGCTGGCATTGATCGCCTCGAGCGTTCGTCCGAGCAGCAACTCTTCGTTGTGGGCCGGAATGACGACGAGGAAGCTCACGGTGGCGCGTCGCCGCGACGCGGCTCAGCGCGAAAGAGAAATCGATGCCAGCGCCATTGCTCCCAAATGAGCTGCGGTCAGGCAACCCGGGATCAGAACGGCGACCGCTAGGACGGTAAGAACGAGTCGCAACTGTTGAGCTCCGGCGGTCGTCGGGACGGCCGCACCAGCGCCACGGCAGCGGCACGCGCCGCCGCGCTGCCGCCGATGGCCCGAGTGCCCTCGTAAAGAAACGATGCGGCGAGGAAGGCGAACGTCGCCGGGCGGCTGTGCTGTCGCCCGTAGAGGCGAACCTTGTTGACGGACATCATGCTTCGGAGACGGGAGTCTCCGACCCCGCCACCACCTTCGTGGAAGACAACGGCGGTGGGCACATACCGCACGCGTAGCTCATTGCGGCGGACACGTTGGCAGTAGTCGGTCTCCTCGGAGTACAAGAAGAACGACTCGTCCCACGATCCCACCTTGTCGATGCACGCTCGGCTGATCATCAGCACAGCACCGACACCCCAGTCGACGTCGCGAGGCTCGACGTAGTGGGCGGTGTCTGCAACGGTCTCCGACAAGGTTGGCCATCGGCTCAGCGCGCTCGGCCCCGAGCACCGCCGATCCGAGGGCGCGCGTCAGTGTCGGGTCACGGCGCTGGTTGTGCGACAGCGCACCCGAGTACTGACGCGTTCTGGGGCACGACGACACCGATGGTTGGATCGGCCAGGGCTGCGTACATCTCCGCAACGGCTTCATGTCCGAGGATGACATCGGGATTGAGGATCAGCACGGCGCTCGCCTCGGTGAGCACCTTGAGCCCGGCGTTGATCCCGGCCGAATAGCCGGCGTTGCGACCCATCTCGATGACCTCGAGTCCCTTGGCACGCGCCAGTGCCACCGAGTCGTCGGCAGAGGCGTTGTCGACGACGACCACGTGGTGGGGTGCCGAACCGAGGGCGTCATCGAGGGAGTTGGTCAGCTGGTCGATGTGTGCCGAGCTGTTGAACGTGACGATGATGACCCCGATGCCCTTTGCGACAGCTGATGGGATGGCCATGCTCAGGCGGTTTCGCAGAACGACGTGCGGTAGGCGTCGCTGGCGGCGTGAGTGGTGATCGGCGGTATCCAGTCGACGCGTGGTGCTCCGGCGACCAGCACGTCGACGATGCGTTCCGCCGCATTGCCGTCCCAGCCAGGTATCGACGCCGGTACTGCCCGCCCGCGAGCCAATGCGTTGCTGACCGCCGAGCGCAGCAGATCCAGATCGAAACCGACCAAGGTGTTGGTGCCGCGAGTCACGGTGATCGGCCGCTCGGTGTTCTCGCGCAGCGTCAGGCACGGCACGCCCAGCACGGTCGTCTCCTCCTGAACTGCCGCCGAGTCGGTGAGCACGAGCGCGGCGCGCGCCTGCAGCGCCAGGAAGTCGAGGTAGCCGAGCGGCTCGATCACGTCGGACGCCGGTCACATGCGAGCCCGGCGGTTCGATGCGGCTCGCGTGTCGCGGGTGGACGGGGAACACCAGCGGCAGGTCGTGCGCGATCTCGGCGAGCGCGCCGAGGAGCCGTGCGAGACGCTCGCGCGTCGTCGACGAGCGCGGGCCGGTGCAGCGTGACGAGCGCCGTAGCCGCTCGGCCGCAGGTCGAGCTGACCGACGGGCACGCTCCGAGCTCGCCCGATCGAGGTTGCAGCAGGCTGTCCACCATGATGTTGCCGACCATATGGATGCGCGACTCGGTCGACGCCCTCGGCGAGCAGGTTGTCGTCGGCGTCCGCCGACGGCGTGAACAGCCAGGTCGGCGAGCGCATCGGTCGACGATGCGGTTGATCTCCTCGGGCATCGTCCGGTCGAACGAGCGCAGGCCGGCCTCGACGTGAGCGACCGGGATGCCGCGCTTGGCGGCGACGAGGGTGCAGGCGAGGTCGAGTTGACGTCGCCGACGACGACCACGGCGTCGACGCGGTGTTGGCCTCGAGCCACGCTTCGAACGCCGATCATCACCCGCGCGGTCTGCACGGCGTGGACTGCCGAGCCGACACCGAGGTTGACGTCGGGCTCGGGGATGCCGAGGTCGTCGAAGAAGCGAGTCCGACATCGCCGCGTCGTAGTGCTGGCCGGTGTGCACGAGCGAGCGCGCTCGACGCCGCGCCGCACCGCAGCGCGCGCAGCAGCGGCGCGACCTTCATGAAGTTCGGTCGCGCACCCGCGATCACGACCGCTGACGCGCTCTCATCGGCTCCTCCACGCAGTTCGCGGATCGTGAGCCGAATGAACGCACGTGTTGCCGACGAGGTATCGCTTCCACATCCGACGCGGCTCCTGACCGAGCCGGACAGCCCACTCGCAGCCCGATCCGCTGCACCCACCTCGGCGCTCGTCCGACCTTACCCGCGATGACGTCGAACGATCCGCCCACACCCATCACGAACGGCACACCGAGCGCCGCAAGGTGCTCGGCTGAGCCAGAACTCCTTGCGCGGGCTCGGGATGGCGAGGAACAAGAAGTCGGGCTGCGGCGGCGCGGACCTGCGTCGACCACCTCGGCATCGTCGTCCCAGTAGCCGTTGCGGTACCCGGCAACGCGCAGGTCCGGATAGCGGCTGCTGGAACACTGCTCACCATCTCGCGGAGCACCTCGTCGCGCGCGCCGAGGAAGTAGACGACTGCGCCCGTCCTCCGCCGCCGTTCGACCAGCCGCACGAACAGGTCGATGCCGGCCACCCGTTCCGGCAGGGGCCGTCCGCAGCAGCCGGCTGGCCCACGACGACCGACTGCCCGTCGGCATTGACAACAGGGCAGGCGCGGATGACATCGCGCAACGTCGCTCGTCGTCTCGAAAGCATGACGACCTTGGCGGCGTTGACCACCACGTGCTGGACGGGCACCGCTGCTCGATCAACGCCATGATGCGGTCAACTGTCTCGTCCATGTCGAGGCGCGTCGACGTCAACGCCGAACAGACGGACGGCGCACCGTCGGCGACGTCGGTCACGAGCTCACACTCCGAGGTGGGAGCCGATGGTGCTCTCGGCCGCCCACGCCTCGAGGATCCAGCCGAGGTGGTAGGGGCGGCATGTGGTGTTCACTTCGATGCGCCGACCATGGACGCGCCAGCTCGACACACCGACCAGTGTGAGCAGCGCTGTTGGCCCACAGCTCGGCCCGGTCCGCCCAGACCCCGTCGCCGGATCGCCCGGTGCGCGAAACGCTTGGTGAGCGTCGTAGAAGTCGACGCCGAGTTCGTTGCTGCCCGAAGCACCACGGCAGGCCCGTCGGCGCCGAGCCGAGCGTAACGATCGTCACCTGTGACTTCGGCGAGCGCGAAGTAGGCCATCGGCGCCATGGCGTCCTGGTGGACGGAGTACATCTCGTAGGCTCGGCGACGACGCCGCGCTCGGCGTGGTACAGCCACGGCCAGCCGCCATCAGGCCGTCGACGCAAGGACGATGAGGCGTTCGGCGCAGTTGCGATGGCTTCGACTCAGGGCGGTCGAGTCGCAGATCACGCCGGGACGTCTCGGCGAGGGCGAGCAGCGCGTAGATCTGGGTGGCGAAGTTGGGGAGCAGCCGCGCCCTCGACCGTGTCCCCGGTGGTGCACGAGCGGTGTCTGCCGGCACGCCGGCCGTGCGCACCTCGGCGCGAGCGTTCGTCCAAACATTGCACGCGGCGTCGGACATCTCGTCAGCGCCTCGACCGCTCCGAGCTGCTAGCCAACGCGATCTCCATCCCTTCGAGCGGCTGCCAGAGCGTCGGGTTCGGTCGTCCGAGCGTGACGAGGTCGTGACGCAGCGCAGCAAGTTCGGCTTCCCCCGCCGCATGTCGAGCATCCAGAGCACCAGCCCGAGGTCGCCTGGTCGACAACTCGTGCACGTTCGCCATGGACCAGGTCGGCCAGTTCGTTCAGATCCACGCCGGCAGCGAGTGCCGGCCTGCTCGACAGCGCGTGAGGCCGAGCAGCACCATGAGGCGTATAGCGCAGCGACCGACCACGAAGTTGACCGGCGTCGCCCGAAGTCCCGGTCGAAGCAGTAGACGCCGTCCTCGAGTCGCAGCGTTTCGGGACGCTCTGCCGCAAAGCGGATCAGGCTGGGAACATCCCGAGAACGGGCCCGTGAGGGACCGGTAGAACTGAATTGGATCAAGACGCTGGACATGATCGCCCTTCGAGCCGGTTGCGGGTGTCGAAGACCAGCGCCCATTCGCGACGACCAGTTCCTCAGTCGAAGTCGTCGTGATCGGTGAGCACGACCACCGCGTCGGCGGCGTCGAGTTCGTCGCGGCGTCGAGCTCGACGCGCGTGCCGACAGCGATCGAGCCGGCCTCGACCAGCGGATCGACGATCCGCAGCTCGGCCCCCAGCGCCGACAAGCAGCTCGGCGACGGCGAGCGGCGGGCGACTCGCGAGCGTCGCCGGAGTTCTTCTTGTAGGCCAGGCCGAGCAGCAGCATCGCGACTCCCGTTGACCGCCTTGCGCTCGATCGTTGAGCTGCCGGCGACGCGGGCACGACGTAGTCGGGCATGTGCTCGTTGACGTCGTTGGCGAGCTCGACGAACCGGAACGTCTGGCCGAGCTGCTGCTCACCTGCCACGACAGGTAGCACGGGTCGATCGGCAGGCAGTGGCCGCCGACGCCCGGGCCGGGGGTGAACTGTCATGAAGCCGAACGGCTTGGTCGCCGCGGCGTCGATGACCTCCCAGACGTCGATCCCGAGCTCGTGGGCGAACATCGCCAGCTCGTTGACCAGCGCGATGTTGACGTGGCGGAAGGTGTTCTCCAGCAGCTTGGTCAGCTCGGCCTCGCGCGGCCGCGGACCGGCACCGTCGTGTCGACGATGCCGGTCGTAGAACGCCGTCGACCCGTCGAGCGAGGCGTCGTCGATGCCCGACACGATCTTCGGGGTGTTCGCGACGCCGTCCAGGTCGCGTTGCCCGGGTCGATGCGCTCCGGGCTGTAGCCGAGCTGGAAGTCGACTCCGACGCGAGACCCGACCCCCTCCAGCAGTCGGCACGACAGATCTCTCGGTCGTGCCGGGGTAGGTCGTCGACTCGAGGATGACGCAGTTGCCGGGCCGCAGGTACGGCGCCAAGTTCCTTGGCGGCGTTCTCGATGTACGCCAGGTCGGGCGCACCGTCGCGCAGCGGCGTCGGCACCGTGATCACGGCGACGTCGAACGTGTCGATCTCGGCGATGGCCTGCACGACATGGAAGCGTGCCGACTCGAACGCTTGGCTGAGGAGGTTGTCGGCGATGTCTTCGACGTAGCTGCGGCCGCGTCGACGAGTGACCGGAAGCGAGTGGGGTCGACCTCGACTCCGACCACGTCGAATCCGGCGCCCGCTGCGCTTCAGGGCGATGGAAGCCCGACGTAGCCGAGGCCGATGATTGCGATTCGTTCTGTCATCGAGAGCTGACCTCCGGGGACGAGTGGGTGGGGATGTCCGGGGTAGGGGTAGCTGCTGCCAGCAGGCGGCGCAGAACGGCTTCCGCCTCACGCCGTCCTTCCGCGGTAAACATGCTGTGGTCCAGCGCGGCGGCGATGGTGACGTCGACGTTGGGGTTGGCTTCGAGCTGCGCCCACTGGCGCGGTGAGCGCCGCTGCATAGCCTTCAGGCCCCACTCGTCCGGTCCGAAGACAAATGACACGGCGGTACCCCGGGCCACGGCGCGTTCGACCGCCAACGTGGGTCTGGGAGCCAGGTGCAGCATCGACAGGACCCACCAGACCGGCGCGGGAATGCGATGCAGGAAGCGAAACAGCGGCGTCTTGCTCAACGGAACGGCGAGGAGCCGGTTGGTCTGACCCCCGCGCGCGCACCGTCCGATGCAAACGGTCGTGGAACGGCTTGTCCAACCGTGGGTTGATGGCCATGATGCGCTCGACCTTCCGGCGCACGGCGGCGTCGAAGGCGCAGCACAGAGCCCGAGCACAGACCGACCATCGAAACGTGTTCGATGTCCTTGGGCAGTCAACATGTCGATGGCGTCACTGCTACGTCTTGGGCGGCTCCGGTCGGGTACGAATCGTTCTCGGCGGTGTCCGGTCGTGATGGGCTGTCACCCAAACCATCGAGGT
>CAWDUI010000024.1:0-18620 GCA_963805445.1 Ilumatobacteraceae bacterium | reverse complement strand
CCTGGTGGTCCACCGGGGGCCGCCCCAATGGGGGGTTGCCCGTTGAAGGTGCGCTGCGAGCCCCCCGGACCGGGCAGACCGCCGGGCCCGAACCCGCGCCCGCCTCCCGGGCCACCCATCGCTCCGGCCACGGCAGGACCCGCCGTCGGGAGTGCACCGGCGTGGTTCGCGGCTGCCGTTTGCACGCTGTAGGCCAAAGGTCCGGCAAGACCGGCCACCGAGCGCGCCACTGATGGCCACCGTCGCCGTCCACTTGCCGAGGACGCGGCCAAGTAGCAGGGCGATGGCGGCAACGGCGCCGGCGACCACCACGACGGCGCGCAGCCACGGGTTCCAGTTCGGCGACCGGCTCAACAGCACGTCAGCCCAGACCGACGATGTCAGCACGGCGGCCGCCAGCACCGAGCGAGCCACGATCGAACTGCGTCGCTGCCACAGCACGTGCCCACCGATGCCAACCAGTGCCCCGATCGCCGGCGCCAACGCCACCGTGTAGTACGGATGGATGATGCCCTGACTCAGGCTGAACACCACCGCCGTCACGACGAGCCACGAACCCCACAGGATGAGTGCAGCACGGTTGCGGTCCGTGCGCGACCGGCGTCGGGTGGCAACGAGACCGGCCACGCCGAGGATCAGCGCGGCGGGGATCAACCACGAGGCCTGTCCACCGAACTCGCTGTTGAACATGCGCGACCAGCCGGTCGGGCCCCACATGCTCGCCCCCGTTGCATTGCCTCCTCCGCCGGTGACGCTGCCGGTCTCGTTGCCGGTGACCCGGCCGAGACCGTTGTAGCCGAAGATCAAGTTGAGCACGCTGTTGTTGGTCGAACCGCCGACATAGGGCCGCCACGACTTCGGTGAGAGCTCGACAGCCGCGACCCACCAACCGGCGGCCGCAAACATCGTCACGCCGGCCAGCGCCAGCTGACCGACGCGCTTGCGCAGGCGGGGCGGCGCAGCCAACAGATAGACCAACGCAAAGCCGGGTACGACCACGAAGGCCTGCAGCATCTTGGCCAGGAACCCGAAACCGATCAGGCCCGAGGCGAACAGCAACCATCTCGTGCTGCCGTTCTCGAGCGCTCTGGTGAGGGCGTATGCCGCGGCGACGAGGAGCATGACCAGCAACGCGTCAGGGTTGTTGAAGCGGAACATCAGCACAGCGACCGGGGTCAGCGCCATGATCGCGCCCGCGATCAATCCGGCGCCGGCACTGAACCAGCGGCGAACCGTTGCGTAGAGCAGGCCGACCGCGGCAACGCCTTCGAGCGCCTGCGGCACCAGGATGCTCCACGAGTTGACGCCGAAGATTCGCGCCGAGATCTCCATCACCCAGAGCGCCGCGGGCGGCTTGTCCACGGTGATGAAGTTCGACGAATCGGATGACCCGAAGAAGAACGCCTTCCAACTCTTCGTTCCCGCCTGAACGGCGGCGGAGTAGAAGCTGTTCGCCCACCCCGATGCTCCGAGGCCCCACATGTACAGCAGCCCCGTGGCGACCAGCAGGCCGATCAGACCGGGGCGGACCCACACGGCGTCAGCCTCGTTGCCGCGGATCAGCCGGCGCGGCCACGGCGGGGCGGTTGGCCCATCACCGGGCGGTGATTCCGATGTCCCGGCTGGTTGGCACAGCGCGTCGTCGAGGTCGATCGTCTGACTGGAAGGCGGGGCAAAGGTCGTCGTGTTCATGCCCGTCACGTTCGTCTTCGAACCTCAGTGCGCCCTCAGTGGCTCCGGCGAATTCTCTGAGAATTCGGCGAGTCCGAAACAGGACCTTGTCGAGCAGGACGAACTGGGCGATCCAGACCACTCCGAAGGCCATGAGGTTGGCGAGTTCCACGGTGAGGGTCCGCGGTGTGGTGCCGAGCCCCGCGTTGTCGGCCCACCTTGCGGCGATCGCGACCGCCAGCGTCGACACCACCAGGCCGGTTGCCGAGATGGCCGCGAACGGAACGATCTCGGCGGTCATCGAACGTCGCCCTTGCTTGCCCCAGACCCACCGGCGGTTGAGCTCGAACGAGGGCACGGTCCCCACCATCGTGGCGATGATGTTGGCCTCGGCGGCCGCGGTCGTCCGCGTCGCGATCAGCGTCGCCAGCACCACTTGGCTGACACCCGTGGCGACGACCGACACCGTTGCGTAGCGGAGCAGGCGCCGGACGTTGATCATGCTCGGCTCCGGAACACCCACTTCTGCAGCAGGACGAACCGCACCACGCCGGTCGAGAGGTTGACCGCGGTCAGCGCCGCAAGTGTGGGCAAGGTCGAGGTGATGCCACTCACCGCCAACGCGACCAGGGCAACGAGCATCGCCGTCAGTGGGAGCAGCGACACGGCGAGGCCGCGGGTGAAGTGTCGGAGGCGGTGCGTGCGGCCCGACAGCGAGAAGGTGAGGCGACGATTGGCCGCGGTGTTGACGACGCTGCACACGGCGAGCGCCATGATCGCGGCCGGCGCACGACCGATCGGTCCGGCCAGCAGCGCGAAGCCGAGCGCGAAGACCGCCGTCGAGACCAAGCCGATGGATCCGAAGCGAACCAGTTGCTCCGACAACGGCCGCCGCCCAGGGGCCGGGGGCAGCGCGCCGGGAGGCAACGAGCCGCTGTTGCGGACGAAGCTGCGCATCAAGCGCCACATCCCGAGGAGATCCGTCTTCGCCGTCGACACCACGTGCACTCGGCTGTCGGGGTCGTCGACCCAGTCGACCGGAACCTCGTGAATGCGCAGACCGTTGTGCTCGGCGAGCACAAGCAGCTCGGTGTCGAAGAACCAACCCTGATCCTCGACCAGCGGCAGCAGCTGTTGCACTGCCTCGGTGCGGGCAGCCTTGAACCCGCACTGCGCGTCGGAGAACCCGGCCTGCAACGTGGCTCGCAGCAGCAGGTTGTACGACCGTGAGATCGCTTCGCGCTTCGGGCCGCGGGCCACACGTGCCGTCGGCGCCAGCCGCGTGCCGATCGCCAGGTCGCTGTGGCCGGAGATCAGCGGAGCGACCAGCGGCAGCAGTGCGGCGAGATCGGTCGACAGGTCGACGTCCATGTAGGCCACGACCGGTGACTCCGAGCGAGACCACACCGCACGAAGCGCACGACCGCGACCCTTCACTCCCAGGTGGACAGCGCGCACCCCGTCGAACAGCATCGCCAACCGGCAGGCAATGGGCCACGTGCGGTCGGTCGAGGCATTGTCGGCGATGGTGATCGTCCACGACAGCGGGAACTGCGCGGTGAGGTACTCGTGCAGGCGTCTGATGGACCGCTCGAGGCCCGCCGCCTCGTTGTAGACCGGAATCACGATCTCGACCGTTGCCGTCGGGTGACCGACGTGCGGGTCGTACACGAGGAGACATTCGTCGGTCGGTTCGGTTCGAGAGACAGTGTGCGCCATGCCTCGATGATCTGATCCGGACCTGGGCCCTCGCTCGGGTGAGGCTGGGAGTTCGCTCAGAATGCCGCAGCCGTCCGGCGATCACCGATCGGCAGCCGCAGGGTGAACCGCGCGCCGCCGTCTGGCGGGTTCTCCGCCGTCACGGTGCCGCCGTGCTCGCGCGGCGATGCCTTCGACGATCGCGAGGCCGAGGCCCGAGCCTGCGCCGGCACGAGCCGCGTCGGCCCGCCAGAAGCGATCGAAGGCGTGTGCGAGGCTCGCCGCGTCGAGACCGCTGCCATGATCGCGCACACTGACGACGGCCGTGCGATCCTCGAGTCGAGCGCTCACGTCGATCGGGCCGCCGGCCGGTGTGTGGCGCACCGCATTCGTCACCAGGTTGGCCAACGCCTGGCGAAGATGATCGCGGTCGCAGGCGATGACGACCGGGTCGGGAGCGTCCAACGAGATCGCCCGGTCGAAAGCAATCGCGCGGGCATCGCTGCACGCGTCGGCGGCAAGGACGGACAGGTCCACCGAGACGCGCTCCGGGGCCCGCGGTTGATCCAGCCTTGCCAGCAGCAGCAGGTCGTCCACCAGCACCTTCATCCGCGCAGATTCCTGTTGGATGCGGCGCAGGAGCACGCTGAGATCCAGGTCGGGGTTGTCGGCCCCGAGCGCGAACAACTCGGCGAAGCCAAGGATCGACGTCAAGGGCGTGCGCAGCTCGTGTGACGCGTCTGCCAGGAACTGACGCAAGCGCTGCTCGGTTGCATCACGCTCGCTGAACGCGCACTCCAACTCTTCCAACATGGTGTTCAACGCCAGGCCCAGCTGGCCGACTTCGGTGCGCCCGTCACATGGCTCGACGCGTTGCGACAAGCCTCCGGCCGAGATCGACCTGGTCGATGTCGCCATGTCTTCCAACGGTCGAAGCCCTCGGCGAAGGATGAACCATGACCCGGCGGCGAGGATGACGAGCAGGCCGCCTGCTGCCGACGATTCGATCAGGATCAGCCGATTGAGCGAGTCGGTGACTTCGCGCGTGGGAACTGCCACGACGACCAGATAACGAGGTCCTGGGTTGTCGGTTCGACGCACCAGCACCCGCCACTCGGTGGTACCAACGGACGAGCCGGTCGTGAAGATCGAGTCGGTGGTGCCCGGATCGCTGATCACCGCTGGCAGGTCTGGCACGTCCTGCGAGCCGCTGTTCGACAGGGCGGTGTCGTCGATCAACACACCTTCCGCGCTCCGCAGCTCCGCGTAGGTCCCGAACGCGACACCCCGGGGGCCGCGGTCGTCGCCGCCACCACCACCGCTACCGCCACCGGCCGCGGCACATCGAACGCGAAGTGTCCCGCCTCGAACAGGTCTCGCGACACGAGCGGCACGGTGTCGCGCAGCTGACCGTCGAGCTGGCCGTATCGCGAGCGCGAATAGAGGCCGTACGTCGAGAATCCGAAGATCGCCAGACCGGTCGTCACAAGGAGCACCAGCCCGAGGATCATTCGCAAACGCAGCGTCACGGATCACGCTGCAGCCTGCAGCTGCGCAACGATCTCCATGGCATGGTTGGCAGAGATCGCGAAGCCGATGTTCTCGGCGTTCACGCTGCTCGAGCTGGTCGCCCCGGCGGAGTTCATGCCGATCACCTCACCCGCCGAGTTGACCAGCGGACCACCCGAGTTACCGCTACTGATTGCGGCATCGGTCTGGATCAAGCCAGTGAGCTGACCGCCTTCAACCTCGATCGAGCGATCGAGCGCGGAGATGATGCCGCGGGTCACGCTGACACCGCCATCGAGATCCAGTGCGTTGCCGATCGCGACAACGTCCTCACCGACGGCGACCGAGTCGGAGTTCCCGATGGTCGCCGGAGTGAGCCCGGAAGCACCGACGACTTTGATCAGGGCGACATCGTTCGTCGTGTTGGCTCCGATCAACACGGCCTGACGGGCGGTCGTCTCGCCGTCGAGCGTGACGGTGATGGATGTTGCATCCGCAACAACGTGCGCGTTCGTGAGGATCTCACCGTCGGACGTCAGGACGATTCCGGTGCCCGCCGCTTCGCCGCTGACGGTACGCCGGCCTTGAGTGACCGCGATCTGCGTGTTGATGGTCACGACGGACGGCTCGACCTTCTTGATCACGGCGGCCACGTCGATCATCGGGGCCGTGTACGCCAGCGGCGTGACGGCGGTCGCGGAGGGCGTCGCCGAGACATGCCCGGCGAGGGTGGCGCCGACGTAGCCGGCGCCACCTCCGACCAGTGCGGCCAGTGCAGCCGAGGTCACAACGATCCTCCGCCACCGCCGCGGAGCTGGAATAAGCTGTGACGGAGCTGGAGTGGACGGAGCTGGGAGGGCCGGCGGCGCCCAGAGAGACGGACCGGTCGAGTTGCCGCTGACGGTGGGGAGCGTGTCCACGGTGTCTCCTTCGAGGAGTCGTTGTCGAACTGACACTCATCCTCGTGATCGACCCTTGAGACCGGCTCCGTACTTCCTGGGAGTTCGCTGGGAGACGCGCCCAGCGACGAGGTCTAGTCGCCGTCGATCTTGTCGAGCACCTCGTGCGCCTTCTCGGCGATGTCGCCGAGAACTCCATCCTTGGCAGCCAGTTTCTCAGCCTCGGCGTCGACCGTCTGGGCCACCTTCTGTGCCTGCGCCTTCGTCTCCGCGCCCTTCTTACCCCCGAGCATTCCCTTCAAGCTGTCCATCAGACCCATGCTGTCCTCCTTCGAGTGCGCCGCGTGACACGGCAGCTGTGTAGCAGACGACGAAGCGTTGCCGCCAACCTGGCAGCGCGGCGGTGCGGCCCGTGGGGTGCGAAGCTACTCTCGCCGACATGCAGATCGTGTCAGCCCTGTTCGTCGAGAACTTCGAGATGCGCCAGGCGCCAGGCCCGTCGACGCGGATCGATCTCACCGGTGCGATGTTTTCGATGGCTGCGCCATCTGAAGTGCCGGTCACGTTGTCGCCGCACCTGGTCGCGCTGATCTACTGCACGGTCTCCGAACCGGGCAGCGGAGTGTTCGAGGTCGTGTTCCGCACCGGTATGTCGGAGGACGACGACCAGATCGCCCGCAACGTGAGCCCGTTCACCGTCGATCCCGGAAAGTTCACGTATCGACTGGTCAAAGGCGAGCTGGAGTTCACCGAGTACCGCCAGATCTTCGCCCATTGCCGCATCGACAAGGGCCCGTGGCACCTCGTGCCGTTCACCCTTCTGCCCCCGGTGGCCTGACCCGGGTACAGTCGGTTTCGTGCCTACGACACTGACCCCTGAGCAAGAAGCCGCCGCGATCTCATTGATCCGCGGATTTGCCATGGACGCGCCGCTGCGGGCCAAGAGTGGCCACCAGGGAACCGCCATGGCGTTGGCTCCACTGGCGCATGTGCTCTTCAGCCGAGTCATGCGCCACGATCCCGCCAACCCCCACTGGCCCGACCGCGACCGATTCATCCTCTCCAACGGGCATGCCTCGATCCTGCAGTATTCGCTGCTGTACCTGTGCGGGTACGGCCTCGAGCTCGACGACATCAAGGCCTTCCGTCAGTGGGGCTCGCTGACCCCTGGTCATCCCGAGGCCGAGCTCACGACCGGGCATCGAGGTCACCACCGGCCCGCTCGGCCAGGGTTTCGGCAACGCCGTCGGCATGGCGATCGCCGAGCGGCGCCTCCGGACGCAATTCGGTGACGACGTGATGAACCACCACATCTTCGTGATCGCCGGCGACGGTTGCTTCGAGGAAGGCATCAGCCACGAGGCAGCATCGCTCGCCGGCCACCAACGCCTCGGCAACCTGATCTGCATCTACGACGACAATCACATCACGATCGACGGCGACACGGCGCTTGCCTACAGCGACGACGTCGGCATGCGCTTCGAGGCGTATGGCTGGAACGTCGTTCATCTCGGCGAAATGGCCGACGACTGCGACGGCCTCGAGGCCGCTCTGCTCGCCGCCAAGGCCGTGACCGATCAGCCGTCGCTGCTGATCCTGCGCAGTCACATCGCCGCGCCCAGCCCGGATCTCATCGATCACCACGAAGCACACGGCAACCCGTTCACGGCCGAGCAGGTCTCGCGCACCAAGGAAGTGATGGGCATTCCCGACGAGCCGTTCTGGGCGCCTCCCGACCTGGTCACCGCGTACCGCACCTACAGCGCCGAGCGCGGCGGAGCCGAGTTCGACCAGTGGTCGAAGCGCAAGGTCGCCTCGTCGCTCGACGAAGCGGTGTGGGACGCATGCTGGGGCGCAACCGGTCTCGCCGGCTGGGAGTCCGCGTTGCCAACGTTCGCTCAAGGCGACAAGATCGCCACGCGGGTCGCCATCGAGAAAGCCTTCAACGCATCGCTGGAGGGCGTGCCGGGCTTGTTCGCCGGTGCCGCCGACCTGACGGGCAACACCGGCACCAAGCTGACGGGACAAGAGGCCCAGTCATTCGAGCATCCCGGCGGTCGGCAGATGTACTACGGCATCCGCGAGCACGCCATGGGCGCCGCGATGGTGGGCATGGCCCGGCACGGTGGTGTGCTGCCCGCCGGCGGCACGTTCTTCGTCTTCTTCGACTACATGCGACCCACGCGTCCGGCTCGCTGCGCTCAGCGGTGCGAAGGTGGTGTTCGTCTGGACGCACGACTCGGTGGGGGTCGGCGAAGACGGCCCGACCCATCAGCCGATCGAGCAACTCGCCGCCTTGCGGGCGATCCCCGGCATTCAGGTCATCCGCCCAGCTGATGCCAACGAGACGGTCGAGGCGTGGAAGGCAGCGGTCGCCCACCATGGCCCCACGGCCCTCGTGCTGAGCCGCCAGGCCGTCACGGTCTGTACCGACGGCTCGGCGGTCGCGACCGGGGCGGCGGTGGTTCGACGGGCCGATCATCCCCAGGTGGTGATCGTCGGCACCGGCAGCGAGGTGTCGCTCTGCGTCGAGGCCGCCGAGGAGCTCGCTGCGTCCGGTGTGAGCGCCAACGTGGTCAGCATGCCGTCGTGGGACCGCTTCGCCACGCAGAGCGCCAGCTACCAAGACGACGTGCTCCCGGCGGGCCTCCCCGTGCTGTCTGTCGAGGCGGCAGTGACGTTCGGTTGGGAACGGTATGCGGACGAATCCATCGGCATCGACCGTTTCGGAGCCAGCGCACCCGGGAATGTGGTGATGGACAAGTTGGGAATCAACGTGGCCAACGTGGTGGCAGCCGCCACTCGGTCTGGCCCAGGCAAAGGGGTAATCATGGATCGTCTCTCGCACCTGTACCACGAGTTCGGACAGAGCCCGTGGCTCGACAACTTGAAGCGTGGCTACATCACGTCGGGTCAACTCGCCACCTTGTCGATCGAGGGATACGCGGACTCACCAGCAACCCGACGATCTTCCAGAAGGCCATCCAGGGCTCTCCCGACTACGACGAGCAGTTCCGCACGTTGGCTGCGGTCGATCACCCGATCATCGACGACTACTGGGCAATGGTGCTCGCCGACATCCATGGCGCCCTCGAGGTCTTCGCTCCGCTGTATCACGACAGCCACGGCGCAGACGGGTATGTCAGCGTCGAAGTCGACCCCGGCTTGGCCCACGACGGCCCGGGGACCGAAGCCGCGGCCCGCGACCTGCACGAGCGGATCCACCGTCCCAACCTGATGGTCAAGATCCCGGCGACCGCCGAGGGGGTGGGCGCCATTCAGACCATGATCTCCGAAGGTCGCAACATCAACGTCACGTTGATCTTCAGCCTCGACCGCTATCAGCGCGTGATGGAGGCCTACATCCGCGGGCTGGAGATCTACGCCCGGCAGCCGGGGGCCAACCTGTCGGCCGTCGCCAGCGTGGCCAGCTTCTTCATCAGCCGGGTCGACACCGAGATCGATCATCGCCTCGACACCATCGGATCACCGGAAGCGCTCGAGCTCCGCGGCAAGGGCGCTGTCGCCCAAGGCAAGTTGGCCTACCAGATGTTCCAGAAGACCTTCAGCGGCCATCGCTGGGAGGCGCTCGCCGCCAAGGGGGCCGTCGTCCAGCGCCCCCTGTGGGCCAGCACGTCGACCAAGAACCCGGCGTACCCGGACACGCTGTACGTCGACGAACTGATCGGCCCCGACACGGTCAACACGCTGCCCGACGCCACGATCGAGGCGTTCGCCGATCACGGGAAACTGGCCAGACGCGTGGACGCCGACCTCGATCAATCGATCGCCGCGTGGAAGGGCCTGGGCGAGGTCGGCATCGATCTCGACGACGTCGCCGACAAGCTCGAGCGCGAAGGCGTCGCCAGCTTCCAGAAGAGCTTCGACGAGTTGCTCGGCGCCCTCGAGACCAAGGCCGCCGAACTCCGATCGTGACGACACCGCCTCTCGACGACCTGCTCGACGGAATGGAGCTCGGCCGCAATCGCCGGCTGGCCGAGCAGCTGATGGGTTCGGCGTTCGCGCTGCTCGAAGACAAGCCGAGCTTGCTCGACCTGAAGATTGCCAGCGCTGCACTCGAGGAGATGCGCGAGGCGTTCAAGATGTTCGCCCCGTTCCGCAACGTGCCGAAGGTGACCATCTTCGGCTCCGCCCGCACGCAAATGGCTGATCCGCTGTACATGCAAGCGCGCACCGTGGCCCAGCACCTCGCCGAGGCCGGTTGGATGGTCGTCACCGGTGCGGGTCCGGGGATCATGCAGGCGGGCATGGAGGGTGCGGGCCGCGACATGTCGATCGGTGTGTCGATCAGGCTGCCGTTCGAGCAGGGCGCCAACCCGGTGATCGCCGGGGACGTGAAGTACGTCAGCATGAAGTACTTCTTCACCCGCAAGCTGATGCTCGTGAAAGAGAGCAAGGGCTTCGTGTGCCTGCCAGGCGGGTTCGGCACACTCGACGAGACGCTGGAGCTGCTGACACTGACCCAGACCGGCAAGGGTCTGCCGGTGCCGATCGTGCTGCTCGATACGCCGGGCGACCCGTACTGGGAGACGTTTCACGACTTCGTCGGCCGCCAACTGGTCGAACGTGGTCTGGTCTCACCGGCTGACACCGACCTGTACCTGGTCACGGATGACTGCCAGGCCGCCATCGACGAGGTGCTCGGGTTCTATCGCAACTACGACTCGATCCGGTACATCGGCCACCTGGCGGTGATGCGGATGAAGCAGTCTCCGACGGATGAGCAGCTCGCCTCGCTCAACGAACGATTCGGCCCGCTCTGCGAGAGCGGTGGCATCGCCCGGGCGACGCCGTTCGAGCCGGAACGGCGGGAGAACGACAAGCTCGATCTTGCTCGGATCGCGTACACCTTCGCCGGGCACTCCAGCGGAACGCAACGTGAGTTGATCGACGCGGTCAACTCATTCGTCGATGCCTGAGTTGCCTCCGAGCAGATGGATGGCCTTCTCCACGGCGCGGCGTGCCTGGGTCAACCGCTTGTCGTCGGGCGGCCTGGCCCGGCCCTCGGCAGACGCCTCGCGCAGCTGATCGAACGTGACCTGATCGAGCTCGTCGACCACGAGTTGCAGACGATCGACCAGATCGTCGTAGCGACCAGACATCACAACGCCTCGGCAACGAGATCCATGGGGTGCTTCACGTCGACCCCGGCAGCGGCGAGGTGCAGGGCGCACCCCGGGTTGGCACTGGCAACGACCTGTGGCCCGGCTCGGTGAATGGCTGCCAGCTTGCGTTCGCGGATCTGCCCGGCGAGCTCGGGCTGCAACGTGGAGTACGCGCCACCCGCGCCACAGCACAATCCCTCATCGTCGAGCTCGACCACGTCGGCGACGGCCGCCAACACCGTGCGCACCGGGAGGTGGGCTCGCTGCACATGGCGCAGATGGCACGGGTCCTGCACCGTCACCGGGCCGAGCCGGTGCCGCACCGGCAACCGATCGATCAGCGGGGCCACGAACTCGCTGGCGTCGCGCACCCGCGCGCTGAACGCTCGCGCCTCGTCGGTGTCGAGCAGGTGTCCGTAGTCCTTCAGCGCAGCGCCGCATCCCGCAGAATTGACCACGATCGGCGCATCGCCTGGCATCGAGCTCATCACCTTGCCGGCCAATCCCTTGGCCTCGTCCGTGAGCCCGGCGTGGATGTGCAGCGCGCCGCAGCACGCTCCGCCGGCGCCCGGTGCTCGATATGTGACGCCGACCGCGGTCAGCACCTTGGCGGTGTTGCGGTGGGTGTTGCGTTGCCACGCATCCATGACACAACCGGTGAACAGCCATGCTTCGTCGCCCGTCGCCGGCGGCGCCGGACCGCGGCGCACCTCCAGCTTCGGCAGTCCCATTCGTTTGGGGACGAGCCGCAACCGTTGAGCGACCGCCAGCAGTGTCGAGCCGGCGAGCAGGAGGCGATGGTGGCCCAGCACGCGATACCCAGCTTCTGCCACCACGGTGTCATCCGCTTCTGGGCAGCCAAGGTGCCGCGCGTGCCCTCCATGAGCTGCCCGAACGGCACACCGCTGGGACACGCCGGCTCGCAACCGCGGCACTGCACGCAGGTCTCCATGAAGTGAACGAAGTCGTCGCTGACTGCGGCGTCGTCGAAGTGCACGGCGCGCATCGCCGAGATCCGGCCCCTCGGCGACAGCGCCTCCTCACCGGTGACACGAAAGGTCGGGCAATGCGGCAGGCACAACCCGCAGCTCACGCACGTGGCCAAGTCGTTGTCGTCGAGGTGAAGTTTCACAGTGCTCCCACCGTACCCGTAGCGTCCTGTCAGCATGCCTGAGGGTCACACCATTCACAGAATCGCACTCGACCACACCAAGATCCTGCGTGGCAAGCACGTCGCCGTGTCGTCACCGCAGGGCCGCTTTGCCGTCGAGGCAACACTCGTCGACGGCGTCCGTCTCCGGCGACTGGAGGCGTATGGCAAGCACCTGTTCTACCACTGGGCCAACGGGCTCGTCGGCCACGTGCACCTCGGCTTGTTCGGCAGGTTCCGCGTGTACCGGGACGAGCCGCCGGCGGATGCGCCGACGGTACGAATGAGGTTGACCGTCCCGAAGGCGACGATCGACCTGATCGGCCCGACCGACTGCGCTGTCGGCACGCCCGATGATCGCGATCGAATCGTGCGGCGCCTCGGGCCGGACCCGTTGCGGCCCGATGCGGAACCGCAGAAGGCGTTCGAGGCCATCGTTCGGCGTGTCGCCCCGATCGGTCAGTTGCTGCTCGATCAGAAGGTGATCAGCGGCCTCGGCAACGTGTACCGGGCCGAGGCCCTGTTCGCCAACCGCATCAACCCGAGACGACCGGGGAACCTGCTCGCCCGCGAAGACTTCGACGGGCTCTGGGCGACGATCGTCACGATGCTCGAGCGCGGTGTCGCCGAGGATCGCATCGTCACCCTCGACCGAGATCTGTTCGACGTGTCGACGGGTACGGCACGGCGCGGCGACACGACGTACGTGTATCACCGCGATCTGTGCCTGTCCTGTGGCGCCCCGATCCAGAAGGTCGAGCTGGGTGGCCGCGCCTGCTACTACTGCCCGGTCGATCAACCGCGCTGACTACTCCGCGTGCCAGGCAGGAGCTCCAGGCTCGCCACGCCAGTAGCGCAATCGCAACGCAGCCTCCTCTGCCGCGGCCGGGTTCGACCACGCGGCGCGCAATCGCATCAGGGTCGCGGCAACCAGGCGAAGCTCGGCGATCGCCTCCGCGAGAGGGTCGCCGCGCAGCACGAGCCCGGCGCCCTCGGCGAACAACTCGTAGATGCCGGACTCCCCGCCCCAGCGTTGCGTCCAGGTCATCAACGGCGCATGATCCCAGGCGGGGGGCCCAGCGCACAGCAGATCCCAGTCCAGCAGCACCGGCCCTCGCTCAGTCTGGATGACATTTCCCGGGTGCACGTCCCCGTGGCAGATCACCGGGACCTCGGAACGCTGCGCATCGAGCAATGGCAGACTGCGCTCGATCGCCGCATTGATGGCGTGACCCGACGCAGCGTCGAGATCGTCACCGGTCTCGGCGAGCAGCGCGGGGAAATCCCACCACGGGAAGTCGCCGCAGAACGGCACCGGATACCCGGATGGCACATCGACGCGATCGATGCGGTGCAGCAGCGCGACCATCTCCCCGACTTCGCGCCAATCGATCGAACCGTGCTCTTCGATCGCTGCGATGGCGAAGACGGCGTGGTCACCGCTGACGAAGGCCTCGTCGCGGACATAGGTGGGCACACGCAGACCGAGTCGAGTGAGCACGTGCCCAAGCGCGATCGCTTCCGCGGGCGGCGCACTGGGTCTGCTGACGCGGAGCAGCACACCGTCGCCCGTCGTGAAGATGCCGTTCATCCCCATGCGCAGCAGCTGCGGTTCACCGAGGCCCCAGTACGTCGCGGCACGACGGGCCGAGCGAGTGACCGACTCGAGCGTGCCCGGTGGCGCCGCGACGAAGGGCAGTTCAGCCGAGGCTGACGCCGGGATTGAGCCGCCCGCTCGGGTCGAACTCGGCCTTGATCCGTCGGGTGAGCTTCGTCACCGACGACTCGTGAGGATGGTCGGCCGGCAGCGGCTCGAGGTGGTGAACGACGCCGACGCCGACCTCTGCCACGAAGTCGCCGGTCAGCGAGCCGACCTCGGCCGGCGAGACCACCCGACGACTCCCGGACGGCAACGCCGGTGGACCCTCACACGCCGTCAGCAGGCTGCCGGCCGCTTGAGCACCGACGTCGTCGGGATGTCCTTCGAGCAGCGCCCACAGCCGCGAACCGTTCCACAGCACCGATGCCGGGCGATAGAGGCGAGTGAACGTCGGGAACGGATCATCGGTCTCCGTGGTGAACCATTGTGAGTGGACGGGGCGCGGCCGGGTGCGAATGATCACATCGCCGATGAACCCGAGCGTGCCGCGCGCCCCGACCAGCAATCGGCACAGGTCGAATCCGCTGACGTTCTTGACCGTTGGTCCTCCCGCCTGCACGACCTCGCCACGATCGGACACGTAGCAGGCTTGCAGCAGCACGTCGCGGACGGGGCCGTAGCCCAGGCGGCGAATGTCGCTGTGGCCGACCGAGAGCGCGCCCCCGACAGTGCCACCCGGCGGCAACGCCACACACTGCCCGAACTCGGCCAGCGCGGCATCGACGACGTCGACCGGCGTGCCGGCGCCACACCGCATCGTCATCTCGTCCGGCTGGATCCACTCGATCCCCGCCGGTGGGTGCACGGCCCGGATGCCAGCCACCGGACCGCCGCGGGTACTCAGACCGGTGATCGTGACGGGCTCGGTGCTGCCGACGTCGCCGGCGAAGTCCGTCAGATCCACGCGCCCTCCGGCACGTGCTGGAGATCTCCGCACGACGCCGCCGAGGGCAGCACCTTGTTCGGGTTGGCCAGGCCGACCACATCGAACGAGCGACGAAGCCGTGCCTGCGCGTCGAGGTCGACCGGGTTGAACATCAGTGGCATGAAATCACGCTTCTCCAGTCCGATTCCGTGCTCTCCGGAGAGCACCCCGCCGGCGGCCACGGACACGCGGACGATCTCCTCGCCCGCGGCATGCACCCGATCCATCACGCCCGGCTCCCGTTTGTCGAACACCAGGAGCGGATGCAGGTTGCCGTCGCCGGCATGGAACACGTTCATCACCAGCAGTTGATGACGCTCCACGATCTCGTACACCTGCCGCAACACCTCGGGAAGCCGGCGCCGGGGTACGACGGTGTCGTGCAGGTAGTAGTTGGGCTTGATCCGGGCGATGGCGCCGAACGCGTTCTTGCGGCCCTTCCACAACAACGCCCGCTCGGCCTCGTCCTGGGCGATGCGCACGGTAGCCGGCCCCGTGGGCCTTGCCGATCTCGACGATGCGCTGCACGTCGGTCTCGACGCCGTTCGGCAATCCGGCGACCTCGACGAGCAGGATCGCCGCGGCGTCGGTCGGCAGCCCGGCGTGGATGTACTCCTCGACCGCCCAGGTGCAGAGCTGGTCCATCATCTCCAGCGCGGCGGGCACCATGCCCGCGGCGATGATCGCGCTGACGGTCTGCGCCCCGTCCTCGACGGTCGCGAAGTCGATCAGCATGGTGCGCACGGCGGGCGGGTTCTGTGTCAGTCGCACGCACACCTTGGTGGTGATGCCGCACATCCCCTCGCTGCCGACGAACGCCCCGCGCAGGTCGTAGCCGTCGGGCTCGGGGTCTCGCCGCCGAGCAGCACGACCTCGCCGTCGGGCAGCACGACCTCGAGCGCGAGCACGTGAGCCGTGGTCACCCCGTCGGCCAGGCAGTGCGGGCCCCCGGAGTTGTTGGCAACGTTGCCGCCGATCGAGCAGCTCTGCTGACTGCTCGGGTCGGGAGCGAAGTGCAGGCCGTGGGGCGTGACCGCTCTGGTGAGATCGAGGTTGAGCACCCCTGGCTCGACCCACGCCAGCCGATTGACCGGATCGACCGACGAGCACCCGGTTCATCTTGGTCGTGACGATCATGATGGCGTCGTCGAGTGGGGTCGCGCCGCCGGCCAGACCGGTGCCGGCGCCGCGGGCGATGAACGGCCTGTCGTGCGCCACGGCGACGCGGACGCAGGCCTGCACCTCGGCCGTCGTCGTGGGGAAGCACACCACCCCAGCGTGTCCTTCGATGTTCGACGCATCGCGCTTGTACAGCGCAAGCTCGGTTTCACCGACGCGAACCCGATCAGGCGACAGCGCCGCGCCGAGATCAGCAGCCAGTGTGTTGGTCATGCGCGGCGACGACGATCGCCGTCATCTCGCTCACGCATCTGCTTCAGCACGATCACCTGACCCGGCTCGACGGGGCGACCGTCGACGAAAACCTCATCGCCATCGTCGAGATCGTCCGCCAGTGTGACCGCCCGACCCTCGAGCCGCGCCCGCAACTCGGCTTCGCGGGCACGCATTGCCGTGCGTCCTTCGGACAACGCTTCGCGGACGCGACCGGTCACCCCGTGCACCACGTTCTTCGGGGCGAGATGTGTCGCGGCCTGCTTCATCTTCCGCTTGGCCACCCCCACGCCGGCGACCCCCGCCACCGCTCCGCCGACGAACCAGGTCAGTCGCTTGATCATGCCGATCTCCGTTCCTTTCGACGCAGGCGGCGCACCGCCCGCGTGGTGCCAGTGGCCAGCGCCGCAGTCTTGATCACCGGAGCGCTCAATGCGGCACGGGCGACGCGACTGCCGCCGGCGACGGCGCCGCTGATCGCCTCCGCAGAGCCGAGCACGCGGTCGAAACGCTCCAGATCGTCGCGGGCCTCGGCCATGGTGGACTTGGCTTCGTCCGTCGACGCTCGGAGCTCGGCCAGCAACGGCCCGGTTTCCTGGCGCAACGACACGACCTCGCCACGCAGCGATCTCATCGTGTCGAGCACGCGCAGCAGCACGACGATCAGCGCGGCGAAGCCGATGCTGCACAACACGGCCGCCAAGACGACGGCAAGCTCTCCAGCGGTCATGTGCGTTCGTCCATTCGCCTTGCCACGTCTGCCTCTGCTCCGTGCTCACTCGGTTCGTAGTACTGCTTGTCGCGCTGCGCATCCGGTAGGTACTGCTGGTCGACCCAGCCTTGCGGATGGTCATGAGGGTACTCGTAGCCGGCGCCGTGGCCCAGTGACTGGGCTCCTTTGTAGTGCGCGTCGCGCAGGTGCGGCGGCACCTCCCCGATCGCCCCGTTCTGCACGTCGCCCCGTGCGTTCCAGATGGCCAAGCGCGGCCCGATTGCTCTTCGGCGCCGTTGCCATGTGGATCGCCGCCTGGCTGAGGTTCAGCTGCGCCTCGGGCAGGCCGACGTGCTCCAGGGCGTGTGCGGCGGCGACGGCCACCAGCAGCGCCTGCGGATCGGCCATCCCGATGTCCTCGCTGGCGAACATGATCATCCGGCGGGCGATGAAGCGGGCGTCCTCTCCTGCCTCCAGCATCCGCGCCAGGTAGTACACGGCCGCTTGCGGATCGCTGCCACGCATGCTCTTGATGAACGCACTGATGACGTCGTAGTGATCGTCACGGCCGTACCGCAGCGCGCTGGTGCCCAGCGCGGCTTCGACGTGGTCGAGTTCGACCGGCCCCGGGTCCGCGAGCGCGCACGCCACCTCCAGGGCAGTCAAGCACCTGGCGGCCGTCGCCACCGGCACGCTCGACGAGGTGCTCGATCGCCTCCTCGGTCGCAGTGGTGCCCTCGGCTTGCAGGCCCCGGCGCACGAGCGTCTCGATCGCCTCGCGGCCCAGCGGTTCCAGGCGGAACAGCGTGCTGCGGCTGCGCAGCGGTGGGTTGACCTCGAAGAACGGGTTCTCGGTGGTGGCCCCGATCAGCGTCAACGTGCCGTCCTCCACCGCGGGCAACAAGCCGTCCTGCTGGGCCTTGTTGAACCGGTGGATCTCGTCGAGGAACAGGATCGTGCCGCGACCGTGCTCGCCGAGGCGTTGGCGGGCCCGCTCGATCACCTCGCGCACGTCCTTGATCCCCGCGTTGACGGCGCTCATCTGCTCGAACGCCCGCTTCGTGCTCCCCGCGACCGCAAGCGCGAGCGTGGTCTTGCCGGTGCCGGGCGGCCCCCAGAAGATCGCGCTGGTCAGGCGGTCCTGCTCGACCAGTCGCCGCAGGGGCCTGCCCGGCCCGACGAGATGATCCTGGCCAACGACATCGTCGAGCGTCCGCGGCCGAAGCCGGGCAGCGAGCGGCGCGTGATTGCGCAGATGCTGCTCAGCGGCAGCAGTGAACAGGTCACTCACAGCGTTCCCAGCACGCGCTCGATAGGCGGCACGTCGCCATTCGACGATGTTCGCGATCAACCAGGCCGGTTCGACCCACCGCCACGCCACGAACTCGCTGCCATCGGGGCTCGGGGAGATGTCGGCGTGCAACGCGTCGAACAAGAACCACTTCTGGACCTGGCCACGCCGGCGACCATCGTGTCCGCGCTCTCGAATCACGTCGTCTGGCCATTCGTACGCCACCCATTCGGGGAACTCGACGCGGGCGATGACGTCGGCTTCTCCGAGCCCGGTCTCCTCCATCAACTCCCGCCACGCTGCATTGATCGGATCCTCTCCCTGTTCGAGACCGCCCTGCGGCAACTGCCAACTGTCAGCGACGTCGGCGCGTTCGAAGGCCATGATCTCGCGCCGATTGGGGTGCCGCACGACGATCACGACTCCCGCTCGAAAATGCTGGCCACTCACCCCAGCCACGGTAGCCCCCTGCGTTTGACGACCGGCCCGCATACGGGGCCGCACCGTCGAACGCTCGGTGCATTGGCGGGGGTCGGGCGGACTGTATCGACGGCGGGCGCGCCGTGCTACGCCTTCGGGGGCAGGGT
>CAWDUI010000023.1:0-26908 GCA_963805445.1 Ilumatobacteraceae bacterium | reverse complement strand
TCGCTCGTGCCCGAACGGGCGATCCTCGTGCACCGATGCGCGCTCGAGGTGACTCGACTGTGGCACTAACCAGTGCTCGTCGACGGGCTGGTGCGCCGATCCCAGCAGGTCTTGTGCCAGTGCCGGCGCAGGTCGGGTGCATCCGATGGCACGGCGACGTAGTGGCCGGTGCCCACTGGGATCCTGTGGTGGCAACCCGGACACACGTATGCCTTGGTGGCTTCGTACGGCTGAATCCGGCGAACCTCGACCACTCCGAATCCGCCGTCCCACAGGCCGACCGCTACCCGAGCAGTGCCCATACCAACAGACCGATCACCGCGAGCGCAGCGCGACCACGAAGACGTAGTCGGCAGGCTTGGCCACGAACTTGCGATACGGGTTGAAGCCCATCTCACCAGTATCGTGCCGTTTCCGTGGAAACCATCGAGGTGCATCGGGCAGCGGGCATCGTGACGATCACGCTGAACCGCCCGGCCAAGAAGAACGCGGCGAACGCCCAGATGTGGACAGAGCTGCTCGAGACCTTCCGCGACATCGCCTCCAGCGGGCAGGACCGGGTCGCCGTGCTGACCGGCGCCGGTGGAGATTTTTGCGCCGGCGCCGACCTGACGGGTGGAGGTGCGGGTGGACCCGAACGCCATCAGTTGGCGCAGATGCGCCACGTCGGCGACGTCGCCCTTACCCTGCACCGCCTGCCGATCCCGACTATCGCCAAGGTGCGCGGCGTGGCCGTTGGAGCCGGCTGCAACATGGCCCTCGGCTGTGACCTGGTGGTTGCCAGCGAGAATGCCAGGTTCTCGGAGATCTTCGCCCGTCGTGGGTTGTCGGTCGACTTCGGTGGCTCATGGCTGTTGCCGAGGATCGTGGGCATGCACCACGCCAAGGAGCTGGCGCTGCTCGCCGACATCATCGGTGCCGACGAGGCCGAGCGAATCGGCTTGGTCAATCGCGTCGTGCCCGATGCGGAGATCGACGAGTTCGTCGCCGGCTGGGCGCAACGGCTGGCAGCCGGGCCGCCGATCGCGTTGGCGATGACGAAGCGAATGCTCGACAACGCGCTGCAGGTGACGATGGAGGAGGCCCTCGACGACGAGGGTGTTGCTCAGACCGTCAACTTCGCGACGGCCGACACCAGCGAGGCGATGCGGGCGTTCGTCGAGAAGCGGGAGCCGAAGTTCGAAGGCCGCTGACCGGCTCGTCGCCGCGCCGCTCAGTAGCGTGGCGGCGTGAGGCATGCGACATCGATCGTTCTGGGGATGCTTGCTGGCGTGCTCTTGCCTGCCGCGGTCAACGCAGCGCCCCCGACCGAGACGGTTCCGGATCCGTCGACGGTCGTGACGGTCACGCCCGTGGATATCGGGCCCGAGGTGCCGGCGATCCAAGAGCCACTGCCGATCGTTGCACCGATCGTGGAGTCGGCCCCATTGGTCAGCGTGCCTCCGGGCTGCAACGCGCCGCCTGCCCCGGTGGCCGTCTTCGTCGGCACGCTGGCGGATTCCGATGCCACGACGGCGCGCTTCGCGGTGCAGCAGGTTCGCGCCGGCAGCCTCGACGGTTATGCCGTCGACACCATCGTCGATGTGCGATTCGACGACGACATCCGCTACCTCCACGCCGGGCGGCAGTACCTGGTCGGAGCGAGGCCCGATCCGATCACCAACGTCCTGCGATCCAAGGTACGTCTCGCGGCACCGCTGTTCGGCGGCGATGCCGTCATTGGCGTGGACGACACCGATCTGCGCTGTCCTCGCCTCGAGGACGGCGTGAAGACGCTGCTGGCGGATGGTCGCGAGGTCGACACCGGCGTGCTGGCGCCATTGAAGACCGCCAAGAAGTCCGTCGCCAAGGCCGTTCTTCGACCCTTGGCGATTGCCTTCGTCGTGCTCGTCGTGCTGGCCTCGATGAAGCTGTTGATCTTCGCGATGGTCCCGCTCGCGCGTGAACGGGAGTCCGCTGGCGACGAGCGGCCGCCGTTGCTCGAGGTGCAGCGCGACCGCCAGCACGCCGGCGTCGAGCCCGGCGCGGCGGCACCGTCGGAGACGCCCGAGCACGTGTGAGTCAGGTGCGAGCCGCGGTGGCTCTGGCGCGCAGGTCGCTGACCGCATGTTCGAGGCCGGCAGGGTCGCGGTACAGCGCGCTGCCGGCGACGAGCACGTTGGCGCCGCAGCGACCGCGGCGCGATCGTCTCCGGGCCGATCCCGCCGTCCACCTCGAGGTCGATCAGTTCGCTGCGGCCGGCGGCCTGGATCATCGCCGCGACCTCGGCGATCTTGGGCTCCATGGAGGCGATGTAGTCGCTGACCGCCGAACCCCGGGTTGACCGTCATCACGAGCACGAGATCGACCAGATCGAGCACGTGGGCGACGTCGCAGGGTGGCGTCGCCGGGTTGAGCGCGACGCCGGCGGTGGCGCCGAGTGAGGCGATGTGGCCCAGCGTTCGATGCAGGTGGGTGCACGCCTCGACGTGCACGATGAGGCGCTGACAACCGGCGCGAACGTACTCGGCGGCCATCACGTCGGGAGTCAGCACCATGAGGTGCGCTTCGAACGGCAACGAGGTGTGCTTGCGCGGCCGACGGCGATCACGTCGGGCCCGAACGTGAGGTTGGGGACGAACTGGCCGTCCATCACGTCCCACTGGATCCTGTCGACCCCGGCGGCCTCGAGCGCGGCGACCTCGTCGCCCAACTTGGCGAAGTCGGCCGGAAGCACGCTGGGGGCGATTTCGATCGGTCGCGGCATCGGTCCGAGGGTAGCTGCTCCGTGACGTCAACGGATCTACAGTCATCGACGATGTCGTCGATCGAGGTGCGCGCCGAGAAGATGGCGGCAGGCGGCGATGCCATCGCCCATGTCGCGGATGGTCGCGTCGCGTTCGTGCGGGGAGCACTGCCCGGAGAACTGGTCGCGGTCGAAATCGTGCAGTCGAAGAAGGACTTCGTCCGTGCTGAGGTGCTCGACGTCATCGAACCGTCGGCGGATCGGGTCGTGCCTCCGTGCGCCGGTCACGCTGCCGGCTGTGGCGGGTGCACCTGGCAGCATGTCGACCCTGCTGCGCAGCTGGGTCTCAAAGCGACCATTGTGGCCGAGGCGTTGCGGCGGACCGGCAAGTTGGTGGATGCCGACGTCGTGGTGGGGTCGGCCGTGCCTGCCTGGGCCTACCGCACGACGTTGCGGATGGCGACCGGTGTGGACCGTCTCGGTCTGCGCGGGCGTCACTCGCATGACGTCGTCGAACTGGACGGCTGCCCCGTGAGCCACCCGTTGCTGGACGAGTTGCTGACAGTGCTGCGCGTCCGCGGCGATGGTGAGGTCAGCCTCCGTGTCAGTGCCGCGACCGGCGAGCGTTCGGCGCTGGTCGTCGACGGCGATGTCGAGCTGCTCGACCTGCCGTCCGACGTGGCGACCGGGCCACGGGCCGCGGTCCACGAGGTCGTCGACGGCAAACGCCTTCGGATCAGCGCGGCGTCGTTCTTCCAATCCGGCCCCGCTGCCGCAGAACTGCTGGTCGGTGCCGTCCGGGAAGCGTGCGGCGAGCTGCTCGGGTCACGATCGATCATCGATGCGTACGGCGGAGTCGGCCTGTTCGCCTCCGCCATCGACGGTCGGACGATCACCGTCGTGGAGGAATCCGAGACCGCGTGCGCGGATGCGACGGTCAACCTCGCCGATGTTCCCGCTCAGATCATGTGCACGCCGGTGGAGCGGTGGCGACCGCGCCACGCCGACCTGGTGATCGCCGATCCGTCACGCACCGGGCTCGGCCGCCAGGCGGTGACCGTGCTGGCGGCGACTCGGGCTGGTCGCATCGTGCTGGTCAGCTGCGACCCGGTGTCGCTGGCCCGCGACGCCGGCCTGCTTCGCGAATCGGGCTACACGCACGTCCGCTCGACGGTGTACGACTTGTTTCCGCAGACGCACCACGTCGAGGTGGTCACCATCTTCGACCTGCAGCAATCTCGCTAGAAGGCGGTGACAACCGCTGCATTCGATGCGCCACTCGATCGAGGAAGGCGGTGCGTTCGGCTTCTGTCGAGCGATCGATGCTGTACATCGCCACCCAGGTTGCATGCGCAAATCGATGGCACAGCACACGAACCGTCCTGCCGATCAGACGACGTCCGGTCTCGCCCTCGGCACGGTTCACCCAGCGCGACGACCCATGCGTCGTGATCGTGACGAGGCGGCGGATGTTCGTCAACCGTGCCTTGATCCGCGTCGAGCCTTCCGGCAGTTCCCAGGCAACTCCTCGGATCAGCACCCGGTCGAGCCACCCGGTCAACATCGCCGGCTGTCCGCTCCACCAGGTCGGGTAGATGAACACGAGCGCAGTGCACCAGCGGAGATTGGCGCAGTACTCCGTCACGAGCGGATCGTCGATCGCCGGTTCGAGATACCCGAGGACCTCCTCGCGGGAGAGTTGCGGCTCGAAGCCATCGGCATACAGATCCGACATTCGCACTCGGTGACCAGCAGCCTCCAAGGCATCGATCGCCCGGGCGCGCACCACTGCCGTGAACGACTCGGGATCCGGGTGGCAGTAGACGACGTACACCCTCACAGCGACTGCATCCTGTCGTCGACCCTGCGCAGGAACGCGGCGCGCTGCTCGTTGCTGCACCGGTCGATTCCGTACAGGCCCAGCCATGATCGACGAGTGACCAACGCTGTGTTCAACCGAAGCGCGCGCAGCAGAGTGCGCCGGCCATTGTCGTGCATCGCCTTCACGTACCACCACCGCGAGCCATACGTCGAGATTCCGACGATGCGACGAACCTGCGTCAGGCCGCGCCGAACCCGTTGGTGCTCGTCGAACACGAACCCGACGCCGGGCACCATCACCCGTTCGAGCCAGCCCTTGAGGATTGCCGGCATCGTGCTCCACCACGTTGGGTAGACGAAGACGAAGGCCTCGGTCTGCTTGATCAAACCGGCGTGCTGCTCGGCGACCGGATCCAGCAGTGGTCGCGCGCTGTGATACGCGCGGTGTTCGTCGAGGCTCATTTGCGTACGGAACTCGTCGGCATAGAGATCCAAAAGCGTCACCTCGTGGCCGCTTTCGATCAGCGCCGCTCGAGCGGTCGCTGCGATTGCATGGCTGAAGCTGTTCGGATCCGGGTGGGCAACGACGACAACGACACGCATGTTGGGCGCACGATAGTGGTGCGCCCTACTATCCACCACGATGGAATCGCAGGGGTCGCGGCACGTCCCTGTCTGGGTCTACTTGCTCAGTTTCGCCGTGTTGGGCAGCGCCTTGAGCATTGCCGGACCGGCCTTGTCGCATCTCCGAGACCGCGTGGGGACCAACGATGGTGGCATCAGCTTGGTGTTCGTCGGATCGTCGAGCGGTTACATGGTCGGGTCGTTCGTCGGCGGCAGGTTCCTCGACCGTGGCCGCGGGCATCAGATGTGGTCGGCCTGCATGATCACCTCCGTCGTGATGATCGTGGTGATCTCGCAGCTTCGCGATCTCGCTCCGATGGTCGGTGCGTTCGTGGTGCTCGGTGGTGTGTGCGGAGTGGGGGACGTGTCGGGCAACACCCTGGTCGTGTGGAGCCGTCCGGGCTCACCGGGCGCGGCGCTCAACGCTCTCCACCTCTTCTTCGCCCTCGGCGCGCTTTCCGCGCCGTTGCTGACCAATCGAGCGATTGCGTGGAGCCATTCGCTGTGGCCGGTGGCGGTGCCGCTGGCGATGCTGACGGCGTTGTGCTGCTCGGTGCTGCTGTCGACGCCGGCCCCGTCGAAGACACGCGCCGCCGATCACCGCAGTGGCGACACGGCGGCGGCCTCGGTTCGCCGCGGTCAACTCGCCGTCGTCAGCTTGTTCTTCTTCGTGTACGTCGCGCTCGAGGTCGGGTTCGCCAACTGGATCCACTCCTATGTCGAGCAGATCGGGTACGGCGGTGCCAACACCGCCACGGGTGTGACCGTCATCTTCTGGGTCGGGTTCTCGCTCGGGCGCGTCGTGTCGATCTGGCTCGCCCGACGGTTCAGCGCGGGATGGATGCTGACCGGCTCGATGACGCTTGCGCTGCTGTCATCGGTCATCCTCGTCGCTGTCAACGGCGGCAACGTCGGGCTGTGGGTCGTGACGTTCCTGTTCGGCCTCTCGATCGCCCCGCAATTCGCGTCGATGATCGGCTATGCCGAGGCCCACCTTGCGTTGTCGGGCGCGGCGACGTCGGCGTTCATCGGCGCTGCCGGCCTCGGTGGCCTCGTCATGCCCTGGTCGCTCGGCCAACTGTTCGACGCTCGCGGGCCCGGTGTGCTTCCGCCGGTCACCTTGGGAGCGTGCGTGGCAACGATCATCGCCGGGCTGTGGGTGCGTCACATCGTGCAGGTCAGCGGCACTCAGCGGCCGCCCGTGACCTCGATGAACGCACCGGTCACGTAGCTCGCTGCCGGCGACGCCAGCCACAACACGGCCTCGGCGACCTCGTCGGGGGTGCCGGCTCGCTGCATGGGGACCATCGGCATCATTCGTTCGACGCGACCGGCCGGGGCATAAAGGTGAAAGTCGCTCTCGACCAGGCCCGGGCGAACGGCGTTGACCCGAATCCCATGAGGGGCCAACTCCTTGGCGAGCCCGATGGTCATCGTGTCGATCCCGCCCTTGGACGCGGCGTAGTGAACCCACTCGTTCGATCCACCGAGCACCGCCGCCTTCGACGAGATGTTGACGATCGACCCGCCGTGGCCGGCCTCGCGCATGCGCTTGGCCGCCTCGCGTGCGCACACGAACGGGCCGGTGAGGTTGACTGCCCACAGTTGCTCGAGCGCCTCGACGGTGTAACTGTCGAGTGTTCCGTAGCTGCCGGCAATGCCGGCGTTGTTGACCAACACGTCGAGGCGCCCGAGACGAGCGTCGACCTCGGAGAACATCGCCATCACCGCTGCCTCGTCGCCGACATCGGCACGCACGGCGATCGACCCGTTGCCGATCTCGCTGGCCATCGATGTGGCCACCTCGGCGCTGCGCGCATAGTTGACCACCACCGTGTAACCGGCTCCTGCTGCCAAGCGACAGATCGCACCACCGATGCCGCGGCTGCCCCCGGTCACGAGCATGACCGGGCGCGATGCGTCGTGTTCGGCGACGTCGTGCAGTTCACTCATTTCAGTCGATCTTCCAAGCCGTGCCGGACGGTCGGCCAGTCTGTGCGAACGATCGAGTACATGGCAGAGTCGCGGGCGACGGTGTTCTCCTCACCGGGTGCGTACGAGCCGCGATGGCTACGCAGGATTCCCTCGAACTTCGCGCCGATCCGCAAGATCGCCGTGCGGCTCTGGACGTTGCGCACATCGGTGCAGATCGACACGCGATGCACGTCCCAGGCGTCGAAGGCGTTGCTCAACAGCAAATACTTCGCCTCGGTGTTGATCGGTGTCCGTTGAGCCGATGCTGCCAACCACGTCCCGCCGATCTCGACCTCGTCGGGCAACTGCTTGCCACCCCACCACTCGAGGCGGAGATACCGTGTGCAGCCCACCAGGGCGTGGTCGGTGAGCCGTCGTTGCACGAAGGGCACGGCAGCGCCCGACTGCTGGTCGTTCAGCAGGCCCGTGATGTAGCGGCGCATCCCCTCGACGGTCGGCGGAACGGCCGTCCATCCATACGTCGAGCGATCCTGGTTCCCCGCCGCAGTCAGCTCCTCGGCGAATTCGATGCGCAGTTGTTCGAGTTGCACGTGGGTGCCGGTGAGGGTGGGTGCCGCGACGCTCATGGGTCCACCAGCATGCCAGGCGGGCGTGTCAGTGACATGCACGGATCGCGACCTTGACCTCCCGCACAGGTCACTCCAACACGGCGACGCAGATCACAGCGATTCTGCTCGCACCCGATGTTCTCGCGATTGAGATTCGGGAACCGGGGAAGTCTCGAGCGCATGAAAGCAATCAATCTTGGCGCGACCGATGGGCTGCCTGCGATCGAGTGGAGCGACGTCGAATCGCAGATCGCCGATCTTCTGACACACGATGATCCACGCTCTCCGAACCGATCGACGTTCTGGCTCACGACCCTCAACGCCGATGGAAGCCCGCACGTCACGAGCGTGGGCGCGCTCTGGCACTCAGGCTCGTACTGGTTCCAGACCGGCGAACGCACCCACAAGGCGAAGAACGTCGCGCGCGACCCGCGCTGCGCGATCAGCGTCGCCACGAAGGGATTCGACGTGATGGTCGCAGGCGAGGCCCGGCGTGTCAGCCAACCGAAGATCGTGGCCGAGATCGCCGCATTGTGGGCCAAGAGCGGATGGCCCGCCCAGCCCGACGCCTCGGGAACCGGCATCACCGCGCCGTTCAACGCGCCAACGCTTGGTCCGCCGCCGTGGTTTCTCTACGAGGTCGAGCCGCGCACCGCTACCGCAGTCGGTACCGCCGAGGAGACTCCAGGTTCGATGCGCTGGCGCTTCTGAAGTCGGGGCGTGAAGTTCGCCAAATGCGGCCATCGCCGTAGCCGACGGCGTCGGCGCCGAGGGGTCCTCTCCGAGCTTCGGACCCTTGTCGTTGCCCCGTCGACGCGGGTTGCGGGTGGATTCTGCCGACGCCGATCTTGCCGTCCGCGACCCCGAGCTCGCCGCACGGACGTCAAGTGACGGAGGTGTCTCGAAGGGTGCTCCGTGACGGCGGAGCCCAATGGTAACTTTCGCTGCACCTACCAGGAATAGGACGAACCCTGTGCACTCACACGCTCGCTCGGTCAGCCACCTCTTGCTCGGCATCGCTGCGGTCTCAGTCCTTGCCGGCTCGATTCCATCGGCGCAAGCGAGCATCTCGTCCGGCAGCCGTGCCGTCTACGTGCCGATCACGCCGTGCCGCTTGTTCGACACTCGGCCGGCGCCATTGAACGTTGGAGCTCGAGTGGGCCCGATCGGCCAGGGCGAGACGGTCACGTTGCAGATCCGTGGTCTCAACGGCAACTGCGACATCCCGACCGACGCCGTCGGAGTAGCGATGAACACCACCGCGGTGAACGGCACGGCGGGCAGCTATCTCACCGTCTACCCGGCTGACGCCGGACGGCCGCTGGCATCGAGCCTGAACTGGACGGCCGGGCAAGGCCCGTCACCGAATCAGCTCAACGTGACGCTGGCCGCCGACGGACGGGTCAGCATGTTCAACTTTGCTGGAACCGTCGATGTGCTCGGCGACATCGTCGGCTACTACGCGGACCACAACTTCGACGACCGCTACTACACCAAGGCGCAGATCGACCAACACGTCACCACGAAGGTCCTCAGCTTCCCCGCGGAGGGCCTCAACGTCAACACCCCCCGACGATCACCAGGAGCGGCGGGCTGAACTGGGCCTACGACGCCACCGCTTCCGCGGACCTCGTCGTACATCGTCCTTCCGACTATGTGCTCAACACGCCCGTGACGCTGAAGCTCTTCTTCCGCCCCGCAACCAGTCCACCCGCAGCCTCGACGGTGCAGTTCTTTGCGAGACCACGCGACTACAACAGCGGAGACGTGTTCCTCGATCCATTCGACACGCTAGGCAACATCGTCTCGCTCGGAACATCCTCGTTCACCTACTACGAGACGACCATCACGTTCCCACAAGCTGAGTTGAACAAGGATTGGTGGCAGATCCTCATTCAGCGCAACCAACCGATCACGAGCGGTTTCACCGGCGCCGTGGTCGTGATGAGCGCCGAACTCTCCTACACCGGATACACCTCGCAGGGCTGACCACACCCAATCAGGGCTTCCAGCCGGGCAGTGGCTGCCGGCCGGTCGCAGATGGACCGCAGGTTGGCTGGGACGGGCACTACGACATGAAGATGAGCGCCGGAGTCTCGAGGAGCGCCTTGATGCGTTGGATGAACGCCGCGGCATCGGCGCCGTCGACGACTCGATGGTCGAACGACGACGACAGGTTCATGATTTGGCGAGGGAGCACGGTGCCCTCGACGTACACCGGTCGCGTCGAGATCTTGTTGACTCCGATGATGGCCACCTCCGGGTAGTTGATGATCGGTGTCGAGACGATTCCGCCGAGCGAACCCAGGCTGCTGATCGTGATCGTCGATCCGGTCAACTCGGCCAAGGTGATCGTGTTGTCGCGGGCGGCGGTCGACAGCCGGGCGACCTCGTCGGCGCACGATCGCAGATCGCGACCCTCGGCATGCGTCACCACCGGAACCATCAGACCCTTCGCAGTTTGCGCGGCCACGCCGAGATGCACTGCCCGGTGACGATGCACAACGCCTGCATCGTCGTCGAATCGAGCGTTCATCTGCGGGAAGTCGGCGATCGCCAGCACCACGGCACGCATCAGGAAGGGAAGGATGGTCAAACGTGTGTGCATGTCGTCGACCTGCCGGTTGAGCTCCGACCGCAATCGTTCGACTTCGGTGACATCGACCTCGTCCACATAGGTGAAGTGGGGGATGCGGGTCTTGGCGATCTGCATCCGTTGGGCGATGTTGCGGCGCAGCCCGATGACCGCCACGTCGTCGGTGCCGTCGTCGCCGTCCATTCGCGGCGCGGCGGCTCTCGTCGATCCGTTGCGCGAGAGCTGGGCGTCGAGATCGGCGTGAACGACTCGCCCATCCGGGCCACTCCCGGTGATGGACGTGAGGTCGATTCCCAGGTTCCTGGCCCGCTCGCGCACCGCGGGTGCAGCGGTTGCGGTGCGCCGCGCGCCGGTCGCGGGCGATTCGCCGGGGTCGGCGGGCGCCGTGGTGGATGGTGCGACGGGTTGTGCAGCGGCAGGCGCCGCCGCAGCCACCGGGACGCGCGGCTCCATATCCGGGGCCGCAGCCGCAGCCGCAGCCGGTTCCGCCGCAGCCGGTTCCGCGGGGGCCGCGGCCGGTTCGGCGGCATCCGACGTCGTGTCGATGCGGATCAACGGCGCACCGACTTGCAGCACATCGCCGACTCCGGCGCCGACAGACAGCACCACGCCGGCCACCGGCGACGGGAGCTCGACGGTGGCCTTGTCGGTCATCACCTCGACCAACACCTGGTCTTCGGCGACGGTGTCACCGACGGCGACATGCCACTCGACGATCTCGGCTTCGGCGATGCCTTCGCCGACGTCGGGCAGCTTGACGATGTACTCGCTCAACTGTCGGCCGCCATCACTCGACGGAACGCGGCGCCGACGCGTGCGGGCCCGGGAAAGTAGTCCCACTCTTGCGCATGCGGGTACGGCGTGTCCCAACCGGTGACCCGTTCGATCGGTGCTTCGAGACGGTAGAAGCACAGCTCCTGCACGGTCGCCGACAGCTCGGCGCCGAACCCACTGGTGCGGGTCGCCTCGTGGACGATCACGCACCGCCCGGTCTTGTCGACAGAGGCCTGGATCGTGTCGGTGTCGAGCGGCAGCAACGTGCAGAGGTCGATGATCTCGGCGTCGATCCCGGTCTCCGCGGCGGCAGCTTCGGCGACGTGGACCATCGTGCCGTAGGCCAGCACGGTGAGGTCGTTGCCGGGGCGGCGCACCGCAGCGCGACCGAGCTCGACTCGGTAGTAGCCGTCGGGCACCTCGCCCAGCGGGTGGCTCGACCATGGCACGACCGGTCGGTCGTGATGGCCGTCGAATGGACCGTTGTAGATGCGCTTCGGCTCGAGGAAGATGACCGGGTCGTCGTCTTCGATCGACGCGATCAGGAGTCCTTTGGCATCGTATGGGTTCGATGGCAGGACGGTCGTGAGGCCGCAGACGTGGGTGAAGAGGCTCTCCGGGCTCTGGCTGTGCGTCTGACCGCCATGGATGCCGCCACCGCATGGCATTCGGACCGTGATGGGCGCGGTGAACTCGGCGCTCGACCGGTAGCGCAATCGCGCCGCCTCGGAGATCAGCTGATCCAGACCCGGGTACACGTAGTCGGCGAATTGGATCTCGACCACGGGACGCAGCCCATAGGCGCCCATGCCGACGGCAGCGCCGATGATGCCGCCCTCGGCGATCGGTGTGTCGAAGACGCGCTCGCTGCCGTACTTGGCCTGCAGTCCCTCGGTGCATCGGAACACCCCGCCGAAGTACCCCACGTCCTCGCCGAACACGACGATGTTGTCGTCGCGTTCCATCATCACGTCGATCGCCGAGCGGATCGCCGCGCTCATCGCCATTGCGGTCATCGCTCGCTCTCCATCTGTCGACGTTGACGTTGCAGATGTTCGGGCATCTCCTTGAACACGTCTTCGAAGATGCTCCGCGCGCTCGCACCTCGTCCGTCCAGCAACGTGCCGTACTGCTCGGCTTCCTTGGCCGCCGCCGCCACCTCGCGCTGGGCATCGGCCACGAGATCTGCGTGCTGCGAGTCCGACCAGTCGCCGAGGGTGATGAGGTGCTGCTTCAGACGATCGATCGGGTCGCCGAGGGGCCACGACTTCCACTCGTCGGCCGGTCGGTACCGGGACGGATCGTCCGAGCTCGAGTGGGCCGACGCGCGGTACGTGACCCATTCGATCAACGTCGGGCCATGGTTGCTGCGAGCGCGCTCGGCCGCCCACCGGGTCGCGGCGAGCACTGCCAGGTAGTCGTTGCCGTCGACGCGGAGCGCCGGAATGCCATACCCGATCGCACGCGCCGCGAAGGTCGAACGCGATCCGCCGGCGATGCCCTGGAACGACGAGATCGCCCATTGGTTGTTGACCACGTTGAGGATCACAGGTGCCTGGAACGTGGTTGCGAAGGTGAGCGCATGGTGGAAGTCGGCCTCGGCGGTCGTGCCCTCGCCGACCACACCCGAGGCGATGCGGGTGTCACCTTTGATCGCCGACGCCATGGCCCAGCCGACTGCTTGCACGTACTGCGTGCCGAGGTTGCCCGAGATCGAGAAGAAGCCGACGTCGCGGGCCGAGTACATGATCGGCATCTGCCTGCCGTGCAGACGATCCTTTTCGTTGGAGAAGACTTGACACATCATCTCGACGAGCGGCCAGCGCCGGGCGATCAGCCAGCCCTGCTGGCGGTAGGTCGGGAAGAACATGTCGTCGGGATGCAGTTCGAGGGCGTGGCCGACGGCAATCGCCTCCTCGCCCGTGCAGCGCATGTAGAACGACGTCTTTCCTTGCCGTTGCGCGGTGGTCATGCGGTCGTCGTAGGCGCGCGTCATGACCATCGCCCGCAGGCCCCCGTGGAGTGCCGTGCGCGTCGGAGTGCGGGTCCCACTGTCCGACCGCGGCGCCCGTGTCGTCGAGCACCCGGATCAAGGTGTACGCAAGGTCGCGCATCTCGCTCGGGTGCGTATCGATGTCGGGGCGGTCTTCGCTCCCCGCAGCGGGCACGTCCAGATACGAGAAGTCGGCCATCTCGCCCGGCCGGGCCGGCGGCGTCGGGATCCCGAATCGAAGTGGCACGCCCTCACTCATTGGCTTCCATCACGCTCCTAGTTCACCACGTTCGACGACCCGGTGCTAGCGGTACGAATCGACCAGGAGAAGTTGATCCCTTGAAAATCTGTTCCAGCCCCGTTAGGTTCGCCGAGGGCGCACGGGCATTCACACCATTCAATCGATGAAATGGAGCACGATGCACAAGACACGAAGAGGGGTCTTTTTGGCGAGCGCGGCCCTGGTTGCCAGCTCGCTGGCGTTCGCGCCGAGCCCGGTTCACGGAAGCGCAGCAACATCGACGTATGTCGTGCTGGCCAAGGACGCGGCGTCGGTCGACGCGACGATCGCCTCGGTCGAAGCGGCCGGTGGCACGGTGAATCGAGTCAATCGAGCCATCGGGCTGATCACGGTGACCGCCGACGCCGCGTCGTTCGAGGGCGCCGTCATGACGAAGGTCGATGTTGCCGGCGTGGCCCGCAACACCCCGATCGGGTCGACGCCATCCGACGCCGTCACGAGTCGCGATGCTGTTGAACTCGAAGGTCGCAACGCCGAAGCAGCGATCGCGGCGAGCCGTGGCGGCGACCACGGGGAAGGTCACGATGGGCACGACGATCAGGCGGCCGAGCCGTTGGCGGGTTTCCAGTGGGACATGCGCATGATCGGGGCAACACCGGACGGCTCGTACGACGAGCAGCCCGGTCGACGCGATGTTCTGGTCGGCGTGATCGACACGGGTATCGACGGGAGCCACCCCGACATCGCTCCCAACTTCAATCGCAAGCTCAGTCGCAACTTCACGGTCGACATCCCCGAGATCGACGGTCCGTGTGAAGACGAGCCCGACCAGTCGTGCAACGACCCGGCCGACGTCGACGAAGACGGTCATGGCACGCATGTGGCCGGCACGATTGCGGCACCCATCAATGGCATCGGCATCGCCGGTGTCGCGCCGAACGTCACGCTGGTCAACCTCCGCGCCGGCCAGGACTCGGGGTACTTCTTCCTCGGGCCGACCGTCGATGCGCTGACCTATGCCGGCGACAACGGTATCGACGTGGTCAACATGAGCTTCTACATCGATCCCTGGCTGTACAACTGCCGCAACAACCCGGCCGACTCGGCCGCCGAGCAGCAGGAACAAGCCACGATCATCGACGCCACGCAACGGGCGCTCGACTACGCCCGGGCCCGCGGCGTTACCCTGATCGCCGCTCTCGGCAACGAGAACACGGATCTGGGCGCTGCGCTGAAGACCGACGACACCAGCCCCGACTTCCCGTTGAACACCGAGAAGGTTCGCCAGGTCACCAACGACTGTGTTGACATGCCGACCGAGGCCAGCGGCGTCATCGCCGTGTCATCAGTCGGGCCGAGCATGAAGAAGGCCGACTACTCGAACCATGGCCTGGAGCAGAACGATGTTGCCGCGCCCGGCGGGTTCTACCGTGACTTCATCGATGACCCGGCGAAGAACCGTCAGCCGGAGAACCTGATCCTCGGGCCGTATCCGAAGAGCGTCGCCCTGGCCAACGGCGATGTTGATCCGGTCACGGGCGAGTCGCTCACGCCTTTCGTCGTTGCCCAGTGTTCATCGCCGACGATCGACGACTGCGCCTACTGGCAGTGGATCCAGGGAACGTCGATGGCTGCCCCGCACGCCGTCGGTGTCGCCGCGTTGATCGTCAGCGAGTTCGGCAAGAGTCAGGGCCATGGGAGGGGCCGCACGATGGACCCGGCCAAGGTCGAAAAGATCCTTCGCGACAGCGCGACAGATGTCGCCTGCCCGGCGCCGGTGATCACCTACGCGGCGGAGGGTCGTGACGCGTCATACGACGCCCCGTGCGTCGGCTCGCCTCAACGCAACTCGATCTACGGCGACGGCATCGTCAATGCTGCCGCGGCGGTACGGCATCGTCATCATCACTAGTTGACGTCGTGGAGTGTTTCGCGCCCGCTCCGGCGAGCGCGAAACACTCCACGGGCTTTCGCTCGAACGCGGCCCCGGCCCGTACGATGCCGCCGTGCGCGTGATCATCTATGGGGCTGGGGCCGTCGGCAGTGTCATCGGTGGTCGTTTGCGGCAAGGCGGTGCTGATGTCACCCTCGTCGCCCGGCCCGCGGACGTCACGGCCATCCGCGCTTCCGGCTTGACTTTGCGATCGGCGCAAGGCAGCGAGGTGGTCGAGGTCGAGGCCGTCACCTCCATCGAAGAGCTCGAGCCGACCGGCGACGACATCGTGGTGATCACCGCCAAGACCCAAGACACGCCGCAGATCCATTCAGCACTTCTCGACTGGGACCCGAACGTCTCGGTCGTGTGCGGCACCAATGGCGTGGAGCACGAACGCATGGCACTGCGTCGGTTCGCTCATGTCTACGCAATGGTGATCCAGCTTCCCGCACAGTTCGAGAAGCCGGGTGAGGTGACGGTGCTGTGTGCGCCGTCGAACGCGATCCTCGATGTCGGGCGGTACCCGTCCGGCGTCGACGAGACGGCGACCCGGTTGGCAGCACTGATCGATGCCTCACCGAAGATGTTGTCCGAGGCCGACGACGACGTGATGACCAAGAAGTACGCCAAGCTGCTGGTCAATCTCGGCAACGTGGCCGACGCCGCCAGCGGGATCGCTGGGCGGAGAGCACGCGTCACGGCAGCAGCCCTCGAGGAGGGCCGCCTTGCATACCGCGTGGCCGGCATCCGATGGGAACAGTCCCCGGAGCGAGTCGAGCACTACACACGGCGGGCCGAGGCGATGCAGTTCGACATCCCCGCGGGTGACACGTTCATCGGTGGATCGACGTGGCAGAGCTTGATGAAGGGCGCGCCGACCGTCGAGACCGACTACTTCAACGGCGAGATCATCATGCTCGGCCGGATGCACGGTGTGCCGACGCCGACCAACGAGTTCCTGCAGCAGTACTCGGCGCGCTTGTTGCGCGGTGAGGTGCAAGCCGGCTCGGTCACACCCGATCGTCTCGACACCGAGTGGGAGGCCTGGTCGGCTCGGGCGTGACGGTTCAGCGGAACTGACGAAAGCACGTGCGGATGTCGTCGACGAACAGCGCCGGCTGCTCGAATGCGGCGAAGTGCCCACCCTTGGGTTGTTCCGCCCAGTGGACGATGTTCGGGTAGTCGGCTTCCATCCAAGCGCGCACCGGGGGCACGATCTCCTTCGGATAGACCGTCACGCCGACCGGCACCGACGGGTTGACCGGGCGCGGCTTGCCGAAGCTCTCCCAATAGATGCGCGCTGAGCTCGTGGCGCTGTTGGTCACCCAGTAGAACATGACGTTGTCGAGGAGCTCGTCGCGGCCGAGCACGTTCTCCGGATGGCCATCGCAGTCGGTCCATGCCCAGAACTTCTCCAGGATCCATGCGGCCTGACCAGCCGGCGAGTCGGCCAGGCCATAGCCGACGGTTTGAGGGCGAGTCGCCTGCTGCTTCGAGTAGCCGCTGTCCCATGCCTGGTAGTACTCGGCGCCCTTGATGGCCCGTTGCTCCTCGTCCGTCGGTTCGCCTTCGAGCCGTGGTCGTGTGCCCATGGCGAGCGTGATGTGGATCGCCGCGCAGTGCTGCGGATCTTGGCGGCCGATGGATCGTGTGACCGCCGAACCCCAGTCGCCACCTTGGGCGAAGTAGTGGTCGTAGCCGAGCCGAGCCATCAGCGCCGCCCAGGCGTCGGCGATGCGGCCGACCCCCCAACCCGTCGTGGCGGGCTTGCCGGAGAATCCGAAGCCCGGAAGTGACGGGCAGATCACGTGGAACGCATCGGACGCCTGGCCACCGTGTGATGTCGGGTCCGTCAGCGGCTCGATGACCTTGTGGAACTCGACGATCGAGCCCGGCCAACCGTGGGTGATCAACAACGGTCGAGCCTCCGGGTGCGGCGAGCGCTGATGGACGAAATGGACGTCGATGCCGTCGATCGTCGTGATGAACTGATCGAAGCGGTTCAACAGCGTCTCGCGAGCCCGCCAGTCGTACTCATCGCCCCAGTAGTGGCACATGTCCTGGATCCAGGCCAGCGGTGCGCCCTGGCTCCAGTCGTCGACCGGCTCGGCTTCGGGCCACCGCGTTCGGGCCAGTCGACGACCAAGATCTTCGAGGACCTCGTCGGCGACGTCGATGCGAAACGCGGCGGACGACTGGGTCATCGGGCATGAACGCCGACCATACCCGTGGCCGGCTCAGGTGAACGGCTTGGCGTACGCGGCCTCGTATGCGCGTAGTTCGAATCCCAACTTGGTGTAGAGCTGGAATGCCCCGCCGGGGTTCTCGGTGTCGGCACCCAAGGCTGCCTCGGTCATGCCCCTGGCCTTCAGCTCACGCAGGCTGCTGGCCAGCAGTGATCCGGCGATGCCGCGATTGCGCCACGCCGCGTGCGTCGAGATGTACTCGGTGTAGCCCCGCAGATAGCCCATCGCGGCGTTCTCTGCGGCGTTGATGAAGCTCTTGACCTGGCCGACAACGGTGTCGCCCGCCCAGGCGATCTTCCACAGTGATTCGTCTCGCATCGGGTCGTCGAGGAACTGTTGAGCGTCCGCATCGGTCGCCTCGGCGAAGTCCCAATCGCCGCGAAACGCCTCCCAGTGGGCGTCGAAGATCGGTCGGAGCATCTCCGGCGTCACGGGCCGAACCTCGACCCCGTCGGGCAGCGGCAGGTCGGGGATGTTCTCGAGGTCCGGACGCACCAACGATGCGCCGAACCGCACAGCCCGATACCCGAGCGACTCCAGCCACATCGCCTCGTGCGTCGCCGCCAGCCCCGGCCCCGGGGTGTGGTGCGTACGCCCGAAATCGGGGGTTCGGGACGCCGTCGGCCATTGGCCGCATGTGGGCTTCCTGGGCGGCGACCATCGCGCCGAACAGCGGCTCGCCGAGATGGGTCGGACGTACCGGCGAGAACAGCACGTAGTCGCGCGACCCGTCCTCGAGCTCGTCCCAAGTCACTCGGGCGTAGCCGACAGGCTCGCCATCGGAGAGCTCGATCACCGCGATATCGGTCATCGGGTCGCAGTTGGTGAGATTGGCGTACGTGACATCGATCTGCTCGACGGTGATCATCTCGGGGTTGCCGGCGTGCTGTCGATACTCGGTGAGGATCGCGGCCATCGTCGGGTGGTCGGCGCGACCCCGATAGGGCCTGGCAACGTACGGTGGCGGCAACACCATCTCCACGGCCGCCGACCGTATCCGTCACCGAGGGGAGACGCTGCATGAATTTGGCGTCGTCGAGTGGGCCGGTACGATCGAACGGTATGACGAGTCCGGAGTGTTCACACCTCGACACGATCGTGGCGGGCGTCGCGCCGTCGTCGGACGGTTGTGAGGATTGCCTGCGAATCGGCACTCGCTGGTTGCACCTTCGACGATGCACGTCGTGCGGCCACGTCGGCTGTTGCGACAGCTCGCCGATGAAACATGCCACCGCCCACTTCCACGAGGTGGGCCACCCGATCATCCAGAGCTTCGAGCCTGGCGAGGATTGGCTGTGGTGCTACGTCGACGACATCGGCTTCGAGATCCCGTCGATGCGTTCCAGCCCATCACATCCGTGATCGTCGGATCGAATGGTTGACCGCAAGCCTCCCCGCTCGACCGACGGCGAGCGCTCGACGTTGCTCGGCTTGCTGCAATACCAACGCGAGTCACTTGTGCGCAAGCTCGAGGGTCTCACCGAGGCTGATGCGAGCCGGTCGTTGGTCGCCAGCGGCACCACCCTGCTGTGGCTGGTGCAGCATCTCGCCGACGCCGAGACCCTGTGGGTCGTGCAACGGTTCGCCGGCGACGATGTCACCGCGTTCGGTGCCGACCGCGACCGCGGCACGATCACATCGGCGGTCGCCGCGTATCAGGCGTCGTGGCGGCGCGTCGATGCGATCATCGGCGACAGATCCCTCGATGAGCTGTGCCACGGGTTGGGCCCGGACGAATCGCCCGCCAGCTTGCGCTGGGTGTTGACGCATCTGCTCGAAGAGACCGCCCGCCACGCCGGGCACGCTGACATCTTGCGGGAGCTGATCGACGGCTCGACCGGCAGGTAGTGCCAAGCCGTTGTTACTTGGCCGCTTTGCGATGGGGCAGGGCGAGCGTGAGCACGCCGAGGCCGACGAGGATGCTGCCCTCCGCGTAACGGCCGGCTCGCAACCGCGTTGCGCGACCGCTGAGTCGGGCCCCCAGATGTGCGCCGATCAGCACGTATGCACTGTCGGAACACAGTCCGAGCAGGATGTAGATCACGCCGAGCGCAAGCGTTTGCGACCAGATGGCTCCGTTCCCACGCTGGACGAACTGGGGGAGGAAGGCGAGGAAGAACAGCGCGACCTTCGGGTTGAGCAGGTTGACGACGAAGGCTTCGGCGAACAGCCGCTTCGCCGGCCGAGCGGTCGGCAACGCCACGTCGTGCCGCGTGCGGGCGGCGCGGAGCGAGCGCACACCGAGGATGATCAGGTAGACGCCACCGACGACCCGCACGACGGTGAATGCGATCGACGAGGCGACCACGACAGCCGAGAGCCCCGCAACCGCCGCCAACACGTGAACCATCGACGCGGTGTGGACGCCGAGCACCGACACGAACCCGGCACGCCGTCCCTGGGCCCCGCTGCGGGCGACGATGAAAAGCACGGCTGGGCCGGGGATCACCAGCAGGGCGATGGACGCGGCGACGAACACGGGAAGGGTCGAGAGCGATGGCACGAGCCAGACGATATGCAAGGGCCCCTGTGCCCGTCGTGTGAATTTGACCAGTTGTCGTGGTCGGCTTGCCTCAGCTGGCCAACCCGAGCAGCACCGGCAGGTCGGGGCGCGTCGCCGGCGGCTGGGCCCAGGTCGACGCCAAGGCATCCATCTCGACGATCGCCTCGTCGAGACAGCGCATGAACAGTTGCCGTGAGTCGACTGCCGCAGCGACAGTGGTGACACCGAGATGGACCGTGTTGTCGTAGCTGAACAACGTGATGTTGAGGGCGGCTCCGGCCGGTGGGCCGAACGCGTAGAACTCCTCGACGTGCTCGCCGGCCAGATACAACGGGCAGGGCGGGCCGGCGACGTTCGACGCCAGCACGTCGACACCTTTCATCATCCCGCCGATGACGCGCCGTGAGATCGGCACGCCGAGCCGCTGGATTGCTGCCGATACCGAGTTGACCCAGCCCAATGCCGGCTCCTGGCGTACTGCGGCGAGATGCTTGCTGACACGCCGCAGGCGGCCCTCGGTGGTGTCGTTGCCGACCTTCATCACGATCCGGGCCGGTACGAACTGGTTGCCGGCGCGGTCCGCGGTGGCTGCGTCGCGGATGTTGATCGGCATGTGGATGCGCACCTGCTCGCAGGACACTCCGCTCCGTTCGTGGTAGCGGTCGAGCGTGTCGAGCACGAGACCGATGAACGCGTCGTTGAGGCTTCCGCCGGCCTGCTTGCCGGCGCATCGCAGGGTGTCGAGCGGCAGCGCTTTCGTGTCGAGGCACAGCTCGGTCGATCGAGCAGTCATCAACGTGCTCATCGGCTTGCGGTTCGGCATCACCAGCTTGGCGATGGACACGGCGCTGCGGACGGCGTTCCGGATCGTCGAGATCGGGTGGAGAACGAGGTTGCTGGCTTGCCGCGGCGTGCGCCTGATCGGTGCCGGAGCCGTGACCACATCGGCGAGCGCGAGGCGGTGTCGGGGGTTGGGCTCGAGGTCGGCGAGCGCGGCGAGCATCAGCATCAGCCCGACGCCGTCGGCAATTGCGTGATGCAGCTTCAAGACCGAGCGCGCCGCGACCGTCCGCCAGTCCGGAGAAGATGCCCAGCTGCCACAGCGGTCGGGACCGGTCGAACGGTTCGCGAACCCAGGCCTCGGCCCGGGCCATCACGTCGTCGCGGTCGGCTTCGCCGCCGAGATCCTCGTACCGGTAGTGGGCGTCAGCGTCGAACCGATCCGCCGCAACCCATCGCGGTCGCGGCCGGTCGTCGAGGACCCGCTGCCGCAATCGTGGTAGCTGGCTGACCATCCGCTCCACGGTGGCGTGCATTCGTTCCGCTGAGGGAGGGCGTTGCAGGAACCACACACTCATCACCGTGGAACGCAACTGAGGATCCTGTTCGATGTGCCAGATCAGCGCATCGCTGCTGCTCATGGTCTCGTCGTAGGTGATTCTGCTCATGAGCCCTCTCCAGGATCGCATCACAGGGTGCAGCCTCCGGCGAGGTCACAAACTTGTATCGGCAAGACGTTGCCGGTCATTGAGCTATTGCTCCAGAGGAATGCCCAACAGTGAGGCAATCCTAACGCCAGCCATCAACTTCGTGCGGCGACCCTGTCGTGGTCAAAAATTGTCGGTTGCACGACGCGAACATCTCGACCGGGATCAGTCACCCGAGTCCGCCCAGTCGGAGGAAGCGGGCCGCGAGCAGATAACGTCGTGGCAGCCGTCGACGGCGGCTCATCTTGTTGAAGGAATAGGCAATGGCCACAGGCACCGTAAAGTTTTCAATGCCGAGAAGGGTTTCGGCTTCATCTCGCGAGAGGGTGGCAGCGACGTGTTCGTCCACTTCTCCAATATCGAAGGCAGTGGCTACAAGTCGCTCAACGAGGGCGACACCGTTGAGTTCGAAGTCGCACCTGGCAAGAAGGGCGAAGAAGCCCAGAAGGTCCGCCTCATCTAGTCAGGCCCTGCACCTCCGCTCCGGCGTGAGGTGTGATTCTGCAAGCACGTCGAGGGCAGCGCGAATCTTCGCGCGCCCAGATTTCAGGTTCGGTCAACCTCTGACCGGAGCGCTTGCGTTGCACCCGAGCATGTAGCGCAGCCGCGGCGAGAACGCCGCGGCTTGCGCTGCATCCATCGGAGTTCGCAGATCGACGAACGGTTTGACCCATGAGCGGCCGTACTGGATGATCACGCCGTTCCTGACGCCGTCGGTCACGTTGGCGCCGTGACGGTGCCAGGTCTGCGACAACCACATGGCGATCGAGCCGGCCGGGCCTTCCAGCACGGTCTCGTTCTCCAGAGCCGCTCGTCCCGATGGTGGCTTGAGTTGCGTGTGGTTGCTGCCGGTGACGACGTGCGTCGCACCATTGTCGAGCGTGAAGTCGTCGAGCATCCACGCCGTCTGGATGCCGAGCGTGAAGTTGGGCAACGGTTCGGCGATCTGCGTCAGCGGCGAGTCGACGTGCCAACCGGCGCTGTTGGTGTGTGGGCCGACGTGGTTCACGCTCATGTCGAGCACGATGGCATCGCGTCCGAGGGCCTCGTCCATCATGGCCAGCACCGTTGGGTGCTCGACCAACGGAGCGAAAGCCACGTCCTTGTTGATGAGGTTGAAGATCCGCTGCGACCGCCCGTCGTCGAACAGAGACGGGATGTGGATGAAGCTGATGCACACCTCGTCGGCGCGCACCGGCCACGGCGTATCGAACTCCTGAGCCTGACGTTGCCGGATGCGGTTCTTCATGCGGGCGATCTCGTCGTCTCCGCTGCGCCAGTACTCGAAGTCGACGTCACCGACCTGGTCGATCGAGATCGTGCTGTTGCCCGGATCGACCGGGTGCTCGCGTTCGTAGGCGAGGATCCGCTCGACCCGGTCGCGCAGATCGGCGACGGTGTCCTTGGCAATCATGTTCTCGATCACGACATGGCCGTCGGTGTTCAAGCGCTCCAGGGCTTCGCCGGCATCGATCTCTGGTTCGGTCAGCACGTCGTCACCTCGCAAGGGTGTGGTGTGGTGTGGAGGGTGTCGCGTACTGAAGCATGCCACAGGCCGTTCGCAAGCGATCGAGCGCTCTACAGGCGTCGCAGGTACTCTTCGGCGGCCTCCGGGCCGAGCTCGTCGAGCTGTGCTTGCTTGAACGCCTCGCGGGCTTTGGCCCGCGGGTGGATGAACCCGGCCCCGATCACCTTTTCGCCCGGGCCGCACATCACGTATCGCGAGATGCGCTGCCCATGCGGGGACAGCTTCTTCCACTGGTCGTACGGCATCGAGCGAATCACCGCTTCGCTGCGGAACCACGGTGCGAAGTACTCGACGTTGGGTGCGGCCCGCACTTCATGCGACAGATTCGGTGTGCCGCCGTGCCAGGCCCGCAGGTCTCGGAAGATGCCCGACCCGGCGGGTGCGGGGCAGACGGTGCTGAGCTTCATCCACTCCGGCTCGTTGGCGAGGTTCGGGATCGGGCTGCGCGAGTTCTGCGATCCCGGGATCTGCCTGGTGGGACCGTTCTCGGTCGTGAGATCGACCATCGGGAAGTTGATGGTCACTGCCGGGACAGGCAGCTCGCGCGTCGAGATCCGGCCGGTGGGGTCGTGTGGCTCGGTCCACACGTTGTCGGAGTGCAGCCCCTGATACTCGATAGCGCCCGGCATCGCCACGTCGCCGCCCGCCCCGATCAGGATGTAGTTGGGTGAGCCGAAGATCGCCTGCAGGATCGGCGTCGTCGTGGGCATGTCGACCAGCTCGGCCCATTCGTCGACGTGCAGCATGTGACGCGAGCCGGAACTGCTGCCGAACGAGAAGCGGTGCGGCAGGCCGCCCGCGCCACCTCCCGCTGCGCACGTCGGGTCGGCGGCCAGCATCTCGTCGAGGGCGCGCTCGGAGGCCCGGCGCAGGCGAGCCAGTTGTTCGGGGCCGAGCAGGTCGCGCACCACGACGAAGCCATCTCGGTGAAACAGCTGGGCAGCCCGCTCGACGTCAGTCGGGTCGAGTACTTCGAGGCCCTTGATCCCGTTGTGCAGACGCAACTTCTCTCGCAGCTGCACCACGTCGGGATCGTCGTACGCCCGGGTCCATCCCGCGCACGCCGGGTCGCCGCCGATCAGGTTGTAGTGCTCCGGTGTCGTCTCGATGTCGTCGGCGGGCGGCGTGTCGAGACCCAATGGGTTGCTGTTCGTCGTCTGCGCGACAGCGCGGTTGGCGTATCCATTCGGGGGGACGCAAGAGTGCCACCCGAGGCGGCTGGGTCGGGCCTGTGTGTCGGTCACTGGACGCATCCCATGTTGGCGAACATACCTGTTCGCGCGGCGACGCGGTCGATCGTGGCGTCTCGCGATCCTCGGTGTCGAGCGCGGCTCGGCAAGGGCCCGTCTGGTCACCGATGCGCCGAGTGCGCGGTATGCCTCGAACTGCTCGACGTCGTAGAACTGGTCGGCGGTGGAGTCGTATGGGAAGAGCGGTCGCGCCTCTTGATAGGAGATCAGGTCCGCGGGCGTCGCCTTGTCCTTCATCAGTGCCTTCTTGATGTAGACCAGCGTGCCGTCACCGCCCCCCGCGGGGAAGCGATAGTGGAAGATGGCGTGGTCGCCGACGACGATCCCGGGTTCGGCAGCGTCTTTGATCACGAACGTCGACGGATCGATGTCGTCGAACTCGATGCCGAGCTCGCTGCGTGCGAGAGCGACCGCTTGTCCCAGCGTTCGGATGCTGCCGGGCGTGTCGCCGGAGGCATCGATCACGTACACCGTCGTGCATCCCCTGCGCAGCAGTTCGACGAGCCCGAGGTTCTCGTAGTGCCCGCCGTCGGACACGTACAAGAACTTGCGCCGCAAGTTGTTCTGACCGAAGAGTTCGCGCAGCAGATACGTGGGGCGAACGAGGGGTTTGTAGGTCGGAGCATGGTCACCGACCGCGTTCAGCTCGCTGACCAGCCGGGGGTTGGCGGTCCAGACGCCCAGGCGGAGGTTCAACATCGCCAGCAGCATCCGGTACGCCGGCTTCGACATTCGCCCCATCGAAGGCGACACGGCCGCGCCCGAGATCGAGACTGCCGACAGCGGGCTGACGTCGCGGAGCCGACCCGTCGACGGCGCCTTCTTGTTGACCATGTTCCACACACGTTGGAAGTAGCGAATGCGTGTCAGTCGTTGCTCGTAGTCGCACGTCGGGATCGAGCCGACCAGCGGTCCGCCGACACGGGTGGGGGAGAACACGAAACTGGTCACGTTCATGCCCGGCGGTGTGTACCCGAGGTCCGACACGTTTGCAGCTGCGCAGATCAGCAGCTCCGGCCAGTCGGGCGGGCGCAGGTCGGAGAGCATCGGCTCCTGGTCGGTCGGGACCGGACCGACCGTGACGGACTCGCCGTCGGTCGCCCGCGAGAGTGCGAAGACCGTACGAAGTCGCCGCTTGTAGAACGGTTGCGCGGACCAGGCGATGGGGTTGGCCGTGGCGAAGACCACCAGCACCACGATGAGCACACCGATCCACCACCACGTGGCGGCCGTTGTCCAGCGGCGCGTGCCCGAGTCGATGGCGTGAGGAAGAAGACGAACAGCGACAGCGGAACCACGACGCCGATGGCGAACTTCTGCACGACGGCCTTGACCTTGGTCGGCACCTTGGCGAGACGCTTCACGCTGCCTCGTCCGCCGGAGCCGGAGCGGAACACGAGATGGGCGAACGACAAGGCGAGTGAACCAGCCGCCGTCGCGACGGAGCCGAGGCCACGTGACAGTGAGCATCGCTGTCGCTTCCAGAGTGGCCGAACCGGCTGGTTCGTGCCCACCAGATGAGCTGTGGGATGAGGCGCAGCACGATTGCTGCGACAATGGCCAGGAACACGAAGGTGCCGCACCAGCGCACCAGCCTCCGCCACCACCAGTCGGCTGCCGGTCGGAACAGCAGGTCCAAGATCCCGGCCAGGAGTCCGGCGCCGAGCAAGATCACGATCAACACCACGCTCCAGCTGTGGAAGGCCAGCGTCCCGGTGCACTGCCGGCCATTGCAGGTGCCTAGTTGCGGGAGCATTGATCGGTACAACCGCCCGCCGAGCCGACCGATGACGTAGAGGATCCCGAGAACGACGGCAAGGTTGAGCATGATCCCGAGCAGGAGCCGCAAGAACATGTTCCAGCGGCCCATGGTCCCCGGCGCCAGGTAGTTGGTTCGATTGCGGAGGTAGTCGAGCTCTGGCGAACACCAGGCCAAAGGCCCCGGTTGATCTTTCGTCCACTCGACGTCGGTGGATTGCGATCGCACGATGGTCGCTGCGGTCACCGCATGAGACCCGCCCGACACTCCAGCCAAGTAGTCGGCCTCTTGCAGGATGCCCGCTCGCCAGAGCTCGTCCATCGCACCGAACGAGAACGCCGCGGACCGCAGCCCGCCGCCCGAGCAGCAGATCCCGACACACGGCGGTTCGCCGGCGGCCCTGACCAGCGAGTTGGAAGAGACCGGGCTGTGGCAACCCAACGCTGCGCTTGGTGGGGATCCACATCCATCGCACGACTGCGGCAAGTCCACGTGGTCCGGCCTCGGTGATCGCAATGTCGTCTGGCCAGGCTGGTTCGGTGCTCACGTCGCGGATCCTCCCTGCATGAGAGTGTCAACGCTCGTATTTTGATACAGCTGTCGTCACACGAGTGTGACCCCCGACGAGGGGGTCGCGCTTGGGTTTGAAACGAACTCAGGCTGCGGGGCGGCGGCGGCGGGCAACGAGCAACGCTGCTGCGCCGGCCAGGAGCGCCGTCGTGGCGAACACCGAGGTCGAACCGACACCTTTGTCGCCGGTCCTCGGCAACGTGATGTCGGTGACGTTGAACGTCGTGACGGTGGCTGCCGGGATCGTGGTTGCTGGCGCCGTGGCTACCGGTGCCGTGGTTGCGGGTACCGGAGTCGTATCCGCAGGTGCGA
>CAWDUI010000022.1:0-29217 GCA_963805445.1 Ilumatobacteraceae bacterium | reverse complement strand
ACTGGACCACCACGGCTGGAGATGATCTTCAGCCGTGGTGGTCGCCGTGATGATGCTCGGCATGGTGGCGCGCCAGCGGGTCGTCGGCAAAGTCGCCCCGCGGGTCTCGCCACACGCTGTGCACGTGGTTCGCGTCGTGTGCCGTGTTGTCGTATTCCACGAGGATCGACGGCCCGTGCAGGCGGTAGTAGTGCGGCTGCCCCGGTTCCAATCCGCCGGCCCACAACAGATGCACTCCATCGAGCGCTGTTCCGGCGAACTTGGTCGCCTCCTCGTCGGCGACGTCGTCGGGGAGGCGGTCGACGTACAACCGCAGCAGCGCGTCGAGCATCTGTCGCTGCGAAGCATCCATCGCGCCGGCAGCCAGGCCCTTCGGCCGGTGCGTGAACGACATCGCCGCAAGGTCCTCCGGACGGACGCCGGTGATGACGTCGAGGCGTTCCTGCGCGCCTCGCAACCGCTCGCCGACCTCGCCCTCGAACTGCCGGCGCCAGATCTGCGGCAGGGGAATCGGCTGATCACCGTCGCTGAGTGACGGCCGGTTGCCACCGACGAGGTCGGTCGGTGCCCGGGGCGACACGATCGCAATCCCGCGCTGGTCAACCGACAGCGAACGCGTCAGCTCGCGCCCAGATCTTCGACGCCGGCCAACGGTCGCAGCGGATGCGGCCCCAGCAACGGTGCGCTCGCCGGGTCTGCCCCGAAGAACAGCGGCGTCGATCCGCTGAGCACGCCGTCGATGATCGTGAAGTTCAGCGACACGTGATGCCCGCCGAGACGCCAGCTCCAGGTGCCGCTCGACGACGGGGCGCCGAAGAACCGCACGAAGTACATCAGGGGGTCGCGGCCACGTGGCCGGTCGAACGTCGCGGTGAACCCCTCGAAATGGTCGAGCACGTTCTCGAGACCCATGATCGTCGACGCCGTCACGTACCCGGCGGTCGACAGGCCGCTCGCCACGAGCCGGAACAGCAACCGGTGCTGCGGCTGCGTCATCGTCGCCAGTGTGAGACCCCCGTGATCGGTCGGTGTGTAGAACCACTGACGTCGCTCCTCATCTCCGGGGAACGGCCACAGCGCCAGCTTTCGCTGGGCATCGTCGAGCGAGTCGATCAGGCGCTCGGCCTCCTCGGCCATCTTGGTGGCGATGCGCACCCGCGCTGGTGTCGACGTCTCATCCATCGGGGCTCATTCTGACAAGGAAGTCATCGTCCCGGGCCATGCTGGCCGAAGATCAGCGAGTTCAAGCCACAGCCGTTCGACCGTCCGCCGAAGCATCGACCCTCAGCCGTTCGCCATCCGTGTCGCCTCGATCACCAGCTCCGGTCCGAGCCACCGCGTGGCGACGTCCAATGCGCCGTCTGGACCGAAGTGAATTCCGTCCGGACGAACCGCCTGATCTTGGTCGAGCCCGTTGCCCTCGAGCCACGTCTGCATGTCGAGAAGCTCCGAACGACCCGGGTGTGCGGCGACCACGTCACCCATCACCCCTTCCAACACCGCGTGCACGACGGGATCACGCGATTCGGACTCGAGGTCCATCCAGTACGGATTGATGAGAGGCGGTCTGATGAACACGACCTTCGCCGAGGAGTTCCCCAGAATCAGGTTGGTGACCACCTGGTAATCGAGGCGCGCGTGTTGGACGAAGTCGGGATCCACGGGGGTGAGGGGGCCGACCGACGGCTCGAACACGCGGGGCAAGACGTCGGGCAGGGTGGTCATCATCACGATCACGTCGGGCGCCAGTTGCTGCAGCGCGTCGGGAAGGTCGTGGTCGAGCAGGCGATTGCAGTGGGCTCTGCCGGCCGCGCCGACATCGGGGACGGGAGTGCCGGCTCGGATGAACCCGCATCCGGGCGCGGCCATGACGGTCACCTCGGCAACCGTCGGGTTGAGGGCAGCCCATTCCACCAGTCCCGTGCCCATGGCCTCGGCGGTCGAGTCGCCGAGGACGATGATGCGCGCCGGTCGGTTCAGCGCAGGCATCGCCGGGGTCTGCTCATTCGCGCCGACCGACGGCGCAGGAATCGAAACCGTGGTCGCCGGTACGGTCTCGACCGTCGGCGGCGACGTCGTGGTGTCAGCCACCGTCTTGACGATGTTCACCTTCGTTTCGGTCGTGGTCAACGGAGCAAGCGCGACGACGGTCTCGCCGTGGGGAATCTCAGCGGCCGCGACCGCCGAGGCGTTCGCGGTCCAGTAGGTGGCGTCGCGTGTCGGGACCGACAAGACAGCTGTCAGGGCCACACCAACCGCCGATGCCGCGTAGATGGAGGCGCGCGGGCCCGCGACGGTCGCCCGGCGGATCGGTCGCTCGATCAACCAGTACGACACGGATGCGACCGTCAACGTGATCGCAACCCGAGCGATCAACAGCTGCCAACCGGAACGCCCGACCCGGTCGGCCGACATCAAGACGTAAACGGGGAAGTGGAACAGATAGACGCCGTAGCTGATCGCGCCGAGACCCACCAGCGGCCTCCATGACAATGCTGACGTCACCCGCCCGCGGTGTTGCAGGCCGAGCAGCAAGCCGCCGCTCGCCACAGCGAGCACGGGGAACGCGCCGTGGTATGCCGGCCCGCCGGCCGGGGGCAGAACGACCGCAATCACGACGACGGCGGACAAGAAGGTCGGCGCCATCCAAGCCTGCGGAGCGATCTTGCCCTCGCGGAGCGCGACGGCGAGGAGCGCGCCAACCAGGATCTCCGCGGCGCGCGCCGGAGTAGCCCAGTACGCAGCGTCGCGGCCCCAGATCAGGGCGATGAGCGGTGCCACGGCGGCAAACGCGACGGTGATCGACATCATGATCCGAGTCAGGCTCCACCCGCGGCGGCGTCCCAGGCGGGCGACGCCCCAGAAGGCGAGCGGCCACAGCCAATAGAACTGCTCCTCGATCGCCAGCGACCAGTAGTGGTCGAGCGGCGACAGCAACCCCGCCGACTTGCTCTGCAGATCGGTGTAGCTGCCCCCACCGCCGAGCTGCACCCAGTTGGCCACCTGGAACAGCGCACCGAGGCCGTCGCGGCGCAGGTGATCGGCACCACGCCACACGTCGCGGGTCGACATGATCGAGACCACGGCCAGACAGAGCGTGCTGGCCGGCAGCAATCGTTTGGCCCGACGAACGTAGAACGCGCCCGGTGAGATACGAGCCGTGAATTCGTACTCACGGACGAGCAGCGACGTGATGAGGAAGCCGGACAGCGTGAAGAACACCGACACGCCGAAGTAGCCGCCGCGCATCCAGCCGACGCCGCCGTGGAACAACAGCACCATCGTCACGGCGACGGCACGCACGCCGTCGAGCGCCGGTTGGTAGGCCAGTCGCGTCGTTCCCTCGGAACGGACCATGTCGCTGTTGCCTCCGTCCGGTTTGTCAGCAACGATGCTGGTGGAACCACCCATGTCTACCGTCCCCCAAGTCGGTCCATCGGCGGAGAAGACTAGATTCCGGCGTTGATCCGCGCACCGGCGGGGTCAGCCCCTGGTGGCGGCGATCAGGGGTGCGTAGGACGACGGGTCGATGCGCGCGTCGATGAGGCGCGGTCGATCCCACCCGGAGGCCAGCAGCGAGGTCACCTCGCTGGCAGTGGTCGCGACCGCGGAATCGAGCCCCATGGCCGAGGCCACCTGGGCGTAGTCGACCGGCGCGAACCGCACCGCCGAGCTGCCACCTTGACCCGGCTTCTGCTTGACCTCGATCAGGCTCAACGCGGCGTCGTCGAACACGACCACGGTGACCGGCAATCGCATGCGAGCCAGGGTTTCCAACTCGGCCAGCGTCATCGCCAAGCCTCCGTCACCGACCATGCACACGACGGGCTGATCGGGTCGGGCCAGGGCGGCTGCGATGGCCGCAGGGAGCGCGAATCCCATCGTCGCCAATCCGTTGGATATCAAGAGTTGCAGGGGCGCCGTGGCGGGCCAGAACGGCATGATCGCCAAGAAGTGCGCGCCGGCGTCGACCGTGGCGATCGCATTGCCGGGAGCGGCCCCGGCGACTGCCGCCGCCAGCTCGAGCGGGCCGAAGTCGCCCACCGCGGTGCCGACGAGCACGGCGCGCGCCGCGGCGAGCGCCCGTGCACCGGAACCCTCGGTCCAACCGGTGCACGCAGTCGTCACGACCCGGTCGAGCATGACGTCCAACGGACCCAGTACCTCGACATCGATGGGAACCAGCGTGGCGCACGCCGCTGCCTCCGACACCGAGACCACCGGCACGTCATAGCGCCATGCGGTCGGCATCGGCTCGACCTGATCGAACCCCACGGTGAGGATGAGGTCGGCGTCGAACAGCAACGGTGCCTCGATGACTCCGCTGGTGAACAGCCCGGCGAGTTGCGGGTGCCCCTCCGGAATGACCCCGAGCGCCTGGTAGGTCAGCAGCACTGGGCACCCCAGCCGCTCGATCGCGGCGCGGACCGCTGCCGCCGAGTCGACGGCCTCCACCCCGACGATCACCACCGGGCGCTCGGCGGCGCGGACCATCGTCGCCGCCGAGTCGACGACGTCGCCGCTCGACTGCACTCGGCGTCGATGCGGCGGGCGCGACCATCTCGCTTCCAGTGGGGTCGTAGTCGAGGTGCACGGCGCCGGCCGGTTGCGAGCCGGCCAGGTCGAGCGCGGCACGCACGGCCTCGGCAGCCCGCGGTGAATCTGCCAGCCGGCCACTCCACTTGGTCACGGCCCCCATCAACTGCTGCTGGTCGAACCGTTGGTGGGCGAACCGCTCGCGTTGAGCGCTGGGCACGCAGTCCGTCACGACGAGCAGCGGGAATCGATCGAGCGTTGCTTGTGCGGCGCCGTTGGCCGCGCACGCGACACCCGGCCCGCGAGTAGCGATGGCCAGGCCGGGCCGACCGGTCAGCACGCCGTACGTCGCGGCCATGATGCAGGCCGCCGTCTCGCCATGGGACAGCACGAATCGGAGCCCGCAGGCGACCGCTGCACCGACCACCTCGAGGTTCGGACCGCCGCCGGGAAAGCCGAACACGACGTCGGCCCCACGGTCGCGAACACCCTCTGCCAAGACATTCGCCAACCCGTCGCTCATGCGAGTCGGAACGCTATTCGACCGACTCACCGCGCGACGACCATCTTCCGACATCAACTCATAGGCTGAAAGTGCGGGACGACCGCGCAAGCTGCCGACCTGGTCGACATGCTCCGACGAAAGTAGGTGTCGATGAGTGATGTGATCGTCGAGGTCGAAGGCGTGTCGAAAGTGTTCGGTGAAGTGAACGCGGTCGAAGACTTCTCGTTCAGTGTCGAGCGCGGCCAGGTCTACGGATTGCTCGGGCCGAACGGGGCGGGGAAGTCCACAACACTTCGGATGATCACCGGGCTCGAGCGACCCACCAAGGGCGTCACCCGTCTGTTCGGCACAACGGTCACCCCGAGTTGTGCGGAGCTCAGCCGCGTTGGGGCAATCGTCGAGCAGGCGGCCTTCGTGCCGCACCTTTCCGGCATGCGCAACCTCCGCCTGTGGTGGACCGCCGGCGGCGCGCACATGCGTGATGCCGACCTCGACGGTGCGCTGGCGATTGCCGACCTCGGCGACGCGATACATCGCAAGGTCAAGACGTACTCGCAGGGCATGAAGCAGCGCCTCGGTTTCGCTCGGTTGCTGCTCGGCCGTCCGGAACTGCTGATCCTCGACGAGCCGACGAACGGGTTGGACCCGGGCGAGATCCGCGAGATTCGTGAACTGATCGGCCGTCTCACCCAACAGGGCGCCACGGTCTTGCTGTCGAGCCATCACCTCAGTGAGGTGGAACAGGTGTGCAGTCATGCCCTGGTGATGAACCACGGTCGGCTCGTGACCAGCGGAACCGTCAGCGACCTCGTCGGCACGACACGTTCGCTGTACGTCGAGGTCGACGACAAGGCCGCCGCCAACGCCGTGCTGTCACGACTCCCTGGCGTGACCAACGTGCAACTGCAAGGAGATGGTCTGGTCATGGTGCTGCAGCAGGGTCGGCGCTCCGATGTCGCCGCGGCGCTTTTCGGCGCCGGCCTCCGCCTGGAAACCCTGATGCCGACGCAACGGCTGGAGGATGCGTTCCTCGACCTGCTCGCCGCCGGCGACGCAGAGGCCCCGGTCGCGGTGTTGTCATGATCGCCCTGATCCGCACCGAGTTCACCAAGGCCGCCGTCCGGACACGCTCGCTGGTCATCGCCCTTCTGCTGATCGGGCTCCCCACGTTGATCGTGGTCGCCATCAACGCCCGCAGCGACCGACCGCGCCGAGACGACGGCGATGGCTTGTTCCGCCTTGCCTCACAGAGCGGGTTACTGGTGCCCGCGGCCGTGCTCAGCGCGACCAGCGGCCTGCTGTTGATCATCATCGCCGGCACGTTTGCGGGCGACTCGGTGGCCAGCGATGCCAACTGGGGCAACCTGCGGTACCTGCTGATGCGACCGGTGTCGCGCGTACGCCTGCTGCTGGCCAAGACACTCGTCGCCGGCGCGCTGATCTGGGCGGCCACGATCCTCGTCACCGTGGCGGCATTCATCGCCGGAGTCGTGCTGTTCGGCGCCCATTCCGTGACCGTTCCCGGGCTCGGCGGCTTCGATCTCAGCGCCGGCGCGCTGGCCTTGCGAGTCGTGATCGCAACGGCCTACGTCGCCTTCGGATTCACGGCGTTGCTGGCCATCGGCACCCTGTTCTCGACGCTCACCGACACGGCGGCCAGTGCAATCGGAGCCACGGTCGGCGTGTACATCGTCTCAGAGATCCTCGACAGCATCAGCCAGCTCGGCCAGGTGCGGTATGCCTTCCCGACGCACTACTTCGGAGCCTGGGAAACGATGTTCACCCAGAACACCTACTCACGCGAGATGCTCGTCGGCATCATCGTGCAGCTTGCCTATCTGGTCGTCGTGGGCGCCGTCGCGGTGACGTGGTTCGACCGCAAGGACATCCGCTCCTGACACGCGGGCGATGACTTTCGACGAGCAAAGAGGGGCGTCGATGGTCGAGCGTGTCACCAGTAGTGGGCGCGGCCACCGACGGGGCGCCCGCTGCGACCGAGCACCATCAAGACGAGGCCGACGATCAGAAGGACAACGCCAGCAGTCCACAGGATGCCGACTCCGGTGAGGAGACCGAGGAGCAGAAGTACGAGTCCGAGAACAATCATGACCAGCGACTACCCGACCGCGCAATGCTTCAAACCTTGGGCCGGTCGGCCGAGGACTGAAGGGTTCTTCAGCTTCCTTCAGGGACGCATCAACGTGAAAGGGCCACCATGAGCATGTCCATCTTCGGAAAGGAAGACCAGACATGTTCTCCGAACACGATCAGAGTGTCGGCAACGAGCCTCCGTCGTGGCCCGCTCCTGCCGGCTCACCGTCACCCGTCCAACGCTCCATCGCCGTCGCTGACGAGGACGAGTTCGACGACCCCGACATCGACCCTCTCCCCCGCACACCGGGCCGCGCCCGCCGACGCCTGGCACTCGCCGCGTTTGCCGTGGTGGCAATAGCAGCAGGCACCGCCGGCGGGGCGATCGCCGGTCGACAATCGCAGCCTGCGGCCGCCCCACAGACAACGAATGGCAACTTCAACACCGCGTCAGTGGGCGCGGCGACATCGGGAGTCGCCGGTCCAGACAAACAAGACGTCTCGGCGTTGATCAGCGCGGCGTTGCCGGGTGTGGTCAGCATCAGCGTCGAACTGAACGGCGGACAAGCCGCCGGGACCGGCTTCATCATCAGCACTGACGGTCAGATCGCGACCAACGCCCACGTCGTGGCGGACGCGACCAAGATCACGGTGAAGTTCGCCGACGGCTCGACTGCGCCCGCCAAGGTGCTCGGCGTCGACCGCACCGACGATCTCGCGGTGGTGAGCGTCGACAAGGCCGGCCTCACCGCATTGCCGCTCGGTAAGTCGTCGAACCTGCGCATCGGTGAGCCCGTCGTCGCCATCGGCAACGCCTTGGATCTCACTGGCGGGCCGACCGCCACCGAGGGCATCGTCTCGGCGCTCGACCGCACCATCGACACCAATGACGGCGAACACCTCACCCACATGTTGCAGACCGACGCGGCGATCAACCCGGGTAACTCCGGAGGGCCACTGCTGACCCTCGATGGTGAGGTCGTCGGCATCAACTCCGCCGGCTCGCAAGACGCCCAGAACATCGGCTTCGCGATTGCGATCGACACAGCCCAACCGATCATCACGCAGTTGCAGCAGGGCAAGACCATCACCAAGGCGTACCTCGGTGTGAGCACAACGCCCATCGATCCAGCTGTCGCTGCCCGGAGCGGGCTCGACGTCGACCATGGGCTGTTGATCGTCGATGTTGCCGGCGATTCCGCTGCCTCGAGCGCTGGTCTCCAGCCCGGTGACGTGATCGTCTCGATCAACGGCACCGCAACCAACGACGGCACCACGCTGGGCGATGTCATCCGCTCCACCGGCGCCGGCCATGTCGTTCACCTCAAGATCGACCGCAACGGCAAGACGATCGATGTCGACGCGACGCTGTCGACACACGCAGCGTGACGGAACGTCGAGCACTCCGGACCCTGTTCCCGCCGCTCGTGCCGCCAACTCGTTGGGCGCGATTTCGGTATTCCCAATACCGAAATCGCGCCCGACCGATCTCTTGACGGATACGGGCCCCGAACGTCAACAGCGTGCTACTCCATGGGTACGGGGGCAATCGCATCGGTGAGTGATCCGGTGTGACCGAGGACGACACCACCCACGGCGCAAGCTCCCAGCGTGACCAAGAGCGCCATCATCACCGCCGCGCCCTGCGCGGCGGTGAGCTGTTCCGTGGCAAGCCCGATCGAGACCACGGCCGCAGGAACACCGAGTTGCGCCGAACCGACCAGCCCCAAGGCGAGCGGTAGCCGCCACACGATTGCGGCAAGGAGGTGAATCACGATCGCGACACCGGCGAGCGCTGCCGCCAGCTCCAGTGACCGGGACGAGTGCAACAGGGCACGGAGATCGATCCGCGCACCGAGGTGGACGAAGAACAGCGGGATCGCAAACCCTTCGCCGATGCCGACCAGTTGCTGGGCGACCCGCCGCGGCTCACCGAGCAGCGCAACCACCGTACCGACGGCAAACCCGGCGATGAGGATCGATGTACCGAACCTGGATGCCAGCCATGCACACGTGAACAGGGCGAGCAACGAGACCCGTAGGTCGAGACCCCATCCCCGCTGCGCCGACAGCAGTCGCATCCGCCGAACCGAGGGTCGATCACGGGCGAACCGGGCCAACAACAGCATGGTCACTCCGGCCATCACGACCAGAGCACCACCGGCCACGATGCGACCGACGCGGCCGGTTGCCAGCACCACGGGCAGGGACAGCACCGTCACCACATCGGCGACCGCGATCCACGCCGTCGCAACCATGGTGGCACGATCGGACCTGCCGAGGCTCTGGAGCAGTGGGAGCGCCACGGCGCCGGAACTGGTAGCGATCAGAACCGCCAGGATCGCCGGACGATCCAGACCGACCAACGGCGCCAGGAGCATCCCGGCGATCACGGCCAACGCTCCGACCGTGGCGGCCACTGCCACCCCGGCGCGCAGCGCCGGGAGCAGATGCCGATCGCGCACCGGGAGGTGCGTGCCGACCACGAACATCAACAACGCAAACCCGATCGCAGCCAAGCTCGTCAGCAGTTGGTCGCTCGGATCGACCCATTTGAGGCCACTCGTCCCGATCAGCACGCCGGCGGCGATCTCGCCGACGATCATCGGCGGTCCGAATCGGCGCAGCGAGGCCAGGAGCGGGCCGATCAGACCGGCCGCCAGGACGATGGCCAGCGGACCGAAGCTCATGCGGCGGTAGTCCGCCGAGGAAATCGGGCGCGGAACTCCGCACCCGTTTCGACTGGAGCGGCAACGATCGAACCGCCGAGGGCGGTCATGATGGATCGAACGATCGCCAGCCCCAACCCGCTCCCGCCGATGTCGAGCGAGCGCGCTTCGTCCAGCCTCATGAACGGCTCGAAGATCCGCTCGAGGTCACCCGTCGGCACGGCCGGCCCGTCATTGGCAACGGTCAGGACCACTCCGTTCGGCTCTTGCGTCACCATCACACCGATGCTCGTCGCGGCATGCCGTTCGGCGTTGTCGAACAGATTGCGCAGCACGCGCACGACCGCGTCTGGATCGGCAGCGATCTCGGCTGGCATCAGGTGCGTGTGGTAGGCGACGCCCCGGCCAGGACGGCGCAATCCGACTTCCGCGCTGACGAGCGCAGGCAGATCGATGGGCACCGCCGCCGACGCCTGCATCGAGCGCGACCGGGTCAGCATCCGTAGGTCTCTGGTCAGCTCCTCCAGTCGAGCAATCTCGATCAACGAGTCTTCGGCAACTTTCGACCACTCGGCGCGGTCCGGGTAGGCCAGCCCGACCTCGAGCTGGGTACGGACCGTCGAGAGCGGGCTGCGCAACTCGTGCGATGCCGCAGCGGCGAAGAGACGTTGGCGGCTTGCCGCCTCTTCGAGCCGATCCAGCATGCGATTCAACGTCAGGCCCAACTTGGCGATCTCATCGTCACTCGTGCTGGCGTGGACGCGGCCGGAGAGATCGGCAGCCTCGATGCGATCGACCTCGGCGCGCATCGAGTCGACGGGCGCCAATGCCCGAGCGACGACCCGTGAGATCAACCACGCTGCCAGCGCAACCTGCAACGGCAACCCGATGAGCAGCGCGTTGCGCAGGTATCGCTCGGCTTGGTGGGCGGAATTCAACGAGGTGACTGCATAGATGGTCAACGGCCCGACCCCCGAGTCGACCGTACGGGCCACGACCCGATAATCCTGACCGGGAACTCCTCCGATCGCGCTCCCGTCGACGGTCGCGGTCGAGTCATGACCGACAGCCGGCGCCGCGATCACATCGAGCCGGGTCGTGTCCGCCAAACCGAGGGTCACCGCGACCACCTGGCCGGCAGCGTCGACCACCTGTACCTGGCCGACCTCGCGGCCGGTGGCCGGGAGCACACGCGTCAGCAGACCCTCGGCAATCTGGGTCTGGACCTCATCGACGCGATCGACCAGCACCGACTGAGCGTCGGAGCTCAGCGCACGACGCAGCAACCCGGCTGCGGCCAGCGCGCCGACCACCAACGCGACCGCCAGAACCAGAGATGCACCGATCGTGGCACGGGATCGGACTGACGAGCGCCACTTAGTGCGCACGCGCGCCCATCCGGTAGCCGGCGCCGCGCACCGTCTCGATCGCGGAGGTGCCCAGCTTCCTGCGCAGTGCGGAGACGTGCACCTCGACCACGTTGTCGCCGCCATCGAAGGCGAAGTCCCACACGTGCTCGAGGATCTCCGACTTGGGCACCACGTCTCCCTCGCGTTGCATGAGGTATTCGACCACCGAGAACTCGCGTGGTGTCAGTTCGACCGGCTCGCCGTCGACCGTGCATGTCCTGGCCGACACGTCGAGATCCACCCCACCGACGCGAAGAACCGGCGGTCGCGTCGTCGAGCCACGACGCAGCAGAGCCCGAAGACGGGCCACCAGGACCACATACGAGAACGGCTTCGACAAGAAGTCGTCTGCGCCGGTATCGAGTGCCTCCGCCTCGTCGAGCTCGCCATCCTTCGCCGTCAGCATCAGCACCGGTGTCCAGATCTCCTTGGCTCGAAGTTCGGCGCAGACCTTGTAGCCGTTCAAGCCTGGCAGCATCACGTCGAGCACGATGGCGTCGTACGGCTGCTCGGTGGCCAACCACAATCCATCGGTCCCACTGCTGGCGACGTCGACCGCAAAGCCCTCCGCTTCGAGGCCGCGCTTGAGCGCAGCAGCCTGACGCACCTCGTCTTCGACCACGAGCACACGCATGTGATCAGTCTCACACCGCGAGCTGAAGACACCTTCAGCGACCTTCAGCTCGGACCAAGCTGGCCTGGCGCACACTGATCACGGTTCACCAGCAACCGCAGGAAAGGAAGTCAGCGATGATCACGACAAGTCTCCTCCCCAATGGTGACGTCTTGGTCACGTTCATGATCGACGACGGCCGGCCCGTCTCCGTCGTCGGTGACTTCAACGGCTGGGATCCGAGCCGCGACCCCTTCGTCGAAGAACTCGACGGGCGTCGCTATGTCACCGTGTCTGTGCCCGCAGACACGGTGACACGCTTTCGCTATCTCGCCGATGATGGCGAGTTCTTCGACGATCCCGCAGCGGATCGCCTCGAACCCAACGGGTACGGACAGACCCACAGCGTGCTGGACCACTCGCTGCGCCGCGATGCCGAGCGGGCCGACCCTGACCGGCCGGCGACGAATCGCCGGTCGCAGAAGGTCGGCGCCTGACCTCTCGAGGTCACTCCAGATTGCCGGCACCCTCCCAGGTGATCACGGAGCGGAGATGCTGGCCTCGAAGCCCGCCAGCAGCCGGGCGAGGTTGCGATCGAAACGGCCGGCGCCGCGCGCATGCGTGTGGATCTTCGACCACAGCCGCGGCAGACCCATCTCGTCGACCATCCCGGCGAGGGCCGGGTACTCGTCCTGGTCGTCGACCAGCAACGCACCGATGTAATCGACCATCTCGGCGTCTTTCGGGCTGTCCTTGAGGTTGTTGCGCTCGTGCAAGCAGTAGCCGAAGACATACTCGTCGACCACGGTGATGAGGTCGAGTTTGTCGTCGAAGCTGGCATCGAGCGACGCCAACGCCTGCCACGACTGATCGAAGTGGCGCATCGCGTTCGGCCCGATGCTCGGTTCGTCGGTGATGTCGAGGATCCATGGGTGACGGCGCAACGCGTCGCGGCTGCGCCTGGCGATGAGCGTGATCGCGGCGCGCCAGCTCGCGTGGTACCCGCTCGCCGGGGGGAAGGGCCACCTCGCCCATGAGAGCATCGAACACGAGGGTCAGCAGCTCGTCCTTGGTGCGCACGTAGTGGTAGAGCGTCATGGTTCCTGCGTCGAGCTCGGCGGCCAGGCGTCGCATCGACACCGCTTCGAAGCCTTCGGCATCGGCGATGCGAATCGCCGCGGCGGCGATGTCGTCGCGGTTGAAGCGAGGCTTGCGCAAGTTTCGGTCGGCGCGTGTCCACACATCGATGGTCTCGAGGTGTGCTGCCAGCCGATCGAGTGACTCGGCATGCTTGGCGGTCTTGATGGCCACCTTCGTCGCCTGCTTCTCGATCTTGGCGTTGATCTTGGCGTTGATCTTCTTCGTGGTCTTGTCGATCACGAACTGGCGCAAGGCATCGCTGTCCTCGGCGCCCGCGGCGCGTGGAGCGCCGGGCGTCCTCGGCCGCTTCTTCCGATAATCGCTTGCCACGACGTACAGTGTACTGCTAATCTTCTTCGTACTATGTACGACAATCCAGTACCGCGATACGGAAAACATTGGAGCCGCCCCCACCGCAGCGGGCGACACGCACCGGCGGCATCACCGCCACCGGGCTCGGCAAGCAGTTCGGCGACCTGTGGGCGTTGCGCAACCTCGACCTGCACGTGGCCCCCGGAACGGTGCTGGGCCTCCTTGGGCACAATGGCGCCGGCAAGACCACTGCGATTCGCATCCTCACCACGTTGAGCCAGCCGACCGAAGGCAGTGCGACGGTCGCCGGGCTCGACGTCGTGCACCAGGCCGCGGCCGTCCGTGATCGCATCGGTGTCGCCTCACAACAGTCCACCGTCGACGGTCTGATGTCCGCTCGGCTGAACCTGCAGACCATCGGGCGGCTCCGCGGCATGTCGAAAGCGGCGGCGCGACAGCGCGGCGACGAACTGCTCGAACAACTCGATCTCACCGGCTTTGCCACAGCTCTGGTCAAGACGTACTCCGGTGGCATGCGCCGCCGGCTCGATGTCGCCGCCAGCCTGATGGGCAACCCCGACGTCTTGTTCCTCGACGAACCGACGACGGGACTCGATCCACGAAGCCGCGGCGATCTCTGGCAGTTGCTCGCCGATCTCGTGCGGGAAGGCACGACCATCATCCTCACCACGCAATACCTCGAAGAGGCCGACCGCATGGCCGACGACATCGTCGTGCTCGACCATGGGCAGACCGTTGCCCACGGCACGCCCGACGACCTGAAGGCACGCATCGGCGACGATCGCTTCGACGTCAAGGTCGCCGCGGCCAGCGAACTGGTCGCCGCGGCCAGTGCCCTGTCGGCCTTCGCCGAGAACGACCCCACGCTCGACGCCGAACAACTGGTCGTCACCGCGCCGATCAAGTCGGGCGTCAGGGTCATCGACATCGTGCGGGCCCTCGACGAGGCGGGCATCGACGCCGTCGACATCACCCGGCGTGAAGCCACGCTCGACGAGGTCTTCCTCGCCCTCACCAGCGACCGCCGCAACAAGCAGGAGATCCCGTCATGAGCAACACCTTGATGACCGACGCGACCATCTTCGCCCGTCGCAACCTCGAGCACATTCGCCAGGTACCCGAGAAGCTGACCAACGTCACGGTGCAGCCGTTGATGTTCGTGCTGCTGTTCGCCTACGTCTTCGGTGGGGCGATCAAGGTCGACGGCGCGGGCTACAAGGAGTACCTGATCGGCGGCATTCTCATCCAAACGCTGGCCTTCGCCATGATGGGCCCGGCGATGTCGATCGCCACCGACTTGCAAGAAGGCGTCATCGACCGCTTCCGGTCCCTGCCGTCGCGAAGATCGGCCTATCTGTTGGGCCACTACTTCGCGGAGATGCTCGGGTCGATCCTGACCATCGTCATCCTCCTGGGTACCGGGCTCATCGTCGGATGGCGCACCCATGCACCGTTCCTCCACGTGCTCGAGGCCGTGGCGCTCCTGCTCGTCTTCGCCACGGCGATCATCTGGCTCGGCCTGTGGTTGGGCATTCTGGTGCGGTCTCCCGACGCCGTGATGGGCATCGGCTTCGTGATCATCTTCCCGGTCACGTTCATCTCCAACGCGTTCGTCCCCATCGAGTCGATGCCCAACGTGCTGCAGTGGGTCGCGTCGGTCAACCCGGTCAGCGTGTTGATCGCAGCGGTGCGCACCCTGTTCGGGAACCCGGTTTCACCGGTGACCAAGCACGTGTGGCCGATCGATCACCCGGTCGGCGCGGCATGGCTGTACAGCCTTGCCCTGGTGGTGCTCGGATGGGTGATCGCCCAGCGCCGCTACCTGGCCCGCACCACCGACTGACCCGATCCGGTTCAGAGAACGAGCCGGACGTCCAGAGGAACTGTGTCCTTTCGATGCACAGGGGGTCCATCGAAGGTACACACTTCGCCCGCGGGCGGCTGGACAACTCAGGGGGAGGCGAGTTCGGCGCGGCGGCGTTGAAGGTGATCGCGCTCGACTGTGTTCGTGGCCAGGTCGAGGGCACGGTCGTACGCAACCGCTGCCTCGTCGTCGCGGTGCAGACGCTGCAACAGGTCGGCGCGCGCCGCGTGGTAGAGGTGGAAGTTGTCGAGATCGAGATCGTCGAGGATGGCGAGCGCCGGCGCTGCGCCATCGAGTTCGGCGATGGCGATCGCCCGGTTCAGCGCCACGACCGGCGTCGGCATGTGGACCAGCAACAGGTCGTAGAGCTGCACGATCTGTGACCAGTCGGTGGCCGCGGCAGTCGGCGCATCGGAGTGCACGGCCGCGATCGCCGCCTGGATCTGGTACGGGCCGGGCATGTTGCGGCGCAGGCACGCACGCACCAGCATCTGGCCCTCGTCGATCAGCGGTTGCGTCCACCGCGTGCGGTCCTGGTCGCCGAGGCGAACGAGCGAGCCGTCGGCGGCCGTTCGGGCCGGCGCCCGGGCCTCACTGAGCAGCAGCAAGGCCAGCAGCCCCTGTGCCTCGCCCTCGTCGGGCATCAGTTCGACCAGCAGCCGAGCGAGACGAATCGCCTCGCCGCACAGGTCGCCGCGAATGAGGGCATCGCCGGTCGTGGCGACATGACCTTCGTTGAAGACGAGGTAGACGACCGCCAACACCGATCGCAGCCGGTCGGGCAACTCGGCGTCACCAGGGACGCGGTACGGAATCTTGGCGGCTCGGATCTTGTTCTTGGCCCGCACCAGGCGCTGCGCCATCGTCGTCTCCGACACCAGCAGCGACCTGGCGATCTCCGGCGTCTGCAGCCCGGCGATGAGCCGCAGCGTCAGCGCGACCTGGGCTTCACGGGCGAGGGCAGGGTGACAGCAGGTGAAGATCAGCCGAAGCCGATCGTCGCTCACCGGGCCGACCTCGACAGGCTCGTCGACCGCATACGTGATGTGCGCCTGCTGGTGCCGATCGTGGCGGGAGGCTTCGCGTCGCAGCCGATCGATCGCCCGATTGCGGGCGGTCGTGATGATCCACCCAGCCGGGCTGGGCGGCAGGCCGGCCTCCGGCCACCGTTGGACGGCGATCGCGAAGGCTTCCTGGACCGCTTCTTCGGCGATGTCGATATCGCCGAAGACGCGGACCAGGCTGGCCACCGCACGACCGGACTCGGCACGGAACACCTGCCCGATCTCCGACTCACTGACTCCCACGACCATCGGAGCGGGTCAGTCATCCTGGAACGGACGAACCTCGACCGGACCGCCGCATGCAGCTGCGCCCTCGGCGGCCAGGGCCAGAGCTGCGTCGAGGTCGGGCGCAGTGACGATCCAGAACCCGCCCAGTTGCTCCTTCGACTCGGCGAAGGGCCCGTCGCTGGTCAGGACCTCGCCGTCGGTCACTCGCACGACGGTCGCGGTGTTCGCCGGGTGCAGGCCACCAGCGAAGACCCACGATCCCTGGGCCTGGAGCTTCTTGTTGAACGTATCGACGTCCGCGAACATCCGCTGCATCTCCTCGGGCGCAGGCGGCTCGACACCATCGACCATGTGTACGGACAACAGGTACTGCGTCATTGTGTTTCTCCTTGTCTCACGACCCGATGCTCACCGGGCCTCGTTGCCACCTACACGAACGACTCTTCCCAGAATCGACACGTCCGCGGAAGTTTTTGCGAAATGAGTTCCCGCACCGCGTGACCGCGGGCCAAACGTACAGCACTTCGCGGACGGCAATATTTTCGGTTACCAGTTAGCGTCAGGTTCAATGTCAGCAGGCGAGCACGTTCCGGATCGACCGATTCCGGGAGGGTTTTCGCTGCAGGTCGGACGCACTGCCGACTTCACGGCGCCTGGGCTCGCCCAAGCGAAGAGAGCTGCTCGACCTGGTCTTCGCCGGTGTTGGCGGCGAGCTGACGTGCGACTGGCCCGACGGCGACGTCTGGTGAGGCTGACTCGATGACGAAGCCGTCCACCCCTGATCCTCTCGCCAGAGATCGACGAGGGTCACGCGCCTCGGCAGCATTGCAGCGACCGATCGTCGACGAGCTCTTCAGCGTCGAGCGGCTCGAGCAGCATGCCCGGACGCTCGCTGTTGCCCAGTCGATCAATCCGGCGCGTCGACGCGGCAAGCGAGTGCAGCCACGGGTCGCCGAGAACGGACGGGTGCTGATCGAGTCGTATCGACTCCTGGCCCGGGCCATCAAAGACGAGCGCTCGATCACGCCGGCCGCGGAATGGCTGGTCGACAACTTCCCCATCGTCGACGAACAACTCCGCGAGATCCGCGACGACCTGCCGGCCAACTACTACCACGAGCTCCCGAAGCTGTTGGATGGGCACCTCGCCGGCTATCCACGGGTGCTCGGGCTGGCGTGGGCGTACATCGCCCACACCGACAGCCGCTTCGACCCCGACAGCTTGCGCCGGATGGTGCAGGCGTATCAATCGGTCGAGCCGCTCACGATCGGTGAACTGTGGGCAATAGCGATCACCCTGCGAATCCTCCTCGTCGAGAACCTTCGCCGATTGGCGCAGCAGATCGTCGCCAGTCGCGACGCACGCCAGACCGCCGACGAGCTCGCCGACAGCCTGCTGGGCCTCGGCGACGCCGGCCCGGACGTTGCCATCGGGGCGCTGCGCAGGATGTCTCGCGCCACGCTGCCCACGCCAGCGCTCGTGCAACTCTTCCAACGCCTGCGCGATCAGGACCCGACGGTCACCCCTGCCCTCGGGTGGCTCGAGGAGCGCCTCGTCGCCCAAGGAACGACAGCCGACGAGACGGTGCGCCTCGAGCATCAGCGCCAGGCAACCATGAACGTGACGGTCCGCAACGTGATCACGAGCATGCGCCTGATCTCTTCGCTCGACTGGGCGGAGTTCGTCGAGAGCGTCGGCGTGGTCGACGCGCTGCTCCGCACGCGCAGCGCCTTCGGTGACATGGATTTCGCGACGCGCGACAGCTACCGCACAGCCATCGAGGAGCTCGGTCGCGGCTCGACCCTGCCCGAGGTCGAGATCGCCCGAGCGGCGCTCGACCTGGCGGACGCAGCCCCACCCGGGATCGAGGTCGAATCGAACGATTCCGAGCGGTATCACGATCCCGGGTACTACCTGATCTCCGATGGACGCGTCACCCTCGAGCGCAAGCTCGACGTGAGCATTCCGCTGGCGACACGGTTGCGGCGCGCGTACGTGCGGTACCCCACGACCGGCTATCTCGCGACGGTGTTGTTTCTCACTGCGGCTGCGCTCGCAGTACCGCTGCTGCTGTCACGCCACGCTGGCGCGGCCGGCGCGGGTCTGATCGTGATCACGATCTTCGCGCTCGCCCCGGCCTCTGATCTCGCCGTCAACCTCGTCAACATGATGGTCACCAGAGTGCTCGGTCCGATGCGGTTGCCGCGGCTCGACCTCGACCACGGCGTGCCCTCGAATATGCGTACCTTGGTCGTGGTCCCGATGCTGCTGACCAGTGCCGACGAGGCCGAAGCACTGGTGGGCGGCCTCGAGGTGCATTACCTCGGCAACCGCGACGGCGATCTGCGATTCGCGCTGCTCTCGGACTGGCTCGACGCTCCGAACGAGCGGATGCCGGGTGACGACGAGGTGTTGTCCGCCGCCGTCGCCGCAGTCGATCGTCTCAACGAGCGCTACGGCGAGGCGCCAGGCGGCGGCGCACGATTCCTGCTCTTCCACCGCACGCGCCGTTGGAACGAGGCCGAAGGGTGCTGGATGGGTTGGGAGCGCAAGCGCGGCAAGCTCCAGGAGCTGAACGCGCTGCTCCGGGGGTCGACCACGACGAGCTACCTCACGACGGAGCTGCCATCGGCGAAGCCGCCGACCGGTGTGCGATACATCGTCACGCTCGACGCCGACACGCTGGTGCCGCGCCGTGCAATCGGGCAACTGGTCGGCACGATCGCCCACCCGTTGAACCAACCGCAGATCGACGCCGCGTCGGGCCGAGTCACACGGGGGTATGGCGTACTGCAGCCACGCATCACTCCGACGCTTCCGTCCGAGCACGGAGGGTCACTGTTCCAGCGGATCTTCTCCGGCTCGGCGGGGATCGATCCGTACTCGACCGCCGTCTCCGACGTCTACCAGGATCTCTTCCAGGAAGGCAGCTTCACCGGCAAGGGCATCTACGATCTCGACGCGTTCGACGCAGCGATGAAGGATCGCGTCCCCGAGAACACGCTGTTGAGTCATGACCTCTTCGAAGGAGTGTTCGCCCGCGCCGGCCTGGTGACCGATGTCGAGCTGTTCGACGAGTTCCCATCGAACTACCTCGTGTCGACGACCCGCCAGCAGCGTTGGGCCCGCGGCGACTGGCAGCTGGTGCCGTGGATCCTCGACCAGGCCCGCGATGTGCAGGGGCGTCGTCACCACAGCTCGATCCACGGCATCGCCCGCTGGAAGATGATCGACAACCTCCGGCGAACCCTGTCGTCACCGCTGACGCTGGCAACCCTGGTCGCGGCCTGGACACTGGGCACCGACGTCGCCCTCGAGTGGACGGCCTTCGTGCTGGTCACGGTGGCCATCCCGTCCGCGCTGCCCGTGCTGATGGGGTTGTTGCCGCGACGGCACGGCATCTCCAAGCGCAGCCACCTCAGGGCCGTCGGCGAAGACGTCACCCTGGCCCTCGCCCACGTCCTGCTCGGGCTGACGTTCCTGGCCCACCAGGCGTGGTTGATGGGCGAGGCGATCGTGCGCACGTTGGCCCGGGTGTACATCACCCGGCGGCACCTCCTCGAATGGATGACGGCGGCGCAGGCCAAGGCCAGCCGCGACCTCCGCTTGTCGGGGTTCTACCGGCGCATGGCCGGCGGGATCGCGGTCACCGTCGCGGCGACGGTGCTGGTCGTCACCCTCCAACCGGACAACGCCTGGATGGCCGTTCCGTTCCTCGTGCTCTGGGCACTCTCCCCGGTCGTCGCTCGCTGGGTCAGCTTGCCCGCATCTGAGTCGGTCTCCGCCGACCTCTCCGATGCCGACGTCGCGACACTTCGTGCCACGGCCCGGCGCACCTGGTTGTTCTTCGAAACGTTCGTCGGACCCGACGACCACGCGCTGCCGCCCGACAACTTCCAGGACGACCCGGCCCCCGTCGTCGAACATCGCACATCCCCAACGAACATCGGGATGTACCTGCTGGCGACGGTGACAGCTCGAGATTTCGGTTGGATCGGCACGACGGAGATGGTCGAACGCCTCGAGGCGACGATGAAGACGATCGGCGAGCTCGAACACTTCCGCGGACACCTCTACAACTGGTACGACACGCGCGACCTGCGCCGGCTGGAACCCGCCTACGTCTCGTCGGTCGACAGCGGCAACCTCGCCGGGCACCTGTTGGCGTTGTCGAACGCCTGCCGGGAGATGATCGACCAGCCTCTGCCCATCGAGGCCGCGCTGAAGGGGATCAACGATGCGCTCATCCTCACCCGTCAAGCCGCCGAAGTGGTCGGCGACGACCGACGGAGCCAGACGGTCACGCGGCGCCACCTCGACGAAGCGCTGGATTGGCCGTCCGTCGGCGGCGTCACCAAGGCTGGTGACTGGACCGCTCGTCTCGGCGAGTTCTCCACGCTCGCCCGCACCTTGTCGGACATCGCCGCAGCGTTGACGGCAGAACGCGAGGACGGCGAGCAGAGCGAGCTCATCACCTGGGCAGAAGCGACGCGCCTGGCGGTCGGCAGCCATTCCAGAGATCTGGCGATCGCCCGACACGCAGCGCCAGACTCGGCGCTGCCCACGCTTGCCGAGCTCTCCGACCCGCCATCGGGGCCGCCGACCGAAGGGTCCACCGAGGCGGCGGCGCTCGTGCGACGGTTGCAGGCAATCGCCGGCTTGGCCGATCGATATTTCAACGAGATGGACTTCGGCTTCCTCTACGACCCGTCGCGCAAGCTCTTCTCGATCGGATACCGCGTACTGGAAGGCGCATTGGATCCGAGCTACTACGACCTGCTCGCCTCGGAGGCCCGGCTCGCCAGCTTCATCGCGATCGCCAAGGGCGACGTGCCGCCGGACCACTGGTTCCGGTTGGGCCGATCGCTTACCCCGGTTGGCCGTGGGTCGGCACTGATCTCGTGGTCAGGGTCGATGTTCGAGTTCCTCATGCCGATGCTGGTGATGCGCGCCCCGGCCAACAGCCTGCTCGAACAGACACACCGGCTGGTCGTCGCCAGGCAGATGCAGTACGCGTCGGAGCAGGGCGTGCCGTGGGGCATCTCCGAGTCAGGTTTCAACGCCCGTGACCTGGCCCAGACCTACCAGTACTCCAGCTTCGGTGTTCCGGGCCTCGGCCTGAAGCGCGGCTTGAGCGACGACCTCGTGATCGCCCCGTACGCGACCGGTTTGGCGGCGATGGTGGATCCAGAAGCAGCAGTCCGCAACTTCGCCCGCTTGGCCAAGGCCGGCGGCAGCGGCCGCTACGGCTTCCGCGAGGCGCTGGACTACACGTCGCGACGTCTGCCGGCAGGCGCGACTGTCGCGGTCGTCAAGAGCTACATGGCCCACCACCAAGGAATGACGTTGGTGTCACTCGGCAACGTGTTGCACAACCGGGTCATGGTCGAGCGCTTCCACTCGGACCCGATCGTCGAGGCAACCGAACTGCTGCTGCAGGAGCGCATGCCGCGCAACGTCCTGGTGGCCCGACCACGCGCCGACGAGGTGAAGGGCACCGATGTGCGCGACCTCGTACCGCCGATGCCTCGACGGTTCAGCTCGCCGCACGACGCCATCCCACGAACGCACCTGCTCTCGAACGGGCGGTACGCGGTGATGGTCACCGCCGCCGGGTCCGGATACAGCCGCTGGCGCGATCAGGCCGTGACTCGTTGGCGTGAGGATGTGACGCGCGATTCGTGGGGCAGCTACCTGTTCCTGCGCGACGTGGACAGCGGCGCAGTGTGGTCGGCGGGTCACCAGCCGAGCGGCAAGGAGGCCGACCGCTACGACGTCACCTACACCGAGGACAAGGCAGAGTTCTCGCGTCGCGACGGATCGATCGCGACGAACCTGACTGTTGTCGTGTCGGCGGAACACGATGCCGAGATCCGCCGCCTGACGCTGACCAACCTCGGCACGCAGCACCGCCAGATCGAGATCACCTCGTACGCCGAGATCGCGCTCGCTCCGCAGGCCGCCGACGTTGCCCACCCGGCGTTCCAGAACCTCTTCGTGCAGACCGAGTTCGTCCCCGGCATCGGGGCCCTGCTGGCGACGCGACGACCGAGGTCGAACCTGGAGCACCCGATCTGGGCCGCGCATGTCGCCGCGGTCGACGTGGCGACCAGCGGGATGCTCCAGTACGAGACCGACCGCGCCCGATTCCTCGGCAGGGATCATTCGATCCGCTCCGCTGTTTCGGTCATCGATGGGCGTCCGCTGTCCAACACCGTCGGTGCCGTGCTGGACCCGATCTTCAGCCTGCGATACCGCGTCAGCTTGGCCCCCGGCGCGGCAGTCCACGCGACGTTCTCGACCGGCGTCGCCGCATCACGCGAGGAAGCGCTGGATCTCGCCGACAAGTACCGCGAACCCGCCGTCTACGAGCGCGCCGCGATCCTGGCGTGGACACAGGCGCAGGTTCAGCTGCACCACCTCGGCATCGACTCCGACGAGGCGCATCTGTTCCAGCGCCTGGCGAACCGCATCCTCTACTCGGATCCCTCGCTGCGGCCATCGCCCACTTTGCTGGAGCGCAACGAGAGCGGGGCGCCCGGTCTGTGGGCACACGGCATCTCCGGTGACCTGCCGATCGTGCTCGTGCGAATCGACGAGACGGAAGACCTCGACATCGTCCGTCAGTTGCTGCGGGCCCACGAGTACTGGCGCCTGAAGGTGCTCGACGTCGATCTGGTGATCCTCAACGAGCACGGCGCCACATATGCGCAGCACCTGCACGACTCGCTGGAGACACTCGTGCGCGCGAGCCAGTCCAATCCCGTGCTGGACGGCCACCGCGGTGTCGGCGGCGTCTTCATCCTGCGCGGCGAGCAAGTGACCGATGCCGATCGCACGCTGCTGCAAGCCGCGGCGCGAGCCGTGCTGCTCAGTCGCCGGGGCACGCTGGCCGATCAGGTGACCCGACTCGAGCGAAGCGAGCCGATCACTGCGCGTCCGGCACCACCGACGGTGAAGCCACCCCGAAACGTGCCCGCCGAGCTTCGCCCGGAGCTGGAGTTCTTCAACGGACTCGGTGGGTTCGCCGACGGCGGACGCGAGTACGTGACCACACTGGGCCCTGGTCAGTCGACGCCTGCCCCATGGCTCAACGTGATCGCCAACCCGTCGTTCGGATTCCAGGTCTCGGAGTCGGGGGCCGGCTACACCTGGTCAGGCAACAGCCGGGAGAACCAGCTGACGCCATGGTCGAACGATCCGGTCACCGACCCCATCAGCGAGGCGATCTACGTCCGCGACGACGACACCGGCGAGCTCTGGGCCGCGACTGCGCAGCCGATCCGCTTGGAGAGATCGACCTACGTCGCCCATCACGCGGCCGGGTACAGCCGATTCGAGCACCTGCACGACGGCATCCAGCTCACGCTGGTGCAGTACGTCATGGCCGACGATCCGGTGAAGGTCTCGGTGTTGACCGTCGAGAATCGATCGGGGAAGTCGCGGCGACTGTCCGTCACCGCCTACGCGGAATGGGCGCTCGGCACATCGCGCAGCGCCAGCGCGCCGCGGATCGTCACGACCCGCGACACCGAAACGGGCGCGCTCCTGGTACGCAACCCGTGGAACACCGAGTTTGCCGGACGCGTCGCGTTCTTCGACCTCGGCGGGCGCCAGACGCGGTGGACAGCCGATCGCACCGAGTTCCTCGGCCGCAACGGCGACCCGACACGACCCGCCGGTCTCGACCGCGGCTACCACCTCGGCGAAGCAAGCGGCGCCGGACTGGATCCGTGCACGGCGCTCCAGACCTCCTTCGAGTTGGCCAACGGCGAGGCCACCGACGTGGTCGTGCTGCTCGGCGAGGCGCCAGACGCGCCCGCCGTCGCCGACCTCGTTCGCCGTGGACGGGCCGCTGACCACGAGACAACGTTGCGTGACGTCATCAGCTACTGGGACGACGTTCAGGGCACGATCCAGGTGCGCACCCCGGACCGTTCACTCGACATCATGGTGAACCACTGGCTGATCTATCAGACGCTGGCGTGCCGGTTCTGGGCGCGGTCCGCGTTCTATCAAGCGGGTGGCGCGTACGGCTTCCGCGATCAGTTGCAGGACGTGCTCGCCCTGGTGACCGCCAAGCGCGACCTGACCCGCGAGCACCTGCTGCGCGCTGCCGCCCGCCAGTTCATCGAGGGTGACGTTCAACACTGGTGGCACCCGCCTTCGGGACGTGGCGTGCGAACCCACATCTCCGATGATCGGGTGTGGCTGCCGTACGCCGTCGACCGATATCTCGCGGTCACCGGCGACGTCGCTGTGCTCGACGAGATGGTGCCGTATCTCGAAGGCCCCACATTGCGCGCCGACCAGACCGACAACTACTTCCAACCCGAGGTGACGCCACAATCGGCCTCGCTGTTCGAGCACTGCGCCGCCGCCCTCGATCGCAGCCTGGGCCTCGGCCTTCACGGCCTGCCACTGATGGGCTCGGGCGACTGGAACGATGGGATGGACCGCGTCGGTCACGACGGCCGGGGCGAGAGCGTGTGGCTGGGTTGGTTCCTGCACATCGCCCTCGCCGCGTTCGTACCGATCGCCGAGGGTCGTGGCGAGCAAGCACGCGCCGAACGTTGGAAGGCGCACATGACCGGGCTCGAGCAGGCCCTCGAGTCCGAGGGCTGGGACGGCGACTGGTACCGGCGGGCCTTCTTCGACGACGGCACCCCGCTCGGCTCGGCGACGAATGCCGAGTGCCGCATCGATTCGATCGCCCAGTCGTGGGCGGTGCTGTCCGGCGTGGCCAATCCGGTCCGCGCCGAGCGGGCGATGGCCGCCGTCAACGAGTTCCTCATTCGCCTCGGCGACGGGCTGGTGCTGCTGTTCACGCCGCCGTTCGACCACTCGGCCGTCGATCCCGGCTACATCAAGGGCTATCTGCCGGGCATCCGCGAGAACGGTGGTCAATACACGCACGGCGCCATCTGGTCGGTGCTGGCGTTTGCCGCGTTGGGCGACGGCGACAAGGCCGGCGAGCTGTTCTCCGTTCTGAACCCGATCAACCATGCCAGCACGCGAGCCGGCGTGCACCGCTACAAGGTCGAGCCATATGTGATGGCAGCCGACGTGTACACCGAACCGCCGCACGTCGGCCGTGGCGGATGGACGTGGTACACGGGCTCGGCAGGTTGGATGTACCAGGCCGGCACAGAGTGGATCCTCGGGTTCCGGCTCCGCGGCACGACGCTGGTGGTGGACCCGTGCATTCCCCGCGCCTGGCCGGGGTTCGAGATCGACTTCCGGTACCACAGCGCCAAGTACGAGATCGTGGTGCAGAACCCCGCCGGTGTCAGCCGCGGCGTTGCCTCGATCGATCTCGACGGCACCTCGCTCGATGGTGGGACCCCGATTCCGCTCGTCGACGACGGGATCACCCACCACGTGCGGATCGTGCTCGGATAGGGCCATCCGGCCGACCAGGCGGGGTTTCGCGGACCGGCGACTTGCATCTCCTCCAGCCCATGCCGATACCTTCTGGCAGCGGCGATGGTTCGAGAGGGAGCTGCGTGGGTACCACCGCATCAATGTCCATACCGCATCGGGCGTGGTTGCTGCGCCTCGCCGCCGTGACGGTCGCCATCGCCTCGTTGCCCGTCGTCGGCTCGAACTCGAGTGCGGCTGCAGCGACCCCTCCCGCTGACGCCCCGCCAGTGTCGTTGATCGGCGACTCGACGATGGCGGGCATGGCGTGGAACTCGACCACGGGCAACGACCCGCGAGACATCGTCGGCAACTCGTACCGGCTGACGTTCGATGCCGAGAGCTGCCGGCGCCTGGTGGTCGGCAGCTGCCGCGGACGCTTCGGCTACGTGCCCATGAGCGTGCTCCCGCTGATGCGGACCACCCTGAACGGGCGGCTGGGCGAGGCCCTGGTCGTCATGGCCGGTTACGACGACGCATCGATCGTCAATGCCGTCGATCAGGTGATGGCCGAGGCCGAGGCGCAGGGAGTGAAACGAGTTCTCTGGCTGACCTACCGAACCAACACTGCTTACGTCCTGCCCGGCGGCCTCCCTGCACAGTCCCTGTACAGCAGCCACAACAACGAGTTGGCCTCGGCGGCGTCGCGGCACCCCTCGCTGCGGATCCTCGATTGGGATGGCTTCACTGCCAATCGCAGCAACTGGTTCGCCGCCGACGGCATCCACCTCGACATCGACGGCGCGATCGGCCTGGCAACGTTCATCAAGGACGCTCTCGACGCGGAGCCTTCGATTGGCCGATGCCGCATCGCCAACGCCCTCACCGGCACGACCGACACCGGCACAGTGCCGGCGACCGTGCCCCCCGGGGCGTCAGGCTTCGTCGCCCAAGCCCCGAGACGCGTGCTCGACACGCGCGACCCGGCCCAGGGCGGCGCCGCCGGAATGCTCGGAGCGGGGCGAACCGTGGTGATCGATCTCAGCCAGATCGTGCCCGTCGACGCGGACGCCGCAGTGCTCAGCGTGACTGCGACCGGCAGTTGCGTCGCCGGCTATCTCACGGTGTTCGCCTGCGGTGCGCTCCCACCGACATCGAGCCTCAACTATGAGGTCGGTCGCACCACGGCAGGTCTGTCAATCACAGCGCTGGCCAACGGCAGGGCCTGCATCTTCGCCTCGAACGCAACCGACGTGATCGTCGATGTGATGGGTGCGTTCACGCCCGCCGGCGATCGCTTCCACCCGATGACACCGACCCGCTGGATCGACACGCGCGGTGCCGCCGTGCAGCTGGGCGAGATCACCGGCGTACGCACCGCGCCGGCAGAGACGCAGGTGATGATGCGGGGCGAAGGTGGAATCCCTGCAGACGCCACCGCCGTATGGCTGAACCTGACTGTCGCCGACCCCACGTCGCCGACGGTCTTGACCGCGTATCCGGGCCCATGCGGCACACCGCCGCTCTCGTCGAACGTCAACGCCCGGGCCCAGCGATCGACTGCTTCGTCAGTGCTCGTCGGTGTCGGCACCGACGGCTCGATCTGCGTGCTGACCTACACGGGCAGCTCTCACATCGTTGTCGACGTCGCCGGTTGGTTCGGGCCGGGTCCCGGCGGACTCGCTTACCGCGCACGAGAGCCGGCGCGGTTGCTCGACACCAGGACGAACGGCGGATTGCCGACGAATGCCGAGATCCCGGTGCGCGTCGATTCGGTCTCCGCCCTCAACGTCGTCGCCGTCGACAGCACCGCGCTGGGATTCGTGACGGTGCGGCCCTGCGGTTCCCGCTGGTCAGCTCGCTGATCAACACCACCCCGAACGAGGACACCGCCAACTTGATTGCCGTCGGGGGCGATGCCGCCGGCAACGTCTGCGTGCGATCGAACATCAAATCGCACCTCGTGGTGGACCTGGTAGCGACGTTCGCTCCCTAGTCTTCCAGGATGCCGAAGTCCCCCGGATCACCGGCCGAATCCACAGAACCTCGCGTCCTGCTGCGCCGGCCACCGGACGACTACGTCAGTGAGCGGACGCGTCTCGTCAAGCTGGCTCGAGCCGACGGCGATCGTGCACACGCCACCTTCTTGCAGTCACTCAAGCGACCCAACCTGGCGCTGTGGGCGGTGCTTGCCGCGGGCGACGACGGCGAAGCTGTGCGAGCGCTGATCGCCGCAACGACCGAGCTGGCCGAGGTTCAAGCCGGCGGGGCCCGGGCAAATGCCTTGTCGACGGCGACGAGATATCGACGGGTGACGTTGGAGGCACTGGTCGACCGTGCGGTCGCCGCATTGGGAGGATCGGTCGCCGGCGCCGAAACGCGCCGCGGTGAGATCCGCGACATCATCGATCAGCTGTCGCGCCACCCGGAGCTGGAGGGCACTTGGGTCGACGGCACGCTCCGCGACCTGCCAGAAGAACAGTTCGGCTTCGGGGTGTTCACCGGCGTGCTGACGCGAACGACGACGATGCCGAGACTCTCGCTCGTGCCCGGCGTGCTCCGACGCCGCGCAAAGCGCCCGCATCTCGATTGCCCGGGCCGTGTGCCCCCGGCCCTGCGACACGAGGGCGACCGACGACGTCGAGGACCGCGTAGCCCGCATCGCCCGTACCCAGCGGGCGACGCAGGCGCGAAAGGACATCGCCGCGGCCGCCCGGGAGGTGGCGGCTGCCGAGCGCCGGGTCACGGTCGCCCGTGTCGCGTTCGAGGAAGCCGAGAGCGAGCTGCGTCAGGCAGAGGAGAAGCTGACCGGCGCCGAACAGCGGCGGCGTGACGCCACCGCGCGGCTCGACGCCAACACCTGACCCGTCGGCGATGCCCGCCGCCTGTGGCGTGTCTCAGCGCACCCAGGTAGGCGCCGAACACTCCACAGGGATGATTCGACGATCAGCGCTCGGCGAGGACCTCGGGCGATACCCGCGACAGCGTCGCTGCGCCGGTTGCGTGGGGGTTGCCCGCGGGCAACTTGCGATAGACGATCACTGCCGCCAACAGCGCAACGCAGCCGGCGATGATCGTGGCGAGGTGCATGCCCGAGACGAACGCCTCGCGGCGATGCCGGCGACCTGTGCGCCTGCCGGCCCGCCGACATCGGCCGCTGTGTGCAATGCGCTGGCGAGACTCTCACCGGCCTGGGCATGCAGCGAGGCGGGCAACAGATCGAGCGCTGGCGACAGCCGGGCATCGTACCGCGAGGCCACGAGACTGCCGAGGACGGCGACACCGAGTGCGCCGCCCAACTCTCGTGTGGTGTCGTTCATCGCCGAGCCGACACCGGCCTTGCCGAGGGGCACCGCCGACATGATCGAACCGGTCATCGTCGGGATCACATCGCCATGCCCGCCG
>CAWDUI010000021.1:0-14838 GCA_963805445.1 Ilumatobacteraceae bacterium | reverse complement strand
AGACACACAGGTCACACTGAAAGTGCGCACTTCCTTGATCAGCCCTCGACAACGACTCGGGGATGGGGCAGTGTGAGGCGATGATCAACGTGGCGGTCTCGTGACGACCTGCCATCTCTGCGGGAATGAGATCCGTGATGGTGACGACGTGGTCGTCAAGGGCGACGACACCGTGCACGCGGATTGCGCCGAACCACCGAGGAATCCGAAGCGACGTCGGATCGGGCGATGGGGGTTGCTCAGCTCCCGCAACCAGTTGGGAATGGGGGACGTACAGCGCGACCCGCCCTGAGGGTCAGGACGACGGCGTGAACCATGTGTCGCCGTCGAGGATCCGGTCGGCCTGCGCCGGGCCCCACTCGCCGCGAAAGTACGGATGTACCGAGCCCGGCGTGTCGAGCGCCGGCTGCACCACGCGCCACGTCTGCTCGGCCACGTCTTCGCGGGCGAACCGGCGGGGCAATCCCGCCATGGCGTCGTCGAGCAGCCGTTCGTACGCCTCGCGGCGCTCGCCGAGAGCCGCAGCGAAGTCGACCGCGACGTCGACGTTCTGGCTGTCGAGGTTCGGCCCGGGTGTCTTGGCTTGCAAGGTGAACGTCACGCCGTCCTGCGAGCCGAGACGGAAACGAACCAGGTTGCGCTCGGGCGTCGGCCCACCGGCTTCGTCGAACAACATGCTCGGCGGCTCACGAAACTCGACGACGACCTCCGTCGCCGACGACTTCAAGCCTTTACCGCATCGGACGAACCACGGCACGCCGGCCCATCGCCACGAGTCGATCTCCAATCGGGCAGCGGCGAAGGTCTCCACGGTCGAGTCGGGCGCAACGCCCGGCTCGTCGCGGTAGCCGACGTATTGTCCGCGCACCAGTTTCTGCGGGTCGATCGGACGCATGGCCGCGAACACCTTGACCTTCTCGTCTTGCAGGAAGCTCGATTCCGGCCCGACGGGTGGCTCCATCGCCGCCAACGCGGCGACCTGCAGCAAGTGGTTCTGCATCACATCGCGGATGGCGCCCACCCCGTCATAGAAGCTGCCCCGACCCTCGACACCGATGGTCTCGCTCATCGTGATCTGCACGCTGCGCACGTAGTTGCGGTTCCACACGGGCTCGAGCAAGGTGTTGGAGAAGCGGAAGACGAGCAGGTCTTCGACGCTCTCCTTGCCGAGGTAGTGGTCGATGCGGAAGATGCGTTCCTCGGGGAACACCGTGTGCAGCGTGGCGTTCAGCTCGATGGCGCTGGCCAGGTCGCGCCCGAACGGCTTCTCCACGACGATTCGACCGCGATCGTTGAGGCCGACCGAGGCCAGCGATTGCGCGACCGTGGGAAACATCGTCGGCGGGATCGCCATGTAGAACACCGCGACCGTGCTCTTGTGCCGGTCGAGCGTGTGCTTCAGCGACAGCCACGTCTTGTGATCGCCATAGTCACCCTGGATCAAGTCGAGGCGGCCCATCAACGAGTCGATCACCGAGGCCTTCGCGTCCGGAATCGCGGCGATGATCGAGTCGTGAGCGTTCTGACAGAACGCCTTGTCGGTCCAGTCGCTGCGGGCAACGCCGATCACGGGCACCTTCAGGGTTCCGTGACGCTCCAGGTGGTAGAGCGCCGGGAAGAGCTTCCGCCTGGCGAGATCGCCGGTGGCGCCGAACAACACGAGTGCATCGGCAGTGGGTTGCGTCGTCGCAACGCTCATCGTCAGTGTCCCGTTCCTTCTACGTGGCCGCCGAACTGGGCGCGCATGGCCGACAGGATCTTGTTGCCCATGTCGGCCCGGCCGCGGGAGCTGAATCGCTCGTAGAGCGCGGCGCTGAGGACCGGGGCGGGAACCCCTTCGTCGATGGCCGCGTGCACCGTCCATCGCCCTTCACCGCTGTCGCTGACCCGACCCTCGAAGGCGTCCAGCGCCGGGTCGGCGGCAAACGCCGCAGCGGTCAGGTCCAGCAGCCAACTGGCCACGACGCTGCCGCGCCGCCACACTTCGCTGATCGCACCGAGGTCGAAGTCGTACTGGTAGTACGCGGGATGGGTGAGTGGTGCCGTTTCGGCGTCCTTCGGACGGTCGCCGGCGCCGATGTTGGCCTCCGACAAGATGTTGAGGCCTTCCGCGTAGGCGGCCATCAGGCCGTACTCGATGCCGTTGTGCACCATCTTGACGAAGTGACCCGCGCCGCTCGGCCCGCAGTGCAGCCAACCCTTCTCCGGGCCGGCGGGTTCGCCCGTGTAGCCGGGCGTGCGGCTGATGTCGCCGGGACCCGGGGCGAGGTCATCGAAGATCGGCGCCATCTGTTCGACCGCCTCGGTCGGCCCACCGATCATCAGGCAGTACCCGCGATCCAAGCCGAAGACGCCGCCACTCGTCCCGATGTCGAGGTAGTTGATGCCCTGTTCCCCGAGTGGTCCGGCACGATCGACGTCGTCGCGGTACCACGAGTTGCCGCCGTCGATCAGGGTGTCGCCCGGCGACAGCAGCGGCGCGAAGGTGTCGATCGTGCTGCCGACATATGCGGCCGGGACCATCAACCAGATGTGCCGAGGTGCGGTGAGCGCATCGACGACCTCCTGCGGCGTGCGTGCACCGCGCGCCCCGTCGGCCTCCGAGGCCTTCACCGCGCCTTCGTCGAGGTCGTAGGCGACGCACTCGTGACCGGCGCGCTGCAGCCGTCGAACCATGTTGGCGCCCATGCGCCCGAGACCGACCATTGCGATTTGCATGTCTGCAAGGTTGCCATGTTCTCGAAGGGGATACGGTGAGAACTCGATGAACGATCTCGACCGCGACCGTGCCGGAGCAACCAGAGCACATCGCTTGGTCATCGCCGAACTGCGCGATCTGGGCGCCGACCAGGTCTCGCGACCGTCACTGCTGCCGGGGTGGACCGTTGGCCACGTCGCCACGCACATCGCTCGCAACGCCGACGGACACACCCACATGCTGGAAGCAGCGATGCGCGGCGAGGTCGAGGCGATGTATCCCGGCGGGCTGGAGCAACGCACCGCCGACATCGAGGCGGGCGCCACACGGTCCGCCGACGAGTTGATCGCCGATGTCGCCGACAGTGCGGCGCGGCTCGAGGCTGCTTGGGCGGCGATGCAACCCGAGGCCTGGGCCGGCCATGGCCTGACGATCGCCGGGCAGATGACCATGAGCGAGTTGCCCTTCATCCGCTGGAGGGAGGTGAGCGTGCACCACGCCGACCTCGGCCTCGGCTACTCGTGGTCCGATTGGGACGACCAGTACGTCCGGCTCGATCTCGGCCGGCTGAGCATGTTGTGGGCCAGCCGCAAGCCGATGGGTCTCACCGATCTGCCGGCGGAGGCGATCGCGGTACCGCCTCGCCATCGCCTGGCGTGGCTGCTCGGTCGGGCGGAGATCGACGGTCTCGGCCCTGCGGGAATCATGGGCTGATGCGTTGGAGCCGAGTTGCAGTTGGCACGGTGCTGGCGCTCGGCGCGCTCGCACCAGCGGGGCAGGCGTCCGCCCATGCCGGCCTCGAGGCCAGCGTGCCAGCCGCGAACGCCGTGCTGGAAGCGGGTCCGCCCAACATCGAGCTCGACTTCAACGAGGCCGTCGATGCCGCGCGCTCCAACATCCAGTTGTACGACCAGAGGGGTGCCCTGATCCCGACCGGGGCGACGCAGAGCGTCACCGACGACACGGGGGTCCAAGCGTCGGTCCCTTCGATCGACGACGGTGTGTATGTGGTGGTCTGGCGCGTGCTCTCCGTCGACGGGCACGTCGTCGACGGGTCGTTCAGCTTTCAAGTCGGTGCGCAGTCGACCGGCGTCGATGTCGGCGCTTTGATCGACAAGGTCAGTGGTAATGCGACGGCGACCTCGACTGTCGGTCGTCTCGACACCGCGGCGCGATTGCTGGCGTTGATCGGCCTGATCGTGGTGGTGGGAGGCGGGGCGTTGGCGATGCAATCCACCGACTCGGCGTCGAACCGGACGCTGCTGTGGATGGCTTGGGTCTTCCTGCTGGTCGGCACGCTCGGCTCGTTCGGGCTGTACGGCGCAAAGGTGGTGGCCGGATCGCCTTCCGACGCGCTGAAGCCCTCTGTGTGGGGCAAGGTGGTCGGCTCCCACACTGGTTCGGTGCTGCTCGTGCGGGTGGTGATGGTGATCGTTCTCAGCGGGTTGCTGCTGAGCTTTGCTCGTCGTGCCAGCGACGCTTGGCGCGGCGCGGCACTGGCCCTCGCCGTCGGCCTGGTGATGACCTATTCGAGCATCGGGCACCCGTACGCGCAGGTCCCCGCGCCGTTGTGGGTCGGGATCGATGCGCTGCATCTGGCGGCGATCTCGCTGTGGGTCGGTGGGCTGCTGATGTTCGCATTCGGCACCAGCACGTGGTTGACCGACCCCGACGCGGAGCGCATCGTCCGCCGGTTCAGCGTGACGGCGATGGTGGCTGTTCCGGTGATCGTCGGAACCGGCGTGGCCCAGACGCTGAAGCTGGCCGGAAGTCTCGACGACATCACCAGCACGTCATGGGGTCGGGCGCTGTTGGTCAAGGTCGCCGCCGTCACGGTGCTCGTCGCGATCGGCGGTGTCACGCAGTGGCTGTTGCGTCACGACGGCCCGGCAGCCATCAAACGCAATGTGCTGGTCGAGGCGCTGATCGGAATCGGCGTGGTCGGGGTTGCCGCGACGCTGGTCGCGTTGCCGCCGCAGACCGTCGCGGCGTCGAAGGTCTTCACGACCACCCTCACATCGGGCGGCGTGATCGCGGACGTCACCGTGACACCCGGCCGGGTCGGGGAGAACGAGATTCACCTCGTGATCACCCCGCCAGGAGGCGGGATCACCCCCGTGGTGTCCACCACGGTCGGAGCCGAGCTGCCGGCGGCGGGCACCGGGCTGGTGCCGGCGATCCTCGAATCCGTCGGAACGAACCACTACACCGGCACGATCGTGCTGACACCAGCAGGCGACTGGAACGTGCAGATCACTGTGCAGCCGACGCAGGGCCAATCCGTGGTGTTGAGCGCGCCGATGCCGATCCCGGGGTAAGTCCGCTCACGCCTCGGTGGCGGTGGCCTCGATGATCTCGCGGAAGCCTGACGGCACCGGCGTCGCTGTGTGCTCGAGGTTGGCCGCGACTCGTCTGCCGAGGTTGTTCTGGTCGGTGATGGCCCGCACCACGATCGGGCCGAGCCGTCCGCCGACCGGTATTCGCCCTGCGGCCACCGCAGCAATCAGGGCACTCGACACCTGCGCGGCCATGGGTTGCACCTTCGCCCAGTCGACGTGGTCGGCGAGCGATCGCATCGTGCGGGCGACGTCGTTCGTGCGCTCAGCTGTCGCCGCACGGACCTGCGACCAGTCGACGCTGCGCAGCGCCGCGGCCACCTCGTCGGCATCGGTGTCGAGCGAGGTGTCGAGCGAGGTGTCGTCGCTCGGGGCCACCGACGCGGTCGGCTCCGGCTTCGGTGCGCTACGGAACAAGTGCTTCACGGCCTCGAGTTGTTCACGCGGCGTCGGCCACACTGGAACAGCGGGCGATTCGTCGCCGGCCAGCCCGGCGGCGTGCTGCTCTTTCAGCGACGCGGCCACTTCCTTGGCCTTGGAGGCCCAGTTCGTCGTCGTGACGGCGCGGGCCAGGCGACGCACGGGCTTCTCGCGTTCGGCTGCAGCCATGCACACAGAGTATCGCTACACGCTCGTGGCCTACTCGGAGCCCAACCAGGTCGTCGTGAACTGTCGAGCTTCGGCGATGGTCGCCGCGGCCGAGCCCACGGCGAACGTGGTGACCGACGACGGTCGCGTCGGGATCTCGACCACCCGCAGGCCATCGGGTGGGCGGGCGACGATGGTGCGGCCGTGTGCCTCGACTCCCCACGTCGACGATCGCAGCACGACAGCGACCGGGTGCCGCGGCACCGGCGCCGGCGCCAGCGGTGGCACGGTGATCACCACCACGCTGGCCATTCCCAGCTCGGCGGCGACGTCCAAGGGCACATCGGCGACGACCCCGCCGTCGATCAGTGTGTGCCCGTCGAGCTCGACCGGTGGGAACACGCCGGGGAACGCCGAGCTGGCCACGATGGCCAAGACCACGTCGCCGGACTCCAAGGTGAACGGCCGCCCGGTTGACAAATCGGTGGCGATGATCGTCAGCGGGATCGGCGCATGCTCGATGAGGCGGGTCCCGAGGTGCCTGCGCAAGAAGGTGATGCCGTGCCGGTTGTCGAGAAACGACGCCCGCTTGCCAGCGAGCGCCATGGCCATTCTTCCGGGATGCAACCGAAGCAGGTCGCGCCGCCGCACCGTTGCCCAGACGCGCTCCAGCCGGCGCACGGCCTCCATGTCGCCCGACCACGCGAACAATCCTGCGTTCAACGCTCCGGCCGACACACCGATGAGGTGGTCCGGCTGCAGGCCGGCATCGGTCAAGGCGTCGAGCACACCGACCTGGTAGGCCGCCAGCGCGCCGCCGCCCGGGAGCACGTAGGCAAGTGGTCGGGGAAGCGATCGCAGCGCGTCGATCTGCATGCGCCCATTGTGGTGTATCCCGTGCAGATCACGAGCAACTCAAGCTCGAGTCACACCACGTCAGATCTCCAGAGCGGAGCAGTACGGGTCGTCGCCACCGGTCACGCCCATGTCGCCGAAGGGTGGATCGGTGTAGACCCCATTCCCGATCGGGACGATCCTCGCCAACACGTCATCCATCAGCGAGATGCGTCCGCAACTCACCCCGGCGAGCGGTGCAAGGCTCAGCATGGTGATGGCTCGAACCTTTCGCAATTTTCGCTTCCTTTGCATCATGGTTCCCACGTTCCTTCTCCCTCTCCGGGCGGTGCCGGGGCCTTCGAGAATGTCCACTTGGTCTGGTTCGCGTACCGCGGTGCTTCGCTGATCGGTTGAAAGTCCGGTGGCGTGTCCGGATAGAACGCCCCCGAATAGCTCTCGATGCTCTGCGAGGCGAGCGCGAAGTTCGCCGTCGGATCCTGCTCCCCGGGCCCGATGACCATCGTCACGTCACCGAGCGTCGAGGTGCTGGCGATCACCATGTACCCCGAGACGACCGCCTCGGTCGTCAGCCCCGGCAGCGTCTCGGGGCCCTGGTCGCGGCGGTAGGCGTTCAGCACGCGCACGCTCTGTGTGACGCGCACGTCCGTGAGGTAGTAGATCGTCAGCGTTCGCTTCTCGCTCCACCCGACGGGCAAGCCGTCGGACATGAAGTCGATGAACTTGAGGGCGTTCGACGTCAGATCCGCATGGCCGATCTCGCGCTGCGTGCCAGGGGCGAAGGCGAGAGACGTGTACCTCGCCCCAGCGCGACCGCGGGCGTCGAGCGGTGCTGTCATCGGACGCAGCGAACCCGAACGAATGTCGGCGCGTACCTCGTCGAAGCTCCTGGTCTTCGGCGCTGGTGGGCCGAAGACGGGTGTGAGGTCGGTCGCGGTCTCCCAGCCAGGGTGGAATGCGGCCCCAGCGATCGAGCCCTGAGCGATGTCGACGACGCCTGATGCTGACCGAGTGCACCTCATCATCGCGGTGGAGCTGAGCACCTCGTGCACACGCGGCAGCCAGACCTCGTCGAGGAGCCGGCATGCGTTGCCGAGCACCCTCAACGGGTCCGCTGCGTCGGGCTCCCCGCTGCGGATGCTGCGCAGCTCGCCGAGTGCCATGCCGAGGGCGGTGCGCAGCGAGTCGACGCGATTGCGGTCGAAGGCCAGCAGCACCACTACGAGACCGACCCGAGGCCTGGAGGCAGCAGGGCGATTGCGTCTGCTCGACGGTCGATGCGGTGGGCGGTATCGGTCAGCACCTGCTGACTCGACTGCAGCTGGCGCCGCAGCGACACGAGCGCCTCGTAACACGCCAGCTGAGTCGGCCCGACCCACGTGTCGGTTCCGGCGAGGCTGTAGACCGTGAGGGCCCGACTGGCGCCGATCGCGCCGGCGAGCGAGCGCAGGTGTCGGGCCGACGCGCGCAGTTGTTCGACCTGTGGTGTGGTGCTCATGTCCCCCAAGAGATGTGCAGCCGCACTCCGCGAGCGGAAATCTCCGCCGGTAACCCCAGGGGTCGGGAGCGATTCCGGTAGCCCGCCTACTCACATCGCGCCCGACCCGAGGGGTCGGTTACGGGAGGCGGCGGTGGATCAGGTGGTGGGGCTTGGCGGTGTGCTCGTCGATGAAGCCGTCGCCGTCGACGACGAAGCCGTGGCGCAGGTAGAAATCGAGGGCTGCGTCGCGAGCCCGTGCCCACACCAGCGACGCGGTGGAAGCAGCACGCACGCATCCGGATTCCAGCAAGAGCGCCCCAACGCCTTGGCCCTGCACCGCTGGCGCGGTCGCCATGCCGCGCAGTTGCACCGCGGGCTCGTTCTCGTACGGCCGCGGCACCCACGTCGAGATGGCCACGATCTCGGCGCCGTCGACCACGCCGAGGTGAACCGTGCCAGGCAGGTCGTCCTCCGCAAAGGTGACCTCGGTGCTCGGCGTATCACTGCGCAGCACGGCCAGCCGCAGTGGGTGAGTCTGCTCGGCGGTCAGCTCGACCACGGCGTAGTCACGCATGGTCCACCGCGACCGAGACCGATTCGCCGCCGTTCGCCGCCGAGGCGTACATCGCATCGATGATCCGGTGGGCCTTCACGGCTTCGGCAAAGTCGGGCGTTGCCGGAGTGCCTGCCAGCACAGCGCGCACGAATTCGGCGTCGGGGTTCTCCAACCCGTTGCTCAGACCGGCGACGGCGGCCGAGAGCTCTGCGGCCCCGTGCGTGCCGGACTCGCCATCGTGATCGGTCCAGCTCACCGGCCCGTACCAGTCGTCTCCCTCGATCACGATGTGACGTCGAGAGCAGAAGATCTCCACCCGACGCAGGCTGGGGCGGGCCAGGTTGTCGTGCCACACGCTGGCCAGCGTGCCGAGCGCGCCGTTGGCGAAGCGGACGGTGGCCGTGGCCACGTCTTCGATGCCTTCGTGGCCGTGGAAGTTCGTGACGTGAGCGCTGACGCGTTCGATCTCTCCCACGAGCACGCGGAGCATGTCGACGTCGTGGATGCTGTGTTCGAGCAGCGTGCCTGCCCCGGCGAGATTGCGTTGACTGCGCCACATCGAGTCGTAGTGGCCCTGGATGGGGATGAACTGGTCGTCGCGGAAGACGACGGCCATGAGGGTGCCGGCGGCCGGGTCGTCGATGAGATGCTTGGCCCACCGGTAGGCCGGCGATCGGCGCAGGACCAGCCCAACCTGGTTGACGACGCCGGCGTCGGTGACGGTCGAGGTCATTTGTTCGGCTGTGGCCGCGTCGAAGGCCAGTGGCTTCTCACAGAAGACCGCCAGTCGACGCGCCGCAGCTTTTTCGACCTGGCGCAGGTGCTCGCTGGTCCAGGTGCACACGTACACGGCATCGCAACTCTCGAGCACGTCGTCCTCGCTGGTCAGCACGGTGTGGCCCGATGCTTCGGCGAAGGATGCGGCTCGGCCCGGGTCAGGGTCGTACACACCCGCTCGGGTGACCGCTGTCCCGCTGCGTCTCAGGCTCTTCGAGTGATACGTGGCGATCAGACCGGCGCCGAGGAAGCCGATCCGCAACTGGTCGCTCATCGCGGCGACCGTATCCGATCGGCGCTGGGTGGAGGCGGTGTATCAATCCCGATCTCCGATGACTCAATTGACGACACAGGCGAGAAGGAACGTTCGATGTACTCGAGGATCGTGGTTGGTACGGACGGAACCGATCGCTCGTTGATTGCGGTCGATCATGCGGCGCGGCTGGCCGCGGCCTTCGCCGCAGAGCTCCACGTCGTCGCCGCGGCCGCACCGGGCTCGGCGAGGGACACACCGCGCGCCAACCTGTCCACGGTGATGGCCGAGTTGTCCGATGTGTCGGCCAAGGCCGCGGCAAGGATCGGCCACGATGCCAGCAAACGTCACGGCGTTCGAGTGGTCGAGCACCCGCGGGTCGGCGAGCCTGCGTCGGTGTTGATGGCAGTTGCCGACGCGGTCGATGCCGACCTCATCGTGGTCGGTAACAAGCCCATCACCGGACGCGTCCGCAAGTTCACCGGCTCGGTGCCGAGCAGGCTGGCCCACCAGTCGCACCGGCCGGTGTTGATCGTGCACACCGGCTGACCCGCCGACCCTGGGTCTCTCGGGCGAGTCACGGAATCTCCGGCGCCGGCTGCAATTCGCTCCACTCCACCACCCTGCTCGCCAGCGCCGTCGCCTCGTCGCGATCGTGGGTGACGACGATCGCGGTGGCACCCGTGGCGCGCAGCACTTCAGCCAGCTCGGTGATCAACCGGTCGTGCAGTTCTCGGTCGAGCCCTGTCAGCGGCTCGTCGAGCAGCAGCACAGCCGGGCGCGGCGCCAACGAACGGGCCAGCGCCACCCGCTTCTTCTCGCCCCCGCTGAGGCGCTCGATCTGGCGAGTCCCGAAGCCGGCGAGCCCGACGATGTGCAGCAGTTCATCGACACGCGCGGTGATCGTCGCCGCCGGCCAGCGGTGCATACGTGGCCCGAACGCGACGTTGGCCGCCACGTCGAGATGAGGGAACAGCTGCTCGTCCTGGAACATCATGCCGATGTTGCGGGTGTGAGCCGGCGCATTGGTGATGTCGACGCTGTTCAGCGACACGGTGCCGGCGTCGGGATGCAGCAGCCCGGCGATGACGCGGAGCAGCGTGCTCTTGCCCGCGCCCGACGGGCCCAGCAGGGCGACGATCTCGCCGTTGTCGACGTGCAACGACACGCCGTCGAGCACCATGCGTTCGCCGAACTGCACGACGAGGTCGGTGACATCAAGCATCGTCGGCGCCCAGACGCTCGTGGGTGCCTGTCGCCATGACGATGACGGTGGTCAGCACGAGCAAGATCGTCGCCATGGCGAACGCCTGCGCCCGAGGTAGCGCGCCGGCGCGAGCAAGCAGCCGACCGATCGCGATCGGCAATGTCTCGCTGCCCGAACGGCTGAGGATCGTGGTTGCGCCGAACTCGCCCAGCGAGATGGCCGCCGAGAACCCGGCACCCGCCACCAGCGGCCGGCGCAGCGCGCGGACATCGACGTGCCACCAGGTTCGCATCGGCGTCGCTCCCAGTGTGGCGGCCGCGGCACGCAGATCCCGGGGGATGGCCCGGAGCACGCTGACCAGGGCGCGCACGACGAACGGGACGGCGACCAGCGCATGCCCGAGTGGCACGAGCCACCAACGGGATCGCCAGTCGAACGGCACCGTGTCGAACGTGATCAGCATGCCGAGTCCGATGGTGACCGCCGAGGTGCCGAGCGGCAGCATCAGGCCGACGTCGAGCAGCTTTCCGAGCCGTGGCGTGTTGGTGATGGCGGTTGCGGCCAGGAACCCGATCGTGGTTGCTATGAGCGCGGCGACGACGGCGAATCGCAGCGATGCGCCGATCGACGCCAGTGGGTCGATGCCGAGGCCGGCCCCCGGACGAGCCTCCGCGGCGCCGAGCCGGCTCCACGCGGACAGTGACCAAGTGTTGCCGACGTTGAACGAGCGACTGACGAGTGCAACGATCGGTGCCCCGACGATGACTGCGACCCCCGCAACGACTGCGCCCACCATCGCACGCTCCTGGCGAGTGCGCGGCGCGTGCGGTGCTGTCGCGCCGTGCAATTCGATCGACGCACGGCGCTGGCGTCGTGAAGCAAGCACGATCACGAGGGCGAGCAGCGCGAGTTGTGTCGCCGACAGTGCCGCGGCGCCCGAGACGTCGCCGAGTTGAGTCGCCCGCCGGGCGATCTCGACTTCCAGTGTCGGGTGAGTGGGCCCGCCCAGCACCTTGGCGACGCCGAACGAGGTGAAGCTGAACAGGAAGATCACCGCCGCGCTCGACCACAGTGCGGGCTTCAGGAGCGGCATCAGGACCAGTCGAGCGGCACGAACGGGGGAAGCCCCCAGGGTTCGCGCCGCGCCCATCAGATCGTGCGGGATCACGCCGACCATCGATCCGACGAGCCGAACGACCACCGCGATGTTGAAGAACACGTGGGCAACGATCATCGCCTGTGCCGATCCGTGCCACGACGCCGGCAACAGCGCGATGAAGGCCGCACCGACGGCGACGGTGGGCAGTACGAATGGCACGGTCGTGGCCGCCATCAGCACCCGGCGGCCACGGAAGCTGTAGCGGGCCAACACGTAGGCGGGCAGCAGCCCGACGATGAGCGTCAGTACCGTGCTGACCCCGGCCTGCCAGACCGTGAACCAGATGATCGCCGCAATGTGACGGAACGGCGATGCGCTGGTCGCCTGGTCTCGCCACGCAGTCCACAGCAGGGTGACGACCGGCCACGCGTAGAAGGCGGCGATGAACGCCACCGGAGCGGCGAGGAGCGCTGCCACGAACCATCGTGGCGGACGGTTCAGCTCAGCACGATGGTCGTCCACTCGTCCTGCCACTGTTGTCGGTTCGCAGCGATGTCGGCCGGGTCGATCGTGAGCGGCGACGAGGCGATGACTGCGAACTTGGTGAACTCGGGCGGCAGTACTGCGTCGGTGCGTGCCGGGTAGACGAACAGGTTCAACGGCAGTTCGTTCTGGAAGGTCTCACTGATCAAGAAGTCGACCAACTTGCGGGCTTCGGTCTCGTGCTTGGTGCCGCGCAACACACCGGCGAACTCGACCTGCCGGAAGCACGTCGACTCGACCACGGCGGTCGGTGCATCGGTGCGCGGCGGGTCGGCGAAGATCACCTCAGCGGGTGGGCTCGAGCCGTAGCTGACGACCAGCGGACGAGACCCGGTGGACCCGGCCGCGCCGCTGAACTCGTCGTCGTATGCCGTGGTCCAGCCGTCGACGACTTCAACGCCGTTGGCGCGCAGCGCCTTCCAGTAGTCCTTCCAGCCGTCTGCCCCGGAATGGGCGATGGTGGCCATCAGGAACGCCAGGCCGGGTGAGGAGGTCGAGGGGTTCTCGACGACGAGCAGGTCCTTGTACGCCGGCTTCGTCAGGTCGTCGAGACTGCGCGGCGGATCGATGTTGTGCGTCGTGAACCAGTTGATGTCGTAGTTGATGCAGACGTCGCCGAAGTCGACCGGTGTCACCTCGTGTGCGGGAACCAGCGCGGCGAGATCCGTCGAAATGGCGTTCGACCCGTTGGGCTCGTACGGGCTGAAGACCTTGCCGTCGATCACCGCTGACAACAGCGTGTTGTCGACACCCCACATCACATCACCCTCTGGGTTGCCGGCGGTCAGCTTGGCTTTCGTGACCATCGTGCCGGCGTCGCCGGCGATCACGATCTTCACGGCGATGCCGGTCGTCTTGGTGAAGTTGTCGAGTGCCGTGTTGAGCGACGTCTTCTCCGGCGGAAACGAGTCGTAGGCGACCAGCGTGACGGCCGCCGGCGCGCCGGACGAGCCGTCGGAGCCGCACCCCACTGCGGCCAGGCCGAGTGCGGCAACAGCGACGAGGGCGAGATGACGTTTCATGGAACCACCAATGTGAGAGTGCCGTCGGCGACGGTGACGTAGAGCAGACCGGTTGTCTCGTTGCTGATCCCGAGGGTGCTGGAGGAATCGAACGAGGCGTCGGTCAACGGCCACTGTGCCCCCGTCACCTCGACGCCCCGGCATGGGCCGTGCAGCGCGAGGAGCGAGAACGGCGAGCCCTGCGCCAGATCGAGCGTGACCGATCGGCCGGCGTGCAGGACATAGATCGTCGTGTCGTCGAGCGCTAGCCGGACCGTCTCGAAACGCGCCAGGAGCGGGTTGCCGAGCGCGGCGATCGTCCCGAGTGCGTGATCGAATCGATCACCCGCGGCGCCGAACACCAGCAGCGCGTCGGCCTCGGTGGCGGCAGCGCGCACGAGGGCCAATTCGGTGTCGGTGGAGTCCTTGTCGACCGGGTGCTGATCGATCTCCAGTTCGTGGGCGTAGGCCCACATCTTGCCGTGCGCGGAGATGCTGTCGAGGTCGCCGACCAACACGGTCGGTCGCAGACCGGCGGCGACGGCGTGATCGAGACCGCTATCGGCCGCGATGATCACTGCGTCGGGGAGTACGTCGGTGACCGCGCGTGGCGACAACGGGCCACCGCCGATCACCACCACTACCTGCGACATCGCATCCCTCCGCTGGCATTACCCAGATCAGGTTCCGGTCGGTGGCGGCGCCCACCCTCTCAGCCCGCCGATCCTGCGAGCTCCCCGTTTTCGGTCGCCATGAGTCTAGCCGTGCGACGCTGGGTCTGCACGACGACCGTGGCCAGCCCGAAGACCACCATCACCATGCCGACGATCTGCACGGCCCGAATGCCCTGGCTGAGGAAGATTGCCGACCACACCACGGCCAGCGCCGGCTGACCGACCTGCATCATCGACATGATGCCGATGGGCACCTTGCGCTGGGCGAACACGATCAACCCGTGGGCAATGACGCCTGTGAGCACCGTCAGGATCGCGATGTACACCACTGACCGAGCGTCGACCTTGCCGAGGTCGTGGTTGAGGAGAACGACCGGCAGTGTGGTCACGGTGGCGATCGGCAGCGCGGCTGCCATCAACGTGGCCACGCTCATCCCACGGCGCAGTTGGCGACTGGCCAGCAGGTAGCCACACCACGTCGTCAACGACAGCACGGCCAGGCCGTTGCCGGGCCATGTTGCCGCGCCACGCTTCGGCGCGTCGAACAACACCAGTGCCAGCCCGGCGATCGAAACGATGCCGAACATCGCCGCGCGGCGATCGACCTTTTCGTGGAAGATCGCTGCGCCTGCCGGCATCAGCATCAGTGGGGCGAGGGCCGTGATGAACTCGAGGTTGGCCACGCTGGTGCGCGTGGCAGCCGTGTAGAAGAGCAAGATGTTGAGGCCGAGCACGACGCCGGTCGTGATCGCTCGTCGCCACTCCTGTGGC
>CAWDUI010000020.1:0-31772 GCA_963805445.1 Ilumatobacteraceae bacterium | reverse complement strand
AGGCAGAGCAGCGAATCCGAGCAGATTCGCCTGTCCTCGACCCAAGCCGCGGGCGCGTCCGAAAAGCCGACGTCCTTCACTTGCGTCGAACGTGGCTGCGATCGACGACCGTTTGTCCAACGACTCGCGCGGTCGCTCTCGTATCGCTCGCATCGAACAACCGAAGGCCATCACTGAAGCCCTCGGCAAGCGCCCACCTCCCGGCCCGGCGTCGCGGGACCTGCCACCTTGCCGCAGGCCGCCTCGCCCAACACCAGGCCGCATTTGACATCGACGACGGGTTCGGCCCCCGGCTGGGCTACTTCGACCACAATGCCTACAGCCAGAGTCGTGCAAGTGCGATCGAGATGGCAGATCTATTCATCCGGTCGATCAGGCCTCCAGCCATTGAGCTGGCCTGTACCCGAGCTCGGCCGCTAGCCGACGAACTATGTCGAGTAGCGCCGTTCCCACCTGATTCCGATCGCTTGCTAACTGTCTCCATGTCCAGCGGTAGTTGCGTAAGTGGTTCCGTGGTGATGTACCATGCGTTATGCGATGGCGCCGGAGAGATGCGCTCCTGGGGGGACTGCTGCTGCTGATTGCTGCATGCGGTTCGACAGATGCGCAAAGCGCGTCGACCTCTACTCCGAGCGCCACCTCGAGCGAGTCCATCAATAGCGTTGCGACAACATCGACTGAGACGGTCGATCCGACGATCTCGGCCGCAGAATCCTCGGTCCTACGCCTGGCGCCCGCCCCAGACATCTCGGCCGATCTTGAACAGCCGTTGTGTCGAGACCTCGCACCATTGCTCGACGCACTCGTTGAAGCTCCGCTCGTTCCGGTTGGGGCACGAATGGTCGGCGCACCAGACGTTGGCTGTGAGATTCTTTTCCCAGTCCCGAGCTACTCGCCGAAAGTAGTGATCGGCAGGATTCCAGAGCCCACGTCAGAATGGAACGAGTATCTGTTGTCCCAACGAACCGACGATGGCGATGAGGCGAGCGTTCACTGGAACACAGGTTCCGTCGCCTGCATCCATCCGACAGGCGCCGATCTGCTTAGCCTCTCCGACGCCGCTCACGTCGTCGTGCAACGCGTGGATGGGTCGAGGCTGTACGTCGCGACGTACGGCCAAGACGATGAATCCGTCGCCGTCGGGATTGCTCAAGTACTCGACAATCGACTCGGTTAGTCAGAATTCGAATGCCCGCTTCCTGTGGCATTCGGCTAATTGACGGGCGCGTTGTCGGCACACGTCACCTTGGTCATCTGGGGTCCCGACGCGCAAACGTCGATCTGCCTTGGAATCCGCAAGCTCTAGCCCGGCTCAGCTCATTGCGCTGAGTGCGAATACCGGGCACTATTCGCTCGTGAGAGCCGGCCGACTTGCGGGGGTCGCGGTAGTGCTGCTCGTTGCCTCATGCTCGTCCAGCGACCAGGACAAGGCAAGCGATGGATCGTCCAGCGCCGCCTCCGACGCTGCCGCCGCCTCGGTCCCGGCGTCGCCAACGCCGGTGGTCGCTTTGAGCGAGCAGACGACCGTGTTGACGTGCGCCTACTCTGCGCACCCGACCACGCTGGCCAGTGCCGCCGATGTAAATGCAAGCGGGCTGACCTTCAGTGGGGTGGAGCCCGTCCACAAACGTCTCTCCAGCCCCATGCCTGTCTCCGACGGCGCAGCAACAATGTTGTTCGAGAAGGTACTTCTCTACGTCTCGACCTCAGCTTCGCCGACGACACGTGTGCATCATCCTGACCGCGCCAGCAGACGCCTACCTGTTCTACGTCGATCCGGAGACATGGCAGTCGCCGATTCTTGATGCAGACATGATCCGCGCCTCGACCAAGTCGGTGAGCGTCTCTCGTTGCGACACAGACCTCACCGGGTATTTCGGAGGAGTGCTTCTCACGTCGGGAGCGTGTGTTGACATCGAAGTACAAGGTGAGAACTCGACGAGTCCAACACTTGTACGCTTGCCTTTGCCCGGACCGTGTTGAGTGGCGCCGACCCCGCGAGCTCTACGGGCATCGATTGGAGCGCGAGTCGACCAGTGACTGCTGGACATGGCTTTGGAGGCGGGAACCGACAAGGGGCCGCGGACGTCGAATGGCATGCCGTCGGTTCCTCCGTTGTGACGGCGGTCGTATGGGTGGCGGCTTGTGGCAACGACCAGGGCGGGCCACGCGACGCGTTCGTCGTTGCCGGCGAGTCCGCCATCGTCGGCTCCAGCTGTGCATGAGGCCTCGGCCGTACTGCGACCGAGTGCGGGGGCGTCGAGCGTGCTCCGGTAGATCCGAGTGCTCCCGTTTCGGCCTTGGTGGCGGGCTTCAACGAGGCCGGTTTCGAGCTGTGGAACTCACAGCCGGCGACGGACAACGTGGTGTTCAGCCCCGCCAGCATCGGTCACGCGTTGTATGGCCAGGGCGGCAGCCGACGACGCAACGGGTGCGGCGATCGACCGGACGCTTGCCCTTCCGGCGGGAATCTCCACGAAACGTGTGGAACGTTGTCGACCGGGAGATTCGAACGGGTCAGAGCGACGACCTGAGAGTGACGATTGCCGATCGGATCTGGCCAGCGATTGGCCTCGAGCCGGATCAGGCCTGGATCGATCTACTCGCCGCTGATCACGGCGCCGATGTCGAGGCCCTCGATTATCGGGCGATCCAGACGGCAGCCGCGAGGTGATCAATGCCGGGCGAGCGATCAGACTGAACGGTTGATCCCTGAGCTGATGCCAGCCGGCTCGATCGCCTGCCGAAACGGCCCTCGTTCTGACGGACGCCGTCTACTTCGCCGCGCATTGGCAGACACCGTTCGGCAAGTACGGCACCGTCAACCGCAGCTTCACCAAGTTGGACGGTGCCGAGGTGCCGGTGACGTTCATGAGAGAACTGGAGCTGGCCGACCGACGAGGAGTGGGAGATGGCTTTGTCGGCGCCGAGATCCCCTACGTGGGTGGCGATTACTCGATGCTTGTGATCGTGCCGGATCAGGGTCGGTTCGAGGAAGTCCTGCAGCCGGCTCGACCAGGAGATGCTCGACGAGATCGACTCCACCTTTTCCACCGGCCCGTACGAGCTGCTCCTGCCGAAGTGGGACGACCACTACCAGATCGATCTCCTGCCATGGCTGGCGAGCATCGGCGTGGCGCCTGGTTCCTATCCGAAGATCGATCCCGAGGCGGTGCTGGGTGCCGCAGTACACGCCGCCGACATCACCGTCGACGAGCAGGGCACGGTCGCTGCTGCGGCGACGGGACTGGAGTTTCCCACCTCTGGTCCACCCGAACCCGAACTCACCGTCGCTGCCGACAAGCCCTTCCTCTACTTGATCCGACACCGGAGCAATGGCCTCGTGCTCTTCGCTGGCCAGGTCACCAACCCCACATGAGTGGGCCTCATGCCGTGGGAGCATGAATGCGTGCGTTTCCTCCTGGTCCACGGCACGACCCAGACACCCGAGGGGTGGCGACTGCTCATCGACGAACTGGAAGCGATGGGCCACAGTGCAGTGACGACCGACCTCGCTCGGTTCGGTGAAGGTGCGTCTGCAACCGAGTATGGGAAAGCTGTGGCTACGGAGCAGTCGGGACCGAGGGTGGACGTCGTCATCGGGCACTCCGGGGCTGGGTTGCTCTTGCCGGCGATCGCCTCGGCGACGCAGGCCAAGGTCCAGGTGTACCTCGCAGCGTTCATCCCGGACGGCTCTCACAGTCTGATGGATGAGCTGAATGCCGATGCCACTTCCATCTTCAATGCGGGCTGGATCGGCGTCGACCCCACCACGGATCACGAGGCAGCTCGACGGTTGCTCTTCCATGACTGCAGTCCTGAGGTGGCTGATTGGGCAGTCTGCACGTTGCGGGCGTTTGTTCCGGTGTCCGTGTACGCCGAGCAAGTGCAGCTCGCACCGACCATTCCGGCCATGTGCGTCGTGCCCGACAGCGATCGCACGTTGCGGACGGAGTGGATGATTGCCGCGTCGAGACAACGCCTTGGTATCGAGCCGTCCATCGTCCCCGGTGGTCATTGTCCACACGTCTCGCGGCCAAGGGACCTGGCGAGGATTCTCGCCTCCGTGCTCGGCGCCCTGTAGCGCATAGCTTGCCAAAGGCTCAGTTGCGCCCCGGTGGGTTTGCGCAGAATTGTTCCGGCGACACGCAACATTCCGGATGACGTGATCGTCAATGAGAGCTGTATGGCCACGTCTTCCACCGAGAATCCTGTGCAGGGCCCTCCTGGCGATGTGGCCGAACTGTTCCGGCTGTACCGCGTACCGATGATTCGGATGGCGTATGTGTTGACGAGCGACTCGGCGATCGCCGAGGAGATCGTGCAGGACGCGTTCTTGAAGGTCCACGCGAGCTGGCCCCGCCTTGACAACCCGGTTGGCTATCTCGGACAACCGTGGTCAATGGCTGCAACTCCTTTCATCGTCGTCGAGCCATCGAGCAGCGCCATGCTCCACGTGTGGCCGACACGACCGTCCAGGTTCCCGACGAGCTCGGTGACGCTCTCGCCAAGTTGGCCGATCGTCAGCGTGTCGTGCTCGCGCTTCGCTACTACTGCGATCTGCCCGATGCCGAGATCGCCCGAGTGATCGGCGCACGTCCGTCCACTGTCCGTTCCCTCATTCGCCGCGCCCTGATCGCGCTACACAAGGAGCTAGAGCAATGACCAATTCGACCCTGGAAGATCGCCTCCGTTCGCACTATGCGAGTGTCGCTGACCGGCTTGTTCTGTCCGAGAGCGATTTCGATGACGTTCCGCTGATTCCTGTGCGCACTGCGCAGGTGAGATCCCCGTGTTGGCGACTCCGTTGTCGCCGTGGCTGCGTCGATCATGGTCGTAGCCGGTTTGGGATACGTCGCACTCCGGCCCGACCACACGGTCACTCCGGCCAACGCCCCGGTACCGCCGCAGACTCTTGCAGGGGAGACAGAGGAGCAGGGGAGCCAACGAGTCTGGACGGCATGCATGATCGAACACGGCATCACACTCGGCACGCGGGGCGCGGATGGTGGACTCCCGTTCTCCGGTCCCGACGAGGCCACGACAATGCAAGCAGTCGACGACTGCCAAGCAGTCCTCATTGCGGCAGGATTCGCAGAGCCCTGAGGCCCGCCTTTGGCTCCCTGGCAAGTCGTCACGTCACGACGTGTTCGATGAGTTCGGTGGTGCGGTTCAGGGCGTCGTTTCGTTGTTTGCTCGCGTTCCTTGGCGCGGTCGTCGAACCATTGCACCAGGGCCTGGTCGGCCTGCGCTAGGCAGCTGCTCCAATTGCCACTGGGCGTTTGGAGGCAGGTGGTCATGGCATCGTTGATGACGAGGTGCATTTGGTCCTGCTGCTCGGCGGTCAGGTCTCGGTAGCGGCTCCAGTCGAACGGTGGCAGATCGAGCGTGTGCCCGTCTGGAGGTCCGCTGTGGCCAGCGTTCGCCCGGTCTCGTCGACTGCGGTCACCGAAGCAGCCTTGTGACCCGTTGTGGCCGGAAATGCTGCGATACCGCTGACGGGACGCTGCCATTGCACGGTGTCGCCGTCGGTGTACACGACGTAGGTTGCATTTGACGGCAGCCGACCCATGACCAAAAGTCTCTTCCGGCCTGCGTCGGTGACACGGGCGATGTGAGGACCGGCGGTGGTGAGGTATGGCGAGCAGCCGCCGTCGGGCTCGCAGTCCATCTGGATGGCGTGCCCTTCGTACATTGCCACGGTCGTGTACCACGACAGGTTGAACTGGCCGCCGACGGTGACCCGCACCGCAGAGTCGGGCTTGACGACTCCGTTGGCATCGGTGGGCCGTGCCTGGGGTGACAGCCAGTTGGAGTTCGGTCCCCGGAGGGGAAAACGAAGGTGCGAGGGACTCTGCGTCAGGCGTGTGACCTCGTTGCCGCGGTTCACGGTGATCGCTATGAGGCCGGCGATGAGTGCTGCGGCCGCTGACTGCCGTCAGCAACACACGCGCAGATCGGCCGCCGCCGAAGCTGCCCGTTGAGCGTGGGGACGATTGATCCGCACGATCAAGGATTGCCACTGCCGTCGGCGGTTCGGGTGCGTCCGCGAGTACCGCGCCCAGCAGTGCTCTGATGTCTGAATCCTGTTGGTTCATGATGGTGTTCCTTCCGAAGTTGAGCCGGTTGCGAAGATGGTGTTTGGCTCGGTCGAGCTGTCGCCGAACGGTGCCCTCTCTGAGCCCCGAGTGTTCGGCGACCTGAGCCAAGGTCATGTCTTCCCAGTAGTGGAGATGGACTACGGCGAGTTGACCCGCACTGAGTGACCCAAGCGCCTCTCTGACGACGATGATTCTCTCCACGTCCCCGTCAGGTCCCTGAACCGCTGTTGTGCCCGACAGTCGTGTCGACCTCACCTCACGGTCGATTCGGTGAATGGTCTGCGATCGTCGATCGTGAGCAAGGTTTACGGTTACTCGAGTGAGGTACGCGGCGTGTGAATCAACCCGTGACCACGATGTGCTGGTCACCGCACGCAACACCGCGTCAGCAACGAGGTCCGGGGCGTCATCTGGTCCGACCAACACTGTCGCAAGCCGAATCAGATGCCCGGCGTTCGCCTCGTAGACCTCTGCCCACTCAGGCGAAGCCACTGGAGAACTCACGGACTGCACTCGATGCCCCATCTCACACATCTATGACCGACCTGACGACCTTCTTGTGTGACACACCCTCCCACGCGTGTCCCATGAATCGAGACGCCCGAGCGACGCCGATGACCGTCCTATCTGCCGGCGTTCAGAGCGCGCTTGGTCTTCGATCCAACATTCCATCCAACAAACTTGTCGATACGGGGCATCACGGGGCATCACCACCTGGACTGGCGAGCGGACAAACACCAGCTAGATGGCACTATTCAACACCAGATGGACGGGTCGATCGTCGACTCATAACCCCTGGGTCGCGGGTTCGATCCCCGCCCGCCCCACTACGTGGAGTGTTTCGGGCCCACCTGTGGGCGCCGAGACACTCCACAACGACCCTGTGGAGTGTCCGGCCGCTACCAGGGTGCAGCGAAGCACTCCACGGTGGCTCTCGATTCCTGGAACGATTTGGCCATGCTCGCTGTCAGGTCATGAATGTGGAAGCAGATTCGGTGTCGATGAGGAGTCCGATGGACCCCTTGTTGAACGTCGTCTCTCCTCCTTTGATCCGGGTTGACGTCGAGGCGCTGTACGTCGCACATCGGACTCGATTGTTGGGTCTCGCGGCGGCGATCACGTTGGATCGTGCGGTCGCCGAGGAGATTGTCCAAGACGCCTTTGCAGGATTGCAGCGACATGCGCATGGAATCGACAATCCGGTCGGTTACCTGCAGAGATCGGTCGTCAACATCAGCGTGAATCTCGTCCGTCGGCGCCAGGTCGCGGCGAGGCATCCGGCGGTTCCAGCGCTTCCGGCGACCACACCGGAGGTCGATGAGACCTGGTTGAAGGTGCTCGATCTTCCCGCCAAGCAACGAGCCGTTGTGCTGATGCGGTTCTGGCAGGACATGACCATCGACGCCATCGCCGAGACCCTCGGATGGCCGAGCGGTTCGGTGAAGTCAACCTTGCACCGAGCGCTCAAGACCCTGAAAGAGGAACTGAAGTGACGTACGAAGCGATCGACACCGAGTTCGAAGATCTGTTGCGAACCACGCTCCACGAGATGGTTCCGAAGCTCGTTGCCTCGACACCGGTTGTCGAGGAAGGCGACGGACACAGCGCAGCCGTAGTGAGGCTGAGCAGCCGAAGGGTTCAGACGGGTGGGTCTCGTCGGATGGCTGCTGCTGTGCTTGCGGTCGCAGTAGTAATCCTTGGACTGATCGTGATCGCGACGCGCAAAGCCGATGAGGTGATCCCTGGCGATTCGGCATCGGGCCACCGCCGGCGGTGTGCCGGCGTGGTACGACATGATCAGGCCGTCGTTGCCTGATCGCTTCCCGTTCGCCGCGCTCACGTTTGCCACCGACGCGCAGTTGTTCTTCGTCGCCGTGAACCCGACCGAAGGCAAAACGCTCGAGATCCAGCTGGCGTCGAATGAGTACTCCACAGAGCCGACGACGACCGTCGATGCAACCGGAGCCTGGGTCGAATCGGATCAAGGCTGGTCGGTGAAGACCCCATCGGGACTATTCGTCAGCGTCACCTGCAATATCGGCGTCGGTGGCCGCGACTACATCGGACCGACGAACTACTGCGACATGGCGTCAGTAGGCGGGTTCACCAAGGCAGACATTCACGCCGTGGCCAACTCGCTGGCGACGTCGCTGACGCTCTCGATCTTCGACGCCGGCCTTCGTGTGCCCAGTGTCGAGCCGATCGACATCGACGCGGCGGAGGGGCTCGCACGCTCCGCCTTTCCCGGCGTGCAGTTCGGTGTCGGTGGCTTTCCTCAATCCGACGAGATCATCAGCTCGGGGATGGACGACGTGAATCCAATCGGCACCGCTCCAGCCCTTACCAACGTCGTGAAAGCCGACACCTCCATTCGGCTTCTGTCTGGCCTCTATCCAACTCCGACGGTGAGCGATCCTGTTTCGACGGCGCTGTACGAGGATGCTGCGGTGATCTGGCAATTCGGCCCGGGAGGCGTCCTCGTGCGGATCAGCACCACCGACCCCAGCCCGCAATCAGACGCACGTCTTCAACAACTGGCACAGGACATTGTTGCGCTCATCCCGACGACTCCGGACGCAACCCCCAACGACGCGATCACAGCTCCCGCCACGACGACGACCCTCGTGTTCGCCGGCGGCTCCAATCCAGCCGTCGTCGGAGTGGTCGTGGTCGACGCCAGTGACCGGTCCCTCGGTAGCGATTTCGCCCAGTACCTGCAGGCCAACGGCGTCCAGGTCCTGTCGGTCATCCCGGCAACCTTCTCGAGCCCGGAGACGATGCTGCAACCGCTTGAAGCAGACTCGCACTCCGCTACTCAACTCGATCTCCTTCTGCAGGTTGGTGGCTTTGACACATTCACCCCGACCGAGATCGCTGGCGAACTTCCACAGGGCGCGACCGTGGTCGTCGTACTCGGAGCGGACGGCGGCCCGCCGACGTACCGCGGCTCGGTGAACACGACCAACACCGCAATCCCGACCACGACTGCCGTCGGGCTGCAAGACGTCCCTGTGGCAAGCCAATCTGCGACCACCACCACTCCTTCCTTCTGCGACAGCCCCGGTGCTTTGCCGACAGCAGTCGTCGCTAATGCGAGTCGCGTCAATGACACGGCAACGTGGTGGACGAACTCGCTGGGCGTCAACGTGGTGGACGTCCATTTCGCCGATCCGGTCAATGCAGTTGCCCGAGCGGATCACTCTCGAGTCGTCGCGCTGAACAGTTCCGACTGCGAGGCGACGCAGATCGCCAAGTACACAACGGGCACATCTGTCGAGTTTGTGACCGCTGACGAACTCCAAGCGCTGGTGCTCGGACCGCTCCCGTCGGGCACCTCGATCGTGGTGCTGATCGGCAACGACAACCTGTCACAGCTGGCCACAGGAGTGACCACCACGTCGAATGCTTTCTAGACCACTGCGGGAACCTGCGCTGCGTCGCCGGTATCTCAGCTTTGCCGGGATCGGAGCGAGCAGGCACGGCATCAGCCATCAAGTCGACGAACTCCTCGCCGACGGGTTCGGTCGCGACTGACCAGTTCTCATCGTTGACACGGTCCACTCCTCGTTGCCGCCGATCGCGCCGACCGCCGCCGCAACGCGGATGGTACGTCTGCCCGTCTGCTGCATTGTCGAGTCGACACGTATCCATCCAGAGCCGCCAGTGATCTCGCGCACTCCCCAGGGAGTGGGCGATTGTGATTCACAGACGGCCGAAGTCCTGTCGGCGCTACCGACCGGCGAGCGTGGTGAGCACTCACGCTGCTTACAGGCGCACTGTGGTGACGGCAAACTTTGCCAACAAACGTCTATGCTCACGGGCGTGACGACCATGAATGTGTCGCTGCCCGAGGAGCTGAAGACGTTCGTCGACGCGCAGGCGGAGCGCGGCGGCTACGGATCAACGAGCGAGTTCGTTCGAGACCTCATTCGTCGGGAACAGGACCGCCAACAACTGCGAGCATTGCTACTCGACGGCGCGTCCTCGCCGACCGGACCGATCGCAGATCAGGGCTACTTCTCGGCGCTGCGAGTGCGAGTCCACTCGACGGACTGAGCGACGTGACGGAGCGCCGGGCGTATCTGCGCTCACGCGCAGCCGCGGACATCAACGAGACAATCGCCCACCTGCGCGGGGATGCCGGGGACGATGTCGCGCTTGCCTTCATCGACGCACTCGAGAACGGGCTCCATCAGATCACACGTTCACCGAATGCGGGGTCACTGCGATTCGCTTTCGAACTCGGCATTCCCGAGCTGCGGGCGAGGGGCCTGAGGCGATTCCCATACTTGATCTTCTACATGCCGTTGGGCGACCGCATCGACATCTGGCGTGTGTTGCACACTCGGCGCGATGTCCCAGGCTCATTCGTCCGCGACGACTGAGCGTGGGCATGCTCGTCGGACCACGGTGGACATCGACTCTCAGGATCGTTTGGCTGCGGTTCCCTCTCGGTGATCGACTAGAAAGCGGTGACGTCCGCACCTTGTGGGGGGAACTTTCCGGTTGCGTGAAGTGTCATAGGAGGGTGGGCGACGAGCTGACCGTGGAGCCGTTCAACGGAATCGACGATGTCTTCAGCTCGTTGTACTCAGCTCAGTTCGACCGGCTCGTGCGCCTCGCGTCGCTGTTGGTCGGCTCGACACCGGCAGCGGAGGACATTGTGCAGGATGCGTTCGCCAAGCTTCACGACCGGCTCAGCCGAATTGACATACCGGAGGCGTGGTTGCGGACCACGGTGACCAACGTGTGTCGCAACGAACGACGACGGCTCGGTACGGCGCGCCGTCTTGCCGGACATCTCGTGTCCAGTCCAACGGTCATGGATGAGCCCGTGCACGAGCTGGTCGCCTCATTGCGCCGGTTACCGCACCGGCAACGGGCTGTAGTCGTGCTGCGTTTTTACCTCGATCTGCCCGAGGCCGAGATCGGCGCGATGCTCGGCATGCGGCCGGGCACTGTCAAGTCATCACTGCATCGCGCCCTCGCCCGATTGCAGATGGAGGTTGATCGATGAAAGAGCTGACCGACGTACTCAAACGGCAGGCCGCGCAAGGGCGCCCTGTGCCGAACCTCGGCGACGTGCACCGGAGAGCCGACAGGCGACGACACCGAGCTCGTGTCGGACGAATCAGCCTGATCTCGCTGACCCTGGCGGGCGTGGTGGTTGGGTTGTTGGCCGTCACGACGCTTCGCTCCACGGATGAGGGGACGAGAGCCGGATCGAGTAAACCTCCCGCTGAGATCCCGGTGGACTCGATCGGAGGCCTGGTGATCTCGGGCGCCGGCGGGGACAGGTCCTACCCGCACTTCACCCTGGAACGTTCCGATCCCGACGCCAGTTCGGGCCCGTACGCCGTGGTCGTGCGACGCGTCGACGGTCAACTCGGTGCCGCCAGTGCCGTAGTCACCTATCCGGTCCCGGACGATCTCCAGGCCGACGGCAAGGTCCACACGGATTCATCCAGTGGAGTCAGCCTGTCGACTCTGGTGACGTCGCGGCCCGGTGGCCGCATTCTCGTGCGCAGCGCCTCGCTCGGCGCCGACGAGGTGACAGCTATCGCCAATGAAACCGGAATCGTCGACGGTCGACCCCTTGTCAGCCTTCCCGAGTCGATGGGCAAGTACGCGGTGGTCGCCATGGGCACCGAACGACCAGCAGTGATCCATGAGGCCCGCTACGGCTGCGACGCCGTGGGCGAGGCCGGCGCCCTGGGCGGGCTTTGCTACACGGGGCTGACCACCAGCCCCGGTTTCGAGAGCGCCCTGTACAGTCACGGCTACCAACCCGGCCCCCTCGTACAGGGCCACCCCAGTGTGGTGTCGACGGTCGGAGGCGGCAACGCGACACTGGCCTGGGAACCGCAGCCCGGGCTCATTGCCTACGTCGGCTATTCAGGTTCCGCTCTCGCCGATGAGCAGATCGCCGCCCTCACACGATTGGCCAACCGCGGCACCCTCGTCTCCCCAGCCGAGTGGACGGCGAGTCAGCCGCAGGTGGTCACCCAAAACAATGACTGGTGAGACCTGCCAACAAATCTGACGTGTCGCCGGGGCGAGATCTCAGCCCTGACAGCGCGCCTAGGGCCTTCGATCCAACATTCCATCCAACAAACGTGTCGGATCCGGGACGTCACCGTCCTCCCGAAGATGGGATGACCTCATTACCGAAAGACTGTCGGCGGGCCGTCCCGAGGACTCGAGGGCCGAGCGGGCGAGTGCGTGCCCGACGTCGAGCATCCCGTGGAAGCGGATGTCCATCTGAAGTGCGCACTTTCGATGCGCAGGGGGTACATCGAAAGTACGCACTTCGCCCGCGGGTAGCGAGTGACGACGCTTCAACTCCAGCCGGCCGAGTAGCCGGTCAGCGCAACTGGTCAGAGGTTGACGTCGAGCCAGTTGCCGGAGGGGATCGCTGGAAACGCGGTCTCGCCGCCGTACTCGTAGGCCCAAGCCGTCGTACCGCTGGCGGTCGTGATCGAGACGCGATGAAACAGGTCGACGACGGCGCCCTCGACCTCATCGAGAACGCGCAAGGCCTCGTCCAGTCGATCGAGCCGCAACTCGTAGACCCTGCCGTGGATCGTGCCGTGGTGGTCGAAGCGTGCAGCGGGATAGCCGCTTCCGGTGTCGTGCAGGGCGCCGTGAGCAGAGTCGTCGTGGCCCTCATCGGTGACGAACGGAGCGAGGAACGGCCAACGCGGTTGCCCGGGACGCAGCGTGCCGTAGACGAACAGATGGGCGATCATTGCACCGGTCGGTGGTTGCCGACCGATGGTGGCTGCAGCAACAACCGCTGGCGAGGCGTGCACCCATTGACGAGCTCCGGAGGCCACACCTCGTGCGACCACGCGGAGTTGCCGGGGGAGTACTTGTAGAGCAGCGTGCGTCGTTGCTTGGGCCCTTGCCACGTCGCGGTTCCGTGGGTCAACGCCTCGGTGAAGATCACCACGTCGCCGGCCCGCAGCGGTACCTCGACAGCCATTGCGGATGCCTCACCGGCCGGGGTCGGGAAGTTCGCCTTGTGGCTGCCGGGCACGCACAGAAATCCACCGCGGCCGGGCAGGTGATCGACCAGCGCCCACTGTACGGCGACGAGACCGGTACGAATGTTGCCTCCGTCGACGGTGTAGTACTGCGCCGGGTCGAATGGCTTGCCGCCACCGTGCAGCCCCAGTCCACTGGTACCTGGGCGCATGACGATGCCGTAGGCGTGGTCGAGGCGCGCGTTGTGGCCGCAGAGCTCGACGATGATGTCGAAGATGCCGTCGTGGTCGAGCAGATCCCGGAAGCGGCGCGCCGCGACGAGGTGGCCGACGAAGCGTTGGCTCATGATGTCGTCGCCGGGCTCCGCCGTGTGCACCATGTCGACGGCGACGTTCAGCGCCTCGACGTCACCGGGCGACAACGCCCCGCGTCGCACCAGGAATCCTTGGATGTCGAAGCGGTAACGCTCCTCCGGCGTCATCAGTCGTCGGGATGCTCGATGGCGTCGAGGAAGGCATCGACGTCGTCGTCTTCGCCGCCGACCAACCAGATCGTCAGCCCGTCTTCGTTGTCCTCGTCGGGCTCGTCGTCCTGCCAGGGCAGCATGCCCTCGACGCTGTACCTGTCGACGGTGATGTCGTCGTTCTCGTCGACCACGGGTGCGACGATGGCCAGTTCGACCTCGGCATCAGGTGGCTGATCTTGCAGGATCTCGATGAGTTCACTGACGCGCATGACCGCACACTAGTCAGGACTCGGCCAACCATCCGGGTGCATGATCGAGCAGGAAGAGACTGACTTCCTTGCAACGGTCCAGTGTCTCGCAGAAGGGCGTCTCTTCGCCCAGCAACACGTCGGCGAGATCGACCGGGATGCGAGCGACCATCGACAGACTGCGTTCCGGCGCGTCGGTGACGCTGGCGAACGAATCGATGGCCGAGACCTCGACCGGCAGTTCCAGACCTCCGACGCCGGCGATCTCGGTGGCCAGCACCAACAGATCGGGAGGCTCGGGCAGCGGCGGCAGCGTCCACGTGAACAGCAGTGGGAACGTGAACCCGCGGGGAGGGTCGGCATCGGGGTCGTCCTGCTTGATGACCTCGTCCTCGAAGCCGAGCAACGCCCGCGGGTCGACCTCGAGCGAAAGGTGCAGGTCGATGGGGCCGTTGCACGCTTCCTCGGGATGCAGGTCGACCTCCCACAGTTGCCGCAGCGAGTACGTCTCGACGAAATGGCGCTCGTCGTGCACGTGAAACCCGTGGTCGACGGCATGGCTCTTGAGTTCGGCGACGAATCCGGCGACATCGATGACGGCCACGGCCGTCGACACTACCGTGAGTGGCGATGATCGCCGACCGACTGGGCCTGTTGCACGATCTCGCCGATGCAGTCGCCGTGGCGATGCGCACGGTGACCGACTGGGGGCCATCGGGTGAGCGTGAGGGGCAATACGCGCTCGATCTCATCGCCGACGAGGCCGCGCTGGCCGTGATCGGACGTGCCGGTGTCGGCGTGTTGTCGGAGGAGAGTGGCTACAGCCCGGGCGCTACAGGCGAAGTCGTCGTCATGGACCCGATCGACGGATCGACCAATGCCAGCCGTGGCCTGCCGTGGTTCGCCACGTCACTCTGCTTCGTCGATGCCGACGGTCCGGCCGCCGCGGTCGTGGTGAATCAAGCGACCGGCGTGCGGTACGCGGCCGAGCGTGGTGCTGGGGCCTGGTCCGGCGAACGACGCCTCCGCCCGTCGGGATGCACCGACCTCTCGGAAGCCATCGTGGTGGTGTCGGCCGTGCCCCCACCCGATGTCGGTTGGGCGCAGTTCCGCGCGCTGGGTGCGTGTGCCCTCGACCTGTGCGCGGTCGCCGACGGTGTCGCCGATGGGTACGTCGACTTCGGGTACGAGCAACACGGCGTGTGGGACTACCTCGGAGGCTGGCTGATCTGTCGCGAAGCCGGGATCGAAGTCGTCGACGCGCTCGACCGCCCGATGCTGCATCTGGAGCACGCAGCCCGCCGCACCCCGGTCGCTGCCGCGACGCCCGAGTTGGCGGCATCGTTGCTGGCGATCCGACGAGGAAGTGCGTAGGTTCGGCGCGACCTGTCAGCATCGAAGTTGCACACTTCCTCGGCAATGCCGCCCGCCGCTCGCGCTTGTAGGCTGACGACTCCGCTTCCGGCGGGCGCATAGCTCAGTTGGTTAGAGCACCGCCCTTACAAGGCGAGTGTCGGGGGTTCGAGTCCCTCTGCGCCCACTGAACATCGCTGCTGCCAAACAGGGTCAGGTCGTCACTACGCTGCGCGTGATCTGACCGTTGTTCTCCCAGTAGGTGCGGCGACTGGAGAGGAACGGATCGTCCGGCGGTGGCTGAACGTTGCCGCTGACGTCGAACGCACGCGAGGTCACGGTATGCGTACCAGGCGACGGGGTTCCCCAGTCGTACGTCCAGAACTGCCAGACGAACCCGCTGTTCCGACGCACCGTGCGATGCCTGGCCGCAGCGCTGCGCCGGCACCCACGGTCCGCCGTCGATCGAGACTTCGACCCTTCCGACGGCCGCGCCCCACGCAACACCGAACACCGAGTAGTGATTGCCACGTCGACTGACCCGTGCGGGCGCGGATTTCAGGCGCGCCTGACCAACGTTCGTGAACGTCCAGACGGTCTCGCCCGACGGCAACGTCTGCTCGCGAAACGTCACGTAGTCCCGGGCCATGAACCTCCCGGTGAAGCGACGGTCGATGAACTCGATTCGTGTCAGCCACTTGACGTTGGCCACGCCGTACCAGCCCGGAGCGATGAGCCGCACCGGCGCGCCGTGCTCGGCGGGTAGGGGTCCTCCGTTCATCTCGTAGGCCAGCAGGTTTGCCGGCGCGAGCGCGTCGTCCAGCGACATGCTCCGAGCGAAGTGCTCGGTGATGGTCAGGTCGAGCCCTCCGCCGGCGTCGGGCTCTCCAACCCCGGTGAGCCCGGGTCCGGTCACGCCCGAGTCGTCGCGGATGGTCACCGTGCCCGAGTCAGCCCCCCAGAACACGACCTCGGTGGCGTTGTCGCGTGGCTTCGCACTCTTCAACAGCGGTGCGAGTTGCGCTCCTCCCCATACGGCATTGCCGACGCCACCGATGAAGAACGGAAGACCCGTGTTGCCCGAGCACTCCAACGTGAACTCCACCTGGCGGTGAGCGCGGTGTTGCAGATCGGCGAGTGACAGCGTGGCCGGCCGGTCAACGAGGCCTTCGAGGCTGAGCCGCCACGTGGAGGGATCGATGGCAGGAAGGTTGTAATGCTTGACGGTGAAGAAGTTGTCGGCGGGTGTCAGCCGCGATTCGAGTGCTTCCCACTTGAGGAGGTTGCCGACGACGCCCTGTGCAGGCGGAGGTACGTCGATCGGCTGATCGGCCCACTCCAGCACATCACCGCCGACGTCGGGGCACGCGGTGTCGTCCGATCCGTGGCTCCACGGCACGTCGGTCCACTCCTGGCCTTGGCGCGAGGATGCATCGACGTGTCCAGACACACGGAGCACTGACCAGCCGGTGGCCGCGGCGCCGCCTTTCAGCAGCGAGCGGCGTGACAAGACTGGATGATTCATCACGACCCCCATTTCGTGCCGCGACGGCCGCGGCGATCCGAGGTCCGATGGTGCACGTGTCCTCATGACGGGGCATCGGGCGAATCGGCGTGGACATCGCGGCCGCTACCTCATTTTTCCGGCACTGCTACCTCAGATGCGGGAGACATCTAGCTGGGCCGGGTGACATCGAGCTCTCACCGTGCGATCATTTGCCGATCAAAGCGTCGTGCTTCCTCGGTCGAACTGCCGAACTCGCCCGCCTTGTCGACGTGGGCGAGTCGGTGGTGCGCGGCGATCGGAGAGTCGTTCTGATCGGTGGCGAGGCCGGCGTGGGCAAGAGCCGCACGGTTGCGCAGTTGACCAGCGTGCTTCGTGACCGCCGCTGTCACGTGATCGTTGGTGGGTGCGTCGAGTTCGGCGAGCAGATCTGGCCGTTTGCCGCCCTGCGAGAGTTGCTTGCCTGTCTTGTGGACGACCTCGAGCAGGAGCGACTCGATGTGGTGCTCGGTGGCACCGGCGCCTTGCTCCGCCACCTGGTCCCGGAGCTGGGTGCGGCGACCGAGTTGTCGGCGACCATCGATTCGGGCCGGCTCTGCGAGGCGGTGATCGGCATGCTTCGCCGGCTCGCTCAGTGGGGCCCGGTCGTGGTGGTGGTCGAAGATCTTCACTGGGCCGACGAGTCGACCCGAGCGCTGTTCTCGTTGCTGGCCCGATCGAATCATCCACGATCGATGCTCCTCGTCGGGACCTATCGCACCGAGGCACTCGTCCCGTCGAGCCCACTCGCCTCGGTGCTGGCCGATGTCGTTCGCTCGGCCCGACCCGACGTCATCGAGCTCGAGCGGTTTGACCGCCCGACCACGGCAAATCTGGTGCAGGCGCTTCGCCCCGATGCCTTCGGGGATTCCGAGATCGACGAGATCCATCGTCTCAGTGGTGGCAACGCCTTCTACATCGAAGAGCTCGTGGCCACTGCAAATGGGCAGCTCGGCCCGTCGTGGTCGTTGCGGAACGTCATCCTGTCCCGTACTGGAACGCTCTCGTCGGCCGCCGTCGAGGTCCTCTCGCTCATTGCGGTGGCCGGCCGGCTGACCGTGCCGGTTCTCGCACGAGCCATGGGGCTCGACGACGACGGAGCGTCGTCGGTAGTCGACGAGGTGGCAGGTGCTGGGTTACTCGTGACCGATGGGGTGGAACTGCGGTTCCGGCACGAGCTCGCACGCACCGTCTTCCTCGAACAACTCGTCGCCCAGCGCCGAACATCCCTTCACGCTTGCCTCGCGGGCGCGCTCGAGACGGAACGCCCGGAACGTCTTGGTGAGATCGCCTGGCACTGGACAGCGGCCGGCGAGCTCGAGCCGGCACTCGCCACCTGGATCGCCTCCGGTCGTACGGCGATGAAGCAGGGAATGCCACGCGAGGCGCTCGCCCACTTCCGGCAGGCGTTGGACCTCTGGGCCCGCGTGGGTGAGCCGGAGACACTTGCTCAATCTGACCATGCGGGCCTGCTGCTCGATGCCGCCAGTGCGGCCTACCAGGGTCGCCAGCTTGCCGATGCCCTCCAATTGGGGACTCGGGCCGCCGAGCAGTTGGCGGGTCGCGATCCTTGGCGCGAAGGCGATGCGTGGTTGCGCCTGCGAAACATGTATCGGTTCTCGTACCGATGGGATGAGTGCGCTGCCGCCGCCGAGCGTGCACTTGCGTCGATACCCGAGTCGCCGCCGTCATCGGCGAGGGTCGAAGCACTTCTCTATGCCGCGTTGGGTCACAGCTATGCGGGCCGGGGCGTCCAGGCGAAGCAGGTCGCCGAGTCGGCACTTGACCTTGCCTCCCGGCTGGACAACAGGGACGCCACCGTGATGGCGCGGTACGCGATGTGTTCGGCCATGGCGACGTGCGGTGAGGACGCCGACGCGCAGGTTCGCTACGCGAGTGAGACCGCTGCGATCTGTGACGAGACTGTCTCGCCGGAACATCGCCTGCTGGCCCTCAACTCTCTGACCAACTCGCTGGCTCGCACGTCGAGGCTCGGCGAGCTGATCGACGTCGCTGCCGCGGGGGTCGAGCTCGTTCAGGCCACAGGGGTCGGAGGTCCGCTGGGCCCGACCATGGCGATGTACTGGACGGGTTGCCTCGTCTCGCTCGGCCGCTGGGACGAGGCCGAGCGCGTCGATGAGGAGCACCGTGAACTGATCGAGCAGGCCGACGATCGCGACGTCTCGCTCTACATGCAGATGGCGCTGATCCGCCAGGGCCGGCTCGATGAGGCGCGGCCACAAATGGAGCGGCTCAGACGCCTGCTCGACGAACCTGATTACTGGACCGAAGACCTCGGAGAGCTCGGCGCCGTGCTGATCGAATTCGATGCGGCCGACAGCAAGGTTGTCGACGTCGTGCCGATCGTGGGTGAGATCCTCCGCCGGAGCGCCGGGAAGATGTCGGTCGAGGAGTGGCCGCTGGTTGCGATCGCTGTGTCCGTGTTGGCCGACCAGGTTGTCTCGTCGGAAGCGAACGTCTCGGCGCGCCGCGCAACAGCCCGATGGTTCAAGGAAGCCGAGGCCAGGACCGGGTCGCTCACCGGTGAGGGCAGGCTGATCCGCGATCGAGCGTATGCGGAGCTGTCACGGCTTGATGGTCGGGCAGAGCAGGACCTCTGGTCGGACGTGGCCGACGGCTATCAGCAGTTGGGCTTTCGCTACGACGAGGCGTATGCGCCGATTCCGACAAGCGGAGGCGCTACTGGCGGGCATTCCCGGGCGTTCGGTGGCGGCGCATCGCCAATCACTCGGCGTGCTTCGCCGGGCGCATGCGCTCGCCGCGCAGCTGCCGGCACCTCCGCTGCTCGACCGGATCCGACTGCTGGCGAGGCGTGCACGCCTTCAGCTGGAGTGTGCTGCCCCGCAAGTGGAACCCCACTCGCCGCTCGACTGCTTGGGCTTGACGAGTCGTGAATCCGACGTGCTGCAGTTGGTGGCTGCCGGCCTCTCCAACGGCGCGATCGGTGAGCAGTTGTTCGTCTCGCGCAAGACCGCGAGCGTGCACGTCTCGAACATCCTCCGAAAGCTCGGCGTGGGCAACAGGATCGAGGCCGCGGGCGTCCTGCATCGGATCCGTCTCGACGGCGATGATCCAGCGCCGGCCATCAGCCGTGAATCACTGATCCCCTGAGTCTCGGTGGGTTTCTTCGTGTTCGGTGTTACGTCACGACAGGGGCGCCGGCCGCCAGCCAGGCTGAGATCCCGCCGTCGAGGTTGTTCACATTGGTGAAGCCGAGTGCCGCCATGTCGGCCGTCGCCTGAGCGCTGCGGTTGCCGGAATGGCAGTAGACGAGGTAGGTGGCAGTGCGATCGAGTTGGGCGATCCGACTTTCGAATCCCGGATCCTGGACGTCGACTGATACGGCCCGACTGATGTGGCCTTCGGCGAATTCGGCAGGTGTGCGGACGTCGAGGACGATCACCGCGGGGTCAGCGGCGAGTTCGCTTGCCGTGGCGACATCGACCAGTTGAACAGTCGGCGTCGCTGCCCCTCCGTCCGGTGTTGTCGTGATTGGGCCGATGGTGACCGCCTGGGTCGGGCTCACGGAGGCCCCGGAGACATCGCCACTCTTCGATGAAGCGCAGCCGGCAAGGCCCAGTACGACGACCGCCGCGATCGCCACACGCTGCACCCTGTGGGCTGTTCTGGTTCGCCCGACCATCTGCGTCATATACCCGTGAGGGTATGCCAGCGGTCGACAGCGGTCTACCGCCGAAAGTCCCGAATGCACGAGCCGCCTGATCCGTCTCGTCTCTGCGAAGCTGAGGCGATGGTCGCCGCCCATGACGTTGCCTTGCTCCATCGGCTCGCTGACGCGGCGGATGCGGTTTCACGCGAACACTTCCGGTCGGAGGAGCTGCGAACGACCACGAAGGTCGATGGCACGCCGGTGTCCGAAGTCGATGATGCCGTCGAGCGGGCGATGCTCGCACTCATCCGTGCCAACGGCGACGACGGGGTGCTCGGCGAGGAGGTAGGAGCGCATCCGGGCTCGTCGAACCGTCGGTGGATCCTCGACGGGATCGATGGCACACACAACTACGCCGATGGACGGCCCGGCTGGGGCACGATCATCGCCTTGGAGATCGATGGCGTGATCGAATTGGGGATGGTCTCGGCTCCGCTGTGGGGCAGGCGTTGGTGGGCGATTTCCGGTGGGGGAGCGTGGAGTGCCACGTATGCAGAGGATGGCTCGTTCGCGATTGGTGCGGCTGAGCAATTGCATTGCGGCACCGAGTCCTCGCTGGCCGATGCAACGACGATCGTGATCCCGTGGGAGGGATTGCTGCTGGGGTGGCGCAACGCCGTGCCACGCCTGTTCCACCTTCCCGAGTCGCCGCGCAGCCAGTGCTTCGCCCTCGACGCGGTGATGGTCGCCGACGGCCGACTCGACGTATCGGTGATCGTGTTCGGTGGCATCTGGGACTTCGCCGCAACGAGCCTGATCGTGCGCGAGTCCGGCGGCTGTGTTCCGTGACGCGTGGGGTGCCGAGCGGCTCGATACCGCAACGGGAGTGTTCACGAACGCCGCGCTGATCGACGCAGTGCTGGCGAGGCTCGCCGAGCTCCGGCCGCCGGTACCGGATCGCCCCAAGCTGGCCAAGACGGTCAGCACGCCGATCGGTACACCCGAGGAGCAGGCGATCGACGGGTGGCGGCGGTTCGGTATCCGCGAGATGGCCTCGATGTCGGCCCGCCGGCGCGTCGAGCAAGCCCCATCGCCGATCCTGGCCATCGTCGACGAGCGCGCCGCCCAACTCGAGCGGCCGTTGCTCGGTGTGACGACCGATGGAGTTCCGCGAGGTGACCTGCGCTCTCTCGGCGGCCGAAAGGTCGACACCAGGCCGATCGCCGACGCTGCCGGCGCGTTCCTCCAAGCGCTCACCCCCGACCAGCGGGCCAAGGCAACCTTTCCGATGGACGCGACGGAATGGCGGATGTGGATCAACGTGCACATGAACCACTTTCGGCACGGCGTCATGCTCGAAGACCTCGCCCAACCGGTGCGCGATCTGGCACTCGAGATCGTTCGATCCACCATGTCGGCGCGCGGGTACCATCACGCCCGATCGATCATGCGGGTCAACCAACTGATCGCCGAGTTGTCCGGCGACTTCGACGCGTTCGGTGAATGGCCGTACTTCGTGTCGGTGTTCGGATCGCCCGAGTCCGGCGACCCATGGGGTTGGCAGATCGACGGTCACCACCTCTGCGTCAACACGGTGGTGCTCGATGGGCGCATCGTCATGACCCCGACGTTCATGGGCGCCGAGCCCAGGCGGGTCAGGCTCGGCCACCTCGCCGGGCTGTCACTGTTCGAGCCGGAGGAGCAACTCGGCCTCGACCTCATCCGGTCGCTGGCGCCGCCGCTGCGCGATCAGGCGATCATCCATCGATCGTTGCACCCGGACGAGATCTCGCCGAGCTTGCAGAACGCATTCGATGGCCGAATGCAGGCGGGCGCGTTCCACGACAATCTCGTTGCGCCGTATCAGGGGGTCTCGGGGACGGAGATGTCCGACGCACAGCGACGCGTGCTCCTGGCCCTGATGGGCACCTACGTCGGCTGGCAGGGAGATGCGCACGCGGACATCAAACGGGAAGAAGTCGTGGCGCACCTCGACGAGACGTGGTTCTCCTGGTATGGCGGTTTCGACGACGAGGCGCCCTTCTACTACCGGGTCCACAGCCCGGTGATCCTCATCGAGTTCGACCACCATCCGGGGGTCGTGTTCGACAACGAGGTGCCCAGTCGCCATCACGTCCACACCGTCGTACGTACCCCGAACGGCGGTGACTACGGCGCCGATCTCCTCCGTCAGCACTACGAAGAGTTCGATCATCACGCAGGGCGCCACCACGCCCGACACTGAGGGCAGCGGTGTGCTTGACGAGTGGGGCCGTAAGCTCGGTGAGTGCTGTCTGATGGCGACGTGACCGGATGATCGCACCGCTGATCGCAGCGGGAGTGGCGATGATCCTGTCTCTCGTGGGGACGGGCTGGATGAGGCGAGTGATGAGTGCGCGAGGGCGGACTCAGCCGATCCTGGCAAAGAACGCCGCCAACCTTGTCGTGCCAGAGCACGGCCACAAAGCGGGTACCCCGACGATGGGCGGGCTGGCGATCGTCGGTGCCGCGCTCGTTGGGTATGTCGTCAGCCACGTGCGCCCCGGTGTCGTGTTCTCGAATCAGACGCTCATCATGTGGGTGGGCGTGCTGGCGATGGCGCTCGTCGGCTTCGTCGACGATGCGATCAAGATTCGAACCCGACACAACCGTGGGGTGCTGTGGCGGAACAAGGGCTACATCACACTGGCCATCGCCATTGGAGTCGCCGCGACGTTGCTGGCCACCACCGACATCGACACCCGGCTGTCGTTCGTACGTCCGGAAGTTCCGGGCTGGGACATGGGAAACGTGGTGTGGCTGCTCTGGGCAGGCTCGATCATCTTCGCCACGAGCAACGCCGTGAACGTCACCGATGGCCTCGACGGTCTCGCCGCCGGATCGGCGTTGTTCGGCTTCGCCGCTTTCACGGCGATCGCCTTCCTGAGCTTTCGCAATCCCGCCATCTATCCGAGCGTCGTCAATCCCTATGACCTCGCGGTCTTCGCGGCATCGTTCGCCGGCGGATGCGCCGGGTTCCTGTGGTGGAACTCTGCACCGGCCGACATCTTCATGGGAGACGTCGGTTCGCTGGCGATCGGGACTGCGCTCGCGCTGCTCGGCCTCACCACCGACACGCACTTGCTGCTGATCCTCATCTGTGGGCTGAACGTGATGGAGATCGGTTCTGTCGCCTTGCAGATGATCGTGTTCCGCGCCTCGGGTCGCCGGCGTCGGCTGTTCCGATTGTCACCCGTTCATCATCACTTCGAACTGCTCGGATGGCCGGAGACGAAGGTCATCATCCGCTTCTGGCTGATCGCCGGGATCTCCGTTGCCTCTGCGCTGGCGATCTTCATCGCTGACTTCAGCGAGCAGGCAACCCGCCACTGACCCCACCATCGTGCGGGATCGCTCGGACCCCTTCCGACTCCGGATCGGTTTCGATCGCCGGTTACTCTGCCGCCTTCATGGACGGACTGCGGGCACGACTTGGCTGACGCTCGATACGACGCGGTCGTGGTCGGCGGTGGTCACCATGGCACCATCATTGCCTGCTACCTGGCTCGCTCGGGAATGTCGGTCGGCGTGTTCGAGCGCGCCGGACGCCTCGGCGGCGGCGCGGCCACGGTCAACGGGCCTGCGGTCGGCTACCGCATGAACACGTGTGCCCACTGGACGCGCTTCTACAACCATCCGGCGTACCGCGACTTCAATCTGTACGACGAAGGCCTCCGCTACGTCTACCCCGAGGAGAACGAGGGGATGGTGTTCGACGACGGCAGCTCGTTCATCGGCTATTCCGCCTCGCGAGTCGTTGATCCCGTCACCGGCCGGCAGGAGCGTTCGCCCGAGAACGTGACCCGCACGTACGACCAGATCAAGCGGTTCTCTCAGCGAGACGCCGATGCGTATTTGCGCTTGCTGGACCAGTACGACCGCTACTGGAAGCCGGCGTTCGGGACGCACCGGTTCACGACGCCGCCCCCGTACGGCACACCCGATGCGATGGAAGCGCTGTGCTCGATCCCTGATTCGGGGATGGAGCCGGTACACGGCCACATGTCGTTGCAGGCGCTGGCGTACGACTTCTTCGAGTCCGACGAGTTGCGCACACTGTTCATGCGGGCCGCAACCACATCGACCGGTTGCTTCGGCGACGATACGCCCGGGCTACAGGGCTGGCCCACAACTTGCCGCTGGTGCTGTCGTTCGAGCCGGCCGCGATCGCGATCGGTGGTACCCAGGCGATTTCCGACGCCTTGATCTCCGCCGGTCGGAAGTTGGGCGTGGAGTACCACACCAAAGCAGAAGTTGATCGGGTGATCGTGGACGGCACTCGGGCCTCCGGGCTCCGCTTGGCCGATGGTTCGACGATCTCGGCCGACTTGGTCGTGTCGTCGCTCGGGGTGCCGCAAACCGTGCTGCGACTGCTGCACGACGTGGAGGTCTCGCCGCGCATCCGGGAACGCATCGGGAACATCCACTACGACCGTGGCCAGTTGTGGTGGGCCAACATCGCCATCCACGAGCCACCTGCGTACTCCGCCGCCGCCGACAACCCCGGCGTCGGACCCCAGCCTCGTCTGTATTGGGGTCCGAAGGATCCCGATCACTACGCGACTCGGTACAAGGCGGAGATCTACCTCGACGGCTTGTTGCGCGACGCACGTTCGCGCTCACCTCGTGCGACACCTTGTGGGACCCGAGCCGGGCACCGGAAGGCAAGCACATCATCGGTGTCGAGGAGTTCGGCGCGCCGATCCGCTTGTTCGACAAGAGCCAGTGGCGTGAGATCGAGAAGCGCTTCAACCAGCAACTCATCGAGCACTGGTCGCACTACGCACCGAACATGACACCCGACAACGTGATCGCGATGCGCTCGTACGGCCCGCCCGACATCTTCAATGGGCATCCCGACATGGTCGAAGGTGGGTACTCGGCCGGTTCGACCATCGCCTGGCAACAGGGCCGCTACCGACCGATCCCCGAGCTGTCGGGCTACAAGATGTTGCTCGACAACGTGTACAACTGCTCGTCGAACATGCACTCCGGCAGCGGGATCGGCCGAGGCTCGTCGGTCAACTGCTGGAACACCATCGCCGCCGATCTCGCGCTGGCTGCGGACAAACCCGCGCATCGCCGCTGAACGCCGCCACTCGCCGAGCTAGGAAGCAGCGGCTCGCGTTGCGGCGGACGAATCAGGCTGCATCGAGTCGGCCCAACCGAAGCTGTCGATGCCCGGTACCTCGCCGGCGGTGACGGCGAATGAGGTGAGGCTGCGAATCACGTTGCGGCGTTCCTCGGAAGACATGGATGCGACGATGACAGCGATGTCTCGCCGGCGATGCTCGGTGACGCGCTCGACGAGGCGCCGTCCCTTGGGAGTGAGGCCGACGGGCGTGACGCGGCGATCGGTCGAGACACCGGGGCGTCGCCGAACGAGGCGTTTGAGCTCGAGGCGGTCACACAGACGAGTGGCTGTCGACGGATGGATGTCGAGCGCCACGGCGAGGTCGCCGATGGTGACGGTGTTCGGGCGCATCAGCACCACCAATGCCCGGTACTGCGGCAAGGTGATCTCGTCGACGCCTGCGATCGAACGGGCGGCCACGCCGACCAGCGCCCGGGACGCGATCAGCAGCGCTTCTGTCGCATTGGCGAGGTCGTCGTCGGTCTCGTGCATGGGGCCCCACGCTAGCCCGCGTCCCCGGCGGGCAGCAGGGATGAAGTTCGGCCGGACGGGCGCGATCTCGCCTGCCCGCGTGGGTCCCGATTTGGCCGCGACGTCAGATTTTCGAAGTCGGTCGCTGTTGGCTTCCACACCAGCTAGCGTTGAACAAGCGTGCCCAACACGTCGTTGGGCCAAGAAAGCAATCTGGAGTACAGGCAATGGCTACCGGCACCGTGAAGTTCTTCAACGCTCAAAAGGGCTACGGCTTCATTTCACGAGAGGGCGGTGCCGACGTGTTCGTGCACTTCTCGAACATCGAAGGCAATGGATACCGCTCGCTCGAAGAGGGCCAGACGGTGGAGTTCGAAGTGGGCCAGGGTCGCAAAGGCGACGAGGCCCTCAAAGTCACGGTCGTCTGACCACTCCACGCTCGTAGTCGTGCGTCGAACGCACGGCATGCGGCTGACGATTGACAAGTACAACCCGATGGTCGCCACGCTCGACGTGCGCGACCTCGACCTCGTTCCGGATCGGGTCGACGATGGCGCCGTGCTCAACGACCGGCGAGTTCGGCAACCACCGGAGCGAACGACTCGACGTCCTCCGCGCCGACGATCACGTAGCGTGAAGCCCCAACGCTCGCGGCGGCGCACGAGATCGTCGATCATCTCGGCCGGCGTGCCGACCAGGGCAAACGGTGACTCGACCACGAGCGCCGGGTCGACTTGCACGAAGTCGGCGACTTGCTGGATCGCGGCTCGGCGATCGTCGGTGACGCGGACCATGAAGGCGCGGATGTTGAACTCGATGTCGTCGATGCGGTGACCCGCCGCGGCACGAACGATGGCGACCTTCTGATCGACGGCCTCGGCGGTCATCGAGGCGATGGCTTCCGGCCCGGCCACGCCGTCGGCGAGCGTGCCGTTGATGCCGACGATGTCGGCTTCGCGGGCGGCGATCGACAACACGCGCTTGCCGCCGCCGCCGATCAGCAGCGGGGGGCACGGCGCCTGGACGGGCCGTGGCGTGCCGACGAGATCGTTGAGCGTGTAGTGCTGGCCGGAGAGCGAGAACGGCTCGCCCGACATCGCCCCCTTGATCACGGCCAGGCCCTCCTCGAACCGGTCGACTCGCGATCTTGTTGGAGTCGAACGGAATGCCCGATTGCTCGTAGTCGCTCGCCATCCAGCCGGCGCCGATCCCGATCTCGAGCCGACCGCCGGACAACACGTCGATGGTCGCCAGTTCCTTGGCCAACACGACCGGATGCTTGTAGTCGTTGTCCCAGACCAACGCGCCGACCCGAAGAGTGGTGGTGACTGCGGCGGCGGCCATCAGGGCCGGGACCGGGGCCAACTGGTCGCCGAAATGATCGGGCATGGTCAGGGTGCTGTAGCCGAGCGCCTCGGCTCTGCGGGCGAGTGCCGTCCACTCGGCCGCGTCGGCGGCCGTGGATGCTTGCACTCCGAACCGGAACGGATGCTTCGACGTCATGCGCGTGAAGCTACCGGGTGCCGATCATCGACAACGGCACGCAACTAGCCTGCGGGCTGCGTGCGTCTCATTGCCTGGCTTCTCCGTCTTGTGGCCATCGTCGTCGCCGGAGCCCTGCTGATCACTGCGGTCGTGGTGGGTGCCGGGCCGCGGCTGTGGCGCATCGCCAACGCACACGACCAGATGCCGGTGGACCTGCCGGAGTTCCAGTCGCTGTCGCAACGCAGCTACGTGTACGACGTCGTGGGCAATGTGATCGCCGTGTTCGAGCGCGAGAACAGCCAGCCGATCACGCTCTCCCAGGTGCCGCCACCGGTGCTGAACGCGTTCTTGGCCGTCGAGGACGAGCAGTTCTACCTGCACCACGGCGTCAACCTCCGCGGCTTCGCCCGCGCCTTGTTGTCGAACTTCTCCAGCGACGCCCCACGGCAGGGCGCCAGCACGATCAGCCAGCAGGTGGTGAAGAACGAGTTCCTGGCCGGCCTGCCAGCGAGACGGTCGCTACAAGGGCTTGCAGGCGCACTACGCCATGATGCTCGAGAAGAAGATGAGCAAGGACGCAGATCCTCGAGCGCTACCTCAACACCGTGTTCTTCGGGAACAACGCCTATGGCTTGCAGGCTGCCGCCGAGGTGTACTTCGGCAAGAACGTCGAGCGAGCTGACGATGATCCAGGGCGCGTTCCTCGCCGGTCTCGTGCGGTCGCCATCGGGCTACGACCCGATCCGCCACTCGGAGCGGGCTCGGGCCCGGTTCCGTCAGGTGACCGAGCGGCTGGCCGACGTGGGCCTGCTGGCGCCCCGTGGTCGGCTCGTTGCTGGGCTCGATCGTGGCGCATGCCCGAGCACGTGCTCACCATTCCGACCTACACCACCAAGCCGACGTACTACACCGAGGCGATCAAGGACTACCTGCTCATCGGGCAACCTTCCTGGGCGACGAGCAGCAGCGGGCCAACCTGTTGTACCGCGGTGGACTGCGAGATCCACTCGACGTTCGACCCCAACTTGCAGGCGCTCGCCGAGCAAGCGCACGAGGTGCTGCCCGACAGACCAGCGTCGGGCATCGACGCACGCGATCGTGACGCTCGACACCAAGACCGGTGCGATCCGGGCGATGGTCGGTGGCAGCGGCTTCCAGCCGCGCGATCAACGAGATCAACATGGCGCTTGGTCCCCCGCCAGACCGGGTCGAGCGTCAAGATCTTCATCCTCGCCGCCGCGCTTGCAGGCGGGCGTCCAAGCCGACGACGTGATCGACGGGACGTCGCCGTGCGCGCTGCCGACCCCGGCGACCCGGACGTACCCGTTCGTGATCACGATGCGGTGTCGAAGCCGGCTCGGCACGCTGGAGAAGATGACCTGGCTGTCGATCAACTGCGCCTTCGCGCGCCTGTCGCAGATCGTCGGGCTGCACCGCGTCGTCGACACCATGTACCGCATGGCCGCAGTCGCCGTACCTCTACCCCGGTCAGCCGAGGCCGAGCGCACGCCGATCCAGCCCTACGCCAGCTTCGCCACCGGCGCCAACGAGATGGCACCGCTCGACATGGCGTCGGGGGCGCAGACCATCGCCAACCAGGGCTTGCACCACGAGCCCTACTACGTCGAGCAGATCGACCGCGCCGACGGCACACGGCTGTACACCCACGACGACGCGGGCACCAGGTGCTCGATCCCGGCGTCGCGCTGACGGCGGTCGACGATCTTGAAGGGCGTGCTCACCAAGGGCACCGCCCGCCGATCGCTGTCCGATTCCCGTATCCCGGCCGCCGGCAAGACCGGGACCCAGCAGGACAACACCAACGCGTGGTTCGTCGGGTTCACCCGGCAGCTGACGACCGCGGTGTGGGTCGGCGACCCGGACGGCTACACGCCGATGGTCTGCGGTAGGATGAACGGCGTAACCTGAACACCCCCGAGTTCTACGAGCTCGACGGGGTCAAGGAGGTCCAGGGCGGCACCTACCCGGCGCGGATCTGGGGCGCGTTGATGGAGCCGGCACTGCCCTCGCCCCTCGAGGACTGGGCCGCGGCACCGGCGCCGGCGCGCAAGCCGATGCGGCTGTACCTGCCCGGGGACGAGTGCCTTGCCAGGCTCGTCAGTGGCGCCCTGCCCGCGCCCGGCGGCAGCACGACGACTCGACCACCACGCTTCCGCCGGACCCGAGGGAAGGACGCCGCCCGGCCCGCGCCGCCCACGCCGTGCTGAAGGTGATCCCCAGCGACACCACCATTCCGCCCGACGTCCTCGACCCGAAGGCACCGTTCCCGAGGTGCCGATCTCAGGAACCATCGTGTACACCTGCGGCGAGCCGCCGGGGGGAGTGATCATCGCTGGCAAGAACTTCAGGCCACAACAAGAACCCAGATGCTCGCCTCATGATGAACATCGCGCCGCGGCATATCGATACATGCGCTGGTAAGAAGAAGCCCGTGCCCGGCGACGAGCGCTGTGGGAACTTCCGGCGACTCGACACGTCATTGCACCAACTGCAGCGTCGCCTCCCGAGCTCGCCGAAGACCAAGGCCTTTCGCTGAAGCCGAGGGGCACGGCCGCGCGCCGCGCCGGATCGCCTGCGCCGCAGCAGCGCATCGCGCCGGACCGCGATCGAGGCGATGGAGCACGAGGCCGAGCACTCACCGCGAAGCGCACCCGGCTCGAGCAGCAGCTGAAGACCGTCATCGCGCCACGCCAGGCCGAGGCGCTGAGGCACGAGATCGGGGAAATCAACGCGAAGCACGGCGGAGCTGATGATCGCGAGCTGGAAGCGATGGAGAGCAGTCGCCTGCCGAGCAAGGGATCGCCGAGCTCGCTGCGGAGGAAGGTGCGGTCGTGGCGATCTGCGAGGCTCGTCGCCGCGCAGCTTGCCGTCGCCGAAGCCGCCCGCGCCGACGAGGCAGCCCGCCGCACGGCGAACATCGCTGGCGCCCTCGCCGCGCTCTCCGCTGGGGAGCTCGCACGCTACGACGCGCAGCGTGCCCGCCACGGCCAGATCAGCATCGCCAAGCTCGTCGGGCTGCGGTGCAACGGCTGCCACCTCGACCTCTCGCGGGCCGAGGTCGACGGCTTCAGTCGTTGCCGGCCGTCGGGGCGGTCGATTGCCGCGGTGCGGCCGCTTTTGGTCCGCTGAGTGCCATCGTGTTCTTGTGGTTCATCGGCACTGCAGTCGTGTCGGTGTGGTTCGTCTTCACGACCCAAGCTTCGACTACCAGTTGCCCCAGTCAGCGCACTGCTACCCGACATCATCGACCTCCCGTTCGGCCGGGCCCGCTGGGCGCGAGCCTGACCGTGTTGGTGGGGGTGCTGGTGGTGGTGATGCCGGTCACCACTGGTCGCGAGCCGATCCGCCGGGTGCTCTCGCAGTGCCGATCGGCATGATGCTGCACCTGATGTGGGACGGCACATTCTCTTCAACGCACGTGTTCTCGTGGCCGTTCACGGCTCTGGGGGAGCATTTGCGCGTGTGCCGTCGCTACGTCAACAGATAGTTGAGACATCGCCTTCGAGGCTTGCCGGCGCTGTGCTGCTGGCGTCGATGGGGCGACGATGGGAGCTTGTCGGATGCACAACGCCGGAGCGCGTTTGGACTCCGCCACGGTCTGCTGATGCAGCCAGCCACGTAGCTGCCACGTCTAGGCGGATCTGATTGGCCTTGTTCAGGTGCTCGCGCTCGTTCGTCATGGTCGGCACGGAGGCCAACGCCGCCCGGAAGCTGCAAGGTATGCTCGACCTCCCGCTCGACGAGGTCAGGGCACCGCCCAGGCTGCCAGCATCACCGAGCTGGCTCGGCGAACACTGATCGCGTCATCCTGCGCTTCGCCGGCTGAGTACAGCTCCCGCCAGACGGCCGAAGCATACGGGTCCCCTCCGAGGTCGACGACCGTTGGGTCGAGCTTGAGGCTCGAGAGCCTCGATGGCGTCCAGCTTTCGAAGTAAAGCAGCCAGATATCGACGGCCTGGCTGAGCGAACCAGCACTACCGGTGCGCCAGGAAGACGACGACCATGCAGGAGATCCGCGACCGCATCGTCGGCTAGGCGGAGGAGTTGCTCGTCGAGGCCAAGGACCAACTGATAGTGGTGACGTCGCACGTCTCACCGATCAAGGCCGCCGTCACGTCGGCGCTTCAGTGTCGACGTCAACGTCGGCTGGCGCTGTCATCTGCGATCCAGCCTCGGTCTGTCGGATCCTCGCCGGCCCAAACAAGTCCCGTGCTGCTCAGGCTACAACCAGTACCGTCGGCACGACACATGGTGCGTGGCGACCGCTTACGGGTCGCGTCGCTGACTCAGACG
>CAWDUI010000019.1:0-87580 GCA_963805445.1 Ilumatobacteraceae bacterium | reverse complement strand
TGGCAGCGATGTGGGCGGCGCGGCGAGCATGATGGCGTCGTACCCCATGGTGCTGGCGGCCTCGGCCAGGTGAATTGCCTCCCGAGTCGACCCTGCATTGCAGCCGGCAACGAGCTGCGCCCGTGCCCCGACGACCTCTGCGGTGTGGGCCATCACGCTCTTGCGCTCGTCGGTCGACATCGCGTAGTACTCGCCGGTGGTGCCGCACGACACCACGCCACGGACTCCACCATCGAGGCAGAAGTCGATCACCTTCGTCAGCGTGGAGAGGTCGAGGCCCTCATTCGCATCGAACGGGGTGACGACGGGGACGTACACACCTTCAAGTTGCAAGTCGCTCATGCGCAAACGGTACCACCGGCCATCTCGCAGACTGCTGGCCGTGCCAGTCGTCAGCCGAGGGCCATCAGCGCGACCCCGACCCCGCTGGCAGCCACCCCGACGGCCTGCCAGGGACGCAGCCGCTCCTGGTTGAAGATCACCGAGAGGACGACGGCCACCGCGGCGAACTGCGATGCCGCGACCGACACCGGGCCCGCCGCGCCCTTGATGTACCCGAGCTTCAGCGAGGCCAGCGCCACACCACCGGCGAGGCCGGAGCCGATCCCCCAGATCCGCGCCGGGGACCGCAACGCCAGGATCGGCGCCTTGTCGAACGGTTGCAACAATGTCAGGAACAGCAAGCCGGAAAGGCGTTGGATCATGACCGGCGAGAGACCGGCAGCATCCGAGGTCTCCGCCGTCGAGGGTGAAGGCGATGCCGAACAGCACGCCGGCGCCGACGCCGAGGATCACACCGATCTTCACGCTGCCCATCCCGCCGCGCTGATACGTGGTGAGCACCAGCGCCAACAGTCCCAGCACCATGCCGCACGCCGGCGAGCGTGCTGGGAGTGTGCCCTCTGCTGAGGTCGTAGACGACGGGGACTGCTGCCAGCAACACCGATGCGGTCGGGGCGACGATGCCCATGCGGGCCACCGTGTATCCGCGGTAGAGCATCACCAGACCACCCGACAACGTGATCCCCGAGATCGTGCTCAAGATGACATCGCGCCACGTCCATTCGACCGGCTTGACGAACAACAGCAGCGGCGCGATCAAACCCGAGACAGCCAGATTGGTGCGGCTGACCGACACCGAACTGATCGTCCGCGAAGCACGATTCGGCGGCGAAGTCGCTGACGCCCAGCAGCACACCCGCGACAATGCCCAAGATGACACCCATCGTCGTGCCTCAGTCCGCGACCGGGACGCGCGCTGTCAGCGGCGGCGGCGGATCCGCCGGCGCCCCATATCCGTGACGGCGTCCCGTCACACCGCGATACGCGGCAGGCTCGGCGGCTTCCAGCCGTGCAGCAGTTCGCTGTCGGGCTGGAACACCTCGACGCGCAACGGGTTGCAGTTCGGTTCGGCGTCAGAGCCTTCGCCCCACAAGGGAACGGCCAGATCTCCACCGGGGCACAGTGAGATGGCCATCAACAGATCGATCTCGGCCAGTAGCTCGACGTAGTCGCCGGGCCGGGCGGGACACGTCTTCATGAAGTAGCGCTTGTCGTCGGGCATCAGGCCGGTGACCTGGAACAGGTTGATCACGTCATGCACATCGAACTCCGTGAGGCCGTATTGGGCGACGGCCCGGGTGAGGTTCGAGTGACAATGGAAGTCGTACGCGGCGCCGCTGAGCAGTTGATTCACATACGGGTCGCACCTCGTCCCCAGCAAGTCGTGGCAGCCGGCGTCGTCCTCGTCGCGCCCGTACCCGACCGTGTCGGCGATGAACGTGACCATCGGACGAAGGAACGGCAGGTTGCTCCACAGCCGATGACCGGTCGTGACATGGGTTCCGTAGAACTGGCGGGTCCGCGCCGCCCAGAACCGCTCCCGGGGGTCGATCACGCGCCCACAGGTTGAGGTCGACGACTTGGGGACCGTCGACGGTCGAGAATCGCACGATCTGCCCGGCCGACACGGCAAAGGCGTGGCCCGATCGCACCGGCACCGTCGTGTCGGTGACGGCCGCTCGACGATGGGTCTCCGACGCGAGCCGTGAGATCAATGCGACATCTGGCATCAACGGGCTGTCGCCTGAAGCGACGTACGAGGCGTGCGGCACCTCGGCAGCATGTCATACCCGACCGGCGCGACAACTAGAACTGCCGAATGAGATTCAGCCTGGCGATCAACCTCGAACGGATGGACCCGACCGACGACATGCGAGCGGTCGCCGACCACGTCCTGGAGATGGTGCAGTTGGCCGACGCTGCCGGGTTCGACACCGCCTGGGCGGCCGAACACCACGCCATCGAGATGACGATCGCCCCCGGCCCGTTCCAACTCCTCGCATGGTGGGCGGCCCACACCGAGCGGATTCGACTCGGTACCGCAGTCGCCGTCGCGGCGTACTGGAACCCGATTCGGCTCGCCGGTGAATCTGCCCTGCTCGATCTGCTCAGCGGCGGGCGGTTGGAGCTCGGTCTCGGTCGCGGCGCCTACCAACGCGAGTTCGACCGGATCGTGCCGGGTCTCGACTCGGCGGGGGCCGGCGCCGTGCTCCGCGAACTGCTCCCTGCGGTGAAGGCCCTGTGGGCCGGCGACTACGCCCACGACGGTGGACGCTGGTCGTTCCCCACATCGACGTCGTGCCCGAAACCGGTTCAACAGCCGCATCCCCCGATCTGGGTCGCGGCGCGCGATCCCGACACCTACGACTGGGCGGTGGCAAGCGGCTGCAACATCATGTGCTGGCCACTGATGCGCCCCTTCGCCGAACTCCAGGCGTATGCGTCGCTGATGGACGATGCACTCGGCAAGGCGCCCGGAGTTCCGCGGCCGAAGATGGTCGCAATGCGATACTCGGCGGTCTGGGCCGATGAGACAGACGCCGCCCGTTACATCTCCTCCGTGCAGCGGCAGGCGGGCCAGTTCGAGAACCTCTTCAAGCAGCTCGGCGAGGTCGACAACGGCTTCGCCGAGCGGATCGATCTCCAGCAACTCGAACACCGCGAGGAATACGCCCCGGCGACCCTGCGTGATCACTTGATGTTCGGCACGCCCGACGAGGTGATCGGCAAGCTCCGGGCGTACGAGCAACTCGGTCTCGACTTCTTGTACTGCGCCAGCTACGGCGCCCCGATCGCCGACCAGAAGCGCTCGCTGCAACTGTTCATCGATGAAGTGATGCCGGCCTTTGCGGACTCGACTGCATGAGGCCCGAGTCGCGCCCCGTTGGTCTTCGTGCACGGCGTCGGACTCGACCACACGATGTGGCTACCGGTGATGGCCGTCCTGTCGCGCCGCCGCACCATCGCCTATGACATGATCGGTCACGGCCGCGCCAGCAAACCTGCAGGGCCGTACACGCTCGACACGTTCGTGGAGCAGTTGGCCGCAGTCGTGGACGCGTTGGGCTGCGACATCGACCTTGTCGGGTTCTCGATGGGGGCGCTGGTGGCCCAGGGCCTGGCGTTGTCCGACACATCGCCTCGGATTCGCCGGATGGTGCTCCTGAACGGGGTTCATGACCGGTCGCCCGACGAGCGTCGAGCCATCCTCGATCGAGTCGCTGAGGTGCGCACACACGGCTCGGCCATAACGATCGAGGCGACGATCGAGCGATGGTTCACACCGAGCTTTGCCGCTGCTCGGCCCGACCTGATCGCAGCGGTCCGGCAGCGGCTGCGCGACAACGACGAGCGCGCCTACGCCGATGCGTACGAGGTGTTCGCGACCGCCGATGCCGAGTTGGCGGGCCGCGTCGGTGCCATCGTCGCGCCGACGCTGGTCGTCACGGGGCGCGGCGACAAGCGTTCGACACCGGCAATGGCGGAGGCGCTTGCCACGGCACTGCCGAACGGGCGGTCGACGATCCTGAGTCGCCTCCGTCACATGACCCCGCTCCAAGCACCGCGGGTCGTCGCCGAGCTGATCGACGAGTTCACGACCGTGTGACCGGCGGCGTTACGGTGCCACGCATGCAGATCACATCCGTCGAGGCATACACCTACGAGCTCGGGTACCGCTACGGCACCTACGTGATGTCGGGCGGGCGGGTCGTGAACACGCTGACCAGCACCGTCGTACGGATCGTCACTGACGAAGGCATCGACGGGTGGGCCGAGACGTGCCCACTCGGGTCGACGTACCTCCCGGCCCACGCGCGCGGTGCGGTGCCCGCCTTGCACGAGTTGGCGCCGGCGGTGATCGGCGCGGACCCGACGAACCTGGCTGACGTCAACAAGCGAATGCGCGAAGCGCTGATGGGTCACAACTACGCGAAGAGCCCGCTCGACGTCGCCTGCTGGGACATCTACGGCAAGGCGGTCGGTCGACCCGTGGTCGATCTGATCGGTGGCCGGTTGGCGGCCGACATGCCGCTGTACAAAGCGGTCCCGTTGGGCGATGCCGAGTCCATGGTGGCGTTCACCCTCGAGCAGCGCAGCCTCGGCATCCATCACTTCCAGTTGAAGGTGGGCAACGATCCTCGCGCCGACGCCCGCGCCAGCCTGGCCGTGGTCGAAGCCACCACCGACGACGATCTGATCCTCGCCGATGCAAACGGTGGCTGGCGTCGTCAAGATGCCGTGGTGGCCGCACGCATGATGGACGGCGCCGAGCGCCTGTACCTCGAGCAGCCGTGTCCGACACTGGCCGAGTGCCTTCTCGTGCGCCGCAACACGACGATCCCGTTCGTGCTCGACGAGGTCATCACCGACGTCGCCGCCTTGGTCGAAGCTGCGCAGGCAGGAGGCATGGAAGCGATCAACCTGAAGCTCAATCGGGTCGGCGGTCTGACCAATGCCAAGTTGGTCCGCGATGTCGCGGTCGAACTGGGCATCCGGTTGACCATCGAGGACAGTTGGGGAGGCGATCTGACCTCGGCAGCGGTCAGCCACCTCGGAGCCAGCACTCCCCCGCACGCACTGTTCGCCGTCTCGTTCATGAACGACTGGACCGACAACCACCTCGCCGGCTATCAGCCACGCTCCAGCAACGGACGAGGCGCCGCGCCCACAACGCCGGGCCTCGGCGTCACGGTCGACGCCACCGTCCTCGGCGCCCCGGTCGCCACCTGGACCTGACCGGGTCGGCGCGACTCCGGGCGCGCTAGACGATGTTGTGCTCGGGTCGGGTCTCTCCTTTGAACCGCTCGACATCGAATCCGCTGACATCGACGGCCGGGGTGTGACCGAGAACGAGGTCACGGAGCACCTCACCGACCGCAGGGCCCATCAAGAAGCCATGCCCCGAGAACCCGGTCGCATAGATGAACCGCGACACGGTGGACGACTCGCCGATGAGCGCGTTGTGGTCGGGTGTGGTCTCGTAGAAGCCGTGCCAGCCACCGGCGATTCCGACGTCGAGCAACGCCGGCGCCCTGTGGGCTACCACATCACCGACGACCTCGAGCCAGTCGGGCCGCATCGGCGCGTCGAAGCCGGCCGGCTGATCCGGATCAGCCATGCCGAACAGCAGGCCTGGCCCCTCCGTATGGAAGTAGAAGCCCGTGGAGAAATCGATCGTCATGGGCACGTGTGCCGGCCGGTTCGGCATCGGCTCCGTGTACCAGATCGGCCGGGCCACGGGCCGTACCGGCAAGTCCACACCAGCCATCACGGCGATGTGCGGCGACCATGCTCCCGCCGCGCAGATCACCGTCGATGTCGATATCGAACCGCGTGGCGTGTGCACGCTCGTGATGGAGTCGCCATCGACGCCGATGCCCGTGACGGGGCATTGGGTAGCGATCGAGATCCCCATGGCTCGCGCCGCCGTGGCATAGCCCAGCACCACAGCATCGGGGGTGGCGTGGCCATCGCGCATGCAGATCGATGCGCCGAGCACATCGTCGACGTGAGCGAGTGTCGACAAGGAACCGGCCTCGGCGGCGGAGATCATGCGACTCGGCACGCCCATCGAATTCTGCAACGCGGTGTTCTGCTCGAACACGGCGACGTCGGCCGGGTCGGTCAGCAAGAACAGATAGCCGACCTGCTGCAACCCGATGTCGGCTCCCGGCCGGTCTGCGAAGCGCTCGAACGCATCCATGGAGCGCAACGCCAGGGCGATGTTGACCTCATCGGAGAACTGCAAACGCACGCCCCCCGCCGACTTCGACGTCGACCCGCACGACAGTTGGTCAGCCTCGAGAAGGACGACGTCGGTCACCCCGGCCTCGGCCAGATGGAAGGCCGCGCTGGCGCCGATCACACCGCCGCCGATGATCACCACCTCGGCGCGATCAGGAAGCGATCGGTCCAACGCCATACAGTCTCCGAGTGTGACCGATCTGCCCGCCCCGATCCAACCCGTCGCGGCAACGACCATGCCTCGCTACGCCGGATCCTCGACGTTCGTGCGCCTCCCCGAGCTCCGCGACGTCGACCGTTGCGACGTCGCCATCCTCGGCGCGCCGTTCGATGGAGGGGTCAGCTTTCGCCCAGGCGCACGCTTCGGCCCGATGGCGGTGCGACAGGCATCGCGGGCCATTCGACCGCAGTACCACCCGCAGTTCGACGTTCAGCCGTTCGCCAACCTGCAGTTCGCCGACGCAGGCGATGTCGCGTGCAACCCCTACTCGATCGCCGAGTCGCTCGCCGCGATCGAGGCGCGGGCCGGCGAGCTGCTCGGCGCCGCCGATGGGCCGCACCCCGTTGACGGGTTGATCACCATCGGCGGAGATCACACGATCGCCTACGCATTGCTGAAGGCCATGCACCGCCGCTTCGGCAAGGTCGCGCTCGTGCACTTCGACGCCCACCTCGACACGTGGGATGTGTACTTCGGTGAGCGCTTCACGCACGGCACACCGTTTCGCCGCGCCGCCGAGGAAGGTCTGTTCGACACCGAGGCCTCGATGCACGTGGGCATCCGGGGACCGATCTACGCACCCTCGGACTACGCCGACGACGCCGCCCTGGGCTTCTCGATGATCAGTTGCGACGACATCGAGCGGCTCGGGGTCGACGAGGTGGCTCGACGCATCCGGGCCCGTGTCGGCGACCGCCCGCTGTATCTCTCGATCGACATCGATGTGCTCGACCCAGCGAACGCGCCCGGCACCGGAACCCCCGAGATCGCCGGCATGACCAGCCGCGAGTTGGTGATGATCCTGCGCGGGTTGGCCGGGTTGAACCTGGTATCGGGCGACGTCGTCGAGGTCGCTCCGGCGTACGACCACGCCGAGATCACGTCACTTGCCGCGGCGACAGTCGTCTACGAGATGGCCTGCCTGATGGCAGTCAAGCCCCGCTGAGGATGAGACTGCCCATGGCGTTCGCTGTCGCCGTGGCAGCGTTGTCTACCGCGCCGCTGTTGTCACATCAGCCGGTGGCGGCCAGTTGCGCGGCGCCAACGGTGCAGGTCAAGCCGGCCAGGGTCGCCAGAGGCGGTGTGCTGACGGTCACCGGCCAGCATTTCGGCGACGACTGCCTCGACACGGGCACGCTGCCCCCGGGTGTCGGCCCCCTCGGCAACCCGCTGACCGGCCTGGTGATCGTCATCGATCAGGGCACCGACGAGTATGTGGTGGCGAGGGGGTCGGCGGAAAGCGATTACACCTTCACGGTCGACGTCGTGGTTCCCGCCGCGCTGGAGCCCGGCGACGCGACCTTGGCACTGTTGGGCGCGGGTGATGCCAGGCTGAACACCGATCTTGCCCTCGTGATCACCAACGCGACGGCAGGCGATGGTGTGGCCGCGGTGGCGACGTTCGGCCCGCCGACGCCTGATACCCAGCCGACCGGAACGGTGCCGGACCCTGTGCTACCCGGCGACATTCCTGATCTTCCGACAGCGACGACACCGGCGCCGCCGGTGTCGACGGCTGCGCCGACCGAGGAAAGCCTCACGGTCACCGAGCGACGCGCCGTCACGGTCGGAGCAGCCGTGGTCATCGGAATCGCGGCGATCGGATTCGCACTGTGGAGCCGCTTCCAGCGACGCCGCTGATGCCGCGTCGGGCAACGCCCGAAAGGTGCGACTAGTCCTCGCCGAGATAGGCCTTGCGAACCTCGTCGTTGTGGGCGAGCTCGTTGGCCGGGCCCTCGAGGGTGATCTGACCGGTTTCCAGAACGTACGCATGATCGGCGATGTTCAGCGCGACGAGCGCGTTCTGCTCGACCAACAACACGGTGGTGCCTTGCTCGTTGACCTTCTTGATGGTCTCGAACACAACTTCGACCAGCACCGGCGCCAGGCCCATCGAGGGCTCGTCGAGCAGCAGGAGCCGCGGCTCGGCCATCAGGGCGCGGCCCATTGCCAGCATCTGTTGCTCGCCGCCCGACAACGTGCCGGCCCGTTGGGTCAGGCGTTCCTTCAACCGCGGGAACAGATCGAATACACGCTCCATGTCTGTGACGATGGTGGCTTTGTCCCTGCGCAGGAACGCTCCGAGCTCCAGGTTCTCGGTCACGCTCATGCGTGGAAAGATGCGCCGTCCTTCGGGACTCTGGGCGATGCCTCTCTGAGCGACCTCGTGACCCTTCAGACCCGACACCTGCTTGCCTTCGAAGTGAATGCTGCCGCGCTTGGGCTTCAACAGGCCCGAGATCGTGCGCATCGTCGTCGACTTGCCGGCGCCGTTACCACCGATGAGCGTCACGATCTCACCCTGGTACACCGTCAACGAGATCCCCTTCACGGCCGCGATGTTGCCGTAGTACACGTGGATGTCGTCGACGGTCAGCATCGGGTCGCGGCCAGCCGCACGTGTCGCCGCAGGGGTCAGGTCTGTCGAAGTCATGCTGCGCCTTCCGTTGCCGACTTGCCGAGGTACGCCTCGATGACTCGAGGATTGGCGCGGATCTCGGCCGGCGTGCCCTCGGCGATCTTGGCGCCGTACTCGAGCACCGTGATCCGCTCGGCGGTGCCCATGACCACTTTCATGTCGTGCTCGATCAACAAGATGGTGATGCCGAGCTCGTCGCGCACACGGTGCACGAAGGCCGTGAATGCAGCCGATTCCTGCGGGTTCATTCCGGCTGTCGGCTCGTCGAGCAGCAACAGCTTCGGTTGGAGACCGAGCGCCCGGGCCACTTCCAGGCGGCGCTGATCGCCGTAGGGAAGGTTCTTGGCAAACTCCTCGTCGGTGCCGCCGATACCGACGAACTCCAGCAGTTCCTTCGCTTTCTGCCTGGCCTCGCGCTCCTCGTGGCGTTGCTTCGGAAGGCGAAGGATCGTCGAGGCGACACCGCTGCGCAGGTGCGGATGCATGGCCACCATGACGTTCTCGGATGCAGTCATCGCCCCGAAGAGCCGGATGTTCTGGAAGGTTCGGGCCATGCCGCGAGCGGCGATGGTGTGCGGCGAAACATCGACCACCGACCGCCCGTCGAACATCACTTCGCCGTACGTCGGGACATACAAGCCGGTGAGCACGTTGAAGAAGGTCGTCTTGCCGGCCCCGTTCGGGCCGATCAGGGCAACGATCGAACCTTCGGGTATGACGAAGTCGACATCGCTCACCGCGGTCAGGCCTCCGAACTGGACGGTGACGCCGCGAGCGTCGAGCAGGGTCATGACTCTGCCACCTGTGTAGCAAGCATCTGCTTCTCCGCTTCTTTGACCTGTTTGGTTCGCGCTGCCGGGATGAATCCCTCGGGGCGGAACAGCATCATCACGACCAGGACCAAGCCGAAGAAGGCGAACTCGTACTTCTTCAAGTTGAAGCCCAGCTTGTCGCTGATCCAGACCAGCCCGGTGTAGTTGAACCAGGTGATGACCACGCCACCGAGAATCGAGCCCCAGACGTTGCCCATGCCTCCCAGGATCACGGCACACAAGATGATGATGGAGAACTGGAAGGTGAAGTTGTCGACGTTGACGGTGCCGACGATGGTCGCATAGAACGCCCCACCGACCCCGCCGGCGACGGCGCCGACCGCATACGACCACAGCTTGGTGCGCATCAGCGGAACGCCCATCAGGCTGGCGGCCAACTCGTCCTCGCGGATGGCCATCCACGCCCGGCCCAGGCGTCCGTCGCGGAGCTTCAGCGAGACCCACACGAACAACACGCAGAACACCAAGATGACGTAGTACTTGGTCTGGAAGTCGGAAGTGCGGATCGTCTTCGGGATACCGGGGATGACGTGCAGAAACCCCATGCCCACGTTGTCGATCGGCCCGATCCCCTTCGTGCCGTTGGTCAGGTTGAGTCCGGCGAGGTCGTCGCCGTTGCGGAACACCTCCGGCAAGATCTCACCGAACCCCAGCGTCACGAGAGCGAGGTAGTCGCTCTTCAACCGAAGCGTCGGCGCGCCGATCACCACACCGGCGACACGCCGCGACGATGCCGGCGATGATGACGACCAGCCAGAACGACAAGTGGATTCCCGGAAAGCTTGGTTTCGCTGCGTCGAGGACGTGGATGTTGATGTTGCGCCAGCTGGGGGTGACGTTGACCGCGAAGATCGACATCGTCCAGGCGCCGACGTACGCCCCGAACAGGAAGAAGGCGACGTATCCGAGGTCGAGCAGACCGGCGAAGCCGACGACGACGTTGAGCCCGAGCGCGAACAGTGCGTAGACCGCGCACAGCACGACCGTGAAGATCGGCAGGAAGCTGCCCGTGTCTTTGGTGAAGCCGAGGTGCGGCAGTACCGCCGCGATGGTGATTCCGCAGGCGGCAAAGGCCGCCTTTGCCTGGTCGAGTCGCAACACCACGTTGATGAGGAGATAGGAGCCGACGAGCAGTCCGGCAGCCCAGAAAAGCACCGTCATGGCTACACCTTCTCCTGTTGATGGGCGCCGAAGAGGCCACCCGGTCTGAAGATGATCATTGCGATGAGGATGCTGAACATCACGGTCTGCGTCCACTTCTGGCCGGGGAAGAACCCGAGGCCGCTGTCGTTGAGACCTTGAATGACGCCGATCATCACACCACCGACGACAGCTCCGGTGAAGTTGCCGACGCCACCGAGGACGGCGGCGGTGAAGGCGATCAGTCCCAGGCGAAACCCGGCGTCGTACCGGGTCTGCCCATTGACCTGAACGAACAGGGTGCCGGCGGCGCCGGCCATCGCTCCGCCGAGGGCGAAGGTGTACGAGATCATCCTGTCGACGTTGATGCCCATCAACAGTGACGCGTCGCGATCTTGCGACGTGGCTCGCATCGCCCGACCGATCCTCGTCTTCTGCACGATCCACGTCATCAGCAGCAACAGCGGCACGGTGACGGCGATGACGACGAGGTACTTGATGCGGATCTGAACCGAGCCGACGTCGAGCGAGCTCTGCGGCAACACGCTGGTGCGCGAGTGTGGCGCTGACCCGTTGAAGATGATGCCCACGTTCTGCAGGATGAAGCTCATGCCGACAGCAGTGATCAACGGCGCAAGCTTCGGGGCATTTCGAAGTCGACGGTACGCCAAGAACTCGATGAGAACGTTGATGGTTGCGCACACCGCCATCACCGCGAGCAGGATGACCGCGAGCCACAGCCAGCCGGCGAGCGAGGATCGCGTCTGATCCAGCCACTCCTCCAAGAAGATGGCGGCGAACACCGAGCCGAGCATGAACAGATCGCCGTGGGCGAAGTTGATCAGCTCGATGATGCCGTAGACCATCGTGTATCCCAGGGCGATCAACGCATAGAGCGCCCCATTCGACAGTCCGATGGTCAGAACCTGCGCAAAGATCCTCGGGCCCTGGGTGAACGCATGGATCAGGATCACCACTCCGAGGCCGAGAACGACAAGTCCAATGATGTCGGTCGGCGAAAGTCTGCGCCGGTGCATCAGTACCGCAGGCGTACTAGACAAAGTTGACTGCCCCCAAGTTATGAGTTTGGGGTGGCCCCTCGAGGCCACCCCAAACTACAGGTGAACGAATACCGAACTACGGCTGTCAGCCGACTGGCCAGGCCTTCAGGAAGGTCTCCGTGTTGCCTGTCAACAGCTGGATCGTCATGTCGATCACGGTCACGTCACCGTTTTCGTTGATGCTGAACTCCTTGCCGATCACGGACTCTTCGGCCGGGATGGTGATCTTGCCGGAGAACGCTGCATCGCGGACGCCCTTGCGGGTTCCGTCAGAGGCGGCAATCGACTTCATGATGTACTGGAAGGCGGCTGCACCGTAGATGGCGTACGCCGACGCCGGATCGTGCCCGTACTTGGCCTTGAAGTCGTTGACGAACTTCGCACCGGCACCGCCGGCCTCGACCAACGCCGATGCCGGAAGACCGGCAAAGGTGATGTACATGTCCTGTGCCTCGGCCAGCTTCTGCACGCTCGGATATCCGGTGAAGCCGTCAGGGGCGATCAACTTCACCGTGCCCGAGTTGGGGCCGAATACGGAAACCTTGTCACGGATCAACTGCTCACCGTTGTTGTCGTTGATGCCACCGAGGTACACGCAGTCGACGCCGGAGTCCTTGTAGCCCTCGAACAACGCTGTGTAGTTCGGCTGCTTGGCGTCCCACGCCTCTTCGCCGACGATGTCGATGCCTTGCTTCTTGGCCTCAGTGGTGAACGCTGTTGGCAACGCCAACGCCATAGGTCTGGGCGTCGTTGAGGACCAGACACTTGGTGACCTTGAGGTCCTGCTTGGCGAACTGTGCGCCAGCAGCACCCTGGAAGTCGTCGGTGGCGATGACGCGGCCGTAGTTGCGAACGCCCGTCGGGTAGTAGACATCGGGCTCGCCCGGGTCCCATGCCTTGGTGATGCCTGGGTTGGTGTTGGCGTGCGAGATCATCAGCATCGGGCCGGCCGGATCCTGGTTGAGCACCGGGATTTCGATCTTGGCGCAACCGGAGTTGTAGGTGCCCATGACAGCCACCTCGCCCGAGTTGGCCACGTGATCGTTGGCGTTCTTGGCGCACGTGGCGTCGTCCCAGCCACCCTTGGCGGCAGTGGAGTCGTCGTATGGCTTCAACGTGATGGAGTAGGCACCAGCCTTGCCACCGGCCTGCTCGAGGATCAGAGCGACGGCGTTGTTGGTGTCGGCCGACGCGTCGGCCGATGCGCCCTGCAGCGGGAGATCGGTCGAGACGATCAGGTTGCCACCGGCAGCAGGTGCCGCAGTGTCACCGGCAGGCGCAGTGGTGCCACCTGGTTGGGTAGCCGCGGGCGCAGCCGTATCAGATGAACCTGACTTGGTGTCGGAGCCGCACGCGACGCCTACAAGTGCCAGCGCTATGACGAGCGCCGACGCATTCTTGAACCTCATGGTCCTGCCTTTCGTTGGCATATTGGTTTCTCCCCCGGCAGTCTCACGGCGAGGTTCGCCAGTTGGCTCCCCCCGACCATGCAACCGACAGTACGGCCCGAGTACGGAACCGCGGTCGGCACCATAACAGCCACCTTTTCTACTGGCAAGTAACCCCGGGCCTCGGCCGGGCCGCGTCCAGGTCGACGATTTGGTCGGCGATCAGCGATCAGATCCGCATCGTGACTGGCGCAGACGACGCATGCGCCTCCACGGGCGCTCTCGACGATCGCGCGCGAAAGTAACCGTGCCGTAGCACGATCGAGCTGCGACGTCGGCTCGTCCAACACGATCACCTCGGCGTCGACGGCGAGCGCTCGAGCGACGGCCAACCGCTGCCGTTCGCCACCCGACAGCGTGCCGGCCGGCCGGTCGACCAGGCCCGCCAAGCCGAGGTCGCCGAGCACCCGGGTGTGATCCATCGGCTGCTTGGCGCGGATTGCCCGGACGAGGTCGACGTTGTCACCGACGCTCTGCTGGTCGGCGAACGCTGCGGTTTGCGGAGCGCAGCCGAATCGGTCGGTGAACCGCTCGACCAGCCCTCTCGTCGGAGCTCCTGCGCCCAGCACGACCGAGAGCACGCTGGTCTTTCCCGAGCCCGAGCGCCCGGTGATCACCGTGATCTGGCCACGCTGCAGATCCATCGAAACCGGACCGATCGTGTTCGTGTCGAGGTCGATCTCGGCGTCGCGAAGGCGCACGAGGACTCGATCGTCGGCGGCCGCGGAAGCCCACCCGGCTCAGGCGCGACCCCGTCCTGCGACGACGGGGGTTCCGAGCGGCTCAGAGCGATCCGGCCGTCGTCGCGCTGTCGCGCGCGCACGCGTCGCGTGATCCCGGTCTCGGCACGCAGCGCGTCGGGCAGGCGAACCCAGCCGCGGGCGTCGACGACCAGGGCGCTGTACCCGGCCCGCGTCTCCTCGCTGAGCCTGCCGTCGTGGATGGTCAGCACTCGCGTCGCGACCCGCTCGGCACGAGCATCGTGGGTCACGACCAGCAGAGCGGCGCCGGTGCGTTCGGCCTCGTTGCGCAGGAATTCGTACACCTGGTCGGCGCTCGACCGCGTCGAGCTCACCGGTCGGTTCGTCGGCGATCACGAGTCCCGGGCCGTGAGCGAGGGCGGCGGCCACGGCAATCCGCTGGCGCTCTCCTCCCGAGAGTGAGGTCGGACGTCGGTGGGCGAGGTGCCGCGAGTCCCAGCCGGTCCAATGCCGACGCCGCGCGCGGCGACGAGCCTCGTCACCGTGTGGAACCTGCCGAGCCGGCTCTGCACCGCCACGTTGTCGAGGCAGTCGAGGTCGTCGATCAGATCGAGGCCCGAACGCTGACTGACGACTCCCACGTGCGCGGTTCGCATTCTCAGCGCTGGCCGCGTGGTCGAGTTGGCCGATGTCATGCCCGAACAGCCGGATGCGTCCCGCACTGGCCCGCACCTGAGCAGTCACGGCAGCGACCAGGGTCGACTTGCCGGAGCCACTCGGGCCCCGAACGACGATTCGCTCGCCCGGTTCGATGCGCAGGCTGAGCCCCCGGAGTGCCGCGACATCGTGGGTGCGGCCGCGGTGCAGCACGAACGCGTCGTCGATGTCGATCACGGGCACCGCCGTAGTTCGGCCGCGCCGACGCGCTGGTCATGTCGTGCCACGCATCAGATCTTCGCCGGGCACTCGACGAGCCGAGAGCGCGCCGACCACCGCGCCCAGCCCGAGCAGCACCATCAGGGCGACCGATAGTGAGGCCACGACGCCCCACGGCACGACGAGTCGCAGCGGCGGGTTGGCCTGGCCCGATGTTGCCGACACCGCGACGAGGCGGGTGGCGATCTGCAGCAGCCAGCGGCCGCCGACCAGACCGATCGGCACGGCCAGGCCGACCGCCGCCATCGACTTGCCCGCCACCATCTTCACGAGGTGCGAGCCGTCGACGCGCTCCAGCGCGAGCATGCGCAACAGTGGCCGGTCGTCGCTTGCGTCGGCCGCGGCCCCGAACAGCACTGCGCAGGCCCCGAGGATCACAGCGACGAGAGCGGACGTGGTGAGGATCAACAGCGTCACCACGGCCAGTGGGTCGTTGGCCAATGCCGTCTGGCGTGTCGAGCGGCGGTCGAGCTTGATTGCCTCGAACCCCGGTCCTTCGAGTTGTGCGGCGAGCGCTGACTTCATCCGCGCGGCCGTCGGCGGCCAGCCACACCTCGTTGGGCGTACCGGCCCCCGGCTGCAACAGATCGAGGGCGGGCTGGAGCGACGAGATGTCGAGGATCGCAAACCTGCTACCGACGCCGGGGAACCGGTCGACGATCACGCTCGGACGGAGCCGCAACTTGCCACTGCTGGTCTCGATCACAACGACGCCGTTGCTTGCGTTGCGAGCCGTTCGTGGATCCATCACCGCGGCGATCGGCTCGTCCTGACCCGGCCCGGGTGGCGTGACGAGGATGGCGACGCCCAGCAGCGACCCCGTGACCCGAAGGGTCTGGTCCGGTTCGACGACCACCGTTGCATCCGCCGCACGCAGGCGATCGTTGCGCATCTGGACGCGCGTCGAGGTTCCGTCGGCCGCCACGGTGTGCACCTCCCGCAGGACGACATCGATGGCCCGTGCAGGCTCTGAGGTGTCGCCCTCGCCGATGTGGTGCTCGACACGGGCGGACACGTCGGCGGGCTGGGCCAGCCTGAACCCGACCAATTCGCCACCGGCATCGCCGGGAGACAGCGTGGTGCGCACTCCCCCGTCGAACTCCTCGTCGAGCGTCAACTCGTGCCACGTCCCGTCGGCGCGCGCAATGACCGCCGACGTGTGCAATCCTTCGAAACCCGTGCCGGTGAAATCGATCGACACCGCATCACGCGGCAGGGGCGTGCCCAGATCGACCGGTGCCGGCTGGCCGAGGGCTGTGGCGAAGGTCGACGGCCGCGGCCCGAAGCTGGGCCTCCAACCGTGCAACTGACCGAGGGTCGCCGGATCCACGCCGAGCAACTCGACGGTCTGGATCCCCGTTGCCGACGAGCGGACGGCAACCCCCCTGCGCAAGACATCGGTCGCAGTGGTGCCTGCAACCAGCGCCGGCCAGCCGCCCGTCGGCTTCGTCGCCTGTGGCCGAACCAGTGCGGCGCCGAGATCGAGGCGAAAGTCGTAGGGAACAGCGAAGGCGGCCTGGTCACGGGATCCGACCCGCAACGTCGAGGCGTAGCCGAACGTCAGCAATGCGAACATCACCGTGACCGCGATCAACGATGCACTGGCAATCGACCGCAGTGGTTGCGCGGTGGCCTCGGCGAAGGTCAGCTTCGTCAGCGGCCACCGTCGCGGGCTGGCGTTCGACGCTGCCCTGAGCGTGATGGGCACCAATCTGACGACGAGTGATGCGAGGGCGATCGCCGCGAGCACCGGTACCGCGACCAACGACGGATCGACGTCGCGATTCAACGACGCGGCCGAGATCGAACCGCGGGCCGTCATGACCAGCAGCACCGCCAACGCCGAGAGGCCGGCGATGTCACTGGCCATCGGTCGCCGGTTGCGACGCCCGAGCGGCGCGTCGTCGAAGCTGAGCACGACGAAGATCAGGAGCCAGACGGCAACGGTGACGGCCGCGGTCCGCAGCACGAGGGAACCGGTGAACGAGCGCTCCAGGACGCTGGCCGCGCCAACGCCGGCACGGTCTCCGAGCCATGCCCCGACGGACACCGCGGTCGCCGCAGCAACCAGCAGGCCGCCGATCACCGGAAGAGCCGCTTCGAGCGTCCGGAACGTCGCCATGACCGACCAATTGGCGCCACGCCGCCGCAGCACCGACGCGATGCGGCGGTGGTCCGCCCGGCCACCGAGGCCAGCGAGCACGGCCACACCGAAGAACAAGACGAGCAACGCCCCGACCGGCACCGCCAGGCGATTGTCAGAGATCCGAGTGCGACTGCTGATCGACAGGAGCCGGTCCTCCGGGCCCGACACGTGCAGGCCGAAGCCCGACAGCGAGGGGTCGTTGCCGATCGAACGCACGCCCGCGAGCAATGGGCCGACATCGAGGCTGCGGAGCCTCCCCGGTTCGAGCGCCACCTGCCAGGCGTACGTGCGCCGGAACAACTCGTAGTTGGGCAGTGCCGAGACCTTGGCGACACCGTCCCCGATCACGATCAACTCGTCATCGCCGGGTTGCAGCTCACCGGACAGGACCTGGTCGCTCGTCGCCACGCCGGTGCCGACGATGGTGAGACCAAGTGGCGAGTCACGGCGCAGCGGCTCAACGGTCTGCGCGACATCAGGCGAGCGAAGCAAGGCGATGACCTCGCAGTCGTCCGCGTCGCAACGCTTCGGCCAGGCTCCGCTGGTCAGTCGAATGGCGCTGTGCGGCTCGTCGAGGCCGGCGAGTCGAATCGTGCGACCGTCGCCGGCGGCCAGGGCGCGGAACTCGACCGTGCGCAAAACCGGGCCGAGACCGCGACGTTCGAGTCTGGCCCCGATGTCGTCGTTCAACTGATTCAGATCGGCCGATGTCGGCGCCAGATCAGGCGACATCGTCACAGCGAAGGCCTGTTGTGCGGGCAGGAGACCCTCGATGCCTTGTTGCAGCGCACGGTCGCCGGCAATCGTGCCCGCCACGCCGACCAGCATCAGTCCGGCAAGCCCGACGGCGATCGCAGCGACCGTCGCCAGTAGCCGACCGCGTCGGGTCCATGCCCGACGCAGCGCGCATTCGACACCGACTCCGATCCCCGTCATGTGCGAGCCGTCACCGTGTGCCCGACGCGCTCGATCTGACGCTGGTGGTAGCGCCGCATCTTGCTGCGCACTCCGCAGGCGTTCATCGAGCACCAGCGCCGGGCGTGGCCACGGGAGGTGTCGAGGAAGAGCCATCCACAACCGGCACACGACCCGATGCGTACGGTTGCCGGGGATCGCAACAACTGGATCGCCGCGTCTGCCAGTTGATCGCAGATTGCTTCGATCGAACCCGTCGGCCACGACGGCACGAAGCCCGACGGGCCTGGACCCCAACGGGCCGAGCGCAATGCCTGCGCGGCGCGACGTGTCACGAACGACAACGCCGAGTCCTGCGGCCCGAGTCCCCGAGCGATCGGCCCGAAGACCCCGTAGAGATGTTCGCGGAACATGACGACATCGTGGAGGTGCGACGACCTCTGCTCATCGACTTGAACGCGCAGCCCGGCGGCCTCGGCCCACCGCAGGACATCACCATCCGAGGTGAGGTCGTCGCGGCTGTACGTCGGTCGGCCGTTGACGGTGTTGGTGAAATCCAGCACGATGTGGTTGGCGCCGAAGTCGAACGGGCGGGTCGAGGTCTGATCGATGAGCGGCAACATACCTCATCAGCTCCCTTCACCGGTAACAAGGCCGTGTCCTACCATCCCCGCCTTCCGCGAAACCTGCCGCTCCGAAATCATCAGGATCCGAGGGTGATTGATCACAGCCCGTGGATTCGATAGCATTCCGGTCGGGCGGAGACCCGTTCGGACCCGGTTACCCGGGGCCGTTCAACTCGGAGGCAACCCCCCAACATGATCACGAGCGTTCTCGGACAGGTGAAGGCCCTTACTCGGATCTTCTTGTACCTGTTCGTCGCATTCTTGGTGATCCGACTGTGGCAGGACCCGGCGGGGAGTGCCGACGCCACCGTGCGCTTCATTTCTTCAATCGGCTCGTTCTTCTCCTCGGCCATCGACAAGCTCTCGACGTTCGTCCGCAGCCTCGGCAACTGACCCACGACGCGAGGCCTCGATCAGGCTGCGTGCTGATCCGCTGGCACGCGACGTGGAGCACCACAGCCATACAGCGGTCGCCCACAACGTGGTCGCCAGCGCCACATGCACTGCGACCAGGCCCGGCGGCACGCCGGTGGCGTACTGCAGGTAGCCGATCCCACCCTGGGCGACCGCCACGCAGATCCACAAGGTCAGCGGCGCATCGAGCACCTCGCGGTCGTGGGCCCGCTTGCGCAAGTGCCACAACAAGTTCAACGCCATCAGCACGGCGATCCACACGATCACGCTGTGGATTCGGGTCACCCAGGTGATCGACAAGAACGTGAAGCGGTGGGCGTGCTCGTCGCCGGCATGCGGACCGGTGCCGGTCACGACGGTGCCGGCGAGTATTGCCACAGCAGTCCAGACCACCAGCAATCGCAACCGATGTCTGGTCCTCGGCACCACCGTGCTGACCCGGGTCGCGCCATCGGGCTCGCGAGAGCGCACGACCAGGACGACGGCGACGGCGACCAGCACCATCGAGAGCACGAAGTGCAACTGCACGGCGACAGGGTTGAGCTTCGTCCACACGACCACGGCCCCGACCAAACCCTGGGCCGGGATACCGGCAACCAGCGCCATCGACAGCATCACGAGGTCATGTCGGCGAGGTCGCCGCACCCACGCTCCGAGCGCCGCCAGCACCACCGCGAGGCCGACGACGAAGGTGAACAGTCGGTTGACCTGCTCGATCGCCGAGTGCTGTGAGGAGACATCGACCAGGTCCTTGTCGTTGCAGTTCGGCCAGTCGTTGCAGCCGAGGCCGGAACCGGTGAGTCGAACTGCTGCACCCGTCACCACGATCACGCCGACCAGCACGAGCGCAGAGACGCAGATCCGACGGAACTCATCGGGCGTGAAGCCCTCGGCGCGAACTCGCCTGATGATCTGTCGAAGCCGAAGCACGGAGCCAGGCTACGGTCGCTGGCTGTGCTGAGTGGGTTCGACGACTTCCCCATCCATCAGACGTCCGCTCCCGTCGCCTACACGTCGACCACCGACGTCAACTTCTACGACCGCTACTTCTTCAACGGCTACGAGCGCGACGGTTCGATGTACTTCGGGCTGGCGATGGGGCTGTACCCGAATCGCCACGTGGCCGACGCCGCGTTCAGCGTGATGCGCGACGGTGAACAGATCAGTGTGTTCACCTCACAACGCGCCCCGGCCGATCGTCGCGACGCGACCCACCTCGGGCCGATCGCCGTCGACATCGTCGAGCCGATGCGGGTGATCCGGGCCTCGGTCGATGCGCCTGAGCACGGCGTGCGAGCCGACCTCACGTTCGCGTCGCGATCGGCGGCGATCGAAGAACCGCACTACTCGTGGCGGGCGGGCGTTCGCCCGATCTTCGACTACACGCGCTTCACGCAGTTCGGCGCATGGACCGGGTGGATCGAGATCGACGGAGCGCGTCATGAGATCTTGTCGCGACACGGTGTGGGGATCGCGCGATCGTTCGTGGGGCATCCGGCCGACCGGCGAGCCGGCCTCTGGCGGCGCGCCCGTGGCACCTCCGCAGTTCTTCTGGCTGTGGGCGCCGGTCAACTTTCCATCCCTCTCGACGCACTTCGACGTCAACGAGCACGGCAACGGCGATCGTTGGCACGATGTCGGCGCGCATTGCCCGCACCGACGGCACGCCACCCGAACTCATGCGTGCCGTGGAATATCGAGTCGAGTGGCGGCCGGGCACGCGCTGGGCGAAGCACTTCGAATACGACCTCGTCGACACGCGCGGCGATGTGCACACCGTGCGGCTCGAGCCGCGCGACGAGTTCCAGATGTGCGGACTCGGGTACGGCCACCCCGATCACGGGCACGGGATGTGGCAGGGTGAGTCACTGATTGCCGCCGAGCGGATCACCCTCCCCGTCGGCACGCCATGTTCGCGACAGCACATCCACGTCCAGGCGGTGTGCGACGCCACCTATCTCGCACCCGACGGGTCGACTCAGCGCGGTGTCGGGATTCTCGAGCAGTTGGCGATCGGAAATCACCCGACTGGGCTCCACGGGATCCTCGACGCCTTCGACCCGCAACGTGTCCTGCAAGAAGGCTGAACACGGCGCTAGCGTTCGCGGCAGTGAAGAAGCCAACAGTTGCCGAACGTCGCAACGAGATCCTCGAGACCACCTGTGAAGTGGTGATCGAGCGAGGCTTCGCCGGAACTCGCATTGCCGATGTCGCCCAGCGACTCGAGGTCTCCAGCAGCCTGATCCACTACCACTTCGACTCCAAGGAGCAGCTCCTCGCCGAGGCATTCGCGCACTACGCGAACAAGGACGTTGCCGAGATGGAGGGCGAGATCGAGAACGCCCCCACCGCGCTCGGCAAGCTTGAACGGGTCATCCAGAACTACGTGCCGGAAGGCAGCGACGACGTCGACTGGATGTTGTGGATCGATGGGTGGGGCGAGGCGCTGCGAAACCCGATGATGAAGAAGATCAGTCAGCAACTCGACGAGCAGTCGATCGAGTTGCTGGCCCGCATCATTCGGATCGGCGTCGAATCGGGCGAGTTCACCTGCCCCGACCCGAATGCATCCGCGATGCGGCTGACGGCGCTCGTCGACGGTTTGGCGGTGCAGTTCGTGGCGCACGAGGGGATGATGAACCGCGACCAGTTGATCGAACACGTGCGGTTTGCTGCCGGTGCCGAAATCGGTGTTGCGCTCGCCGACTTCGGTGGCGCGGAGCGATCCGCGGTCGTGCAAGCGCCCTCGCCCGCCACCGATGCGGCGCTGCGCCATCTCGTCAGCGGCTACAGCGATGCCGTGACGCGCGGCGACGTGACGGCCTGGAGCAAGACGTGGGACGACCACGCCACGTGGAGCCCGAACGGCACCGTGATCAGTAGCCGGACGGCGATCGTCTCCACGTTCGAGACGATGCGTGGTGAAAGCGAGTGGGTCGTGCAGACCGCGCCGTTGATGGTCTTCGAGATCGACGAGGTCCACGGCAGCGGCATCGGCAGGGTGACCGTGCAGGAGCGCTTCAAGAAGCGCAAGAGCGCCAAGCCGGGAACCATGTTGGCCATCTATCACGACCAGTACGTCCGCCACGCCGGATCGTGGCTGTTCGCCGATCGCCGTCTCGAGGTCATCGAGCGCGGCTGACGACCGTTACGGGCGAACCTCGTAGAAGGCGTTCACGCTGTGATCGATGTCGAGCTTGCGAAACCTCGTGAAACCGGCACGCTCGCTCATCTGCCTGGCCGTGTTGGCAGACAGGCCGAGCGTCCCCAGCCCGGCCCCATCAGGCTCGCTGAGCGCCGATGACATGCAACTCAGCACGCTGATGCCGTACATCAGCGACGCCATCGGGTTCTTCCGCACGTTCTGCTCGAAGGTGTCGAGCGCCTTGATGTCGACCAGCAACCAGGTGCCGTCATCGGCGAGGGCATCGCGTATCGATTCCATCATCTGCTGCGGGTGGGTCATGTCGTGCATGCAGTCGAACGTCGTGATGAGATCAACCGTGTGATCCGATCGCATCGGTGAATCCCGCGGATCGTAGAACGCCGCGTTGGCGACGCCCGCCGCATCACGCTTCTCGTTGGCCCGATCGACGGCGTGACGGGAGATGTCGTAGCCGATGAAGTTCGACTTCGGGAACGCTGCTGCCATCAGCAACACCGCGCTGCCCGCTCCACAACCGATGTCGATCACTTCGGCGCCCGACGTCAGTCGATCGACGACCCCGTCGAGTGACGGCAACACCGTCGGCAACAGGTGCACGTTGTTCCACGGTTCGAAGCTCCGCTCGATGCCGACCGCTCCCTCCGGTCCGTGGCTGTCGTAGTCATGACCAAGGCCGGTGACGAAGCTCTCCCGCACGCGGACGAGCGACTCCATCGTCTGCGGAAGCCGGTGGAACATCCCCATTCCGAACGCCGGGTGGTCCGGGGTCGCCAGGACTGCCGCGGCTTCCGGCGACAGCGAGAAGCGCTCGCGCTCGTCGACATCGATCAGCTTTGCAGCGGCCTGGTTGTATGCCCACTCGCGCACCCATCGTTCGTGCAGGCCGGCGCGCTCGGCGAGCTCGGCCGTGCTCAGCGGGACGTTCGCCGTCCGCATCGCCTCGTAGAGCCCGAGCTGGTCGCCGAGGTGCACCATGCCTGCGGTCACGGCGCCGTCGAGCTTGGAGAACAGCTGGAACGAGTAGAGCTTGAGCTTGTCGGGATCGATGGTCACGGCGGATTCAGACGGGATCGGTGAACGCTGCTGTGCGCTTCTCGAAGTTGGCCATGACCGCTTCGATCTGGTTCGGGCGACCGACCAACGATCCGATCACTCGACGCTCGTTGGCGAACTGCTCGGCTGCGCCTTGGTTGAACAAACCGTTGAGCAACGCCTTCGCGCCACGCACGGCATCGGGACTTCGGCCGGCGATCTCGCTGGCCATCGCCATCGCGTCGTCGAGTGGATTGTCGGAGAGCCGGGTAGCAAGACCCAACGAGTACGCCTCGCGCCCATCGAAGATCCGCGCCGTGAAGACGAGCTCCTTGGCCACATCAGCGCGCACCAGTGAGCTGAGCGTCATCGTGCCCGTCATATCGGGCACCAGCCCCCAATGCACCTCGCGAACACTCATCTGCGTATCGGGATGCATGATGCGAATGTCGGCGCCGAGTGCGATCTGGATGCCCCCACCCAACGCATGGCCGTGGACCGCGGCGATGACGGGCACCGGGATCTGCTGCCACACCCAGCACACCTGCTGGCCGAGATGCGTGATCCCACCTTCCTGCATCGCTCCCGGGCTGCTCTCATCGGCAGCGGCAACGGCACTGTCGCCACCGGCCATCACCTGGAACGAGGAGAAATCGAGCCCGGCGCAGAACGACGAGCCCTCACCACTCAGAACTACGGCGCGTACACCAGGCTCGGACTTCAGCCGCTCACCCATCTCCGCAAGAGCCTGGAACATCGCCCCATCGAGCGCGTTGCGTTTGTCGGGACGATTCATTCGCACATCGGCGACGCCGTCGGCGATGGTCAGCGAGACGCGATCGGACATGTGCCGAGTGTTGCAGATCGCGCGGCACCGCGACCCGCTCGCAGACACGCGGGCATGTACCGCTGGAAACTGGACTACGACGCGCTAGTCGACCAGCCGCAGCCCCGTTGGTGTGGTCGACGGCTCGGCCAACGGCAGGTCGACCACGAACTCCGTGCGATGGGCGGGGAAGATGTGCTCGCTGAGCAGGATCGGCTCGCCGGATGTGCTGGTCGTCAATCGCTCGCAGCGCAGGACCGGGCTACCCACGGGCACCTCCAGCAGCGCCGCGTCCTGCGCGTTGGCCGATGCTGCGCCGATGGTCTGCGTGGCGCCGCGCAGTGCGATTCCCAGCAGCTCGTAGAACGGCCGGCGCTCGACGTCGCGGCGACTCATGCTCTGTCCCAGCTCGGCAGGGCACCACACCGTGACGACTGCGAAGGGATCCCCGTCGGCGCGGTTGACCCGCTTCACGCGCAAGACCTGTTCGCAGCGCAGCCGCTCGGCCACGTGGGCCGGCGCGGCCACGAACGCGAACTCGATGATCTGGCGTTGCGGACGGATGCCCCGCTCCTCCAACTGTTGCTCGATCGTCTCCAATTGGGTCAGACGCTGTTGGAGCGGCGCCGTGGCCGAGAACCAACCGAACCCCTGGCGGGACTCGACGAGACGCTCGTCGCGCAACGTCTCGAGAGCCCGGCGCACCGTGACCCGGCTGACACCGAACTCAGCGGAGAGATCGCTCTCACTCGGCAGCACGTGGCCGGCTCCGACCACCGAGATCCGTTCGCGCAGCACCTGGGCGATCTCTTGATATCGAATCGTGCGCACGTCAGGTGGGGGCTTCCGCGAGGCGTTTCACTTGTATTATGCTTGTCTACATCTGCACGAATTGCAAGGAGCAACCACATGGCCGTCACCGCAGGAACCCCAGTCGAGTTGGTACACGGCGTGTACGACACCCTCACCGCTCGTTGCGCTGCCGGTCGAGAGCGGTTCGCCCGGCCGCTGAGCCTCACGGAGAAGATCCTGCTCAACCATCTGGGTGACCCGACGGCGCCGATCGAGCGCGGTGGCTCGTACAACGACTTCCACCCCGATCGGGTGGCGATGCAGGACGCCACGGCGCAGATGGCCTTGTTGCAGTTCATGACCGCCGGGCTGCCCACCACGGCCGTTCCCAGCACCGTCCACTGCGATCACCTGATCTCCGCCAAGGTCGGTGCACGCATCGATCTCGGCGTGGCGATCGACACCAACCGCGAGGTCTACGACTTCCTCCGGTCCGTCAGCGCCAAGTACGGCATCGGCTTCTGGGGTCCCGGCAGCGGGATCATCCACCAGGTCGTGCTGGAGAACTACGCATTCCCGGGCGGGATGATGATCGGCACCGACAGCCACACGCCGAACGCCGGCGGGCTCGGTATGGTCGCCATCGGCGTCGGCGGCGCCGATGCCGTCGACGTGATGACCGGCTTCCCGTTCAACGTGCGTTGGCCGAAGGTGATCGGCGTCAAGCTGACCGGAACGCTCAGCGGTTGGTCGGCGCCGAAGGATGTCATCCTCGAAGTCGCCCGGGTGCTGACCGTCGAGGGCGGCACGGGGGCAATCGTGGAGTACTTCGGACCCGGCGCCGACAGCATCTCGGCAACCGGGAAGGCCACGATCTGCAACATGGGCGCCGAGATCGGGGCGACGTGCAGCCTGTTCGGCTACGACCAGAACATGTCGATGTACCTCAAGTCGACCGGCCGCGAGGCACTTGCCGATGCCGCCGACAAGGTCGCCGACGACCTGCGCGCCGACGACGGCGCGCTCTACGACCAGTTGATCGAGATCGATCTCGACCAGTTGAAGCCGCTGATCAACGGCCCCCACTCCCCCGATCGAGCCAATCGTGTCGGGTCTGCGGTCGGAGCCGAGGCGCGTGCCAACAACTGGCCGCTGGAGATCTCGGCCGCCCTGGTCGGGAGTTGCACCAACAGTTCCTACGAAGACATCACGCCGCGCCGCGTCGATCGCCCGCCAGGCGTCGGCTCGTGGCCTGAAGGTCAAGACCGATCTGCTGATCACGCCGGGATCGGAGCAGACACGGGCCACGATCGAGCGCGACGGTCTGTTGGCCGACCTCGAGGCCATCGGCGCCACGGTGCTGGCCAACGCGTGCGGGCCGTGCATCGGCCAGTGGGACCGCCCGCCGGCCGACAACGGCGTGCCCAACACCATCGTCAACTCGTTCAACCGCAACTTCCCCAAGCGCAACGACGGCTCGGCCAACACGTTGAGCTTCGTCACCTCACCCGACACGGTGATCGCCCTCGCTCTCGCCGGTCGCCTCGACTTCGACCCGACCATCGACACGATCACGGCGCCTGACGGCAGCGAGGTGCTCCTCGATGCGCCGATCGGTCAGATTCTGCCCGACCAGGGCTACGACCCTGGTCAGAACACGTTCACGGCCGCCGCCCGCAGATGGCTCCGATGTCGACGTGGAGGTGTCGCCGACCAGCGATCGTCTGCAACTGCTGCACCCGTTCCCCGCCTGGGATGGCAACGACTACTTCGACCTGCCGATCCTGATGAAGGCCCAGGGAAAGTGCACCACCGACCACATCTCGGCAGCCGGCAAGTGGTTGACCTACCGCGGCCATCTCGAGAACATCAGCGGCAACCTCTTCCTCGGGGTCGTCAGCGCGTTCGATCGTCCGGTCGGCGAGGGTGTCGACTTCCGAGACGGTAGTCCCGACACGTTGCCCAACCTGGCCAAGAAGTACGGCGAGGCCGGCGTGCGCTGGGTCGCGATCGGCGACCGCAACTACGGCGAAGGTTCGTCGCGCGAGCACGCCGCGATGGAGCCGCGGTTCCGCGGCGGTGTGGTGATCCTGGCCCGCAGCTTCGCCCGTATCCACGAGACCAACCTCAAGAAGCAGGGCCTCGTGCCGTTGACGTTCGCCGATCCCGACACGTACGACCTGATCGACGAGTCGGACCGGATCAACGTGCTCGGCCTGCCGCCCAATGCCCGGCCAGAACATCGGTTGCGAGATCGTCAAGCCTGACGGGACGGTCATCTCGTTCGAGGGCGTGCACACCTTCAGCGACGAACAGGTCGAGTGGTTCAAGGCCGGATCGGCGCTCAACGTGGTGCGGCGCAAGGTCGCCGCCGGACACGCCTCGGAGGGCCAGACAACGGACGGAACAGCCTGAATGGACCTGCTCGAGGCGCTGCGCACCACCGGGGCAACTCGGGAGTTCACCGATCAGCCGATCGACGATGCAACGGTCGCGCGCGGTCCTCGACGATGCGCGGTTCGCCCCGAGCGGCGGGAATCGGCAGCCGTGGCGCGTCGCGGTGGTCAAGGACCCTGCCCTCCGCCGCCATCTGGCCGAGTTGATGACTGCGGTGTGGCAGGAATATCTCGGCGAAAGCTCCGATCCGACTCGCACGCCGTTTGCGTTCGGCGTGTCGTCCGGTCATGCGCCGCATCGAGTCGCCGAACCCGCTGCTCGACAAGATCGAACAGGTTCCGGTCGTGCTGGCACTGGCCGCGGACCTCAACAAGATCGCGATGATGGACGGCAACCTCGACCGGCCACCGATCACCGGCGGCGCCTCGATGTATCCGTTCGTGTGGAGCATCCTGCTCGCGGCACGTGCCCGCGGACTCGGCGGCGTGATGACGACGTTCCTGTCGCGAGCCGAGGCGACTGCGGCGCCCGACCTCGGCTTGCCCGAGGGTCACGCACTCGCGGCCACGATCTTCCTCGGACACCCGACGCACCAGAACACAAAGCTGCGTCGGGGCGAGGTCGATGCCTTCACGACGGTCGATCGCTTCGACGGCGAACCGCTGACCTGATCGGGAGAATCAGGAAGGGCGCACCGAGCGGGTGCCGGTGATCTCGGCCTTGCGCTCTACGAGGGTCAGTCTGGCGGTTCAGCGGTCTCGCGGGCACGATCGGCAAGCCGGCGGGCAGCCGTGCCGATTCGGTGGACCTGGCGAATCAGCGCCTCGCGTGCCTGCTCGGCCTCTGCGGTCAGGCCTTGCAGCGACTCGACCTTCCACCACTTCATCACGACCGGCTCGAGGATCTGCTCGTGGTGCTGCAGCAGGTTGTACAGCCCGGCGTTGGCGATCGCCTGAGCGTGCCGCTTGAAGCCCGGGATCCCGGTACCGGGCATCTCGAACTCGCGGACCTGGCGCTCGATCGCCGGCACGACGAGTGACGGGGCGATCTCGAGCGCCGCTGAGGTGAGGTCGCGGTAGAACAAGAAATGGAAGTTCTCATCGGCGGCGACACGGCTGATGAGCTCATATCCCGCCTCACCGGCGGGGTGATCAGGGAGTTGCTCGCGAAGTGCCCGGCCGGTGTTGCGGTGGGCGATACGCGTGGCCAACTCCTGCAGCGCGACGTAGACGAACCCGTCAACGGCTGACGTCGGATCCGGGACCTGCCCACCCGACATCTGCGACATGCGGCCGTCCTCGAGCGTCCTCGGATCGAGCATCCGGGTCACGGTCATGAAGTCGCGCAGGGCAATCGAGTGGCGGGCCTCTTCGGCAGTCCACCGGTGCGACCACTCGCGCCAGATCCCCTTGCGCCCGAACATCCGATCGATGGTCTGGAAGTAGTACGGCAAGTTGTCTTCGGTCAGCAGGTTGACGAACAAGGCGCTGCGCAGCGAGTCGGGCAGCGGCATCTCGTCGGCGTCCCAGGACGACTCGGCAGCGAAGTCACGACCCATGCTCCAGGGCACGAACTCGTGGGGATACCACGGCTTGCAGGTCTCGTAGTGTCGAGCCGTCAACCGCTCGGCGACCTCGGTGAGTTCGGTGAGCAGGGCCGTGTCATTCATCGCGGCGCATTATAACGCCCCTACCGACCAGTAGGTAGACCGCTTCGACGTTGGCGATTCGGGAGTGTCGACCAGCACCGGCAGTAGGGTCGGTGTCGTGTCGACGATTGTCCGGCGGGCCGTCAGCATCACCGGTCTGTGGATTGGCGCTGTTGGACTGCTGATCTTGTTGCCACTGTGGATGCCGATCGGCGCTGCGGCCGATCTCGTCCGCGGCCGCGTGCGACTGCCGATCGTTCGGCTCCTGCTCTTCGCACTCGGGTGGGCCTGGCTCGAGTCGGCCAGCGTGCTGCTGGCTTTCGGGTTGTGGCTCGCCGGGCAACGCAACAACCGTGGCATCCACTTCCGGCTGCAAACGTGGTGGGCGGCCAACGTGTTGGGCGTGCTGCGGGCTACAACCGGCATCGAGGTCATCGCCGAGAACGTCGACCAAATCAGTCCGGGTCCCGCAGTCTTGCTGTGCCGGCATGCCAGCCTCGCCGATTCCCTCGTCAGCGCATGGGTGGTCACCTCACTGGCAGGCCTCCATCCCCGCTATGTGCTGAAGCGCGAGTTGCTCGCCGATCCCTGCCTGGACATCGTCGGCAATCGCCTCCCGAACCACTTCCTGGACCGACAGGCGATCGACTCGCAGGCGGAGTTGGAGTCGCTCACCCGATTGTCGACCGGCATGGGTCGCGACGACATCGCCGTGATCTTTCCCGAGGGAACGCGTGCGTCGCCGGCCAAGCGCGAGCAGGTGATGGGCAAGCTGGGCGTGCGCGATCCGGCACGCGCCGAGCGCCTGCAGTCGCTGCAGCACCTTCTCCCGCCGCGGCCGGCGGGCTCGGCCGCGCTGATCGCCGGGAGTCCCGACGCCGACGTGGTGATCGGCTGGCACACGGGGTTCGATGGCCTCGACACGTTCGGTGGCATCTTGCGTCACCTCGCCCACAAGCCGCCGCCCGTGCGCTTCAGGGCTCGCCGCATCCCGCGTGCCGACGTGCCGTCGGGGCCCGCCTTCACCGAGTGGATCGATGCCATCTGGATCCGAGCCGACCATGATGTGCACATGATGCTCGAGGAAGAACAGCGATGAGTTCGACGGCAATGATCACGGCGGCCGTGACGATCGGCGTGTTCATGCTCGCCATGTGGTGCCTGAGCCTGGCTGTGAAGAACGCCTCGATCGTCGATGTCGGCTGGGGTCTCGGCTTCGTGATGGTGGCCTGGGCGGTGCGGGCCCGCGTCGACGGCAACGTTGACCGGCAACGCCTGCTCGTGGCGATGACGACCCTGTGGGGCCTGCGGCTCGCCGCATACCTGTACTCCCGCAATCACGGCAAGGGTGAGGACTACCGATATCGGGCGATGCGCAAACGATGGGGGCCACGCTTCCCGCTGATCAGCCTCGGCACGGTGTTCGCCCTGCAGGGAGCGTTGATGTGGATCGTGTCGCTGCCAGTGCAACTCGGCCAGTCGAAGGTCGATCCCAAAGCTCGGCGCTCTCGCCTGGGTCGGCATCGCGGTGTGGGGGATCGGACTGTTCTTCGAGGTCGTCGGCGACGCCCAACTGGCCCGCTTCAAGCGCGATCCCGACAACGCCGGCACCGTGATGAACCAGGGCCTGTGGCGCTACACGCGCCACCCCAACTACTTCGGAGACGCATGCGTGTGGTGGGGAATTGCCCTGGTCGCCGCCGAGACCACGGTCGGTCGGTGGGGCCTGATCGGTGCTGTGGCGATGACGGTGCTGTTGCGCCGCGTCAGCGGGGTGACGTTGCTGGAGAAATCACTGGTCAAGCGCCGTGCCGGCTACGAGCAGTACGTGGCGACCACCTCACCGTTCATCCCCAGACCACCCGAAACGTCGCTGACCCCAGCGCAGCGTCCAGCCGGTCGGGCGCGATTCCGGTACTGGGCGTACTCACATCGTCCGCGCCGTGGGAGGCGACCGGTACGGCGGCGGAGCGATGGCGGAGGCGTGGGAGACTGGCGAGCGTGAGCGAGCAACCGGCCCGAATTGGCTTGGTCCTCGGCGCGGGTGGAGTCACCGGTGGCGCTTTCCATGCCGGGGTGCTGAGCGCGTTGCAGGCCGGGCTGGGTTGGGACCCGCGAAAGGCGACGATCATTGTCGGCACGTCGGCCGGTTCGATCGCTGCTGCGTCGCTGCGCGCCGGGCTCTCCGCGGCGGATCTTCTCGCCCGCGTACGAGGACCGCACGCTGTCACCGGAGGGCTCGCTCCTGATGCGCAACGTCGGTCCTGCCCGGCGACCTCCTCCGCTGCGCCCGGCGCTGCGCGGCCGACGACCCGCCGAGATCGCCGCCGTGCTGACGCGTATCGCGACACGTCCGTTCGCGGCGACGCCGTGGGCACTTCTGTCGAGCCTCATCCCCGATGGCCAGGTCAGCACCGCCATGATCTCCGACACGATTGCCGGCCTGTTCCCCGACGACTGGCCTGACAAAGCGCTGTGGCTGTGCGCTGTGCGCCAAGACGACGGCCGCAGGTTTGCGTTCGGAAAGCACGACCCAAAGCCACCGCTCCCCGATGCGGTCGCCGCGTCATGTGCGATCCCCGGTTTCTTCAGCCCGGTGACCGTCGATGCTGAGCTGTTCGTGGATGGTGGCGTGCACTCCCCGACGAATGCCGACGTACTGATCGGTGAGGAACTCGATCTCGTCGTGGTCAGTTCGCCGATGTCGATGACCGGCCGCCGAATCAGCGGATCACCGGCATCGATGGTGCGACGATGGTCTGGCGCGCTGCTCGACGCGGAGACCCTGCGTCTTCGTCGCCGCCATGTGCCGGTCGTTGCATTCCAACCGACAGAGGCCGACGTGCAAGTGATGGGACCGAACGCCATGGACCCGACTCAACGCGGTCCCGTCGCTCGTCACGTTCACGAGTCGACCCTTCGACCGACTCGCCCGGGCCGACACCCGAGCGCGCCTGGCGGTCCTCGGCGGGATCGGGTGAGCGCTGCGGCTCAATCCACGCCGGGCCGACGCCGCGACTCGGCGTCGACATCGCCCTTGTAACCATGCGGCAGCGCCGCGGCAATCTCCTCGGCGCTCGGCTCGCGCTTGACCCGGCTCTCGGGCGGCAGCAGATCCATCAGCGCCTTCATGATCCGCTTCGTGTCGGCGTCGGGGCTCTGATACTTCAGCGGCACCGGCGGCCCGACTCGAACGGTGATCAACGGCGGATTGACGATGTTCAGCACGCTGGGGAGACGGGCCGATCGCGGCCACACCTTCTCGGTGCCCCACAGACCGATCGGGATCACCGGAGCCCCGGTCATGGCGGCGAGCCGAGCGGCCCCCCAGCGACCCTTCAACCCGGGGTCGTAGAACGCCTTGCCGCGCGGGATCGTGCCCTGGGGCATGACCGCCACCATGTCGCCCGCCTCCAGCGCTTCGGCGGCCGCCTGCAAGGGCTCGTCGCTGCCAGTGCCGCGATCGACACGGATGCCGCCCATCGCCGCCGCGATCTGACCGACGATCGGCGCATCGAACACCTCCTTCTTCCCCAGGAACCGTACGGTGCGATCTGTGCGGGCGATCGTGACCGCCATCGCAACCGGGTCGAAGTAACTGCGGTGGTTGCCGACGATGATCGCCGGACCGGTGGTGGGTATGTGCTCGATGCCGTCGATGTCGAACTTGGCGTACGGGAAGAACAACGGGTGCGTGAAGCTCAAGGCCAATCGCTGGATCTCCAAGTTGACCATGGGAATCTTGGCCATGCCACCACCTCCTGCGGAGAGATCGATCGTCGGCCACCGACGCGCGGCAGCCATCACCGCCATCCGAGGATCAGGGTTGACGACGAAGGGGTGTCCCACGGCAGCGAGCAACGGCGTGTCGTAGTAGCTGTCGCTGTATGCGTAGCTGTGGGCCAGGTCGACGTCGTGCTCTTCGGCCCAGGTGCGCACCGCGGCAAGCTTGCCCGCACTCCAGACGAAGGGTCCGACCAGCGTGCCGTTGTAGCGTGCCGTCTTCGTCGACGCCGTACTGGGTCGCGATCACGCCGTCCAGGCCGAGAAGATCGGCCAACGGCTTGACCATGTCGTGTGGCGTTGTGGTGGCCATCACCACTGGCCGGCCGGCAGCGCGGTGCTCGTCGAACAGCGCGGGCGGCCATTGGCTGCACCATCTCCAGCAGCCGTTCGGCGGCGATCGCCGCAGCCATCTGCACGGCCTCGCGTGACTTGCCCTTGGCCAGGGCCACGCCCTGGCGTGCCAGCGCCATCGACGGCAGCGTCTCGCCGATCGTGTTGAACAGCCGGTAGACCAGCCCCTCACCCGGGATCGAGCGGCTGACCAGACCAGCCTCTTTCATCGCCGCCGAGAACACCACTGCCGGATGCGCCGGCCAGCAGGGTGCGATCGAGATCGAAGAATGCTGCGCCGGAACTGCTCGTCATCAACGCGACTGTACGCCAAAACGGGAGAAACCCCGCTTGGGGGAAGCGGGGTCTCTCAACCAGAACCCTGTGATTGGGGGAACCACATTGGGGGGTTCGTTCGAACGGCACCAATTGGGGGTGGGTACCGTTCGACTACATGTGAAAGTATGCACGTGAACGAGTGATCTTTCAAGCTGTATTGCAAGATACTCGATATCATTTTCGAGATGGATCTCCGCCAGCTCTCCACGCTCGTGGCGATCGCCGATCACGGCTCGTTCTCGGCAGCCGCTCGTGCCCTCTACACCGTGCAATCCAACGTCAGTGGCCACGTCGCCCGCCTGGAGCGCGAGCTCGGCGTGATCCTGGTCGACCGCCAACGGGGGGGTTCGACCGACGAGGGCGTGATCGTGGTCGATCGAGCCCGGCGAATCCTGCACGAGCTGGAAGATCTGGCCGCCGAGATGGCGTCGCGGGGTAACGAGGTCACCGGCGACTCACGTCTCGGCGTCATTGGCACGACGGCGCGCTGGCTGCTCCCGCAGCTGCTCGGCGAGGTCACCCGCGCCCATCCCGGGGTGCACGTCACCATCCACGAGGGCAACACCAGCAGCCTGCTCCCCCGCCTGCAGGCGTCACAGATCGATGCCGCCATCTTGCACCTGCCGATCGACGAGCCCGAACTGCAGGTCGACGCCGCTGTTCGCCGAGGACCTCCTGCTGCTGGCTCATAGCCGGTTCGGGCTCGCCGGATGCCAGTCGGTGTCGTTGAAGGATCTCGCCAAGATCCCGCTGCTGTTGCCACCGTGCGGCACAGCGCTGCGGCGGATCATCGATCGCGCCGCGGCTGCGGCCGACGTGGAGTTGCAGGCACAGGCGGAGATCGACGGCGTTCGACTGATGGCCTCACTGGCCTTCGAGGGCTACGGCCCGGCGATTGTTCCCGCCACGTCGGTCCCGCGCTGGCTGAAGGGCGACTTTCACCGCGTGCAGGTCCCCGAGCTGCCTCGCCGTGTCGTCGGATGGGTGCAGCGGCGGCGCCCGGCGCCGGGCATCCCGACTCGGGTGCTGCTGGCCGTGCTCCGCGACGTGATTGCGCTGCAGGGGCCGAAGCAGCCAGGCGTCCACGTGGGTACGGAGGCGTTCCCGCTCGGCCGCGCTCGTCTAGTCTCACGTTTCATGCACCGCGTCGACCTTCGTCAGCCGGGTCGTCGGCGCGGTCACCTCCGACGTACGGGAGTTCGAGGGGCGCCAGGTGGTGTGGGTCGACGTCGACGCCGGTTCCCGTGTCGGTGCACTGACCTCCGACTCGTCGGGCAAGATCGAGAACGCCTCGACGACCGCCCGAGCCAAAGGCTTTCCCCTGATCGTGATCATGCGATCCAGTGGCGCCGACATCGTCGAGGGTTTCGCGGCGCTGCACGGTTGGGGCCTGGCCGCCAAAGCACTGACCGATTGCTCCGGCGTCGTGCCGATCATCATGGTGGTCGAGGGCCCAGCGGTCTCAGGCCCGGCGCTACTGCTGGGGATTGCCGACTTCGTCGTGATGACCGTGGACTCGTACGCGTTCGTCACCGGTCCCACGATGGTCGCCGAGTTCACGGGCGTCAGCATCAGCAACGACGAACTGGGCGGCGCTGCGTCGCACGCCCGATACACCGGGCGCGACCAGCCTCGTCGCCGCCGACCTCGAAACCGCGATCGACATGGTGGCGCCAATTGCTGACGTACCTCCCGCAGCACAACGACGAGGAACCGCCGGCTGATCCCGACCGACGACCGACCCGATCGTCAGACACCCGAGGCCGGCGCAGCTGATGCCGCAGACCTCGACGGGCAGCTACGACGTGCGGGACGTGATCCGGGCGATCTGCGACGACGGCGAGATGCTCGAGTTGCGCGGCGATGGGCACCCAACGTCGTCACCGCGTTCGCGGCGATGGGCGGCATGCCCATCGGGATCATCGCCAACCAGCCACTCGGCTCTCGCCGGCACTCTCGACATCCCTGCATCACAAAAGGCGGCCCGGTTCGTGGCGTTCTGCGATGCGTTCAACCTGCCGATCCTCACGCTCGTCGACACGCCCGGCTTCTACCCCGGCAAGGACCTCGAGTGGCGCGGCATGATCCGGCACGGTGCGCAGCTCGGCGTTCGCCTACGGCCGGGCCACGGTCCCGCGGATCTGCGTGATCTTGCGCAAGAGCTACGGCGGGGCGTACATCGTCATGGACTCCAAGACCATGGGCAACGACCTGTGCCTCGCCTGGCCGTGGGCCGAGTTGGCAGTGATGGGCGCCGGCCAGGCCGCGGCGATCCTGCAGCGCCGGGCGACGCCCGAGGAGCGTGCAGCCTTCGAGGTCGACTACGCGGAGCGGCTGCTGAACCCGTACATCGCCGCCGAGCGCGGCTATATCGATGGCGTCATCGAACCGGCCGAGACGCGCCAGGTGATCGCCGAAGCGCTGACGGCACTCATCGACAAGCGCGAGGCTCTGGTCTCGCGGCCCCACGACAACACTCCCCTGTAGTCACATCAGGCGGTCAATCCACAGCCCATTGGGTTGGTCTCGACGGACTCCGCATGTCGTCGGCGACTCCGGGCTCCGCGACTCGAGGCGCGAAGTTGGACGAGCCGCCGCAGGTTGACGGCGCCGAGCGCGGACTCCAGCGCGACGTTCGACCAGATCCCCAGCACGACATTGAAGGTCAGCAGCGCGACGCTCGACAACAGGGCGATCTGGCGAAGCCGGGCGGCGCCCGTTTGGGCATAAGCAAGGAGAGCGAGCCCTGCCCCGGTCCACCCGAGCAGCGTGATCATCATGGTCTCCCTCCGCTCCGCGCCGGGTGGCGCCGACACCGATCCAGATCCTCAGCGTGCTCGCTGGATACAGCCACCCGGTGTGGCGTGCTTCAGGGCACCCTCGTCGGCGCCGGGAACTCCACGGCTGGTGTCAAGACGGCTGGCCGGGCGGGCCACCATCGGGAGGCCCAGCAATCGCCCGGCCTCGTCGCCGTGGACGGCTTCGGTGAAGAGGAAGCCCTGCGCCTTGCGACATCCCATCTGGCGCAGGATGTCCAGCTGCCCCTGGTCTCCACGCCTTGAGCGACCACGTCGAAGCCGAGCGACTTGCCCATGTCGATCAAGCTCTGCACCAAGGTGACCGTGCGCTGATCGAATTCGAGATCGCGGATGAACGTTCGGTCGATCTTGAGGGCCTGGATCGGGAACGCAGCGCAAGGCGTTGATGGCCGATCCGCCTGGCACCGACGCCGTCGATCTGCACACCGATCCCCGGGCGTGCAAGTCGGCGATGATCAGCGCTGCGGCGTCAGGCTGACGCAGGATCATGCTCTCGGTGATCTCGATCGTCAGGTTGGCGGGTACCAGTCCGTGGCGTCGGAGGCATTCGAGAACGAAGACCCGCAGCCCCGGCTCCGCCAACTCACGATGCGAGAGGTTGACGCTGACATTGACCGTGCTCGTGAAGGAACGCTGCCATTCGGCGATCTGGCGGCACACCTGATCGATGACCCACCGACCGAGGCTCACGATCAATCCGATCTCCTGCAGGTCGGACAGGAACTCGCCAGGCCCGAGGAGGCCGCGCCGAGGGTGGTTCCAGCGCACGAGTGCTTCGAAGCGGTCCGTGGTGTGGTCCGTGTCGAGCCCGACGATCGGCTGATAGCGAATCTCGAACTCGTTGCGTTGCACGCCTTGGCGGATCTCGGATTGCAGCTCCATTCGGGCGATGACGTCGGCGCGCATTGCGACGTCGAAGACGGCGAACGAACCGTGGTTGCGAGACTTGGCGTGATACATGGCGATGTCGGCATCGCGGAGCACGTCTTCGGCATTCGTGTAGCCACCCTCGCTGGTGGCGACTCCCACGCTGGCGGTGACGGCAACACGATGCCCGTCGACCTCGATCGGTTGGGCAAGGCTGGCCTGCATCCGCTCCACGATCTGTGTCATCGCACTCGGCTCGAGGTTGTGGAGCAGTAGCGCGAACTCGTCTCCGCCGAATCGCGCCGCGAGGTCAGTCGGCCGGAGGCCACTACGCAGCCGCTGACCCATCTGCGTCAGAAGACGGTCACCGGCCAGGTGTCCGAACGAGTCGTTGACCAGCTTGAACCCGTCGAGGTCGAGGAACAGCACGGCGAAGCGGAGACCCGACGACGCCCGCGCGTCGTTGATCGCGAGGTTCAGTCGCTCGAGGAAGAGCTTCCGGTTGGGGAGCCCGGTGACCTCGTCGTACAGCGCCCATTGCCGCAGGCGCTCCTCCAACTGCTTTCGCGGCTCGCTGTCGTGGATCGATCCGACTATGCGGACCGCGGGCCCCTCGTCGGGACCAACCGGAAGCGCTCGACAGGTGAGGCACCGGTACGTCCCGTCAGCGGACTGCACGCGGTGTTCGAAGGCGATGGGCTCCGGGTGACCGTCGATCGCTCCAGCGATCGATCGGCGAACGCGATCGAGGTCGTCGGGGTGGATGGCATCGAACCACACCGACGAGCCCGCCTCGCTGCCGCGGTGGGCATGGCCGAGCAGCTCCATGCACCGACCGGAGTAGTAGACGTTGCCGGTCGTCAGGTCCCAGTCCCACAATCCGTCGTTGGTTGCGTCGGCCCACAGGCCGTACCGCTCCTCGCTGATCCGCACGTTCTGGACGAGGTTCTGCTGTTCGAGCGCGGCCGTCAGCAACGCCGCCCACTGGTTGTGGGTCTCGCGTCCGTTCGTGGACAGCGCGTCGACCTCGCCCGACACCGCCAGCAGTCCGAAGTCGAGGCCACGGGCCTTGACGGGCACGACAATGGTCACCTCGTTGAGCCGGGCATCGGCGCAATCAATAAGGCGGGTCGGCGGGAACTGCTCGACGGTGCACACGGTACCGACGAGGCTCGGCAAGGCCAGGTTGGGATCGTGAACGCCGACGATCCGCAGGCGACCCGCTGACGGGTCACCATCCCACAGCGCCAGGCAGGCGCCGCGCACCTCCGTCGCGGCAAGCCAATGCAGCTCTTGCGGGTCCGCTCGCTCGCGGTCGAGGAGTTGCATGCTGATCTGGTACTGCTCGCGCATCGACTTCTCGCGCATCGTGCTGCGATCGAAGCGCATCTTCGCTTCATCGCGCCAGTAACGCAACTTGGCATCGGCCGGCAATGACGCGTCGTCATCCGGGCAACCACACGAGCCGCGTGGGAGGAAGTGCGATGGCGACAGGTGGACGCGCGGCTCCACATCGTCGCCGCGGAGGATGGACAGCACGAGCCGGGCGGCCGAGGCGCCGATCTCGTCGTACGGTTGCGAAACCGTCGACAGTGTTGGACTCGTGTGTGAGCCGGCCTCCAGACCGTCGAAGCCAACGAGGGCGAGATCGCCTGGCACCGAGATGCCGAGGTTGGAAAGCTTTTCGAGGCACCCGATCGCGTTGCGGTCGGTCGCCAGGACCAGCGCCGTGACTGGCATTCCGGCTGCCACGATCTGCTGGGCGACATCGCGGCCGCCGAGCTCGCCGTTGTCGAAGGCGTCGAAGAACCACTTCTCGTCGGGCTCGACGCCGTGGGCCAGCATCGCTGCCTGATACGCAGCGTGACGGGCACGCATGTCGGGCTGGATGAGGTTCGCCGCGAATCCGATTCGCGTGTGACCGTGCGTGAAGAGGTGAGCGACGGCGTCGGTCACACCACTGGCGTTGTCCGGAGTGGCCGATGGCGCGGCGAACCCGTCGACCTCGTCGCTCGCCAGAACGATGACCTTGCCGGCAGCACGAAGGCGATACAGATAGTTGCGATGCGTGGCGGTCGCGATCGAGATGATGCCATCGATGTGATCCCAAGCCGTCGGAGTTGCGAAGTCGGGCGCCGACACAACCTCGTCACTGCCGAGGCCGGCGTCGAGGGTCTGGATCAAGACGACATGCCCGTTCGCCGCAGCCACTTCACGAGCAATGCCTGCGACGATCATGCCGTAGTAGAAGCCGCCCGTCACAGGGGAGAGGACCCCAACAGTGATCGGCTTGGACACACCTAGAGCCTACTTCCGCAATGCGATATGAGGTTTCGCCACGGGTAGTCTCGCGAACGGGGAGCAAGCCCCGGATCCACCACCCCGTGTCACAGAGGGAACAACATGCCCGACACCATCACCATCATCGACGATCGCACCGGCAAGCAGGTGACCGTGCCGATCACCGACGGCGTCTTTCCTGCCACGTGCGGTGCGCGAGCTCGATCCGTCGCTGTTCATCTACGACCCGGCGTACATGCAGACCGCGGCCTGCAAGAGCGCGATCACCTACCTCGACGGCGAGGCACGGCATCCTCCGCTACCGCGGGTACCCCATCGAGCAGCTCGCCGAGCACAGCACCTACCTCGAGGTCGCCTACCTGCTGCTTCAACGGAGAGCTGCCGAACGCCGCGCAGCTCCAACAGTGGAAGCACGATGTCACCACCCACACGTTCATCCACGAGAACATGCGCAAGCGCTTCGTCGACGGCTTCCACTACGACGCGCACCCGATGGGCATGCTCGTCAGCGCGATCGCCGCACTCGGCACGTTCTACAACGACGCGAAGGACATCCACGACAAGGACAGCCGCGACAAGCAGATCCTGCGACTGATCGCCAAGATGCCGACCCTGGCGGCGATGTGCTACCGGTTCTCGGTCGGCTCTGCCGTTCGTCTATCCCGACAACGACCTCAGCTTCCCCGCCAACTTCTTGAACATGATGTGGAAGATCGGTTCGATACGAGGTCGATCCTCGGCTCGAGCGGGCGATGGACGTGCTGTTCATCCTCCACGCCGACCACGAGCAGAACTGCGGCACGACGGCGATGCGCGTCGTCGGGTCCAGCCATGCCGATCCGTACTCGGCAGCAGCGTCGGCGGCATCGGCGCTGTATGGCCCGCTGCACGGCGGCGCCAACGAAGCAGGTCGTGCGCATGCTCACCGACATCGGCATCGATCGACAACGTGCCGGCGTTCATCGACGAGGTCAAGGCGGGCACGGGCAGCCGCCTGATGGGCTTCGGCCACCGGGTGTACAAGAACTACGACCCGCGGGCGACGATCATCAAGAAGACCGCATACGACGTGTTCGAGGTCACGGGCAAGAACCCGTTGCTCGACATCGCCCTGAAGCTCGAAGAAGTCGCCCTCAGCGACGACTACTTCATCGAGCCGCAAGCTGTACCCGAACGTCGACTTCTACTCCGGCCTGATCTACCAGGCGCTCGGCTTCCCGGTGGCGATGTTCACGGTGCTGTTCGCCATCCCGCGCACCGTCGGCTGGTTGGCGCACTGGCAGGAGCTGCTGGGCGACAAGGACCAGAAGATCAGCCGACCTCGCCAGTGGTACACCGGCGTCGGTGTGCGCGACTACGTGCCGATGTCGAGCCGCTGAACGCGGCCGAACCGGTCTCTCTCAGCTCCGTCCAGAGAATCGAAACATCCGAGAAACTCCCGACCGCTGCCATTTCCACCACCCTGCAGCCTCCGTATGGTGAACATGTGAACAACAGCGCCGCGCGGATCTTGGTCGTCGATGACGAACCGACCGTGCGTGAGGTTGTCGCTCAGTACCTGCAACGCGACGGCTACGTCGTACACGAGCTCGATCGCGGCGACCTGGTCGCCGAGGCAGTGACGACGTTCCATCCCGACCTCATCGTGCTGGACATCATGTTGCCCGGGCTTTCCGGGCTCGAGGTGCTGCGGGCGATCGGTCCGACAAGATCCCGGTGATCCTGCTGACCGCCCGGGTCGACGAGGCCGACCGTGTGCTTGGGTCTGGAGCTCGGCGCCGACGACTACGTCACCAAGCCGTTCTCACCGCGCGAATTGGTTGCCCGCGTGCGCACCGTGCTGCGACGTGCGCAGCCCTCGACCGGCGTCTCCGAGGCACTGCGCTTCGACGGCCTCGTCATCGATCGCACAGTCGCGCGAGGTCACACTCGATGCGCACATCGTTCCGCTCACGGCGAAGGAGTTCGATCTGTTGACATACCTCGCGGCCAGCCCACGCCAGGTGTTCTCGCGGAGCACAGCTGCTGCACGCACGTGTGGGACTCGTCGCCCGAGTACCAGGACCCTGCGACCGTCACCGTGCACGTACGGCGCCTTCGCCACAAGATCGAACACGATCCGGAGAATCCCCGCTGGATCACGACAGTGTGGGGCGTCGGATACCGGTTCGAGCCATGAGTTGGCGACTGATCGGTCTGGCTGGTGGATCTTCGTTTCGCGGCCATGGTGTTCGCCGAGATGCTCCTGCGGCCGCCGACAGCAACGACCGTTGGCACCTCATGATCATCCTCGGTGCTCCGGCGCTCATCACTGCCGTCCTGGTGCCGCTGCTCGGCCGGTGGGTCTCGACGCGAACGAGCGTCGCGGGAGCAGCGCTGCTGGTCGGCCTGTGCTCGTTGACACTCGGTGCGGCGTCGACATCGGCAGCATCCAACGCGATGTTCCTGTCGTCGCACGACTACCGCCTGTTCCTCGTCGTGCTCGCCCTGTCGAGCGGCATCGCCCTGGCGGTTGGCACCCAGCTCACCCGGCCGCTGGCGACCGACATCGCCCGGGTCGGGCAGGTTGCCGAGCGAGTCGCCGCCGGCGATTTCACGGCACGTACCGGTATCGTGCGACGCGACGAGGTCGGCGCACAGCGCAGGGCCGTCGACTCGATGGTGATTGCCCTCGACGACGCCGCAGCCGAACGAACTGCGCGCTCGCGGCAACGCCCGGCAGCTGATGTTCACCAGCATCGGACACGACCTGCGCACGCCCCTGTCGGCGATGCGCGCTGCGGTCGAGAGCTTGCAGGACGGCGTGGCACCGGACCCGAGTCGCTACTACGGCATCATCGGCGGACAACTCGACAACATCGAAGGCCTGCTCGACCAGTTCGTCGAGTTCGCCAGGATCGAGAGCGGCCACAGCAACCGTGAGCGCACGACCGTGTCGATCGCCGAGCTCGCCCACGAAGCCGTCGAAGCGTTGTCCCCCGTTGCCCACCGACTCGATGTGCGACGTGCGGCTCGAGTCCGACGGACCCGCCGTCGTGGTCGCCAGCACCACCGACCTGTCGCGGGTGCTGCGTAACCTTCTCGAGAACGCCATTCGTCACAGTCCGTCCGGCAAGGCGGTCAACATTGCCGTGACGGACCGGCCGCGACACTCGAGGTCGCGGTCCACGACGACGGCCCCGGCTTTCCCGACGACTTCCGGCGACCAGGCGTTCGAACCGTTCACCCGCGCCGACCCGGCGCGCAACACGCTGCACCGGTCACACGGGCCTTGGCCTGGCGATCGCCCGCGCCCTCGTCGAGTCACACGGTGGACGCATCTGGTTGGCCACCGGCACCGGTGGCGATGTGCGCTTCCTCGATCCCGCGAAAGGAACCAGCATGACCGAATCAGCCGATGTGCTCCCCCGTCACGATGCTCGATGCCTCCTTTGTTCGGCACGTCGGCCGGGCTCGTGGCCGGCGCGGTCGCGGTCACCACGGGCATGCTCGTCGCCGGGATCCTCGATGTGGTGTCGCCGATCGATGCGGTCGGAAGCGAGTTCATCGACCGAGCGCCGCCGTGGTTGAAGGAACTGGCAATCCAATGGTTCGGGACCAACGACAAGTTGGCGCTGCGAACCGGGATCATCGTCGTGCTGGCCATCGCCTCGTTGATTGTCGGCTTCCTCGCCGTTCGTCGCAAGATCGCCGGGCTCGTCGGCATCGGCCTGTTCGGCCTGGTCGGCGCGCTGGCGGCGTGGCATCGCCCGGGTGAGTCGGCCTCCGCGGCGCTTCCGTCGCTGTTCGGTGCGGTCAGCGGGATCGCCGTGCTGTCGTGCGTTGCTCAACCCGAGAGTGCCCGCAACGAATCGAGACACCCGGTCCGTCGCGGGTGCCGCTCGGATGGGACCGGCGTCGCTTCCTGGTGTCGACGGGCTCGGCGGCCGCCGTCGCGGTCGTCGCCGGTGGCATCGCCGAGGTCGTCGAACGCCGACGTGTGCAGTCGATCCGCGCCGCGATACCCGACACGCTGCCTCCGGCGGCCGGACCAACAGGCAGCATCAGTCCGACGACCGTCTCGGTACCGGCCGACGCAACGGTGAGCCCGGTCACGCCGTTCATCACGCCCAACGGCGACTTCTACCGCATCGACACCGCCCTCTCCTTCCCGCGGATCAACCTGTCGAGCTGGAAGGTCGAAATCCGTGGAATGGTCGACAACCCGCTGACACTGACATACGCCGATCTCCTCGCCCGTCCGCAGGCCGAACGCATCGTCACGTTGTGTTGCGTGTCGAACGAGGTCGGGGGCGAATACATCTCCAACGCGTCGTTCCAAGGTGTGCATGCTCGCCGACTTGCTCGACGAGGCAGGGGTGCAGAGCGGCGCCGAGCAGGTGTTCAGCACCAGCCTCGACGGATGGACGTGCGGCTTTCCCGTCGCCGTCGCTCTCGACGGTCGCGACGCGATGATCGCCGTCGGGATGAACGGCGAGGCGCTGCCGCTCGAGCACGGCTTCCCCGCTCGCCTGGTCGTCCCGGGCCTCTACGGCTACGTGAGCGCGACCAAGTGGCTGAGCAAGATCGAGTTGAACCGACTGGGACGACGCCGAGGGCTTCTGGGTGCCCGCGCGGTTGGGCGCGTGACGCACCGGTCAAGACACAATCACGTATCGACGTGCCGCGTCGGCGGCGAGAAGGTGACCGCGGGAAGCGCGAAGATCGCCGGCATCGCCTGGGCCCAACATCGCGGCATCGACAAGGTCGAGGTCAGGATCAGCGACGGTGACTGGCAACCTGCTCGCCTGGGCAGCGACGTCACCGACGATGCATGGCGGCAATGGGTGCTCGACTGGGACGCGACACCCGGCAAGCACACGATCCAGGTCCGCGCCACCGACAAGAACGGCGAAACACAAACGGCCGATGTCGCCCCTCCTGATCCTGATGGCGCCACCGGCTATCACACCCGCACCGTGAAGGTGGTCTGACCGCCCGATCCATCACAGCGTTTGACGGCGCAGGCCCCGCATCGGGGCCGCAACTCACAAACGCTGGGTTCGATCAGCCGATGTCGATCATGATCTTGCCGGCGTTGGCGTTGGCGGCCATGTGCCGGTGGGCGTCGGAGATCCGTCGAACGGAAATCTGCTGTCGATCACCGGCTTCAACGGTCCGCTGTCGAACAGCGGCAGCATCTCGGCCGCGAAGCGGCGCGTCAGGGCGATCTTCTCCTCGATCGGCCGGGCACGCAACGTGGTGCCGATCCAGTGTCGCCCGGCGACCCATCAGGGCGAAGACGTTGACCGGGCACGGTGCCGCCGCCCATCAACCCGACCTGCACGATGCGTCCCTTCAGCGCCACCGCCTGCAGGTTGCGCTCGATCTCCTCGCCACCGACGACATCGAGGATCGTGTCGAACCCGTCGGGCACCGCCGCCATCGCTCGACCGAGCCATGCGGCCGGCGATCGCTCCAGCACGAGGTCGGCACCGAGCGACACGACACAGGTCCATCTTGCCGGCCGAACACGTGACGGCGATGCGCGCCCCGATCGACCTTGGCGATCTGAATACCGGCGGTGCCGACACCCGAGGCGCCGGCGTGCACGAGCGCCCAGCGACCCTGACGTCAGCCCACCCTGCACCACCAGCGCATCCCACGCGGTGAGGAACACCTCGGGGATCGCCGCACGCGTCGGCGACCCCGACCAGCTGCCGGGACGCGCCATCAACTGGCGTTCATGCGTCGGCGATCTTTTCGGCGTACGCCCCACCGGCCTCGATGCCCATCACCTCGATCGCCGGACTTCCACATCGTCACGCGCTCGCCCACCGCATGCACCGTGCCGGAGAACTCCAGACCAGGAATCTCCAGCGCCGCAGGCCGGGGGTTCGGGATACATGCCCATCGACCTGCAACAGGTCGGCGCGATTCAGCGCCGTTGCGCGCGACACGTACGACCACGTCTCTCCGGACCACGACCGGATCGGGCACCTCCTCGATCGTCAGCGAGTCAGGACCACCATGTGAACGAAGGACGACGGCGCGCATCGCGTCAGTCTCCCATCCCCGACATGGCCGGCCTACGCTTCGGCGACGATTCGAACCTCGCCGGCGACCGGATCGACGTCGATCGATGCACCGTCGGGGATGCTCGGTCAACGCGCCGCGTGCCCCGACCACCGCAGGAATCCCGAGTTCGCGGGCTAGGACGGCAGCATGACTCAGCGGCCCGCCCTCGGCCGTCACGATGGCGCCGGCCAAGCGTGAGCACCGAGTTGTACGCGCGGCGTCGTGCACGGAACCACCAGCACGTCGCCGCGGCTCGCAGCGCGATCGATCGCTTGCTCGGGCGAATCGGCCCGGCAGGCGCGGCCGCGGAACGATGCGATCACCGACGCCGACTCCCTGCGAGGCCACCGGTCGAACGATCGCCACTCATGCCCAGTTGCTCGACGACGATCTGCACCATGCGGACGCCGTCCGCGAAGGCTTTCGGCAACAGCTCCAGCGGAGGCGCGCGGTTCCGGGCTCACCGAGGCTGCATCGGAGCGGCGAGCGCGGCGAGGCCTGGCGGTGGGCCCGCCGGCGGGCGAGCTCGGCTGCGCCTGGACCCTCGCCGGCGATGGTGGTCAGCGAGATCTCGTGCAGGTTCGAGCTCGAGCGCATCGGCCGGTCGATGCCGCTGCCCGGCAGCAGCCATCCGCCGTCCGACCTCGAGCATCGCCAACCGCAGCAGCCCGAGAGGCCACTCGGCGGTGGTCGGCCCGTTGTCGTCGCGGAGATTCATCGCTGAGCGGGCTTCTTCCAACCTGAAGTCGAAATCGTCCAGATTGGCCGCCGGGACGCGAGACCGGATGCAGCTCGACCCGGTACCGCAACCCATCGCCAACCAGACGCGCTCGCCCGTCCAGGATCGTCGCCAACACGACATCAGGGCATCTCGGCCAATGTCACGCCGTCGATGTCGTAGCGACTGACCATCATGGCCCCGCGGTACTCCAGATACCGATCGAGATCGCCGGCGATCTCGGGGCCGATGGCTCGCACATCGTCGAGACTGCGCGGCGACGCACCGGACGTCTCGACGGCGGCTGCGCAAGCGCGGCCGAGTACGTGCATGCGGCTCCGACGTCGACGGCGACGCGCCCTCGAGCAACGGGATCGCCTCGGCAGGCTCGACCCCCCACGCGCGGCACCCCGACAGGTACAGCCGATCGGCCCGAGGTCGTAGCCGTGCAACCAGAGGTGATGCTCCCAGCTGGCGCAGCAATGCTCGAGCAGACCTCCTGCACATGCTCGATCAGGGTCGGCGTCGTCGAGCTCGGCGAGATCGACCTTCTGGATGGCGAGGTTGCGCGCTTCGATGCGGGCCCGTCCACCGTTCTCCCACTCGGCGATGACCTTTCGCCACGGCCGTTCGAGCTGTCACCTTCTGGGCGGTCTTGGTGCGCTGGCGGAACTTCGGGTGCAAGCGGCCGACGGCCTTCAACACGAATGGCGGCGGAAGCTTCTTCGCCGGCCGGTCTGCGCCGACCAGTGGTCGCAGGCGGGTGTACATGAACCCGTTGACGAACGCGCAGTCGAGCGTGTCGGCGGGTGTACCGAGCTCGGCGAAGACCCTGCGCATGCCGGCCGGCATCGCTCGGGTCTGGATGTGTCGAACGATTGGGGTCTGGCCACCGACGAAATGGGACCGATCGAGCTCCCAATACCCCGGGCCAGGGGCCTCCCACGTCACCATCTCCGACTCCTCTGTCCTCGAGGACACACGCCGCCAAACGGGCGGCGGATCACTCCCCGACCGTACAACACGGCGCCGTCCGGCTCAGGCCATCTTCGCCTGGAGGCGCCGATCGAGGGCGTCGAGGAATTCCTCGGTCGTCAGGTACGGGGCATCCTTGGAGATCAGCATCGCCGAGTCCTTGGTCATCTCGCCGGCTTCGACGGCCTCGACGCACACCTGCTCCAGCGCTTCGGCGAACTCGACGACGTCCGGCGTGCCGTCCATCTTGCCGCGATAGGTGAGACCCTGCGTCCACGCGTAGATCGAGGCGATCGGGTTGGTCGAGGTCTTGTTGCCCTTCTGGTGCTCGCGGTAGTGACGGGTGACGGTGCCGTGCGCGGCCTCGGCCTCGACGGTCTTGCCGTCGGGGGTCATCAGCACGCGCGTCATCAGGCCGAGCGAGCCGAAGCCCTGGGCGACGGTGTCGCACTGCACGTCGCCGTCGTAGTTCTTGCAGGCCCACACGTAGCCGCCCTCCCACTTCATCGCCGCGGCGACCATGTCGTCGATCAGGCGGTGCTCGTAGGTCAGGCCGGCGGCGTCCATCTCGGTCTTGAACTCGGTCTCGTAGACCTCCTCGAAGATGTCCTTGAACTGGCCGTCGTACGCCTTGAGGATCGTGTTCTTGGTGCTCAGGTACACCGGATAGTTGCGGTTCAGGCCGTAGCGCAGCGACGCTCGGGCGAAGTCGCGGATCGAGTCGTTGAAGTTGTACATCCCCATCGCGACGCCGCCGTCGGCGCCGAACTCGGCGACCTTCATCTCCACCGGCGCGCTGCCGTCGGCCGGGATGTAGGTCATCGTCACCGTGCCGGCGCCGGGAACCTTGTAGTCGGTGGCCTTGTACTGGTCGCCGTGGGCGTGACGGCCGATGACGATCGGCTTCGTCCACCCCGGCACCAGCCGCGGGATGTTGGAGATGACGATCGGTTCGCGGAAGATCACGCCGCCGAGGATGTTGCGGATGGTGCCGTTCGGGCTCTTCCACATCTTCTTCAGGCCGAACTCCTCGACGCGGGCTTCGTCGGGCGTGATCGTCGCGCACTTCACGGCGACGCCGTGCCGCTTGGTGGCGTTGGCCGAGTCGATGGTGACCTGGTCGTTGGTCGCGTCGCGGTTCTCGATGCCGAGGTCGTAGTAGTCGAGTTCGATGTCGAGGTACGGCAGGATCAGCTTGTCCTTGATGAACTGCCAGATGATGCGGGTCATCTCGTCGCCGTCCATCTCGACGATCGGGGTTCTCGACCTTGATCTTGGCCATCGCTGGCACTCCTCGCGAACTTGTATCGGACTTGTACAGGATAGCCCCAGCCGAGCGAGATAGGGAATCGCGACATAGGCGAGCGATCAGTTCCGTTCCTATTCTCGGCACACCTAGCATCGCCAGCGATGGACTTCTCATGGACGCCCGAGCAGATCGAGTTGCGCGAGCAGGCCGCCAGGTCGCCGCCGAGCCGTCGCCCTTACGGCCGCCACAACGATTCGTGGATCAATGGCTACTCGAAGGAGTTCGCCAAGGAGCTCGCCGCCCACGGCTGGATCGGCATGACGTGGCCGACCGAGTTCGGCGGCGGCGGCCGGCCGCCGATCGACCGACTGATCGTCGGCGAGGAGATGATCAAGGCCGGCGCGCCGATCGCGGCCATGTGGTTCGCCGATCGGCAGATGGGCCCGTCGCTGATCACGTACGGCCGACCCGATCAGCAGGCCGAGTTCCTCCCGAGATCCTGTCCGGCGAGACCACCTGGTGCATCGGCATGAGCGAGCCCGACGCCGGCTCCGACCTGGCTCGCTTGCAAGACGTCCGCCGTCCGCGACGGCGACTCGTGGGTCATCAACGGCCAGAAGATCTGGACGAGCTTCGGCGAGGTCGCCGACTACTGCTACCTGATCTGCCGCACCTCGACCGAAGGGCCCGCCGCACGCGGGATCAGCGAGATCATCGTGCCGATGGACACGCCCGGGCATCGAGGTCCGTCCGATCAAGGACATGACGACCAACCGCCACTTCTGCGAGGTCTTCTTCACCGACGTGCGCGTGCCGGTCGCCAACCTCGTCGGCGTCGAGGGCGCGGCGTTCAAACAGACGATGCGGCAACTCGAGCACGAGCGCGGCGGCATCGATCGGCTGGTGTCCAACTACGCGCTGTACCAGATGGCCCTCGAGCACGCCGACCGATCGCGACCCGCTCGTGCGCCAGGAGATCGCCGCGCTCGAGATCGGCTACCGCATCGGGCGGATGCTGGTGATCCGCGAGGTGCTCAAGCAGGCGCCGGCGGGTTTCAGCGCGGCGACCAAGTGCTTCTGCACCGAGCACGAAGTCCGCGTCGCCGACTTCGTCGCCCGCACCCTCGGCGCGCAAGCGACGCTGTGGGACCCGACTGACGCAGGGCCTGATGCTACGCGCCCGGCTACACGATCATGGGCGGCACCTCGAACGTGATGCGCAACATCCTCGGCGAGCGCGTCCTCGGCCTCCCTCGCTCGTAACGATCCGGGTGCCACACTCGCACGGTGAAGCTGTCCAGCGCTGCGTTGGCGCCTCGGATCTGGCTCCGGCGAGACAACGGCCGCGACGGCACTGATGTTGATCGCCGGTTGCCCGGCGCGCCGATCCGTGCCAGGACCTCGTCGAGCGCACTGTCCACACGACCGGTGCGAGCCACGACTCGACGCACGACTCGAGTGCAGGCTCGTCGTCGCCGCCGACCGACACGATCACGCGGCAGAACGTCGCCACCGACCTGACGCGCACGTCGAGTCGAGCTGGCAGCGGCGCGGCGATGGCAGCGTCGGCGTGCGCCAACAATTGCTCTACCGATACCTCTCGCGCCATCCGACCTCGACGACACCGTGCTCGCCGACGTCGCCGCCGAGGTGCGACCGTTCGTCGAGCGGATCGTTCGTGCCCGCCAGTTCGGTCAAGCACGGCAGGCCGCGAACCCCGAGCCCGTGCTCCGCCGAGCGACGACGCTGCCGGCATGGACGATCGTCGAGCCGCTTTCGGTCGACGAGCTGCTCGCTGACTACCACGCGGCCGAGACAGCGACCGGGATCGCCTGGTACTGGCTAGCGGCGATCCATCTGCAAGAGACGCGCATGGGACGAATCATCGGCACGTCGTCGGCCGGCGCGGTCGGGCCCGATGCAGTTCCTGCCCGGCACCTGGGACAGTGCTGCACCGGCGATCCGACGGTCGCCCGGACGCGATCATCGGCGCCGCCATCTACCTCGCCCAGAGCGGCGGCCCCGCCGACATGCAGGCGGCGCTGCACGACTACAACCCGAACGACACCTACGTCGCCACCGTCACGGCATTCGCCGAGAACATGCGCGACAACCCGCAGCTGTACAGCGCCTATCACGAGTGGCAGGTGTTCTACAGCTCGTCGGCGGGCACGGTTCGACTGCCCGTCGGGTACGACCAGCCGCAGCCGATCGACGCCGCGCACCTACCTCGCCGAGCATCCCGACGACGCCGGCTGAGTACGGTTGTCGGCATGGCCGACCTGTTGGACATCTCGTCACGAATCATCGACTCCGGAGTGGTCGACCAGCCGATCAACCGGGTCACCAACGAGCTGAGTGAACTCGCCGCAGACCTGGCGATCGTCGAGAGCTTCAGCCACTGTGTCGCCTTCGACAGCGGCGACGGGCTGGTCTGCTTCGACTCGTCGGGCGTGCACACGGGCCAGGCGGTGGTGGCGCGCTGAAGGCGTGGCGCGCCGACCGGATCAGCCACCTCGTCTACACGCACGGCCACGCCGATCACGTCGGCGGCAGCACGTTCTTCGCTGCCGACCCCCCCGATGGTCATCGGGCACGAGAACGTCGACCGAGCGGCTCGATCGCTACGACTACACCAACAACTGGAACCTCATCATCAACTCGCGGCAGTTCGGCGGCATCCCCGGCGAGCTGAACCTTTCGATCGGCGAGGCGGAAGGCGGTGCGCAGGTCGCCATCGCCGACGCCCGGCGATTCCTGCCGGCAACGACGCTGCGGCCGTCGGAGACGTTCGACGCCCGACACGTGCTGCAGGTCGGCGACACGACGATCGAACTGAACCACGCCCGTGGCGAGACCGACGATCATCTGTGGGCCTGGCTGCCCGATCGGAAGTGGATCATGGCGGGCGACTTCGTGATCTGGAACTTCCCCAACGCCGGCAACCCCCAGAAGGTGCAGCGCTACCCGTTCGAGTGGGCAGCAGCGCTGCGCGACATGATCGCCGCCGGGCCCGAACTGCTGGTGCCGGCACACGGCCTGCCGATCGCCGGACAGGCACGAATCGCGATGGTGCTCAGCGACATCGCCGAGGCACTGGAACACCTTGTTGCCGACGTGATCGCGATGATGAACCAAGGGGCGACGCTCGACACGATCATCCACACGGTCTCGGTTCCGGCCGACACGCTTGGCCAAGCCGTACCTGCGCCCGCTGTATGACGAGCCCGAGTTCGTCATCCGCAACATCTGGCGCCAGTTCGGCGGATGGTGGGATGGCGCAGCGTCGCGACTGAAGCCATCATCCGATGCGCACCTGGCGACGGCGATCGCCGAGCCTGTGTGGCGGGGCGGCGCGCGCTGATCGGCCGCGCCCAGCAGGCCGTCGCGGACAACGATCTTCGACTCGCCTGCCACCTCGCTGATCTGGCCGGCTGGGCTGCACCCGACGACCCGGCGATCCACGCGGCGCGCGCCGATGTCTACATCGAGCGACGCAAGGCCGAACCGAGCCTGATGAGCAAGGGGATCTTCATGGCCGCGCACGCGAATCGCAGTCCGTCGTCGAGTCCTCAGCTCCCTAACGACACCAGCGCCAATGCGGTCGCCGCCAAGGCCAGACCGACGGCCTGCGTCCTGCTGACGCGCTCGTGATCCAGCCCGAATGCCAGGCACACGGTGGTGACCGGGTACATCGAGGAGATCACGGCCACGATGCTGAGCAAACCGCGATGGCTGGCCTCGAGGTAGAACAGGTTTGCAGCCATGTCGAGCACACCCGATGCGAGCACCAGCCAGATGACCGAGCGCAGCGCACCGCGACCCGGCCTGGTCGCGCCGACGACGACCGCCACGACCGGAACGGAGGCGGCACGTGCCGACACCAACGGCCACAAACCGCTGTCACCGGCGGTGCGGGCAAAGGCGACGAAGATGAACCCGAATCCGACACCGGCAGCTGCGGCCAGGACGACTGTCGAGAACCTCGTCGCCTGGTGACGGGTCCCGATGGCGCCGCTGACCAAAGCGACCGCCAGGCAGGCAACGATGATTCCGACGACGGCAGGGCCGCTCGGCCGCTCGCCGAGCGCGAGACCGACGATCACCGGCAGCACCGCGCTGATCACCGCCGTCGTCGGCGCGACCACGGCCATCGCGCCATGAGACAGCGCCCGGTAGAACGCAATCAGCGCCATCCCGCCGGCGGCGCCGCCCGCCGCCCCCCACCACAGATCGTGCGCGGAGGCCAGCGGAGTGCCGATCAGGGCCACGGCGATGATCACCAGAACGAGGCTGGTCGCCTGACCGACCAGCGTCACGATGGTGCTGGCCAGCGGATCGAGACGATCGGCCGCCGCAGTAGTCGGCCAAGCCGTAGGTCACCGCGCAGAGCGCCGCCAGCAAGATCGCCACGCCCCTTTGCTAGCAGAGCACGTCCTCGTGGCGCCGTCCTTTGTATGGTCGTCACATGCAGCACGTTCGCTTCGGCCGCACCGGCCTCAAGGTCTCGCGGTTGTGCCTGGGCACGATGACGTTCGGATACCAGTGCGACGACACGACATCGTTCGCGATCATGGACGCGGCCGCCGACGCCGGGATCACCTTCTTCGATACCGCCGACGCGTATCCGCTGGGCGCACCGCCCGAGGTTCTCGGCCGCACGGAGGAACTGGTCGGGAGCTGGTTCGGTACCCGCCGTGACGAGTTCATCGTGGCGACCAAGTGCTACTTCCGGACCGGCCCCAAGCCATGGGACGCGGGCAGCTCGCGCAAGAACATCATGCGCGCCCTCGACGCCTCGCTGCGCCGACTGCGCACCGACTACGTCGACTTGTACCAGCTGCACTCGTGGGACGCCGAGACAGGGATCGACGAGACGCTGCAGGCCCTCGACGACGTCGTGCGGTCGGGCAAGGTGCGATACGTCGGTTGCAGCAACTTCTTGGCCTACCAACTGGCCCGCAGCATCGGCCGCGCCGAAGTGCTCGGCACTGCCAACTTCATCAGCGTGCAGCCGCGCTACAACCTGTTGTTCCGCGAAAACGAGCGCGAGCTGTTCCCGCTGTGCGCAGAGGAGGGGATCGCCGTGATCCCGTACAACCCTCTCGCGGGCGGCTTCCTCAGCGGTAAGCACCGGCCGGGAGCGCCGACCGACGGCGGGCGCTTCACACTGGGGTCGGCCGCCGGCCGTTACCAGGAGCGGTACTGGAACGACCGCATGTTCGCGACCATCGACGACCTGCGCCCGATCGCCGATGCCGCCGGCGTCTCGATGGCGACGATGGCCGTGCAGTGGGTGCTCGCCAACCCGGTGATCACGAGTCCGATCATCGGCGCCAGCCGACCCGAGCAATTGGCGGATTCCGTCGCCGCCGTCGGCGCCCCGCTGCAGGAAGACGTCAAGGAACAGCTCGACAAGCTGACCCTCGAGTTCCGTTTCGGCGACAACGCCCGATAGAGGCAGCTGACGTACTCGCCGATGACACGCGGCGCGCAGTTGACGAGCACTCGTTGGGCGCGATTTCGGTACTTCCAGTTCCGAAATCGAACCCGTTGACCCTGGTTGGTAGCGGTGTGAGTAGCGGCGGTACCGAAATCGCGCCCGACTGAGCTCGTCCGAGGGCATCCACTCCCGGGCGACCCGATCGGCCCGCAGCTGGCGACTCACGGACGCGGTGCGGACCGGCGCTTACCCGTCGACGCCGCTGGGTACGCTCCCGTCCATGACAGATGCCGAACAACACCCCGAGCCCGTCGTCGTGGCGACCTACCAAGATCGCGGTGAGGCCGAGGTCACCCGAGCGCACCTCGCGGCGAATGGCATCGAGGCAATCATCGTCGACGAAGTGGAGGGGGGCATGCTGAACGTCGATGGGGAAGCAGGCGTGACGGTTCTCGTGCCCGGCAACGAGGCCCAGCGGGCCCGGGTGATCCTCGCTGCCGACAATCCGATCTGACCCGCGCCGCTTTCTGTTCGCGACGTAGATCGGTCAGGCCAGCATCTTCAAGATCGAGCCGAGGTCGTACAGCACGACCGAGGCGTCGACGGCGACCAAGAACATCGCCGCGTAGTTGACGAGGTGGTCGGTGTTGGCTTTCGCCAGCCAATGTTGACCGTTGCCGGTGACGCGACGAGTCGGTGCGATCGCGACGCTTCCGCCAACCAGGGCTGGGACCGGTAGCGCGCCACCGCGGTACGTCGCCGCCCCGGTCCACTGGACAGCCGCCGTTCGAGCTGTCACCCGACCAACGTCGTGGGAGGCTCGCAACGCGCCCAGCGCAATCAGGAAGTAGCCGAGCACCCAACCCGCATCCAGCCAGTAGGGCAGGCCGAAGTCGCCGACGGTGACGACGACAGCAAACCAGGTGTCGGCGACCGTGAACGAGACGATGCCGGCAAGGACGAGATGCATCGTGGTGCGGTCGCCGATGCCTCTCGCAAAGGCGCCCAGCACGACCATGGCCATGATCAGATCTCCCAACGGGTAAGCGAGCCCGACGAGCCGCTGTAGGAGCTCGCTGCCCTGGGGGTCACGCAGCAGGGTCACGGCCCAGACCACGACCAGCACACCGCTTCCCACCACCATGCCTCCGAGTACCTGCCCGAGCCGCGTGCCACGTCGTGGCGGGCGGGGAAACATCTTGTGCAACCCGACCACTGCGAGCGGCACGGCGGCCAGGAAGCCGAGATCTGCGGCTGAAGGCGAGGGGAGCTCGATCCCTCGGATCAGGTCGTAGTACGACCAAATGGCCTCGCCGCATGCCCACGACAGGCTCGACAATGCCATGAACGCCCACCCGGCGCTGGCGCGACCTACTCGGCGGCTGGTCACTGCGCACGCTGTTGCGGCCACGAGTGCGGCCACGACCTCACCAAGGTCATCGACCGCATTGCTGAACCAGTCGCCCCCGATGCGAAAGGCGACGATGGCAACGAACGCCGTCGTCAGCACGCTGAAGAGTGCCGCCGCCCCCACCCAGGCTTGGTCGCGCGTGGCCGACGCTGCCTCGCCCCCATGAACCAGTTGAGCCTTGTTCAAGAGAGTCCCTCTCATCACAACGATGATGGCTCGAGTCCCGAACGTCGAGACCGCTGTGGGATCGACGCTACGAGCCTCCAGCGCGGTATCACCAGAGGCGAAGGTCCTCAGTGTGACTCGCTCATCCGGCGTGCAGACCGACCGCCTCGACGCCGGCAATGCAGATCTCCTCATCCTCATCACCGGTGCCACCTGACGCACCGGCCGCGCCGAGGATGCGACCAGCGTCGTCCTTGATCAGCACCGCACCGGTCTGCGGCAGAAATCGCCCATCCGCCGTCGAGGCCAACGAGACGAAGAAGTTCGGATTGGTGGCGGCCCGCTCGGCCAGCAGACGGCTGGACGCTCCCATCGCCACCGCCGCCCATGCCTTGCCCGTCGCCACGTCGAGTCGGAACATGCTTGCCCCATCCTGACGCTGTGCGGCGACGAGGTGTCCGGAGTCGTCCAGCACGACGACCCCCATCGGTCGGTACCCGGCGTTGGCCGAGGCGGCCAGAGCGCCCTCGATGATGGCGTTCGCCGTGGTCAATTGCAATCTCGCGGTGTCCATCGCCGCAGCGTAGGTTGTCCGCTACGGGCGGCGAGTGCGGGCCCGGATGAACTTCAAGATCTCGATGTGCTTGGCGGTGTCGTGCAGCATCAGATCGACGAGCAGCGGGAGCAGCGGATCCCCATGAGGGTTCCCATGGCTCCACTGCAGCTCCTTGCGGAGGCGGCGGAGCTCTTTCATGTCGTCCTTCTCGAAAGCAAGCAGCTTGTCGGTCTCGGCGCGGAGCGCCGGATCCTCACGCACCTTGATCGTCGGTACCGTCGGTGGATTGTCGTCATACCATCGGAACGGGTGCAACTCGTCGTTCAACATGTCGTCGATCTGCTGGTGATGCCGGGTCTCATCGGCCATGATCAGCCGCACCAGGTAGCGCAAGCCTTCATCGTCGGACTGTTCGGCCAGTCGTTGGTACGAGGAGAGCGCCGAGCCTTCGCGCTGGCCATGCGTGCGCAGCATTTCGATCAGCTCGATCGTGGGGGGCCGAATCGGGCTTGCTGGGCGCAACAGCTTGATCAGTGGTCATGTTCGCTGCCTCCAAACAGTCGGGTTTGCGGTTCTCGGTCCACGAGACCACAGGTATCGCTGCACCCGTAGGGCCAAAAGTCCCCGCCTCGCAGTCCGAATCGGTCGGGCTCGGGTTCAGGGTCGTACGACTCTGGTGCCGGATCGTTGCTCGGCGGACAATCAGGGCCGATCGAGGAGGTCGCCATGAAGGCTGCAGTCGTACACGAGTTCGGACACCCACTGGTCATCGAAGACATTCCCACCCCGTCACCCGGCCCCGGCCAGGTCCTGGTACGTGTCGAAACATCCGGACTGTGCCACACCGACATCCACGCGGCCGGAGGCGACTGGCCCGCCAAGCCCACACCACCGTTCATTCCCGGTCATGAGGGCATCGGCATCGTCGAGCGCATCGGCGCCGACGTCACCCACGTCGGCGAAGGTGACCGTGTTGCCCTCCCGTGGCTCGGCTGGGCGTGCGGAACCTGTGAGGCATGCGCGTCGGGTTGGGAGACACTGTGCCCGTCGGCGCGTTACACCGGCTACACGATCGATGGCGCATTTGCCGAGTACGCCGTCGCCGATGCGGCGTTCGTCGGTGTTGTCCCCGACAAGATCGATCCGCTCGACGCCGCGCCGCTCACGTGCGCCGGTGTGACCACCTACAAAGCGGTCAAGGTGTCCGGCGCCCGCTCCTCGGACCTCGTCGCCATCTTTGGCATCGGCGGCCTCGGTCACCTCGCGCTCCAGTACGCCAAGATCGCCGGCGCGACGGTTGCCGCGGTCGATCTTGTCGAAGCCAAGCTCGAGGTCGCCAAGCACCTCGGCGCTGAGTACACGTTCAACTCCAAGACTCACGATGCGGTCGACGAGATCCAGGCCCTCGGCGGCGCGAACTGCGCGATCGCGTTGGCTGCGTCGCCTGTCGCCTGCGAGCAGGCCTGGGCCAGCCTGAAGCGAAACGGCACGCTCGTGCTCGTCGGGCTCCCCAAGGACAACATCATGAAGCTCCCGATCTTCGAGACGGTCCTGAAGGGGATCAAGATCGTCGGGTCGTTCGTCGGCACCAGACTCGATCTGGCTGAGACCTTCGCCCTTCACGCCGCAGGACGGACCACGATCGTGCGTGAATCACGCCGGCTCGACGATGTCAACGAGGCGATGGGTGAGGTCCTCAGCGGCTCCGTGGAGGGCCGGCTGGTCTTCGACCTTCGCAACGCCTGACAGACCCGAATAGCGACACCTGCTCTCGGTCCCGGAAAGCCCCACAGACGGATCGAGGCGGCCTGGTCAAACGGCTATTGTGCACTCGTGAACCGATGGGGGTCGGGGTTCGGATGGTTGCTGACGGCGTGCGGCGTCGTCGTCGCGTTGATCGGCGTGGTGCTGGCTCTCGGCTCCTCCGACTCCCCTGACGGCCCGTCCGCGGTCACCGGGCACCGCATCAACGAACGCTGCTCAGGTCTCGACCACCACGGCGCCGACCGTCGAACCCACCCCGACCGTGCCTGCGCCGGCCAGCACGGCGTCGAGCAGCACGACGGCTGCCGTCGCTGCGACCGCGAGCTGCAACGCCATTGCCGACCACGTCGACCGTCGTGGCCACGACCATCGCTCCCGACATCGCCGTGCCCCAGTTCTTCGCCTCGTTCAGCGCGGCGCTGCGCGCCGGCGACTCGGCCTTCTTCGCCGAGCACCTGCATCCGTTCGTGCTCGACCGCTACGACAGCGCCATGTGCGCGGCTCAATTGCAGAGCCTCGTCATCCCCCAGGGCGCGATCGAGGTCGTCGCCATCGTCGGAATCGGGGCATGGGAGTGGATCACCGACGGAATCTCTCGAACCATCGACGGGGTCACGACGGTGCAGACCAGAACGACTTCCGATGGAACGACCTTCACCGACGCCGAATCCCACGTGGTGGTCGACGGTGGTCTCGTCCAATGGTTCACCGACTGCGGAGAACCGAAGCAGGGCGCGCTGTGACGAAGCGACCACACGCCTTCGCGGCGCTGACTGTGACCGTCGGAGCAATCGTGCTGGCGATGGCGGCCCCGGCTGCGGCCGACCGTGCGCCGGCGCCAGGCACACCGGACCCCGTCACCGCTATCGACGCCTGGCTCGCTTGCCGAGCCGGAGCCGAGCCGACCACCGTCGCCTGGACGGTTCCACCGACGGGCATCGCCGTCGATGACCCCGCCGGCGACGTGACCACGCCTGACGGCTCGCCACCGCCGTCGACGCCGCCTGGCGACTCCGACATCACCGGGTGGGTGCATGCCACGACCGGACCGCTCGACGACGACGTGTTCGACCGCCTGTTCGGCGCGGGTGGCCTGCTCGATTCGACCGCGGATGGGGTGATGCCGCCCACATACGAGATCGACACCGAGGCGTTCCGGCCCGGAATCGCCATCACCGGAGTCCGCCTCGCCGGCCCGCGCCAGCCGGCGGCAACGACCGAGGACACCAGCGGTGTCGCGCTGCTCGGCTTCGATCCGCGCTACCCCACCCCGTCGAGCGGGAACTTCTCCGGCGTCAACAAGGCCTGGCGCCTCGACACCAGCCAAGCGGGTGACCATGTCGCCTACCTGCAGTACACCGGGCAGAACTTCCAGGAGTTCCACTCGGACATGCTCATCTCCGACGGCTGTTCCCAGCACCGCCAGCACCCTGCGCGCCCCGGCCCCTTCCGATGAAGGGTTCTGGGTCTGGTTCGTTGCCACCCTGGCCGGAGCGGATCGGTCCGGTCTGGCCGAGATGTATCCGGAGGTGTTCGTCCAACGCGACGGCGTGCAGTTCGGCGACAACGACACCCCGATGACCTTCGACGGGCTCACCCCCGGCACGTTCGGCCTGGTCGACATCCCGGCCGCGCCCACGACGCCACCGCCGACAGACGCGCCGGTCGTCGTGGCCCCCGCACCCGCACCCGCACCCGCACCGGCACCGCTGCCTGCGCCCGTGGTCGTCCAACCGGCACCCGCGGCGGCACCTCCGGCGGTCGTGGCGACGCCGTCGGACGCGAGCAGCGACCCGTCGGTGCTCTCCTACGCAATGATCGGCACCGGAGCGGCGATGACGGCAGGAGGCCTGTTCGTGGTTGGCCGATCGAGAAGGAAAGCGAAGCGCCAGCAGTCGGTCCTCGGCTACGTCACCGGATCGGCGACCAGCGCAACCGCCGCGACTGCCCGCACCGACGCCGAGATCGCCTGGTCCCAGTTGCTCGAACTCAACGGCGAGGCCGAGCAGCAAGCGACGGGCGCAGCGCTGAAGGCGGGCGAACTCCTGATCTCGTCGATGAACGACTACGCCGCGGTCGTCGGTGAGTTCTCGCACCCGTACCAGCGGGCCGTCAGCGGGATGGCGATCCTGCTCGACCAGAACGACGAGATGGAGCAGAAGGTCGCGCTGGCCAAGATCGCCGACATCGTCGCCGGCGTACTCAACCTGGCGATGCTCGTGAGGAACGCAGGGAAGCTCGGGCTGTATGGCATCCGCTGGCTGCTGACCCGGCGCGCCGCGTTGGCTGAGGCGACGCAGGCACTGGAGGCTGCGGCCAAACTGGCGGCGGCGAGCGAGGTGCGGAGCAACGCATCGCTCGGCGCCTTCGTGCGGACGCCCGCACCCACCGCCTACCAGCGAGCCCCGGCCTGGTTCGAAGGCGACCGCATGTTCTTCGAGCAGTGGGCAGACCAGCTGACAGCCACCGATGGCGACGACGTGCTGTTCTGGCGGATGTCGCAAATGGCCGCCGAGGTCGGCGAGGACCTCCGCAGCGTGATCGGCAGAGAGGGCGGTCTGATCGAGGCCTTGTCAGCGCTGCGACTCGCCATCGCTCGCGCCCGTGGGGCCACCATCTATGCGCCGGCCGACGCACTCAAGCTCGAGCGCATCCTCATCCAGGCCCGCAACGCCGAACGTGGGAAGCCGCACCTCTACAAGATGGAAGATCTCCAGTGGTTGTTCACCAAGAGATCTCCCGCCGGTCGAGCCGAGCTGGCCGGCGCCGTGTCACAACTGGAGATCGCAGCCTCCGATGCCGGTTCCGATGTCGGTCACATCCTCAGCCCCGACGACATGCGCCTGATCAACGGTGTGCTCGACCGGCCGGGTCTCGCTGACGCACTGGCCGAGTTGCCCGGCAACGTGCGCGTCGAGGTCCCCGGCACCGGCTCGTTCCCGCAGGTTTTCGACCTGCCGGCCTCCAGCCCGACCGCGACCGGAGCCTTTCCGCAGGTGCTCCAGGTTCCCCCCGTGGCACAGCAGGTGCAGGTGCTCGGCGGGGGTTGGGGCAGCACCTACGTGCCGCCGACGGTTGGGCCTGGCCGCCTGCTCGACCCTGCGCTCGACATCGTCCACCCGCCCGGCACGGGGATCCCTGACACCATCCATCCCGGGCAGTTCCTCCCGTGGATGGATGACCCGGGTCGCACCGCCGCGTTCAGCGGCGTGCTCGGCGACTCCGCCGCTCCACCGGCGCTCGGTGGGCTGGCGGATCCGTCGCGTACTCGCTCGTTCGAGGAAATTCTCCGGGCTGTTCCGCCGGCCAACGTGCCGCCAGGCTCGATGTCGCTGCCCGACGCGAGCAGGTTTGCGACATCGTTGCTGGAGAACGATCGCAGCGGTGTGATCACCGGTCGCGGGCTCCCAGAGGTGATCGAGAGCCTGCCCGCCTCGACGCCGGTGTTCGTCGCCAACAGCGCCGGCCGGTCGGTCACCGGGACCGCCGCCCAGGTCGCCGACCAGCTACCGAACCTCGACCTGTACGGCAGCGGCACGGCGACCATCGGCGTGTTCGGTCAGGCCTATCAGACCGCCACCGGATCGCCGTTGGACGTGCTGTTCACGATGGCGCTCGGCGTGGAGCGGGCCGGTGCCGCCCACCCGGTGTGGGTCGGCGAGCTGCGCCCAGCGCAGATGGCGATGTTGCCGACCGGCAACCTGCCCGCCGGTTCGACCGCCGTGTTCACCGACTCCGGAGTCATCTACCTCGACCCGACGCAGCCGGCGGCGGCAACACCCGGTGCACCGGTACCGGCCGGCCTGGCGGCCGGCGCTGCAGCCGCCCACGACCGCCCGCCGGTCGCCTTCCCGCTCGGTAGCCTCGAGCCCGACCCGCGGCTGCTCGACTCCAACTGGATCGCCTCGCAGCAGGCCGCACTCGGCCAGCAGGCGCAGGGTCTGGCCGGGGTGATCGACGTCAGGACGCTGCTCGACAACATGATGGATCCCAGCTTCGGGAGGGACTTCTGCTTCCTCGGCGCCGACATCGACGGCGGCTCTGCGGTGGCGAAGGGTGCCTGGATCACCTTCAACTTGGCCATGTCGCCGTACGAGACGATGACGCGGATCACCTATTTCTTTGCTGGCGGGCCGATGCTCGAGAACTACGCCCACACCTACGCCAGCGACTACCAGCAGATGAAAGCGCTGGCCACCGACGGGGTGAACATCCTCGATGCGCTGCAACGCGGCCTGGCCCCCACCGTCGCGGTGGTCGAGGACGGCCGGCAAGCGATCGCCGAACGCCTCGACGACGTGCGCCGGTTCGCCGACGACCATCCCGGCTGGGTGGGAGATCATCAGGCCGAGTTCGACGCCAAGCTCGCCCGCGACGCGGCAACCCTGCAGCACCTCGACGACATGCTGCGGTCGATCGACGGTCTGGCCACGCTGCTCGGCAACCTCGTCCCGTGGGTTCGTTCGATCGTCTTCGCTCCCGACGGCTCGGCGCTGCCGGCCTACCTGCTCGCCTATCCGACCAGCCTCCTCCGGCTGACCTCGGCGATGTTGATGCTCGGCGATGCGATGAGCCGGGTCACCCTTGTCGCTCCCCCGCCGGACGCCGCCACCGAGACGCAGCGCGGCCCGGAGGTGCTCGATCGGCGCGTGCCAGGCAGCTCGATCGACAGCGAGGATCCTCCGCCCGACGAGGACGACGGCGCCGCCGACGACTTCTCCAGGCAGATCAACGAGGACGACCCGATCAAGCACGACGACCGCTGACCACGGCGGCAGGCGGTCTTCTTCTCTCTTGTTCGGCTCTCGCCAGGCTCGTTGTGTCTTCTGACACAACGAGCCAGAACATGTGATTGGGCGCGAACCGTCAGCGATCCCCGGGCGTAGAGGGTCGGTGAAGCGGCCGACCAATGGCCGCCCGACCAATGGAGAGAGAAGATGCTTTCGAGTAAGGACAATCAACGCCGAGGGAAGGCCGGGCGCCTGTTCGTGAGTGCGGCCACGGTGATGGGCGCCGGCACGATGAGTGTCGCCACGCTGTCAGCAGGAACCGCCGCGGCGGCCAACGGCACGGGAGTATCCGCCTCGTTCAGCCTCGGGGTTCTCACCGTGGTTGGCGATGGGCAGGACAACTCCATCGTGATCAGCCGCGACGTGGCAGGGAGCATTCTCGTCAACGACGGCACGGTGCCGGTCACGGGCGGCAGACCGACGGTCGCCAACACCAGGGCGGTCTCTGTGGTCGGCGGGGCCGGCAATGATTCGATCTCGCTCGCCGAGGCACTCGGTGCCTTGCCGAGAGCGAATCTGTTCGGTGGAGCCGGCAACGACACGCTTGTCGGCGGCTCGGGCGCTGACACGCTCGTGGGTCAAGCGGGAAACGACACGCTTCTCGGCAAGGGAGGCGCCGATGCGTTGTTCGGCGGCTCGGACAACGACACCTTGTCGGGCGGTGACGGCGACGACCGGGTCTTCGGCGAGGCCGGCGACGACCGCTTGATCTGGAACCCCGGCGACGACACCGATCTCGACGAGGGCGGCGTCGGTGTCGACACGACAGAGGTCAACGGCGGCAACGGCGCCGAGCAGTTCACGGCCACCGCCAATGGCACACGTGTGCGGTTCGATCGAATTGTGCCGGCCCCATTCAGCATCGATATGGGCACGATGGAGAACTTGGTCGTCAACGCCAATGGCGGCGACGACGCGTTCTCGGCGACTGGAAACCTGGCGACGCTCATCAAGACCACGGTCGACGGCGGCGCCGGCGACGACACGATTTCGGGTACCAACGGCGACGACGTGCTGCTCGGTGGCGACGGAAACGACTTCGTCGACGGCCGGCAAGGTAGCGATCTCGTCGTACTCGGCAGCGAAGACGACGTGTTTCGGTGGGACCCTGGCGACGGAAGCGACACGATCGAGGGCCAGGACGGCTTCGACACGATGCTGTTCAACGGCTCGAACGTGAATGAGAACTTCGACGTGTCGGCAAACGGGCAGCGGGTTCGTTTCACACGCAATGTCGGCAACATCACGCTCGACACCGACGGCGTCGAGAAGATCAATCTCAACGCTCTCAGAGGCGCCGACAACCTGTTCGTCCACGACATGACGGGCACAGCGCTCAGTGAGATCTCCACGGATCTGGCCGCGACACCCGGCTCCGGAATCGGCGACAACCTTCCCGACACCGTGAGCGTTGACGGCTCGGCAGGCGACGACGTCATCGTCGTCGCCGGGCAGGGCTCGGATATCCAGCTCGTTGGGGTTGCGACCAGTGTGACAGTGAGCGGCGCCGACCCGGCCCTCGATCGACTCACGGTCTCGGCCGGCGCAGGCAACGACGTGGTCGACGCATCGGGCGTCTCAGCCGGCTCGATGGCACTCACCATCAACGGTGGCGCCGGCGACGACGTCCTGATCGGTGGGGAAGGCGACGATTCGATCTCCGGCGGCGCCGGCGACGACGTGCTCATCGGTGGCCCAGGCATCGACACCCTGGACGGTGGCCCGGGAGACGACACCCTCATCGACGGCGAGATCGTGATCGACGGCCTCGTCGCCGGACAGGACTGGCTCGCCGCTCGCGCTCACTTGGTCGGCGACAAGACCGAGCTCGACGTCAACGACAAGAGCTACGACGTGCCGGCAGCAAACCTCGTGCTGGCGAAGCCGGCGACTACTGACGCCTGACAGGGCATCGATCAGCGGCTGGCGAGAGCGAAGGGTCGCCTCGCCAACCGCGATCGAACAGCCGTCAACTCGGTGTGTTCGCCACGTCTGGGTCGATGTTGTCAGCACGGACATTGAGATCCGCAGCGACTTCGCGTTTGACGGCCGCCGCGCTTCGTTGTTGTTCGGCCAGCAACAAGTCACCCTTGGCCTTGGCAGCCATGGCGTTCGCCTGGGTCTCCTGTTGCGTGGCGGCGAGCTGACTGGCCTTGGCCTCATCACGATGTTCTTGAGCCTGGTTGCGCAGCTCCACGGCCTTTCGATTCGCTTGGCGCTTCATCAGAACGGCGACAATGGCCACGACGACGACAACAAATACGACAATCACAAGAATCTCCTTGCCGTACCGATACCCGGCTCCACCTGGCTCTAACCCTTCGGCCTAGCGACCCGAGTTCTCGTCAGCCCTTCGAGCTCACTGCCACGGTGTATGACCAGAGCTCGGCCTGGATGGGCATCGGTGGCCGGCTGTCGCCACCATCGCCCCGATGTCCGTGAGCGAAGGAGGGCGACGAACGCCATGCTTCGAACGAGGCGTCATCCTGCCAGCGGGTGACGACGAGCCACGTCGTGCGCTCGTCGGACGGCTGGAGCAGTTCGAACCCCTCGAACCCTTTCTGATCGTCGACAGCGCCGAGTCGAGCGGCGAATCGACGAGCCACCTCCTCACCCATCTCGGCGGGCACGGTGAGGGCGTTGATCTTGATGACGGTCATGCACCCCAGCATGCCAGCCGCAACGAGCGGGATCAGGGCAGGCACGCCGGTCCCGTCCCGCATGTCACCCTGGTGCGAACTCGGGGCACGTCGTTCGGTACTGGCCGAGGTCGCCGAGGTACGCGTCCCACTCGGCGTGGGTCTGAAGTTCCTCCCGGCGATCTGGCAGGCGGCTTTGGTCAATGTGGTCGGGTCCAGGCTCCACAGGGTGATTCCGGATCCGTCGTGGTTGGCGACTGCGATCTCGCGGCCGTCGGGTCGCAGGTCGGCCTCCGCATCGCCAATGGACACGGAGTCGCCGTAGCGTTGCCCGCTGGCGACGTCGTACATCGACATCGTCTGGTCAATTGCCCCGGCCAACAGCAGCCGGCCGTCAGCGCTGTACCGCAACGTCCAGGCGATACTGTGCGCCCCGGCAGCGTGCGACGCAGTGTGAGGTCGGTCGGGTCGAGCAGACCGATCCGGCCATCGATGTAGCCGACGGCGAGCGGACTGTTGGCTCTGATGGCGATCGAGGTGGCCTGCGTGCCTTCGGCGTGTCGCAGTTCGTGACCGTCCGTTGCGTCGAACTCGTAGAGCCCCTGACCGGTCACGTAGATCCGGCTACCGTCGTCGGAGGCTGCGATCTGATCGACCGGCGGAACGAACGTCTTGAACGGGTTCACCAGTTGCAGGCGCACGGTTCGAGCGCCCGTGCCGGCATCGAAGACATCCACGTGTCCGTCGACGTACCCGAAAGCGACACGGTTGGCCCCGACGGCCGCAATCGCCCGGTAGTCGGGGTCGAGTTGGATCACGACCTCGCTGACAGCACCGGACTGCGGAGTGATGACGCGGCACTCCGACCACCCTCGGAGAGGGTGGCAACCCGCCCATCCCCGAGCCACACGACATCCTCAATGCCAGGCGTGGTCAACTCGGTGACCTGCTGATCGGTGTCCGCGGTCCACAACGACAGGGTGAATCCATCCGTCCCATCATTCGCCGGGGCACCCAGCAGCATCCACCGTCCATCGGGGCTGTAACCCGCGCCGTCGTGACCCGCCGCGATCTTGTGGCTGATCGGCCCGAGGCCGTCGACTCGCCAGCGACCGATGGACGCCGAGTTCCCACCCATCGTGATCAGGTAGCGCCCCTGGTCGGCGTCGAGGAGGTCGAGGCTCGCCAGGTACCCGCGCGGATGCTCGACTGTCGTGCCGTCCAACTCGCCGGTTGTCAACGAGCGACCACGGATCACTCCGGAGAAGTCCGCACACCACACTCGATCCTCCGGCTTCGACAATGCGAGCATCGGGCAAGTGTCCGGCTCGTCCTCGTCGGGCCGCATGGCCCAATTGGATCGTTCCGTCCGAAAGCTCGATCCGCGGAGCACTTCCGGCCCGTGAGCCCAGAACCCCGACCTCATCGCCCACGCGATCCAGATCGGCGCGTTCGCGGCCCTTGCCCGAGGCGAGACGCCGTTGGCAAACGGGCTCTTCGGTCGAGTCGTGGCCGATGCGAGGGAGCATGAGTTGTCGATGTTCCCGTACGCCCTCGCCGGCCGGCCGTCGCGTCCGTTCTCTCCGGTGATCTCGCCAAGGCTGGCAACTGTCGCGACGAGCTCCGGAGTCGACCGGAGACAAGTGTCGAGCTGGCTGCGCATGGCCGGCTCGCATGCGCCTACGTCGACCTCGCACGCGGTGACACCGGCAATGCGATTGCAGCAGTCAACGAGGTCCTCAGCACCACGGAGTTGCTGGGGCAGCGTTACTGGCACGCACTGGGTCTCGAGCTCTTGCCGCGAGTACTGCGACGAGCGACCCGACTCGAGCCAGAGAATTGCTCGCCATCGCAGACGACGAGCGAACGACGATTGGGGCAACCGCGTGGCCACTCGACCCTACCGCCACGCCGCCTTACGCATGCTCGAAGGTTCCGCGCTCGACCGGGCGTGACAGATCGCACAGAACCCTCCGCAGTCGGTCCGTAGTTCGCCCTGTCGGCCGAAAACGGCCGGCCGCCGAACACCGGCACGACTCGATAGGAGCATCCATGATCAAGCAAACAACCCTTCCGCTCGCGGCACGACTGGCCCGATCCGTCGCTCTCAGCAGCACCGCAGCCGTAGCGCTCGGCGGATTCGCCGGGCAGGTCCACGCGTCCTCGCAGGCGAGTTCCGCCACAGTGACCAACGACAGCCTCGTCGTCACCCTCGACGATGCCGGCCACGCGTGGATCTCGCCCTGAGCGCAGACGATCCGAACGTTCTTCGTGTCACCACCGACCGGCGCGACGTGCAGAACTTCGACCGCACCCAGTTCACCCAGATCTTCGTCACCGGTGGACGCGGCAACGACACCGTCACGATCGGCAACGGCTTCGCCGACGATCAGGTCACCGTGGACGGCGGGCCCGGCAATGACACCATCATCGGCGGCGACGGCAACGACCTGTTGCTCGGCGGCGCCGGCAACGACACCATCACCGGCGGCCGTGGCAAAGATGTCGCACTGCTCGGCAGTGGGTCCGACTCGTTCATCTGGAACCCTGGCGACGGAAGCGACACCGTCGAAGGTCAGCGCGGCTTCGACACCATGGTCTTCAACGGAGCCGCCGCCGCCGAGCGCCTGACGGTCTCGGCCGACGGCTCGCAGAGCGTGCTGACACGAGACGTCGGCAACATCACGATGATCATGAACTCGATCGAGGGGCTCGACCTGAACACCTTGGGTGGCGCCGATCTCGTCCAGATCGGTGACCTCACCGGCACCGGGCTCACCCGGTCAATGTCGGCCTCGAAGGCCCCTCGGGAACATCCGACGGCACCGCTGACGAGGTGCTCGTCGCGGGTACGGAAGACAACGATCACATAAGGTCGGCGCCCACGGCGGCGGCATCGTCACGGTGCGCGGGCTCGACCCGAGCGTGAACATCAGCGGAGCGGATGCGTCGCTCGATCGTCTCGAGATCGACGCCCTGGGCGGCCGCGACACGGCGAGCGTCAACGACGACGTGTCCAAGGTCATCCAAGTTTCGGTCGATCTCGGCGATCAACAGTCGACGCATCGCGAACCGAATGACGACGGCGTGCGTACCGATAGTCACCAACCCACCAACTGAACCCCCACCCCAACTCCTAGAAGGAGAACTGAAATGCGCAAGATCTTGCTCACCGTCCTCGCCGGCTCGGCGTTGACCCTCGTCGCGTGCGGAAGCAACAAGTCGGCCGCGTCCGACCCGTACACGGCTCCGCCTCCCGCAGCGACCACGACGACCCCATCGACTTCCGCGACGATTGCAGTCAAGACCGCCACGACTCCCCTTGGCCAGATCCTCGTCAACCCGAGCGGGCGCACGCTGTACACGTTTACCAAGGACTCGAACTCGACGAGCTCGTGCACCGGTGCCTGTGCGGCGACGTGGCCGCCGGTTCTCGTGACCGGTGACCTGAAGGTCGACGGCAACCTGTCCGGGAGCTTGTTCTCGGTGATCACTCGGCCCGATGGCACCAAGCAGCTCGAGGCGGGCAAGTGGCCGCTCTACACGTTCTCGGGCGACTCTGCTCCCGGCGACACCAACGGCCAGGGCTCTGGCGGCTATTGGTTCGTGGTCGGAGCCGAGGCCAACCTCGTCAAGGGCTGATCGTTGTTTGTTGTTGACTTCGTTCCGAAGGGCCGGCCTGCGGGCCGGCCCTTCGGGCACGTCGACCGTTCGGATTTCGCCGCCGTTCGCAGCGGGTTCGACCTCTGTGTCAGCTCATTGAACGACTGTTGCTCACTGAGCTGACGCTGGGCGTGAGCGCCGCCGGGCGATCCGCGGGTTCCTTGTTGATCGGGCTGGTCAACCTCACCCGGGAGATTCGTACCGATGACCACCCGGACTCGGGTGCCTGCAAGGGTGCGGTGAAGCCATCCTGCGGGCGCTTGGAGCGGGCATCCGGGCTCGACGTGGGTCACGTTGCCGTTCTCGTCAGCGAACGATCCGGTGCCCGAGATCACCCAGGTGACCGCTTCGAACTCGTGCCAGTGGAGGGTCTCGTCGGCCTCGTGGGCGTCATCGAACGCCAACCCGTGCAAACCCATGGCGCGACCTGTTCGAGCGCCTCGTGCTCGGTAATCGGTGCCGCGATCGTGAATTCGTAGTCCATCGTGCGCTCTCCCTGTTGTCACTTCCGATCATGGCTCAGCCGGCTCGCTGGGCCCGGGGCATCCTCATCCGAGACTCAGAGCGTGTCAAGCGGCGAGCGCACCCGGGAGCGTCGCACGATGCCAAGCCCCAGACGAAGCGACGTCCGATCGCGCCGATTGTCCGGTCCGGCGCGACAACGCAAGGGCGATGACGAGCGCAGAACAACGTGCGCGAACCGGCAGTTCGGAGCTACCTGAGCTGTTGCAGCCAGCGGTGTCCAGGAAGCGTGATCTGCAGCGCATCCGTCAGCCAGATAGCGGCGTCCGAAGTCAGGTGCGGTCTGACCAGCTCGAAGTCGCTCTCGTTCTTGAGCTCGTTCGACTTGGCCATGTACAGAAGTTGGATCTCCGGGCGAACGACCGGGATCCCCGCACGCGGTCGGCACAATCACCTCCTCTGATCCCGTAGTGATTCGGTCGTCACGACGGAAGTGCCACTGGGTCTCGTCGACTTCCTCGGTGAACAGATCGAACTCGCCGGACGATGATCGGGCCTGCAGCTGGAATGCCGGCCCGTCGATCGGCACTCCGCTCCACGATCGCCATCCACCGCCGGGTGGGTCCAGAGCGAACAGCTCCCAATCGCCGGACAGCGCCGCATGAACGACGTGCTGATCGCGCCTCTCACAACGACCTCGACGTCGTGATGATCACGTGTCTGCTCGCCCAACCAGAGATCGATCGCCCAGCCGCCCGCGACAGCCCACCACACACCGACCCGGCCCATGATCGCAGCAACCGATGCCGGGGTGTCCATCACAACATCGTGGCACCCCGCGCACCCGGCGCGGATCGACGGTCCGACGCCCTCCGTGTCACACTCCAGGTCTGAGGTGTCAACCCGACCGTGGCAGTCCGCCCGACTCCGCTGAATTGCACCAAACATACCCTTTGAGCAGGGCTTTTAGGTGGGCGTGACGGGGCTCGAACCCGGGACCTCTACCGTGTCATGGTAGCACTCTAACCAACTGAGCTACACGCCCGTGTAGGCCCCTGAGACTACCAGTCAGCGCAACCGCAGCGACACTTCATTGGCCAGCAAGCGACCGTGTCGGGTCAGGCGGACACGCTCGCCATCGTTCACGATCAGGCCGTCCAGACCATCGAGATCGAGCGCAGCGGCCGGCACGCCGTCCTTCATCCGCAGTGCCAGTTGCAGGCCCTCGATGCGCCGGGTCTCATCGTCGAGGTTCTCCCCCGCGGCCTCCGTCGGCTCGCTGTCGCGCACGGCGGCGACTATCGCTCGGGTGTGCGCACGTTCCACCAACGATGACCGTCGCGATGCGAGTGGGCTGCCGAGCCGAAGCCGAGGTAGTTGCCCTGCTGCCAGTACAACACGTTGTGACGACACTCGTGGCCAGGTTCGGCCCAGTTGCTGACCTCGTAGTTCTCCAACCCGGCGGCCGTCAGCAGCTCGTCGGCCAACTCGTACTTGTCGGCCAGATCGTCGTCGTCGGGATGCCGTGACGGGTCCTCGGCCAGCGGGGTGCCGGCCTCGATGGTCAGTGCGTACGCGGACACGTGAGGCTGGATCCAGGCGAGCACGCTCTGCAACGTGGTTCGCCAATCGTCGAGGGTCTCCCCCGCGCCGCCGTAGATGATGTCGAGATTGAAGGTGGGAACGCCTGCCGCCCGCACAGCGGCGACCGCCCGCTCGACGTTGGCCGGAACGTGGGTGCGTCCGAGCGAGGCGAGCACGGCCGGCACCATCGATTGCACCCCGAGGCTGACCCGGTTCACCCCGGCCGCTGCGTAGACCTGCATCATCTCGACCGTCACGTCGTCGGGGTTGCACTCGACCGTGACCTCGGCGCCGGGTGTCAGTGGCACGACCGCCAACACCGAAGCGAGATCCTCAGCGGGCACGCGGTCGGCGTGCCGCCGCCGACGAACACGCTGGTAACCGGGGCGAGCGCCGCATGTGAGATGTCACGACGCAGGGCGTCGAGGTAGTCGTCGATCACATGGTCGCGATCTGTCCAGGTCGCAAACGCGCAGTAGTCACAACGGTGTCTGCAGAACGGGATGTGGATGTAGACGCCGAACGGCTCGACGAGTCGGCCGGCAGACTGAGGAGTCACTACATCGGACGGTACAGCAGGTCGAGCGCATCGAGGCGCTGGCCCACCTGGTCGACCGGCACGTCGAGCATCGCCGAGATCGCTCGAGTGTCGTCGCCACGAACCGTGATGACCTTGCCGTTGAAGTCCTGGCGTTGCACCTGGATCATCTTCAAGAAGCGCACCAACATCTCGAACGGTTGCCCGCGAAGTTGGCTCAGCTTCAACAGATCGACGGCCAACTTCTTGCCGGCGGTGTCACCTTCGACCGGAGCGGTGATGTCTTCCCGAGGCAACAGTTGGTCGACCGGCACGTTGTAGAACTTCGCCAAGCGCTCGAGTCGGGGCACCGAGATGGCCCGCTCGCCGCGTTCGTACGCACCCAGCACCGATGCCTTGAACTCCTCATTCGAGGTCGCTTCGACCTCTTGGAGAGACAGACGCTTCTGCCTGCGGATGACCCGCAGGCGTTCGCCTACCTTCCTACTGTAAGGAGACGCCGAAACATCATCTTCATCGAACTCGCGCATTGGCCGGCTCTCTTCCGCTAATTTCCCGCCTAGCCGCAACTACATCGGCAACTGTGCCAGATTTGTTGAGAAAATACAACTCTCCGTGGCAAATTAGGTACGTTCGTGACGCTGAGTCAGCAAGATAGCCGCAGTGAGCGCCGCTGTTTCCACTCTCAGCACGTTCCCGGAAAGTGCGACGCGTCGCCCGACCGAATCGAGTTCACCCTCAGTGAACCCACCTTCCGGACCGACGCGGCTAGGGTCGGACACAGTGATCGCTGCCCCTAAGACCGCCAGAGGTCGCGCGACGCGTGAGCGGATCGTCACCGCCGCATCGGAGCTCGTCCACGAGCGCGGGGTCGCCGAGACGAGCGTCGACGACGTCATCGAGCGCGCCGGCGCCAGCAAGAGCCAGCTCTATCACTACTTCGAGGACCGCGGCGCGTTGCTGCGCGCCGTCGTCGCCCACAACGCCGATGGCGTGCTCAGCGACCTGCCGGCGCTCGACGGGTGGAAGGCCATCCGCTCGTGGTTCGACGCCCTCGTCGCGCTGCAGGTCGAGCGCCGTGCCTGCGGCGGCTGCCCGATCGGCTCGCTCGTCGGCCAGTTGGCAGAGAGCGACGCGGACGCGCGCGTCGCGCTCGCACACTCGTTCGAGGAGTGGCATGCGCGCCTGCGCGACGGCCTGCGTTCCATGCAGCGATCCGGCAAGCTCGACCCGACCGCAGACCCCGACGGGCTCGCGACGGCGACCCTCGCCTCAATCCAGGGCGGTCTGCTCCTCACCCAGGCCGGACGCGACCACGCCCCGCTGGCGACCGCGCTCGACGCGGCCTACGCCAATCTTCGCGCCCATGCGGAGCACGCGCGGACGCGTTGTGTAACGCGACAGCGCACGAATGGACTCAATGGTCCACATTGAACCACGCTGCTCGCAGCACGACCGAGAGGCACGAACGTGACCACCACGCAGGCGCAGACGAGCGAGGCCGCTGCGCCGCACGGAAGTGGCGCGCCACCGAGCATCGAATGGTTCGAGGGCTCGCGCGAGGAACTCTCCGATCTGTTTGCGTTGGCCGACGACTCTGCGGCAGCCGTGGCCACGTACCGGGCTCTCGGGCGCGTGTTGGTGGCCCGCGACGGCGCCACGGTCATCGGCCACCTCCAGCTTGTCGCCGGCGACAGCGAGGACGAGGCAGAGGTCAAGAGCCTTGCGGTCCGGGAGGATCGCCAAGGCGCCGGAGTAGGTCGATTGCTCATGGAGCACGCGGCCACAGCTTGCCGTGAGGAGCACCGTTCGACACTTCTCGTGGCCACCGCGGCCGCCGACACGCGGGTGCTCCGCTTCTATCAGCTGCTCGGCTTCCGACTGCTGCGCGTGGAGCGCGACGCGTTCACACCAAAGACCGGCTATCCGGAGGCCGCGGTCGACGGCATCCCGCTCCGAGACCGCGTCTGGCTGTCGCTGACCGTGTAGAGGCGCGAGACGAGATGAACGTGCTGGTGATGAGACACGCGGACGTCGCGCGGCTGACCCGAGAACCTGCTCGGTCTGCCCGCCGAGCAGATCACGGAGGGGCTTGTCCGGGTCGCCGAGCAGAACGGCGAGATCGTCGGCTTGCCGTCCTGCTCGAGCGCTCTGCGGATGCCTGCGAGCTCGACGGCCTGTTCGTCGACCCGGAACGGATGCACGCTGGCGTCGGGCGCCGACTCGTGGAAGACGCCAAGCGGATTGCGCGCGCGCGCGGCGCGACTCGAATCGACGTCGTGGCCAATCCTCAAGCCGTTGCGTTCTACGAGGCGGTCGGGTTCACGACGGTGGGGGAAGCCCGGACGCGGTTCGGGCGGGCGCCGCGTATGTCATTGCCCTTCGTCGGCTGAATGTCGCAGCGGCCCCAGTGAGGACACGCAGGTCCTCGCCGCCGGGGGGCGGAGCTGAGCAACGCTCGGCACGCTCAGTGAATCCCGTGCGATGGCCGCTTGCATTGCCATCGGTGGAGGCGTGAGGATCGTCCGGTCACTCACGAGAGGAGACGGTCATGTTCGTGCGTGTGGTGCGGTTTACCGATGTGACGGCGGAGCGCGTGCAGTCGCTCGTGGCCAATATCGACGAGACGGGTCCGCCGCCCGGGGTGCCGATCAAGAAGCTCCAACTGGTCTTCGACGAAGCGCAGGGCACAGTCGTCGTCCTTCAGTACTTCGACAGCGAGGACGACTTGCGGGCCGGCGCCGAGGTGTTCGCCGCGATGGATTCGTCGGAGACGCCCGGCAGTCGCGTCTCGGTGGACACGGGTGAGCTCAAAGTCGAGCGCGCGCTCTGAACCCGGGCGTCGCTTGAGAAGGAGCGAATGCGGCTACTTGCCGGGCGTGCAGCAGTGCTTGCAATGCCGGCCCTGAGGGTGCGAGGGTCGTCTTGGTCGATTGAGGAGAGGAGACGGCCGTGGCTGGTGTGCAATCGCGCGACTTCGACTCGCCCGACGAGACGAGGACGCCGGACAAGCGCAGGTGGCTGTGGTGCGGATGGGCGCGACGACAGCCGCGCGAATGACGTTCGAGCCGGGGTGGCGCTGGTCGGAATGTGTCAAGCCGGTCGCCGGAACTGAGAGCTGCCAGGCTCGCCATGTCGGCGTTGTCCAGGCCGGTCGCCTGGCCATCACGCACGAGGACGGGACCGAGGTCGAGATCGGTCCTGGCGAGGCGTACGTCATTGAGCCCGGCCACGACGCGTGGGTGGTCGGCGACGAGCGGTTCGTCGGCTTCGAGTTCGAGCAGCGAGCGGCGGAGGAATACGCAAAGGGCTGATCGCGGACCAAGCGGTTCGTGGAAACGGCGCCACGCTCAGACGTCGAGTGGACGCGCGCCGCCCCAGTTCGCGTGTCAGCGCGCCGGCTATTCGCCTGCTGCTTCAAGCGCTTCTGTGAGAGCCCTCGCAGCGTCGGCCACGGCAGAGTAGGCGGCCACGATCTCTGCCAGGCTGTCGCCCGCTCCCGCCACGTTGAGCGGCTCGACAGCGCCGTCAAATCGGGTCCAGAGCTCCTCGGGACCGCGCCGGCCGGTACCAGAAACGTGAAGATCCCCGCGCTTTGCAGGGATCCTCAGGCTCTTGCACGCTGTCGCCTAGAGCGGCGGACGAGGCTCGAACTCGCGACCCTCAGCTTGGGAAGCGGACGGACAATCGCGTAGCTAAGCCCGGTTTCGCGCCGATGGGACCAAGATGGGACCAGAAGTGCTCATCCGATGGCGCTCCTCACGCGCTCGGCGCTGCGGTCCAGGGGCTGCACGTAGCGCGCGTTGGCCGTCTGAACGCTGTGGCCGGCGTACTTGCCGAGATCGGCTCGATCGACGCCCGCGCCCGCCAGGATCGACTCCCAGCTGGCACGGAACTCCTGGGGCCGCGGGTCGATTCCCATGGCGTTCTGCGCGGGCGCCCAGATGTCGCGACGCCAGTTGCGCTCGCGCCAGATCCTGCCCCTCGGTGTTGGGAACAGCAGCGGCGTGTCGATCCTCGGTGGCATCGCGCGCAGCAGCGTCTCCGTCGAGGGCGGAACTGGCACGTCGCGCCACTGCTCGTCCTGCGGCTTGTGGTGCGTCGTCTTCGTGCCCGGTTGCACCTCGCTCTCGTGGGCGGTCTGGCGCACGCGGAGCCAGCCTGGCCGCAGGTCGGTTCGCTCGAGGGCGGGAAGCTCGCCAAGCCGTAGCCCGCAGTCCGAGAGCAGGCGGATCATCGGTTGCGCGTACACCGCCCGCCACGTCTCGACCTCTGTCGGCTCGTCGCGGTCCGAACGGCGCACCTGGGCGGCTGCGGCCGCGAAGGCGTGCATCTGCTCCATCGTCCAGAGGCGCTTCGGGCGCGGCGCCTCGTGACGCGCGGATCGTTCAGCCGCACGCCGAGGCGCAGCCAGGGGTTCGACTCGCAGATCTCGTCGTCGATGGCGTCGGTCGTCATCGCCGACATCGCACGCAGGATCCCGGTGGCACCCTCGGCCGAGCGGCCCTGCTCGAGCAACCTCGCCTGAACAGCGAGCGTATGGCGCCGACGCACGTCGCTCATGAGCCAGTGACGCAGCTCGATACCTTCGATCTCGATCGCCAGGACGACCCCGATGCGCCAGACGTTCTCGTCATTCGTGCGCTTGGAGCGGGGATGGACACTGGGCCACAGCTCGGCGTAGGCCCCGAGCGTGTCGGTGCGCACGGGCCGGGGCCTGGACTCGCGCTCATACGCGGCGTCGATGGCGTGCTGGGCGCAGCATCCGACCCACGTCGAGTCGGACCAGTAACCCTCGACCGGCGCTCTGCACGGGCCCTTCAACCTGAATGTCCCCGCCTTCTTCCGCTGGCCGTGGTGGCTGGTGTAACGAGCCACCCAACGCACGTCGCCCGAAGGGTTCCGGCGCTTGGTCGGCGTCTCACGGTGGCGGTGGTTGCGTTGAGGGTGCATTCGGGGTTCTCTTTCGGTCCTGGGGACCGGGGGAAATCCACCTCCGCCGGCCGCCTGATCTATGAGGCCAGCGTGCGGCCGTCCCTGCAGCGTCGCAAGTAGTTGTCGACGTCTCTGGGGTCGATGCGACGTGAGCCAGCGATGCGATAACTCGGGATCGCGCTGTCTGCGAGCAGCTGCCGCACTGTGCGCTCGGAAAGGGCGAGATAGGCGGCAAGCGTCTTGGGTGTGAAGAAGCCCTGGCGCTCCGTCACGACATGGATTGCCGTGCTCACGTCTGCTCGTCTCCGCGCGCGCCATTCCGACTCGCGGTAAGCCGCGGCCCAATAGCCGATCTGCTCGCGGTCGAAGACCGCACGACCGTCGCACCACTCACGACATCAAGTACCGGGTCCCAGGCCGCTTGCTGGACGCGAACGACTGTGGCCAGCCGGACCCCCATGCGGATGCGGAGACCTGGCCGGCGGGGGAGATCTCGCGGGGGAGGCGTCAGCACGCTGGCAGCGCGTCCAGGAAGCTAGGGCCCCTCTGGGGCGTCATCGTCCGGCACGTCCGTCCCAGCCGGCTCGGCGGCGCGCTGTGGCAGCTCCCGATCGTCGGGTGCCGGGGTGCCCGGCGCCTGCTCGGCCGTGGGCCAGAGCCGCTGGTAGCTGTCAGCGATCGCCGCGCGCGCGGCGCTCAGCTCACTCACCAGCCGTACCACGAGCTCCGAACGACTCATCGACCGTCGATTCTTACAGTGTAAAGTCCGCTGCGCCAATGGTCCGAGCGCTTGATTCCCCGGCCAGGCGCAGCCGCCCGAAACGCGGATTGAGCCTCGACCTCATTCTTGACGCAGCGATGGCCCTCATCGAGCGCGACGGATCCGAGGCGCTCAGCATGCGGCGGCTGGGCGCCGAGCTGGGAGTGGAGGGCATGGCGCTCTACCACCATCTCGCCGGCCGCGACGAGCTCTTGCGCGCCATCGGCGACCGCCTGCTGGAACCGCTGCACGATCTCCAGCTGACCGATGACTGGCGGACGGCGTGTCGCCGCTTCGCGACCGCGCTGCGCGACATCGCCGCCGCCCACCCGGCGACCTTCCGCCTGGTCGGCATGCAGCCCTTCGACACCCCGAGGTCGCTCAGGCCGGTCGAACGACTCCTGGGGGTGCTCGTCGCGCAGGGCTTCGCGCCCGCCGATGCACTCGCCGTCTACCGGGCCGTGGCGAGCTACGCACGCGGCTACGCCCTCGCGGAGGCGACCGGTTTCACTGTCGATTTCGCGCAGCCGTCCGGTCGCGAGCGGCTCAGCGCTCTGGCACCCGACGAGTTCCCGATCCTCGCCGGCCGCGCCCAGGAACTCGCGGCGCTCGACGCCGACAGCGGCTATGAGCGCGGCTTGCGCGCCCTGCTCGACGGGTTGCCGAACCCCCACTGAGATGGGAACCTCCTCAGGCCCAGCCCGTCGTGCACGTGCCGTTCCGCGGGCCGGCGATGCAGACGCACACGCGACCCCCAGCGCAGCCATCGGCACCGAAAGCAAACGCCGATCGCCGCGGGCGGCCCGCGCGCTGCAGGTGGCAATGGGGACGATCGTGGCCGCCAGCGCCGCCCCCTACGGATACACGATCTCGATCTGGAGCTCAGGCGCGGTGCTCATGCACTCCCACGGCACACCAAGCGTCGCCTACGTCTTCGCCTTCCTCGCCGGCGCGCTCACCGGCTTTGGCCTGATGGGACTGCTCGCCCGGGGCGGCTTGACCCGTGCGGAGCCCCACGAGCATGCCCCTGACCGTGTGCTCGCGGGAGCGATGCACTGGCTCGCTGCCGGCGCGGCTGTCGGCGCAGCTGCATTGGTCGCAAGGATCGGGGGCTGGGAGGCGGTTACGTCGACGTCGCCGACGGCGCCGAGTTCGTCGTCGCCGGCGGCGGGCGCCGCATCACCGTCCGGCTCGAGCAGGGCTATCCGGCCGCACAGGTATTCGCGCCCGCGACCGATGACGTCATCTGCTTCGAGCCGATGACCGCGCCGACCAACGCACTGGGCAGCGGCGACCATCTGCCGCTCGTGGCGCCGGGCGAGCGCTACTGCGCGACCTTCTCGATCACCGTGGAGCGCCCCTAACGCGCCAGTGCGTCGCGCGCAGTGCTCCAGAAGCGCTGCGCGGCGTCGCGCGGGTCGGGTTCGATGACGAGCTCCGCCCAGGCCAGGTAGGCGCCAGTGAAGCCGTGGGCGTTCCAGATCTCCGATGGCTCGGGCGTGCGCCACGGCGCGACGTAGAAGTAGGGCTCGGGGTGCTGCTCGTCGCCCGGTGAGGCGCCGTACGTGGCGCGCTGGCCGGCAGCCTCGTCACCGGCGTCGAAGGCGAGGTCGAAGTGCTCGGGCCACAGGTGGATGGAGGAGGGGTCCTGGGCGTCGGCGCGCAGGCTCTCGAGCTCGGCGTCGGTGAAGGCGTAGAAGGCGCCGAGGAAGTCCGCGGCCTGGGGATCGATCTCGAGGGCGTCGCCGGACAGCTCGTCGGCGTCGAGGTCGGCCAGGCGTGCGGCGGCCCGTACCGTGCTGATCGGTGCGCGGCGCACGCTGCCGTCCGCGGCCTCGATCACGAGCTCGGCACCCTGGACGCGGACGCGGCCGCCGCCGGGGAAGGAGGGGGTGCCGAAGCCGCCGGGAGTGGCCTCGAGCGCGATCTCGCTTCCGGTCGCGCGCACGCGTGCCGGAGCGAGCACATGCTCGGCGATCGCGTGCAGCGCGTCGCGGGTGCGGGCCAGGTCTGGGGGAGCGGAAGGAAGGCGCATGGCGACTCAGTCTCGCTTCCCCCACGGGCGCTACGTAACGGCGGGGACGCCCGGAGGACTGCACGGGCATGGCCGAGCTGACCTGGCACCGCGTCGCCGGCGTGGAGGAGCTGCCCGAGGGCCGCGTGCGGACCGTCGTCGCGGGTCACAAGTCGGTCGCCCTCACGCGAGCGCGGTGTCCGAGCCGACTGCGGTTGCGCGGGCTCGCAGAGTGCCGTTCTTGTTGATGGTCGCGCCTATGAGCTGGTCCCCGGCGGTCTTCTTGACCGGGAGGCTCTCGCCGGTGACCGTGGACTCGTCGACCTGGCTGTCGCCGTCTTCGACGACGGCGTCGACGGGTACCTTGGAGCCGGGGCGGATGAGCAGGAGGTCGCCGACTTGGACCTCTGCGGTCGCGACCTCGATGGGTTCGCCGTTGCGGAGGACGACGGCCTTGGGCGGCGCGAGGTCGAGCAGGGCGCGGACGGCGTCGTTGGCGCCGCCGCGGGCGCGCATCTCGAACCAGTGGCCGAGCAGCACGAACGTGGCGAGCATCCCCGCGGACTCGTAGAACACCTCGCCTTCGATGAAGAACGTCGCGGCGACCGAGTAGAGCCACGCGGTGCCGATGGCCACGGCGACCATCACCATCATGTCCAGCGTCTTGTTGCGCAGCGCGGACACTGCGCCGGTGAAGAAGAGGGACGAGGCGTAGAGGACGATGGGCAGGCTGAGCAGGAACTGCCAGACGTCGCGGTCGATGCCGAATGGCGTCGCGAGCTCAGTGCCGAGCAGCTTGGTGCCGACCATCGACCAGCCGACGATCGGAATGGTGAATACCAGCGCGACCAGGAATCGGTTGCGCATGTCGCGCACCATCGAATCCATCGACATGCCGGCGTGACCACCGTGCCCGTGCCCATCGGCGTCATCCGCGCGCTCCACCGCAGCGTGGTCGCGGGCCGCCCGCTCAGCGCCTGGCTCGGCGATCGGGTCGCAGACGTGGCCGGGGACCGACTGGCCGGCGCAGTGATAGCCGCAGTCCTGCACCCATCTGCGCAAGTCCTCGACCGAGGTCTGCGTAGCGTCGAAGGTCACCGTCGCGGTCTGCGCAACCGGGTTGGCGTCGACAGCGAGCACGCCCGGCCGGTTGCCTAGGGCGTGCTCGACGACCGCCTTCTCGCTGGCGTATTGCAGGCCCCCGGCGTGCAGGACCGTGCTCTGCTGGGATGGAGCGGTCGCGGTGCTCATGGCATTCATGGTCTCTGCCCGGGTTACAGACGCTGGCGCCGCGCCGACCGGGACGCGGAGGCCCCGGCCGGTGCGGCGCTCGTGTCGTGGCGGATGGTCGTCACGACGCTATTTGTCGCCGTGCATCGAGTCGTCGGAGCCATGCATCGAGTCGCTGGCGGCGCCGTACCAGGCCTTGCGCCACCTGCGCAGCTGGGCGATTTCGTCGGTCTGCGCGCTGATGATGTCGTCGGCCATCTTGCGCAGCCCGGGCTGCTCGCCCTTCTTGAGCAGCTGCGTGGCCATGGCGATGGCGCCCTGGTGGTGGGGGACCATCATGTCGATGAAGGCGCGGTCGAACGGCTTCGCGCGGCGAAGTATCGGCATGTCCATGTCCATGCCCATCTGCGACTGGCTCATGCCCATGTGGCCGCCTTCGTGCATGCCCATCGCGTGCATGTCGCGACCGATGGTGTCCATCACCGAGATCTCGCCCGTCTGCGCGCTGATGATGTTGCTCGCGAGCTGGCGGACCTCCGGATGCTCGGCGTGCTTCTTGGCGACTTCCGCCATCTCGATGGCACCGCGATGGTGCACCGTCATGTCGGTGATGAACGCCGCATCGGTGGCGTTGCCCGACGAGCTCGATTTCGTGCCGCTGTCGGCGGCGCCGCAGGCGACCGCGACCGCGGCGAGCGCGATGAGGGCCAGGGCCGCAAGCAGCGCCAGCGAGGTCTTCGTCTTCATGGTGTTCGGTGTCCCTTCGGCGGTGTGAGTTCGTGTTGCGCGCGAGGGGCGCGCGCAGCCCGGGTCGCGAGCGCCTGGCGAGGCGCTCGGGCTCACAGCCGGAAGACCTGAAAGCAGCGGCGGTCCCGCGCGAGAACGCGTGCCGACGGGCGAAGGAAGGAACGGAAGCTCGGGCGCGAGCGGGGCTGCAAGCGGCCAAAGCGGGCGCCGCATCAACGTGCTTAGCGCGAGCGCAGCGCCGACGGCCACGACCGCGGTCTCGGCGACCGCGAGGCACATCACGATGGCGTCGCCCATGTCGCCCATGTGGTCGTGCCCCAGAGCGCTGTGCGCGACCACGACCGCGCCGGCGAGGCCGAGCATGACCGCCAACATGGTGTACCGGCGGCGCTGCCGGCGCAGCGCGCTGTTGACGGCGATGAACACGGTTAGAGGGTACGCCCGGCCGCGCTGTCGAAGGTGCCGTGTGCCGCGCCCGCGGACATCAGACCGTCGCCTCCTGGCGCACCGCCACCGTAGCGGGAGTCGCGCCGGCGGCGGCTTCCGTGCGCTGGCTGCGGAACCGCCGCAGCCGCAGCGCGTTGAGGACGACGGACACGCTGGAGAAGGCCATGGCCGCGCCAGCGATGATCGGATTCAGCAATCCGAGCGCCGCGAGCGGCAGCGCGGCGACGTTGTAGCCGAACGCCCAGCCGAGGTTCTGCTTGATGGTCCGCAGCGTCGCCCGGCTGAGGCGGATGGCGTCCGCGGCCGCCCGCAGGTCGCCGCTGACGAGCGTGAGGTCGGAGGCCTCGATCGCGACGTCGGTGCCGGTTCCGATGGCCAGACCGAGGTCAGCCTGGGCGAGCGCGGGCGCGTCGTTGACGCCGTCGCCGACCATCGCCACGACCCGGCCCTCGGCCTGCAGGCGTTTGACGACCGAGACCTTGTCGGCTGGCAGGACCTCCGCGATGACGTCCTCGATCCCGAGCTCGGCCGCGACTGCGCGCGCGGTCGTCTCGTTGTCGCCGGTGAGCAGCACCGGCCGGAGGCCGAGCGCCTTCAGCGACGCGATGGCTTCAGCTGAGCTGGGCTTGATGGTGTCGGCGACCACGAACACCGCGCGGGCCTGGCCATCCCAGCCAGCGGCGATGGCGGTCTGGCCCTTGGCCTCGGCGGCGCGGCGGGCCGCGTCGAGCTCGGGCGTTAGGTGCATCGCCGAGTGGGCGAGCAGCGCGGGGCGGCCGACCACGAGCGCGTGCCCGTCGACGACACCCTCGACACCGAGGCCCTCGCGATTGGCGAAGCCCTCCACGGCAAGCCACTCGCCCCCGGCGGTGGCCGCCTTGGCAATGGCTTGCGCGATGGGGTGCTCGGACGCGCGTTCGAGCGCGCCGACGAGGCGGAGGGCCTCGGCGCGGTCGACGCCGTCAGCTACGGCGACCTCGGCGAGGCTCATCTTTCCTGTGGTCACGGTCCCGGTCTTGTCGAGTACGACCGTGTCGACGCGGCGCGTGGACTCCAGGACCTGCGGCCCCTTGATGAGCAAGCCGAGCTGGGCGCCGCGGCCAGTGCCGACCATCAGCGCGGTCGGAGTCGCGAGGCCGAGCGCACAGGGGCAGGCGATGATGAGCACCGCGACGGCGGCCGTGAACGCGAAGCTCGCGCTCTCGCCCGTGCCCAGCCAGAACGCCAGCGTGGCGACCGCGAGGCCGATGACGATCGGCACGAAGATGCCGGACACTCGGTCGGCGAGGCGCTGGACCGGCGCCCTGCCGGTCTGCGCTTCCGTCACGAGTTTGGCGATCTGCGCGAGCGCGGTATCCGCGCCGACCTTCGTCGCGCGGATGACGAGGCGGCCGCCGGCGTTGACGGTCGCGCCCGCGACCTCCGCGCCGGGCTGGACTTCGACGGGGACGGACTCGCCGGTGAGCATGCTCATGTCGATCGCGGACGCGCCTTCCTCCACGACGCCGTCGGTGGCGACCTTCTCGCCCGGGTGCACGACAAACCGTTGCCCGACACCGAGGTGCTCGACGGGAATGCGGGTCTCGCGGCCCTTCTCGTCGAGGACGGCGACGTCCTTGGCGCCGAGCTCCAGTAGCGCTTTCAGGGCGGCGCCGGCGCGGCGCTTGGCCCGCGCCTCGATGAAGCGGCCGAGCAGAATGAGAGTGGTCACGACCGAGGCGACTTCGAGGTAGATGTCCGAACTGCCGGCGCCGCGTTCGGGGACGAGCTCGAACGGCATCCGCATGCCGGGCATCCCGGCGTCGCCAAGGAACAGGGAGTACAGCGACCACAGCCACGCGGCCAGCACGCCCACGGAGATGAGGGTGTCCATCGTCGCGGTCGCGTGCTTGAGGTTTGCCCACGCGGCCGTGTGGAACGGCCACGCGCCCCACAGCACGACCGGGGTCGCCAGCTGCAGGCTCAGCCACTGCCAGTTGTCGAACTGCAGCGCCGAGACCATCGCCATCAGCAGCACCGGGAAGGACAGCGCCGCGGAGATGACGAGCCGTCGGCGCAGCGCGACGGTCTCGCCCTCCGAGTTGTCGTGGCGCTCGTGGCCGCCGCCGTCGTGCTCATGCTCCGCGTCCAGGAGCACGGCGTGATAGCCGGCGGCCTGCACCGCGCCGAGCAGGTCCTCGGACTGGGCGACCAGGGTGTCGTAGTCGACCGTGGCCTTCTCCGTGGCGTAGTTGACCGTCGCAGCCACGCCGTCGAGCTTGTTGAGCTTGCGCTCAATGCGGGTCGCGCACGACGCGCACGTCATCCCTTCGATGGGAAGCTCAACGTGCTGGCTGTGGTCGGCGGTGCTCATAAGGTGTCCTAACGGTCTGTCTGTCCCGCGGCGGTCGCCGCTAGGCGACGTCGTAACCGGCCTCGTCGATGGCGGCACGCACCGTCGCGTCGTCGAGCTCGGCGCCCGCGACGGCGACGCGCTTCGTGTTGAGGTCGACGTCGACGGATGAGACGCCCGCGACCTTCTCAACCTCGGAGGTGAGGGCGGCGACGCAGTGGCCGCAGCTCATGCCGGGAACGGAGTACGTCAGCTTCTCGATGGCCAGGCTCATGGTTATCGTCCTTATCTTGGATCCTGATCACCAGCATACCCCCAACCCGTATATGGCCGCATGGGGAGTTTGCCGCAGCTCCTCTCCGCGAGAACCCCGATGCTCTTATACGGGGCGGGGGTACACTCGTCGCATGTCGATCGAGACAACGCCGGCCCGCGGCTACTCCGCCACCAAGGACCAGCTCCAGAAGCGACTGCGCCGCATCGAGGGCCAGGTTCGCGGCATCGAGCGGATGGTCGACGAGAACCGCTACTGCATCGACGTCATCACTCAGATTTCAGCCGTGCGGGCAGCCCTCGACAAGGTCGCCCTGGGCCTCCTCGACGACCACGCCCGTCACTGTGTCGTCGCCGGACACGCTGACGGTGAGCCCGAGGTGCTCACCGACGAGTTGATGGCCGCCGTCGCGCGGCTCATGCACCGCGGCTAAGACGCGCAGCGATGGTCGTCAACGATTGACGCGTAGGTCGTCGCGGGCAACCGCTGGCTAACGTCGCCACGCTCGAGCATCAGGCGACCCGCCCGACATCACGCCGCGCTCCGCAGGAGGCGATGTAGCACCCACGTGACCCCCAGCCCGAGGACGGCGAGCCACCCGAGCGCGAGCGCGAACTCGCTCCAGGCGTGGAAACCGGCGGAGAACGCCCCGTCGATGATGACCCTCCCGGCGCCGTAGTCGGGGAAGGCGTAGGCGAGCCCGCCGGGCGTGCCGTCGCCGAACATCGGGTTCTGCAGGATGCCGATGCCGAGCATGGCCAGGAACAGCACAAGGTACGTCGCCCCGAGTTGGCCGAGCGCGGCGCCGGCGAGGGCGCCGATGCAAGCGTAGGTGAGGCCGACGAGCAGGTTGCCGGCGATGAAGGCCGGCCACGACGCGGGCGCGAAGCTCACCGCGGTGACCGCCAACGAGACTCCGAGCACCACGAAGGTCGCGGTGGCGAGCACGGCCAGGCGGGGCAGCACCGCCTCGATGGGGCGGAAGCCGGCGACGACGAGTCGCCGGTCGGCGCTCTGGGCCGAGCGCATGATGAAGGCGCCGCAGAGGGCGGCGAGGAAGGCGACGGTGATGGTGACCATCGACGCGCCGTGGACGTCCTTCATCGTCGTGAGCACGTCGCCGCCGCCAGGCAGCCCGATGAGTCGCGGCGTCGGCTCCGTGCGTGCGATGGCGCGCGTGATGAAGAAGAACGGCAGCACGACCAGGAGCACCAGCAGCAACGGACGTCGCGCCTGCTCGCGGAACCCGAGCCGGGTAGCGGTGGCCACGCGCGCGTTCATGCCCGGCTCCTCGCGGACGCGACGAAGACGAAGAACGCGGCCGCTAGAGCGCCGCCCGTGACGAGCGCGACCCTGACCCAGTCGCCGGTCGGCGAGGCCATGCCCGTGCCGGCGGCGATGAGGATGTCGGCGGCCTTCTGGCTGACCGCCCACGGCGGTGCGGAGCCGCCGGTCATGCCCGGGCCGGCGAACGCGTCGAGCAGGAAGACGAAAACGACCAGCAGCGAGCCTTCCAGCGGCGCGGTGATGAGTGACCCGACCACGATCCCGATGGCCAGGTACAGCAGCGCGAAGGCAAGTACGGCGACGGCGGCGTGCAGCGGGTGCGCGACGTCGACGCGCACAGAGCGATGAACGCGGCGGCGGCCGCGATGACGGCGAGCCCGACGGACGCGGCGATGCGCGAGCTCGCCACGCGCGCGGGCCCCAGCCCGGCGAGGGCCAGGCGCCGGTCGGCGCCGCGCGAGGACGCGGCCTGGAAGAACCCCAGCGGACCGGAGATGAATGCAGCCGCCCACCCCGCACTGAGCGCTGCCGCGGCGTTGCCAGCCAAGGAACCGCCCAGCACGCTCGCGAAGTCGCTCAAGACGCCGGCGGCGGAGATGACGAACAGCGCGGGGATGGCAACGAGCAGCGCGAGCGTGAACGAGGCACGCAGCTGCTCGCGGGCGAACACGACCGTGCGGGTCATGAGATGACCTCGCAGCGGCCGTCGCGCAGCTCGTAGATGCGAGTAAGTCGTTCGCGCTCAGCCAGCAGGTGGCTGACGATGAGGATGCCCATGCCCGTCGCGCGCCGGTGCTCGGCCATCTCCCAGAAGCGCAGGTACGTCGGCGCGTCGGTGAGCTCGCTGGCGAAGAGTTCCTCCAAGAGACCGGCCAGCGCGTTTCCGTCCAGCCACCGAGAGGCGCGACGGGAACTGCGAATTCCCGATCGCAGCAGCCGAGATTCCTATCGACAGGACCGCTCACGGGGCTATGACTTGTTGGCCACAGACGACGAAAGGAGAGGTTGCTCATGGAGACACGTCCGGGGGACCCGAAGCACGGCGATCTTGCGCGCGGCTGGGAGACGCTCCCGCGCGACCTGCTTCGCCAGCGCACGCTCGAGATCACATTCCTCGAGTCCGACGCCGAGGCGTACTCGTTCACGTTCGGCTAGGTAGTCAGGAGATGGCGACGGATGAATGTCATGGGCCTCAAGTGCGCCGACCTCGTCGGTGCGATGGGCCGCAGGCACCGCCACCGCTGCCACAGCCTCGACCTGGTCAGCCCGACGCCCGAGCGGATCTTCTTCGTCCCGGCGGTCACGATCTCGAACTTCCCGAGTTGCTCGGGAGAGGCGACGGGCTGGGGAGGCGACCCCGTGACGCCGTTTCAGGCAAACGTGCCAGTAGCCTCGACCGCGTAGCGGTGATGCCCGGCCACTGGTGTTCGCCGACTCCTCAGGCGCCGTCGTGATCCCGGACGTCCAGATCGAGGAAGTGCCAGCCGAGGCACGCAAAGTCGAGGCCGCGGACGCCGTGGTTCGCGACCAGATCGCCCGCGAGCAGATTCGTGACAAACCAAAGCCGGTCAGGTCTCGCTAATGAGAATCATCATGAGCTCAGCTTCCGACGGGGTGCCTATCCCCGCTGGGCTGGAACGGAACTTCGGAGGAAAGACGACACCATGAACGACAACACCGAGACCGCCATCCTTGCCGCGGGCTGCTTCTGGGGCGTACAGGAGCTGCTGCGCCATCGCGATGGAGTCATCTCAACCAAGGTCGGATACACCGGTGGGGACAACGACAACCCGACCTACGCAAGCCATCCTGGTCACGCCGAGGCGGTCGAGATCGTCTTCGACCCCGAGCGCATCTCCTACCGAGACATCCTCGAGTTCTTCTTCCAGATCCACGACCCGACGACCAAGGACCGCCAGGGCAACGACATCGGCTCCAGCTACCGCTCTGAGATCTTCTATACCAGCGACGAGCAGCGCCAGGTCGCCCAGGACACGATCGCCGACGTCGAGGCCTCAGGCGTGTGGCCGGGCAAGGTGGTGACCGAGGTCAGCGCGGCCGTCCGCTTCTGGGAGGCCGAGGCCGAGCACCAGGACTACCTCCAGCGCTACCCGAACGGCTACACCTGCCACTTCCCGCGCCCTGGTTGGAGGCTGCCACACCGCGAGACCGCCGTCTGATATGGGGTGTGGTTTGTCGAGTCGGCGGCGGTAGTCCTTCGCTGCCGACTTGTGGTTGTTGGTGTGGCTCGGGGTGCGGGTGGCGGCCGGAGCGGCGAGGGCGCTTCAAGA
>CAWDUI010000018.1:0-18455 GCA_963805445.1 Ilumatobacteraceae bacterium | reverse complement strand
CGACCGCACGCCCGCGAGCAATGGGCCGACATCGAGGCTGCGGAGCCTCCCCGGTTCGAGCGCCACCTGCCAGGCGTACGTGCGCCGGAACAACTCGTAGTTGGGCAGTGCCGAGACCTTGGCGACACCGTCCCCGACCACGATCAACTCGTCATCGCCGGGTTGCAGCTCACCGGACAGGACCTGGTCGCTCGTCGCCACGCCGGTGCCGACGATGGTGAGACCAAGTGGCGAGTCACGGCGCAGCGGCTCAACGGTCTGCGCGAACATCAGGCGAGCGAAGCAAGGCGATGACCTCGCAGTCGTCCGCGTCGCAACGCTTCGGCCAGGCTCCGCTGGTCAGTCGAATGGCGCTGTGCGGCTCGTCGAGGCCGGCGAGTCGAATCGTGCGACCGTCGCCGGCGGCCAGGGCGCGGAACTCGACCGTGCGCAAAACCGGGCCGAGACCGCGACGTTCGAGTCTGGCCCCGATGTCGTCGTTCAACTGATTCAGATCGGCCGACGTCGGCGCCAGATCAGGCGACATCGTCACAGCGAAGGCCTGTTGTGCGGTCAGGAGACCCTCGATGCCTTGTTGCAGCGCACGGTCGCCGGCAATCGTGCCCGCCACGCCGACCAGCATCAGTCCGGCAAGCCCGACGGCGATCGCAGCGACCGTCGCCAGTAGCCGACCGCGTCCGGTCCATGCCCGACGCAGCGCGCATTCGACACCGACTCCGATCCCCGTCATGTGCGAGCCGTCACCGTGTGCCCGACGCGCTCGATCTGACGCTGGTGGTAGCGCCGCATCTTGCTGCGCACTCCGCAGGCGTTCATCGAGCACCAGCGCCGGGCGTGGCCACGGGAGGTGTCGAGGAAGAGCCATCCACAACCGGCACACGACCCGATGCGTACGGTTGCCGGGGATCGCAACAACTGGATCGCCGCGTCTGCCAGTTGATCGCAGATTGCTTCGATCGAACCCGTCGGCCACGACGGCACGAAGCCCGACGGGCCTGGACCCCAACGGGCCGAGCGCAGTGCCTGCGCGGCGCGCGACGTGTCACGAACGACAACGCCGAGTCCTGCGGCCCGAGTCCCCGAGCGATCGGCCCGAAGACCCCGTAGAGATGTTCGCGGAACATGACGACATCGTGGAGGTGCGACGACCTCTGCTCATCGACTTGAACGCGCAGCCCGGCGGCCTCGGCCCACCGCAGGACATCACCATCCGAGGTGAGGTCGTCGCGGCTGTACGTCGGTCGGCCGTTGACGGTGTTGGTGAAATCCAGCACGATGTGGTTGGCGCCGAAGTCGAACGGGCGGGTCGCGGTCTGATCGATGAGCGGCAACATACCTCATCAGCTCCCTTCACCGGTAACAAGGCCGTGTCCTACCATCCCCGCCTTCCGCGAACCTGCCGCTCCGAAATCATCAGGATCCGAGGGTGATTGATCACAGCCCGTGGATTCGATAGCATTCCGGTCGGGCGGAGACCCGTTCGGACCCGGTCACCCGGGGCCGTTCAACTCGGAGGCAACCCCCCAACATGATCACGAGCGTTCTCGGACAGGTGAAGGCCCTTACTCGGATCTTCTTGTACCTGTTCGTCGCATTCTTGGTGATCCGACTGTGGCAGGACCCTGCGGGGAGTGCCGACGCCACCGTGCGCTTCATTTCTTCAATCGGCTCGTTCTTCTCCTCGGCCATCGACAAGCTCTCGACGTTCGTCCGCAGCCTCGGCAACTGACCCACGACGCGAGGCCTCGATCAGGCTGCGTGCTGATCCGCTTGCACGCGACGTGGAGCACCACAGCCATACAGCGGTTGCCCACAACGTGGTCGCCAGCGCCACATGCACTGCGACCAGGCCCGGCGGCACGCCGGTGGCGTACTGCAGGTAGCCGATCCCACCCTGGGCGGCCGCCACGCAGATCCACAAGGTCAGCGGCGCATCGAGCACTTCGCGGTCGTGGGCCCGCTTGCGCAGGAGCCACAACAAGTTCAACGCCATCAGCACGGCGATCCACACGATCACACTGTGGATGCGGGTCACCCAGGTGATCGACAAGAAGGTGAAGCGGTGGGCGTGCTCGTCGCCGGCGTGCGGACCGGTGCCGGTCACGACGGTGCCGGCGAGTATTGCCACAGCAGTCCAGACCACCAGCAATCGCAACCGATGTCTGGTTCTCGGCACCACCGTGCTGACCCGGGTCGCGCCATCGGGCTCGCGAGAGCGCACGACGAGGACGACGGCGACGGCGACCAGCACCATCGACAGCACGAAGTGCAACTGCACGGCGACAGGATTGAGCTTCGTCCACACGACCACGGCCCCGACCAAACCCTGGGCCGGGATTCCGGCAACCAGCGCCATCGACAGCACCACGAGGTCATGTCGGCGGGGTCGCCGCACCCACGCTCCGAGCGCCGCCAGCACCACCGCCAGGCCGACGACGAAGGTGAACAGTCGGTTGACCTGCTCGATCGCCGAGTGCTGTGAGGAGACATCGACCAGGTCCTTGTCGTTGCAGTTCGGCCAGTCGTTGCAGCCGAGGCCGGAACCGGTGAGTCGGACTGCCGCACCCGTCACCACGATCACGCCGACCAGCACGAGCGCAGAGACGCAGATCCGACGGAACTCATCGGGCGTGAAGCCCTCCGCCCGAACTCGCCTGATGATCTGTCGAAGCCGAAGCACGGAGCCAGGCTACGGTCGCTTGCTGTGCTGAGTGGGTTCGACGACTTCCCCATCCATCAGACGTCCGCTCCCGTCGCCCACACATCGACCACCGACGTCAACTTCTACGACCGCTACTTCTTCAACGGCTACGAGCGCGACGGTTCGATGTACTTCGGGCTGGCAATGGGGCTGTACCCGAATCGCCATGTGGCCGACGCCGCATTCAGCGTGATGCGCGACGGTGAACAGATCAGCGTGTTCACCTCACAGCGCGCCCCGGCCGATCGTGGCGACGCGACCCACCTCGGACCGATCGCCGTCGACATCGTCGATCCGATGCGGGTGATGCGGATCTCGGTCGACGCGGCCCAGCACGGCGTGCGAGCCGACCTCACGTTTGCATCGCGATCCGCGGCAATCGAAGAACCGCACTATTCCTGGCGTGCGGGCGTTCGCCCGATCTTCGACTACACACGCTTCACGCAGTTCGGTGCATGGACCGGGTGGATCGAGCTCGACGGAGCACGTCATGAGATCTTGGCGGACACGGTGTGGGGGTCCCACGATCGTTCGTGGGGCATCCGGCCGACCGGCGAGCCGGCCCCCGCCGGCGCGCCCGTGGCACCTCCGCAGTTCTTCTGGCTGTGGGCGCCGGTCAACTTTCCATCCCTCTCGACGCACTTCGATGTCAACGAGGACGGCAATGGCGATCGTTGGCACGAGGTCGGCGCACTTGCCCGCACCGACGGCACACCGCCCGAACTGATGCGTGCCGTGGACTATCGAGTCGAGTGGCGGCCGGGCACCCGCTGGGCTCAGCACTTCGAATACGACCTCGTCGACACGCACAGCGAGGTGCACACCGTGCGGCTCGAGCCGCGCAACGAGTTCCAGATGTGTGGACTCGGGTACGGCCACCCCGATCACGGACACGGGATGTGGCAGGGAGAGTCACTGGTTGCCGCCGAGCGGATCAGCCTCCCCGTGGGCACGCCATGTTCGCGACAGCACATCCATGTGCAGGCGGTGTGCGACGCCACCTACCTTGCACCCGACGGGTCGAGCCAGCGCGGTGTCGGGATCCTCGAGCAGTTGGCGATCGGAAATCACCCGACCGGGCTCCACGGAATCCTCGACGCCTTCGACCCACGACGTGTCCTGCAAGAAGGCTGAACGCGGCGCTAGCGTTCGCGGCAGTGAAGAAGCCAACGGTTGCCGAACGTCGCAACGAGATCCTCGAGACCACCTGTGAGGTGGTCATCGAGCGAGGCTTCGCCGGAACTCGCATTGCCGATGTCGCCCACCGACTCGAGGTCTCCAGCAGCCTGATCCACTACCACTTCGACTCCAAGGAGCAGCTCCTCGCCGAGGCATTCGCGCACTACGCGAACAAGGACGTTGCCGAGATGGAGGGCGAGATCGAGAACGCCCCCACCGCGCTCGGCAAGCTTGAACGGGTCATCCAGAACTACGTGCCAGAAGGCAGCGACGACGTCGACTGGATGTTGTGGATCGATGGGTGGGGCGAGGCGCTGCGAAACCCGATGATGAAGAAGATCAGTCAGCAACTCGACGAGCAGTCGATCGAGTTGCTGGCCCGCATCATTCGGATCGGCGTCGAATCGGGCGAGTTCACCTGCCCCGACCCGAATGCTTCCGCGATGCGACTGACGGCGCTCGTCGACGGTTTGGCGGTGCAGTTCGCGGCGCACGAGGGGATGATGAACCGCGACCAGTTGATCGAACACGTGCGGTTTGCTGCCGGTGCCGAAGTCGGTGTTGCGCTCGCCGACTTCGGTGGAGCGCAGCGATCCGCGGTCGCGCAGGCGCCCTCGCCCGCCACCGATGCGGCGCTGCGCCATCTCGTCAGTGGCTACAGCGATGCGGTGACACGCGGCGACGTGACCGCCTGGGCCAAGACGTGGGATGCCCACGCCACGTGGAGCCCGAACGGCACCGTCATCAGTAGTCGGACGGCGATCGTCTCCACGTTCGAGACGATGCGTGGTGAGAGCGAGTGGGTCGTGCAGACCGTGCCGTTGATGGTCTTCGAGATCGACGAGGTCCATGGCAGCGGCATCGGCAGGGTGACCGTGCAGGAGCGCTTCAAGCGGCGAAAGAGCGCCAAGCCGGGAACGATGTTGGCCATCTATCACGACCAGTACGTCCGCCACGCCGGATCGTGGCTGTTCGCCGATCGCCGCCTCGAGGTCATCGAGCGCGGCTGAGACCGCTACGGGCGAACCTCGTAGAAGGCGTTCACGCTGTGATCGATGTCGAGCTTGCGAAACCTGGTGAAACCGGCACGCTCGCTCATCTTCCGCGCCGTGTTTGCAGACAGGCCGAGCGTCCCCAACCCGGCCCCGTCAGGCTCGCTGAGCGCCGATGACATGCAACTCAGCACGCTGATGCCGTACATCAGCGACGCCATCGGGTTCTTCCGCACGTTCTGCTCGAAGGTGTCGAGCGCCTTGATGTCGACCAGCAACCACGTGCCGTCATCGGCGAGGGCATCACGTATGGATTCCATCATCTGCTGCGGGTGGGTCATGTCGTGCATGCAGTCGAACGTCGTGATGAGATCGACGGTGTGATCCGATCGCATCGGTGAATCCCGCGGATCGTAGAACGCCGCGTTGGCCACGCCCGCTGCATCACGCTTCTCGTTGGCCCGGTCGACGGCGTGACGGGAGATGTCGTAGCCGATGAAGTTCGAGTTCGGGAACGCTGCTGCCATCAGCAACACCGCGCTGCCCGCGCCGCAACCGATGTCGATCACCTCGGCGCCACCTGTCAATCGATCGACGATCCCGTCGAGCGAAGGCAGCACCGTCGGCAACAGGTGGGCGTTGTTCCACGGTTCGAAGCTCCGCTCGATGCCGACCGCGCCCTCTGGTCCGTGGCTGTCGTAGTCGTGCCCGAGGCCGGTGACGAAGCTCTCCCGCACGCGTACGAGCGACTCCATCGTCTGCGGAAGCCGGTGGAACATCCCCATTCCGAACGCCGGGTGGTCCGGCGTCGCCAGGACTGCCGCGGCCTCCGGCGACAGCGAGAAACGCTCGCTCTCGTCGACGTCGATCATCTTCGCAGCGGCCTGGTTGTATGCCCACTCGCGCACCCATCGCTCCTGCAGGCCGGCGCGCTCGGCAAGCTCGGCTGTGCTCAGCGGGGTATTTGCTCTCCGCATCGTGTCGTAGAGCCCGAGCTGGTCGCCGAGGTGCACCATGCCCGCGGTCACGGCGCCGTCGAGCTTGGAGAACAACTGGAACGAGTAGAGCTTGAGCTTGTCGGGATCGATGGTCATGGCGGACTCAGACGGGATCGGTGAACGCTGCGGTGCGCTTCTCGAAGTTGGCCGTGACCGCTTCGATCTGGTTCGGGCGACCGATCAGCGATCCGATCACTCGACGCTCGTTGGCGAACTGCTCCGCCGCGCCTTCGTTGAACAAGCCATTGAGCAACGCCTTTGCACCGCGCACGGCATCGGGACTTCGTCCGGCGATCTCGCCGGCCATCGCCATCGCATCGTCGAGTGGACTGTCGGAGAGCCGGGTCGCAAGACCCAACGAGTAGGCCTCGCGCCCGTCGAAGATCCGAGCCGTGAAGACGAGCTCCTTGGCAACGTCGGCGCGCACCAGTGAGCTGAGCGTCAACGTTCCGGTCATGTCGGGCACCAGCCCCCAATGCACCTCGCGGACGCTCATCTGTGTATCGGGATGCACGATGCGAATGTCGGCCCCGAGAGCGATCTGGATGCCGCCACCCAAGGCATGGCCGTGGACGGCAGCGATCACGGGCACCGGGATCTGCTGCCACACCCAGCACACCTGCTGGCCAAGATGCGTGATCCCGCCTTCCTGCATCGTTCCCGGGCTGCTCTCGTCGGCAGGAGCTGCGGCGCGATCGCCACCGGCCATCGTCTGGAACGACGAGAAGTCGAGCCCCGCGCAGAATGACGAGCCCTCCCCGCTCAGGACGACGGCGCGCACACCAGGCTCCGTCTTGAGTCGCTCACCCATCTCGGCGAGTCCCTGGAACATTGCCCCATCGAGGGCATTGCGCTTGTCGGGACGGTTCATTCGCACATCGGCGATGCCGTCGGAGATGGTCAACGAGACGCGATCGGACATGTGCCGAGTGTTGCAGATCGCACAGCACCGCGTCCCGCTGGCAAGCACCGCTGGAACCGGCGGCAGGACGCGCTAGTCGACCAGGCGCAAGCCGCTTGGGGTCGTCGACGGCTCGGCCAAGGGCAGGTCGACCACGAACTCCGTGCGATGGGCGGGGAAGATGTGCTCGCTGAGCAGGATCGGCTCGCCGGCTGTGCTGGTCGTCAGCCGCTCGCAGCGCAGGACCGGGCTCCCGACGGGCACCTCCAGCAGTGCCGCGTCCTGCGCGCTGGCCGATGCTGCGCCGATGGTTTGGGTGGCGCCGCGCAATGCAATTCCCAGCAGTTCGTAGAACGGTCGGCGCTCGACGTCGCGGCGACTCATGCTCTGCCCCAGTTCTGCTGGGCACCACACCGTGACCACGGCAAAGGGCTCCCCATCGGCGCGGTTGACCCGCTTCACACGCAGAACCTGGTCGCAGCGCAGGCGCTCGGCCACGTGTTCCGGGGCGGTGACGAACGCGAACTCGATGATCTGGCGTCGCGGATGGATGCCGCGCTCCTCCAGCTGCTGCTCGATCGTCTCCAACTGCGTCAGGCGCTGTTGCAGCGGTGCGGTGGCCGAAAACCAACCGAACCCCTGGCGGGATTCGACGAGACGCTCGTCGCGCAACGTCTCGAGGGCCCGGCGCACCGTGACCCGGCTGACACCGAACTCGGCAGAGAGATCGCTCTCACTCGGCAGCACGTGGCCGGCTCCGACCACCGAGATTCGTTCGCGCAGCACCTGGGCGATCTCTTGATAGCGAATCGTGCGCACTTCAGGTGAGGGCTTCCGCGAGGCGTTTCACTTGTATTATGCTTGTCTACATCTGCACCAATTGCAAGGAGCTCCCCATGGCCGTCACCGCAGGAACACCAGTCGAGTTGGTACACGGTGTGTACGACACCCTCGTCGCTCGTTGCAGTGCCGGTCGCGATCGGTTCGCCCGACCGCTGACCCTGACGGAAAAGATCCTGCTGAACCACTTGGGTGACGCGACGGCGCCCATCGAGCGCGGCGGTTCCTACAACGACTTCCACCCGGATCGGGTGGCGATGCAGGATGCGACGGCGCAGATGGCCCTGTTGCAGTTCATGACCGCCGGGCTGCCCACCACGGCCGTTCCCAGCACCGTGCACTGCGATCACCTGATCTCCGCCAAGGTCGGTGCCCGTATCGATCTGGGCGTGGCGATCGACACCAACCGCGAGGTCTACGACTTCCTCCGATCCGTCAGCGCCAAGTACGGCATCGGCTTCTGGGGTCCTGGCAGCGGCATCATCCACCAGGTCGTGCTGGAGAACTACGCATTCCCCGGCGGGATGATGATCGGCACCGACAGCCACACACCGAACGCCGGCGGGCTGGGCATGGTCGCCATCGGCGTCGGCGGCGCCGATGCGGTCGACGTGATGACCGGCTTCCCGTTCAACGTGCGTTGGCCGAAGGTGATCGGCGTGAAGCTCACCGGGACGCTCAGTGGCTGGTCGGCGCCCAAGGATGTCATCCTCGAAGTCGCCAGAGTGCTGACTGTCGAGGGCGGCACCGGGGCGATCGTGGAGTACATCGGGCCCGGCGCCGACAGCATCTCGGCAACCGGCAAGGCCACGATCTGCAACATGGGCGCCGAGATCGGGGCGACGTGCAGCCTGTTCGGCTACGACCACAACATGTCGATGTACCTCAAGTCGACCGGCCGCGAGGCAATTGCCGACGCAGCCGACAAGGTCGCCGACGACCTGCGTGCCGACGATGGCGCGCTCTACGACCAGTTGATCGAGATCGATCTCGACCAGTTGAAGCCGCTGATCAATGGTCCCCACTCCCCCGATCGAGCCAATCGGGTCGGGGCCGCGGTCGGAGCGGAGGCACGTGCCAACAACTGGCCCTTGGAAATCTCGGCGGCACTCGTCGGGAGTTGCACCAACAGTTCCTACGAAGACATCACGCGCGCTGCGTCGATCGCCCGCCAGGCGTCGGCTCGTGGCCTGAAGGTCAAGACCGACCTGCTGATCACTCCAGGATCCGAGCAGACGCGGGCCACGATCGAGCGCGACGGTCTGTTGGCCGACCTCGAAGCCATCGGCGCCACGGTGCTGGCCAACGCGTGCGGGCCGTGCATCGGCCAGTGGGACCGCCCGCCTGCCGACAACGGCGTGCCCAACACGATCGTCAACTCGTTCAACCGCAACTTCCCCAAGCGCAACGACGGCTCGGCCAACACGTTGAGCTTCGTCACCTCACCCGACACGGTGATCGCCCTCGCCCTCGCCGGGCGCCTCGACTTCGACCCGACGGTCGACACGATCACTGCGCCCGATGGCAGCGAGGTGCTCCTCGAGGCACCGGTCGGCCAGATCCTGCCTGACCAGGGCTACGACCCCGGCCAGAACACGTTCACGCCGCCGCCCGAAGATGGCTCCGATGTCGAGGTGGAAGTGTCGCCGACCAGCGAACGCTTGCAATTGCTCCACCCCTTCCCTGCCTGGGATGGCCACGACTACTTCGATCTGCCGATCCTGATGAAGGCCAAGGGCAAATGCACCACCGATCACATCTCGGCGGCCGGCAAGTGGTTGACCTACCGAGGCCATCTGGAGAACATCAGCGGCAACCTGTTCCTGGGCGTCGTCAGCGCGTTCGATCGCCCTGTGGGCGAGGGTGTCGACTTCCGAGACGGTAGTCCCGACACGTTGCCCAACCTGGCGAAGAAGTACGGCGAGGCCGGTGTGCGCTGGGTCGCGATCGGCGACCGCAACTATGGCGAAGGTTCGTCGCGTGAGCACGCAGCGATGGAGCCGCGCTTCCGCGGGGGTGTGGTGATCCTGGCCCGTAGCTTCGCCCGTATTCACGAGACCAACCTCAAGAAGCAGGGCCTCGTGCCGTTGACGTTCGCCGATCCCGACACGTACGACCTGATCGACGAGTCGGACCGGATCAACGTGGTCGGCCTGCCACCCAGGCCCGGGCACAACATCGATTGCGAGATCGTCAAGCCTGACGGAACGGTCATCTCGTTCGAGGGAGTGCACACCTTCAGCGACGAACAGGTCGAGTGGTTCAGGGCGGGGTCGGCGCTCAACGTGGTCCGGCGCAAGGTCGCGGCCGCACATGGCGGGGAGGGCCAGGCCGCGGGCGGAACAGACTGAATGGACCTGCTCGAGGCACTGCGTACCACCGGGACAACTCGGGATTTCACCGATCAGCCGATCGACGATGCAACGATCGCGGCGGTGCTCGACGATGCGCGGTTCGCTCCGAGCGGCGGGAATCGGCAGCCATGGCGCGTCGCGGTTGTCAAGCAGCCGGCCCTCCGGCGGCATCTCGCCGACTTGATGACCGCGGTGTGGCAGGAGTACCTCGGCGAGAGCTCCGATCCGACGCGCACGCCGTTTGCGTTCGGCCTGTCGTCCGGTCAACGCCGTGTCGACGCACCGAACCCGCTGCTGGACAAGATCGAACAGGTTCCCGTCGTGCTGGCATTGGCCGCAGACCTCAACAAGATCGCGATGATGGACGCCAACCTCGAGCGGCCACCGATCACGGCCGGCGCCTCGATGTATCCGTTCGCGTGGAGCATCCTGCTGGCGGCGCGTGCCCGCGGGCTCGGCGGTGTGATGACGACGTTCCTGTCACGAGCCGAGGCGACTGCCGGGCCCGACCTCGGCCTACCCGAGGGTCACGCACTCGCGGCCACCATCTTCCTCGGATACCCGATGCACCAGAACACCAGGTTGCGTCGGGGTGAGGTCGCCTCGTTCGCGACGGTCGATCGCTTCGACGGCGAACCGTTGACCTGATCGAGAGATCAGGAAGGTCGCACCGAGCGGGTACCGGTGATCTCGGCCTTGCGCTCGGCGAGAGTCACCCTGGCGCGTTCAGCAGTCTCGCGGGCACGATCGGCGAGCCGGCGGGCCGCCGTGCCGATTCGATGGATCTGGCGAATCAACGCCTCGCGTGCCTGCTCGGCCTCTGCGGTCAGTCCTTGCAGCGATTCGACCTTCCACCACTTCATCACGACCGGCTCGAGGATCTGCTCGTGGTGCTGCAACAGGTTGTACAGCCCGGCGTTGGCGATCGCCTGGGCGTGCCGCTTGAAGCCCGGGATCCCGGTACCCGGCATCTCGAACTCGCGGACCTGGCGCTCGATCGCCGGCACGACGAGTGACGGGGCGATCTCGAGCGCCGCTGAGGTGAGGTCGCGGTAGAACAAGAAGTGGAAGTTCTCATCGGCGGCGACGCGGCTGATGAGCTCGTATCCCGCCTCGCCTGCAGGATGGTCAGGGAGCTGCTCGCGAAGCGCCCGACCGGTGTTGCGATGGGCGATGCGCGTGGCCAGTTCCTGCAGCGCCACGTAGACGAATCCGTCAACTGCCGAGGTCGGATTGGGGACCTGCCCGCCCGACATCTGCGACATGCGCCCATCCTCGAGAGTTCTCGGATCGAGCATTCGGGTCACGGTCATGAAGTCGCGCAGCGCGATCGAGTGGCGGGCCTCTTCGGCAGTCCACCGATGCGACCACTCGCGCCAGATGCCCTTGCGCCCGAACATTCGATCGATGGTCTGGAAGTAGTACGGCAGATTGTCTTCGGTCAGCAGGTTGACGAACAAGGCGCTGCGCAGCGAATCGGGCAGCGGCATCTCGTCCGCGTCCCAGGCCGACTCGGCACCGAAGTCACGACCCATGCTCCACGGCACGAACTCGTGGGGATACCACGGCTTGCAGGTCTCGTAGTGTCGAGCCGTCAACCGCTCGGCGACCTCGGTGAGTTCGGTGAGCAGGGCCGTGTCATTCATTGCGGGTATCATATCGTCCCTACCGACCAGTAGGTAGACCGCGTCGACGGCGGCGATTCGGGCATGTCGACCAGCGCGGCCAGTAGGGTCGACGTCGTGTCGACGATCAAGCGGCGGGCCGTCAGCATCACCGGTCTGTGGCTTGGCGCGGTTGCGCTGCTCGTGCTCTTGCCACTCTGGATGCCGATCGGCGCCGCGGCGGATCTCGTCCGCGGCCGCCTGCGACTGCCGATCGTTCGGCTTCTGCTCTTCGCACTCGGGTGGGCCTGGCTCGAGTCGGCCAGCGTGCTGCTGGCGTTCGGGCTGTGGCTCGCCGGGCAGCGCAACAACCGAGGCATCCACTTCCGGTTGCAGGCGTGGTGGGCGGCCAACGTGCTGGGCGTGCTGAGAGCAACAACCGGCATCAAGGTCGTCGCCGAGGACGTCGACCAGATCCGCCCGGGTCCCGCGGTTCTGCTGTGCCGGCACGCCAGCCTCGCCGACTCCCTCGTCAGCGCCTGGGTGGTCACTTCACTGGCTGGCCTCCATCCCCGTTATGTGCTGAAGCGCGAGTTGCTGGCCGATCCCTGTCTCGACATCGTCGGCAATCGCCTGCCGAACCACTTCCTCGATCGACAGGCGACTGATTCGCAAGTGGAGTTGGAGGCGCTCAGCCGATTGTCGACCGGCATGGGTGCGGGTGACATCGCCGTGATCTTTCCCGAGGGAACACGTGCGTCGCCGGCCAAGCGCGAGCAGGTGATGGCCAAGATTGGCGTACGAGATCCAGCACGCGCCGAGCGACTGCAGTCGCTGCAACACCTCCTCCCGCCGCGGCCGGCCGGCTCGGCTGCGCTGATCGCCGGGAGTCCCGACGCCGACGTGGTGATCGGCTGGCACACCGGGTTCGATGGCCTCGACACGTTCGGTGGCATCCTGCGTCACCTGGCCCACACGCCGCCGCCCGTGCGGTTCAAGGCGCGACGTATCCCGCGCGCCGACGTGCCGTCGGGTCCCGCCTTCACCGAGTGGATCGATGCCATCTGGGTTCAGGCCGACCATGATGTGCACATGATGCTCGAGGAACAACAGCGATGAGTTCGACGGCAATGGTCACAGCGGCCGTGACGATCGGCGTGTTCATGGTCGCCATGTGGCTGCTGAGCCTGGCTGTGAAGAACGCCTCGATCGTCGATGTCGGCTGGGGCCTCGGTTTCGTGATGGTGGCATGGGCGGTACGGGCGCGCGTCGATGGCAACGTCGACCGGCAACGGCTTCTCGTGGCGATGACGACCCTGTGGGGCCTGCGGCTCGCCGCATACTTGTATGCGCGAAACCATGGCAAGGGTGAGGACTACCGCTACCGGGCGATGCGCAAGCGATGGGGACCGCGCTTCCCGCTGATCAGCCTCGGCACGGTGTTCGCCCTGCAGGGCGCCTTGATGTGGGTGGTGTCACTGCCCGTGCAACTGGGCCAGTCTCGGGTCGATCCCGAACTCGGCGTTCTGGCATGGGTCGGCATCGCCGTGTGGGGCCTCGGCCTGTTCTTCGAGGTCGTCGGCGACGCCCAACTGGCCCGCTTCAAGCGCGACCCGAACAACGCCGGCACCGTGATGAACCAGGGTCTCTGGCGTTACACGCGCCACCCGAACTACTTCGGCGACGCGTGCGTGTGGTGGGGCATTGCCCTGGTCGCCGCGGAGACCACGGTCGGTCGATGGGGTCTGATCGGCGCAGTCGTGATGACGGTCCTGCTGCGCCGCGTCAGCGGCGTGACGTTGCTGGAGAAATCGCTGGTCAAGCGTCGTGCCGGCTACGACCGGTACGTGGCGACCACCTCACCGTTCGTCCCCCGACCCCCGAAACGTCGCTGACCCAGCGTCGCGCCAAACCCGGTCGGGCGCGATTCCGGTACTGGGCGTACTCGCACCGATCCCACGGCAGCGGTGTGAGCGCGATTCCGGTACGGCGCATACCGGTATCGCGCCCGCGGGTCGGGGCGCGAGCGTTGGCGGAGACATGAGAGACTGGGGAGCGTGACCGCGCCACCGGCCCGAATCGGCTTGGTCCTCGGCGCGGGTGGAGTCACCGGTGGCGCCTTCCATGCCGGGGTGCTCAGCGCGTTGCAGGCCGGGATGGGTTGGGACCCGAGGAAGGCGACGATCATGGTCGGCACGTCGGCCGGTTCGATCGCTGCGGCGTCGCTGCGCGCCGGGCTCTCCGCGGCGGATCTTCTCGCCCGGTACGAGGACCGCTCGCTGTCACGGGAGGGCTCGCTCCTGATGAGCAACGTCGGTCCTGCCCGGCGACCGCCGCCGCTGCGACCGGCGCTGCGCGGCCGGCGACCGGCGGAGATCGCCGCCGTGCTGACGCGAATCGCGACACGCCCGTTCTCGGCGCCGCCGTGGGCACTGCTGTCGAGCCTCATCCCCGATGGCCAGGTGAGCACCGCCATGATCTCCGACACGATTGCCGGCCTGTTCCCCGACGACTGGCCTGAAGCAGCGCTGTGGCTGTGCGCTGTGCGCCAGGACGACGGACGCCGGTTTGCGTTCGGAAAGCGCGACCCCAAGCCACCGCTTCCCGATGCAGTTGCCGCGTCGTCCGCGATCCCCGGGTTCTTCAGCCCGGTGAGCGTCGATGGCGAGCTGTTCGTGGATGGTGGCGTGCACTCTCCCACCAATGCCGACGTGCTGATCGGTGAGGAGCTCGATCTCGTCGTCGTCAGTTCGCCGATGTCGATGACCGGCCGCCGAATCAGCGGATCACCGGCATCGATGGTACGACGATGGTCGGGCGCGTCTGCTCGACGCGGAGGCGCTGCGGCTTCGTCGCCGCGGTGTGCCGGTCGTTGCCTTCCAGCCCACAGAGGCCGACGTGGCGGTGATGGGCCCGAACGCCATGGACCCGACTCGACGAGGTCCGGTCGCTCGTCAGGTCCACGAGTCGACCCTCCACCGACTCGCCCGCGCCGACACCCGAGCCCGCTTGCAATCCTCGATGGGACCGCCTGACGTCTCTGTGTCGAGCGACGCCACGCGTGCTGACAACATGGGCCGCATGAGAGCAATCGTGCAAGACCGGTAGAGCTCACCGTCAGTGCTCGAGCTGCACGAGATCGACCCGCCAGCCTCGACGACGAGCGTGCCGATCGGCTGAGGTTGCAGACCCGACGGCGAGGCTCAATCCACGCCGGGTCGACGCTGCGACTCGGCGTCGACGTCACCCTTGTACCCATGCGGGAGCGCCGCTGCAATCTCTTCAGCACTCGGCTCGCGCTTGACCCTGCTCTCGGGCGGCAGCAGATCCATCAGCGCCTTCATGATCCGCTTCGTGTCGGCGTCGGGGCTCTGATGCTTCAGCGGCACCGGCGGCCCGACGCGAACGGTGATCAACGGCGGGTTGACGATGTTGAGCACGCTCGGGAGACGGGCAGATCGCGGCCCACACCTTCTCGGTGCCCCAGAGACCGATCGGGATCACCGGGGCCCCCGTCATGGCGGCGAGCCGAGCGGCCCCCCACCGACCCTTCAACTTGGGGTCGTAGAACGCCTTGCCGCGCGGGATCGTGCCCTGCGGCATCACTGCCACCATGTCGCCCGCCTCGAGAGCGTCGGCGGCGGCCTTCAGCGGCTCGTCGCTGCCAGTGCCGCGATCCACACGGATGCCTCCCATCGCCGCCGCGATCTGACCGACGATCGGCGCATCGAAGACCTCCTTCTTCCCCAGGAACCGAACGGTGCGATCAGTGCGGGCGATCGTGACAGCCATCGCAACCGGGTCGAAGTAGCTGCGGTGATTGCCGACGATGATCGCCGGACCGGTGGTGGGGATGTGCTCGATGCCCTCGATGTCGAACTTGGCGTATGGGAAGAACAGCGGGTGCGTGAAGCTGAGGGCCAGTCGCTGGATCTCCAGGTTGACCACGGGGATCTTGGCCACGCCACCTCCTCGTGCAGAGAGATCGATTGTCGGCCACCGCCGCGCCGCAGCCATCACCGCCATCCGAGGATCCGGGTTGACGACGAAGGGGTGCCCCACGGCAGAGAGCAAGGGCGTGTCGTAGTAGCTGTCGCTGTATGCGTAGCTGTGGGCCAGGTCGACGCCGTGCTCGTCGGCCCAGGTGCGCACCGCGGCAAGCTTGCCCGCACTCCACACGAAGGGCCCGACCAGCGTGCCGTTGTACGTGCCGTCTTCGTCGAAGCCGTACTGGGTGGCGATCACGCCGTCGAGGCCGAGAAGATCGGCCAACGGCTTGACCATGTCGTGTGGCGTCGTCGTGGCCAGCACGACTGGCCGCCCGGCGGCGCGGTGCTCTTCGAACAGCGCCGCGGCCATGGGCTGCACCATCTCCAACAGCCGTTCGGCAGCGATCGCCGCAGCCATCTGCACCGCCTCGCGTGACTTGCCCTTGGCCAGCGTCACGCCCTGGCGCGCCAGCGCCATCGACGGCAGCGTCTCACCGATCGTGTTGAACAGCCGGTAGACCAACCCCTCACCCGGGATCGAGCGACTGACCAGACCGGCCTCTTTCATCGCCGCCGAGAACACCACTCCCGATGCGCCGGCCAGCAAGGTGCGATCGAGATCGAAGAATGCTGCGCCGGAACTGCTCGTCATCAACGTGACTGTACGCCAAAACGGGAGAAACCCCGCTTGGGGGAAGCGGGGTCTCTCAACCAGAACCCTGTGATTGGGGGAACCACATTGGGGGGTTCGTTCGAACGGCACCAATTGGGGGTGGGTACCGTTCGACTACATGTGAAAGTATGCACGTGAACGAGTGATCTTTCAAGCCGTATTGAAAGATACTCGATATCATTTTCGAGATGGATCTCCGCCAGCTCTCCACGCTCGTGGCGATCGCCGATCACGGCTCGTTCTCGGCAGCCGCGCTGCTCTCTACACCGTGCAATCCAACGTCAGCGGCCACGTCGCCCGCCTGGAGCGCGAGCTCGGCGTGATCCTGGTCGACCGCCAACGGGGAGGGTTGACCGACGAGGGCGTGATCGTGGTCGATCGAGCCCGGCGAATCCTGCACGAGCTGGAGGATCTGGCCGCCGAGATGGCGTCACGCGGTAACGAGGTCACCGGCGACTCACGTCTCGGCGTCATCGGCACGACAGCCCGCTGGCTGCTGCCACAGCTGCTCGGCGAGGTCACTCGGGCCCACCCCGGGGTGCACGTCACCATCCACGAGGGCAACACCAGCAGCCTGCTCCCCCGCCTGCAGGCGTCGCAGATCGATGCCGCCATCTTGCACCTGCCGATCGACGAACCCGAACTGCAGGTCGACGCGCTGTTCGCCGAAGACCTTCTGCTGCTTGCTCACAGCCGGTTCGGGCTGGCCGGATGCCAGTCCGTGTCGCTGAAAGATCTCGCCAAGATCCCGCTGCTGCTGCCACCGTGCGGCACAGCGCTGCGGCGGATCATCGATCGTGCTGCGGCTGCGGCCGACGTGGAGTTGCAGGCCCAGGCAGAGATCGACGGCGTTCGACTGTTGGCCTCACTGGCCTTCGAGGGCTACGGCCCGGCGATTGTTCCCGCCACCTCGGTCCCGCGCTGGCTGAAAGGTGATTTCAGCGTGTGCAGGTCCCCGAGCTGCCTCGCCGTGTCGTCGGATGGGTGCAGCGGCGTCGCCCGGCGCCGGGCATTCCGACTCGGGTTCTGCTGGCAGTGCTGCGCGACGTGATCGCCCTCCAGGGGCCGAAGCAGCCAGGCGTCCACGTCGGTACGGAGGCGTTCCCGCTCGGCCGCGCTGTCTAGTCTCAGGTTTCATGCACCGCGTCGACCTTCGTAGCCGGATCGTCGGGGCGGTCACGTCCGACGTCCGCGAGTTCGAGGGGCGCCAGGTGGTGTGGGTCGATGTCGACGCCGGTTCCCGTGTCGGAGCACTGACCTCGGACTCGTCGGGCAAGATCGAGAACGCTTCGACGACCGCCCGAGGAAGGGCTTCCCCCGATCGTGATCATGCGGTCCAGCGGCGCCGACATCGTCGAAGGTTTCGCGGCCCTGCACGGTTGGGGGCTGGCGGCCAAGGCACTGACCGATTGCTCCGGCGTCGTGCCGATCATCATGGTGGTCGAGGGCCCAGCGGTCTCAGGCCCGGCTCTGCTGTTGGGGATCGCCGACTTCGTCGTGATGACGGTGGACTCATACGCGTTCGTCACGGGTCCGACGATGGTCGCCGAGTTCACCGGCGTCAGCATCAGCAACGACGAACTGGGCGGCGCAGCGTCGCACGCCCGCTACACGGCCGCGACCAGCCTCGTCGCCGCCGACCTCGATGCCGCGATCGACATGGTGGCCCAGTTGCTGGCGTACCTCCCGCAGCACAACGACGAGGAACCGCGGCTGATCCCGACCGACGACCGACCTGATCGTCAGACACCCGAGGCCGGGCAGCTGATGCCACAGACCTCGACGGGCAGCTACGACGTGCGTGACGTGATCCGGGCGATCTGTGACGACGGCGAGATGCTCGAGCTGCGCGGGCGTTGGGCACCCAACGTCGTCACTGCGTTCGCTGCGATGGTGGCATGCCGATCGGCATCATCGCCAACCAACCACTGGCACTTGCAGGCACCCTCGTCCCAGCATCACAGAAGGCAGCCCGGTTCGTGGCGTTCTGCGATGCCTTCAATCTGCCGATCCTCACCCTTGTCGACACGCCCGGCTTATCCCCGGCAAGGACCTCGAGTGGCGCGGCATACCGGCACGGCGCACAGCTGGTGTTCGCCTACGGGCGGGCCACGGTCCCGCGCATCTGCGTGATCCTGCGCAAGAGCTACGGCGGGGCGTACATCGTGATGGACTCCAAGACCATGGGCAACGACCTGTGCATCGCCTGGCCGTGGGCCGAGTT
>CAWDUI010000017.1:0-4527 GCA_963805445.1 Ilumatobacteraceae bacterium | reverse complement strand
TCAGTTGCCGACCACGTGGTTGCGGTGGCGACCGGCGTACCACAGCCCCGTCGAGCTGGATCGGCGGAACGTGCCGAGCGAACCGACCGGGCGCACGACGACCTCGACATCCCACGAGCGATCGGCCTCGTCGCCGGGCAGAGTTGCAGCGTCTTCGGCCAGAGCCCGATACCAACCGGTCATCGAGTCGACCATGAAGCTCGCGGTTCTCCTGCCCGACGGGTGCAACCTCAGTTGGCTACGGCCGCGCATTCGCCGCTGCAGTGGGCCGTCGATGTGCGCGGTGAGGTGCAGTGGATCGGACCCACCGCCGTACGGAGACGGCGTGTGTCGACGCGGTCATGCGACCTTCGACACCGTCGAGCCAGTCAGCGTCGACCGCGACCCGCTTGTCGTCGGAGTAGCCGATCGGGCGGAGGAGATAGCTGCATGCACCGGTCGTCCACAACCACGCGGCGAACGACTCGAGCTGCCCGTCCGCATCCCAGACCTCGCTGAGCAGCGCAAATTTCGGGTCGTCGACCGGCTTGCCGGCGTCGTACCACCACCGCAGGCCGCGCCCCGGATGGGACCAACCGAAGCCATAGACGAGCAGATGCAACAGGGAGCTCCAATACGCCAACACCCCCGACCCGAGGTCGTCACCTGGCCGCGGGGCCTGGAGCATCGGCCGAAGTGAGCGGGGCGCAGCAAGTACCTGCGACATCCACGGAATCGCGAAGCCCCACTCGGCCTGCTCACCGAACAGGTTCTGGGCCACGGTCATCTCCAGCCGGTCGAGCGAAACCGGTGGCGAGACCCGCTCGATGAGGAAGGCGGAGTCTGCACTCATTCGCGCAACACCTGGACACTTGACACTCGGACACACTCGATCACTGACTAGATCCCGCGACGTTCACCCTAGAGCGGTCACCGGTGATCCGGTCACTCAGTCGAACAACGAGGTTTGTTTCGGCGGGATCGCCGCCGCCTCCAACGCGAGCAGGTCCTGCATCTCGGCGAGCGCGGTGCCGCCGGCCTCGACGGCTTCGCGTTGCCGGGCCCGGCGCCGTCGCCCATCCACACGGCGACTCGCCCGAAGTTGCGACGCATTGCTTCTCGGGCACCCTCCCACGTGCCGCCCGAGCCGAGGTCGGAGCACACCACCAGTGTGGTGTCAGCGTGGGCGTAGATGAGCTTGTTGCGGCCCATGGCGCCACCGGCGGTGAACCGCATCGCCGGGCCGTAGGGGCTGGCCATGCACAGCTCTCCGGCATGCACCCGTTTGCGGATCTCGGCATTTCTGCCGACCACTCGCAGGCCCTCGGCCGGGAAGCCGACGACCGGTGCGCCGGCATCGAGTGCTGCTGCCATTGCGGCCTGATCGATGCCGCGCGCCAAGCCGCTGACGACAGCGCGTCCACCGGTCGCGGCCGTGTTGGCGGCCGACGCGGCGACCGACAGCGCCTCGTCGGAGGCGTCGCGCGAACCCACCACGCCAACCGCTGGGACCGAGAGGAACTCGATCGGACCGGCAACGAGCAGGAACGCCGGGCAGGCATCGCCCAGGCGTTGGCGAAGGCCGACCGGGAACGCGTCGTCGAATGCCGAGACCAGCCGGATGCCCTCCTCCTCCAACCGCTCGCGCTCGAACGAGAAGGCAGTACCCGCACTGAGCAGTTTCGGGATTCGCTCGGCACCGTCGAGCGGCAGATCGGTCAGCCCGGCAATGGACTCGGCCGATGCTCCGCTCAACACCGAGGGGTCGTCGACGGAACGGCAGAGCGTCCAGAACTCGCTCGACGAGAGCGGTTTGACGTCGACATCGACGATGCGATTCGTCAGCAACAGTGCTGTCAGCGACGTGTCGGTCACGGCGATCAGTCTCGCCCGAGCAGCGATCCGAGAACAAGGGGGACCACTGGACCCGAGCCGGCCTCTCGCAGAAGGGTGCCGATCTCGGTGATGGTCCACCGCGAGTCGACGAGGTCGTCGATCAAGAAGAGGGGTTCGGGTAGCGGCGCGCCACCCACCCGGAACGCTTCGTGAACGTTCGATTCCTGGTGAGCAGAGTTCCGCATCTGCTTCTGCGGCGGCGTGTTGCGGGTCCGTTCGACGAGTTCGATCACAGGCATGCCGAGTGCGACCGCGATTCGCTGCGCAAGGTCGGCCACGAGACCCGGGTGCCGCAGGGACGGAACATACGTCAGCCACGTCGGCATGGGCGTCGGTCCCCATTCGCCCACCATCTCGACGAGTGCTCGAACGAGGCGGTCGTCGAATCGTCCTTCGCGCCTCCCCTTGGAAACGAGCGTGCCCCAGCCGGCGTCGTTCCACATGCACAGGGCGCGACCATCCTCCACACGAAGCTCGTCCTTCAGCTTCTTGCCACCGATCTGCTTGCGCGGCTCGATCACCACGTAGCCACGTCGTATGTACCGCTGCGCCTCGGCGACCAGGGCCTCGTCGAGGACGACGGTGTTCTTCACTCCCGTGCAGTTGTCGCAAATCCCACAATCCGCAGGCGCAGGGTCGTCCAACACCGTCGCAAGGAACACCATGCGGCATCCGGACGTCTCCGCGTACTCACGCATCTGCTGCTGTTCGCGACGGCGGTCGGCGGTGATGTCGGCGACACGCTGCGTCGGGTACGTCCAGGCCTTCAGCGTGCGCTCGTAGGTCAGCCCGGAGAGCCGTCGCAGCACGCCATCGACCGTCAACTGCTTGAGCACCAGTTCGAGATCGCCGCGCTTCATGTTGACCTGCTCGAGGATGCGACCCAGCGTCAGTGGGCCCGCGGCGAGATCGAAGACGGCCAGCACCTCGTCGACGTTCTTCTCGTCGGGAAACGCGGTCGAGATGAACCAGTCCTGGATGTCGCTGTCCTCGACGCCGCGCAGCAACACCCCGGTCGACGCGCCGAGTTGTCGCCCGGCCCGCCCGACCTGTTGGTAGTAACCGACGGGCGACCCCGGCCCCTGGAAGTGCACGACGAAGGCGAGGTCGGGCTTGTCGTACCCCATGCCCAGCGCGGTGGTGGCGACCAACGCCTTGACCTCGTTGCGTTGCAAGGCGGCCTCGGCATCGAGCCGCAGGTCTGCATCCGTGCCACCGGTGTAGGGCAGCACGTTGTGACCGTGCCCGCGCAGCCAGGTCGCAACGAGCTCGACGTCGCGGACGGTCAGGCAGTAGATGATGCCTGTCCCGGGCAGCGTCGGCAGCACCTGGTCGAGCCAAGCGAGCCGCTCGGCCGCCGCCGGCATGTCGATCACCTGCAGCGCCAGCCCGTCGCGGGCGAGGGGACCACGAAGGACCCGGATGCCGGCGCCCAACTGATCGGCGACATCGGCGACGACGCGATCGTTGGCTGTCGCCGTGCACGCCAACACGGGGATACCCGTGCCGAGCCCGGCGATCACCTGCGAGAGCCGGCGGTAATCGGGGCGGAAGTCGTGACCCCAGTCGGAGATGCAGTGGGCCTCGTCGATGACCATCAGCCCGGGGCGGCGACCGACCAGCGGCATCACCTTGTCGGCGAACTCGGGGTTGGCCAGACGTTCCGGTGAGACCAGCAGCAGGTCGATCTCGTCGTTGGCCACGGCTTCGGCCAACGCCTTCACCGTTGTGTCGGAGGCCGAGTTGACGGTCAGCGTGCGAATGCCCAGCCGTTGGGCGGCCTCGATCTGGTTGCGGATCAGGGCCAGCAGCGGGGAGATCAGCAGCGTCGGCCCGAACCCGTTCTGGCGCAGCATGTGGGTGGAGACGAAGTAGACCGCGCTCTTGCCCCACCCCGTGCGCTGCACCAGCAGCACCCGCTCGCGCCCGTTGACGAGTGCCTCGATCGCCTCGCGCTGCCCCGCACGGAACACGCTGTCGGCGCGGCCGGTCAGCGCGTGCAACGCATCGAGGAGTTCGTCGGCCATGCAGGCACCGTACGCCGTGGGTGTGACAACGGCGTGTTGGCGGTTGGCGATCTGGGTACCGTCTGCCTCGAGACAGCTACGACACAGACCCGGAGGCTCCAGCGATGGCCAAGAAATCGAAGGCGACGATATTGGCCGGAGCATTGGCCGTGGCGCAGCAAGTGCTGGCGAATGAGGACGTTCGTCGCCGCCTGGCCGCGGCACCGAGAGGTGTGATCGAGTGGGCCAGGAAGAAGCGAGCCGAGCACCGGACGGTCGGCGGCGTTCGCCGCTTCGACCCCACCGCCCACTTCGGTCACAAAGGCCTCGAACGCCGAGTCGAATCCATCGCCGGAACGCTGGCGCTGGCGTTCCCATCTGTCGACGACCCCGGCCGCGAAGAATTGACCCAAGCCATCCAACGCCTGCGCCTCGGTCTGGCGGTGTCGAAGCCCCTACCGCTCATCAAGCGGAGACAAGCCAACATCCGGGTCGAGAAGGAACTCGGCGTGCTCGAGTCAGCCCTCGTCGACGCGGTCCTGCCGAGAGCGAGCTTGGGGTGATTCACCGAGAGCTATGAAATTGCTCAGCGTGCCACCCAGTCGAACCTTCGCGATCACTGACGAAACGAGCAACCACTTCCTGA
>CAWDUI010000016.1:0-78128 GCA_963805445.1 Ilumatobacteraceae bacterium | reverse complement strand
ACGGTCCTCTACCTCGGGACGCCCGGGGTCGGGTTACGCGGGATCTACGGGTTGATCATCACCACCCTCGGCGGCACCCCGCGGTTTCATCACCCGGCGCTGATCCCCAAGCCCAGGAACTGCTCGCGGCCGAATCGGCGGAGCGCGGCAAGCATGTCGTGGTGATCATCGACGAAGCGCATTTGCTCGACGCCGAGTCACTGGAGGGGATCCGCTGCCTGTCGAACATGGGGATGGACCAGACCGCCCCGTTTTGCCTGCTGCTGCTCGGTCAGCCGATGTTGCGCCGCAAGCTGCGCAACGGGACGTTCACCGCGCTGGATCAACGGATCGCGGTCCGCTACACGATCGGCGGTCTCACCCGAAGCGGAGACGACGAGCTATGTGCAGCACCATCTCGCGCTCGCGGGCCGCTCCGACACCCTGTTCTCCGACGACGCGGTCGCGTTGATCCACGACACCTCCCGTGGCCTGCCACGGTTGATCAACAACCTCGCTGTCGCCGCGTTGATCGCCATGTTCGTAGAAGAAGACGATCGTGGACGAGTCCGCCGCCGCGCGGCGGTCACGGAGAGCTCGGCGAATGACCGAGCGTGTGCTGTCACTGCTCGTCCCGCCGACGCCTGATGATGGCCAGCCCGCCGACGCCGGGCTGCTGCCGGCACCGGCGGGGTGGCCGGCGCCGCCAGACCGGGCGGTCTATCACGAGCTGCTCGGCGAGATCGTCAACCGGATCGCGCCAAACACAGAGGCCGATCCGGTCGCGATCCTCACCCAACTGCTGGTCACTTCGGTGCCGCGGTCGGCCGCGGCGCGTGGTTCACCGTCGAGGCGACTCGGCATCACGGCAACGAGTACATGTGCCTGGTCGGTGACTCAGCTCGCGGCCGCAAGGGTTCGTCCTGGGATCACGTCCGCCGGCTGATCCTCACCGCAGATCCGTCATTGGAGCCACGCGTCCTGACCGGCCTCTCCAGCGGCGAGGGGGTGATCCGCTTCAGTCCGTGACCCCACCGCCCAAGACGCTGGCATCAGCGATCAGCGGCTGTTGGTGATCGAGCCTCAGTTCGCTTCCGTGTTGCGCGCGTCAAGCCGGGAGATCTCGACGCTGTCACCGACGCTGCGCTCTGGTTGGGATGGCCGGCCACTGGCGATCCTGACCCGCACCGCGCCGGCGCGCGCCAGCACCGCGCACATCTCGATCATCGGGCACATTACCCAGCACGAGCTGCGCCGCCACACCACCAGCCTCGAGCTCGCCAACGGCTACATCAACCGCGTGTTGCTGATCGCGTGCCGCCGGCAACGGCTGCTGCCCGAGGGCGGCGATCCCGACCCGCTCGCCGCCACCGGCCTGACCGGATGCTCGCAACCGCCCTGCAACAGGCACGCAGGACCGGGCAGGTCCGTCTTGACCCGGACGCGCGTGAGCTGTGGCATCACGCCTACCGCCAGCTCGCCGCCCAGCCGTCCGACGGGATCGTCGCGCAGATCACCGCCCGCGCTGAGGCGCACGTCATCCGTCTCGCGCTCATCTACGCCCTCACCGACGGCCAATCCCAGCGGCGCCGCGCACCTCACCGCCGCGCTCGCGCTGCAGGACTACGCCGCCCGCTCCGCCGCGTGGGCGCTGACCGGCGCGACCGGCGACCCGCTCGCCGAACAGATCCACGCCGCCTGCACCACATCCCGAGGGCTGACCCGCAGCCAGATCAGCCAGACCCTCCATCACAATCAGCCCGCCCGCCAGATCGATCACGCCCTCGACGCCCTCCACGCCGCCGGCCGCGTCACCAGCACGCAGATCCCGACCGGCGGCCGGCCAGCACAACTCTGGACCGTCCGGGCATAGCCCCGACAGCCCGCTAACGCGCGAGTGGGTCGCATCGCTCGCCCGACCGGCCGCTCGCGCCACCAACACGCCCCGCGCACCCCGACCACTCCGTGGCGAGCGATCGCAGCGGAAGCGAAGCGGTCACAAACGCGCGACGCACACCCCCACGCCCCCCGACCCCCGCCCCCCCCCCGTTGCAAGCCTTCAGCCGTCCGCCCAGCGCACCCTCCCGAGTTACTTCTTCTTTCGTACCCCACCCCTCCATGACCACGCCACGGCACCACCATGACCAAAATCAGCGGCGCTCAACACGAGGACGGGACGCTGCTGGTGCATGCGGAGGGTCCGGTGTGGGCGGCTCGAAGGGCTGCTCGGATGGCATCGCGGCTCAGAAGGCGGTCTTCTCGGTTGATGCACTCCCGGCGGATGTCGAGGGGCATGAGCAGTTTGCGGTGCGCGGCGTGCCGGCCGGCCTCTTCGTGGTCCAGGAACATCGGGCTGGCAGCGCGCATCGTTTCGAGCTGCGGCTCGAGGTCTGCGCGGTGATGCGCAGGTGGGCGCTGCCCAAGGGCCCGTCGCTCGATCCCGCGGTCAAGCGGTTCGCTGTTCCAGATCGAGGACCACGGCCTCGGGCAGGATGCGTTCGAGGGTGGCGCCGATCGCGGCGGGGTGATTGTCTGGGATAGCGAGGCCTACGATCAGGGCGGTCGGGTGCCGTGGCCGGACGCGCTTGAGCGCGGGCATGCGGTGTTCGTGCTGCACGGGCGCCAAGCTCCGCGGCGGGTTCGCGCTGCAGCGGACGCGGCGCGGCAAGAAGCCGCAGTGGCTGCTGATCAAGCGCCGCGACGAACACGCTCGGAGTCCCGGACGCGCGCCTTCTGGACCACGATCGCACGAACCCGCGCTGCTTCCATCGGTGACCGCCAGCGATCATTCACACAACGCGACTGAACCCAGCGCAATCGGTCAGACTCAGGCGGCGGACAAGGCCCCGCACAACTCCTTCGTCGCGACGATGCGGTCGCTCATCAGCGGCCGGATCGGAGTTGGTTGGGTGTTGCGCGCTGGAAGTCGAACGTGTCGCGCGGTTCGCTTGCTGGCGGTGGTGGTTCTGGCGCGTCTGTGCTGCGGCTCATCGCTGCGTGTTGGTGCTCAGGGTGTCAGTGTGCGGTCGCGGCGGTGACCAGAATGGCGGTTCGCGCGACGGGTTGAGCGCGGGCGTGGTGCTCCTCGAGTGATTTGGCTGCGCCGGTCGCGGTGCATGTGCTTGCGCAGTCAGCTACGTGCGCCGGCGTTCCGGTCTCGAGACTGATGCGCTGTGCGACCGCGGGCAGGAGCGAGCTCTCGCCGGTGAGCGTGCTGCAGCCCGGTGTGCGGGTGGCCGGGCACCTCCATCCCGCCGGTCAGGGACACGTCGTCGGGCCCATGTCGTCCACCAAGCACCACGCCCCGATAAGCGACCGCGCCCTTTGCGGCAGGCTGCGCCGTACCGTCATCGCCCGCGGACCGCCGAGCGGCACGCTCCGGCAGGACAGCACGACACGCCCGGCTGAAGCATCCTCATGCCGTTCGCATATGAACTCGGCCGGAGACCGGTCCAGGTTGCTCACCCGCTCAGCCTAACCTCAGGGGTGCCCGGCGTCATGCCCGCCTTCGCCCACGCTGACCGCTGTCACATCTGGCCGCCGCCGGCAGGCACGCCTGGCATTTTCCGGCGCAGATCATCCTGGCCAGATCGCCCGTTACGAAAAGTGAACACCCTGCATAAAGGGTAACCAGACCCTGCGGTCGTAGCGAACTGAGTCCGGTACACACATACAGGCCGCCCGCGTCGATCAGCCGCTGGTGGTTGCCTCGCTCCACCACCCGCCCCTCGTCGATGACCAGGATCTGGTACGCCTCCCGCACCGTGGACAGGCGATGCGCTATGACCAGCGAGGTCCTGCCGGCCAGCGCCGTCTTGAGCGCCTGCTGGATCACCGCCTCAGACTCGGAGTCCAGGTGCGCAGTCGCTTCGTCGAGCACGACCACAGACGGGGCCTTGAGCAGAAGCCTGGCCAGGGCAACGCACTGCTTCTCCCGCCGGAGAACCGGTAGTCCCGGTCGCCCGCCACGGTGTCCAGACCGTCCGGCAGCGACGAGATCAGGTCCCAGATCCGGGCCGCCGCACATGCCTCGATCAGCTCCCGCTGGGTCGCGCCCGGCCGGGCATACAGCAGGTTGGCCCGGATCGTGTCATGGAACAGGTGCGCGTCCTGCGGCACGACCCCAACCGCGTCGTGCAGCGACCGCAGCGTCAGGTCGCGGAGTCGTGCCCGCCGATCCGCACTGTCCCTGATGCCGGGTCGTATAGCCGCGGCACCAGATGGGTGATCGTCGTCTTCCCGCGCCCGAAGGCCCCACCAGCGCGGTCAGTTTGCCCGCAGGGACCCGGAAGCTCACGTCGCGCAGCACCCAGGCGCCAGCATCGTGTTCCGGCCCCGGCAGCGCGATGGACTCCAGGGACGGCAGCGACACCTCGCTGGCCGCCGGGTACCTGAACGACACGTGCTCGAACTCCACCACGGGCGCGCTGGCGGCGGACGGCAGCGGGCAGGCTGCGGGTCGTTCTGCTATCAAGGGTTTAAGGTCTAGCAGCTCGAAGATGCGGTCGAAGCTGACGAGCGCGGTGAGCACGTTCACCGGCAGACTGGACATCGTGCTGATCGGCCCGTACAGCTCGCCTACCAGGGCGATGAGCGCGACCAGCGTGCCTACCTGGAAGACGCCGTGGATGACCAGCGTGCCGCCGAGGCCGTAGATGACAGCGGTGGCCAGCGCGGCGAGCAGCGCGATGAGCACGACGAGCAACTGCATGACGGTCGCGTCCGCGACCGTGATGTCGCGGATTCTGGTGGCCTTACGCGTGAACAGGTCCGCTTCCTCCTCCGGGCGCCCGTAAAGCCTGGCGAGCATCGCGCCTGCGACGCCGGCCCGCTCGGTCGTCATCGTGGCAAGCTCGGCCTGGAGTTGCATCCCCTCCCTGGTCAGCCGTTGTGACCGCCTGCCGATCAGCTTGCCGGGCAGCACGAACAGCGGGATCACGGCCAGGGCCACGAGGCTGAGCTGCCAGGACAAGTAGAACATCACGGTCAGCACCATCACGAGGCTGAGCAGGACCGACACCGAGCGGTGCAGCAGCAGGCCGACCGCCTGCTGCGTCCCGTTGATGTCATTGTTGAGCCTGCTGACCAGCGATCCTGTCTGGGTCCGGGTGAAGAACGCCAGCGGCTGCCGCTGCAAGTGCCGGAACACGCTGGTGCGCAGTTCGAGCACCAGGCTCTGCCCGATCCAGATCGAATACCAGGCCTTGGTGTACGTCACCGCCGTGTCAGCCAGCGCGAGCCCGGCGACGGTCAGCGACAGCGCCACAACCAGGCCCTCCCGGCGCCGGATGATGCCGTCGTCGATGATGGCCCGCAGCAGCAGCGGGGTGATCGCCAAAATGGCCGAATCCACCGCGGCGATCAGCAGCAGCACCGCCAGCGCCCCGCGGTAGCGCCTGGCGTACGGGAGGATCCGCCGGAATATGCCCGGCCTGATCATCTGGCGCGTGATCTCGTCGTCGCGGATGTAGCGCATTCCGATGACCGGACCTGGGATCATGCGGTCAACTATCCGCCGTATCCCCCCTCTTGCCGCAAGCCCGGCCTTCGCTCATACTATGGAACTGTAGGGGGTAGCCGCGTGGCGGCCAGAAAATGAGCGCGCTAGGATACCTCCTCCGGTGCGAGGAAGCCGACGACTTTGCTGGCATCTCGGTCCAGGAGCGGTAACGCCGGTATTCCAGCTACCACCTGAGTTTACCGAGCGCCCGCTCATCGGCACGCGCGAGCGTGCGTTGCAGCCGCGCCGATCGCCCCGTTCTGTTGCTGGAGAGACCACTGCCATAGCCGTGCAGAGTCGGCGCCAAATCGGCGGCTCCGCGCGCGTTCTTCATGACCTTCCTCGTCACTTAACGTGATATTGGAACAGTAGTGTCGGCGTTCTGTGCGGCCGGGCCCTCCCGCGCCCAGATGATCAGGGCTACTGCCAGCCGTCACTCCTCCCGCGCCATCCCGGGCGCGGCTGCCTACCGGAAGCTCGGGCCGCCGGATGATCCAGGCAGCCTTCCTCGTTCGGGATCATTCGAGACCTTCGGGTCCTTGGCGGAGTCGCCCGGCATCTCCGTGCGGATCTGGGTACTGGTGTGGGATGTCCGGCTCGAGCACACAGGCTCGGCCGCGGCCAGAACTCGGATCGTTCCGGTGACGGCCCCCGCCGCCTGCCTCATCACGATCAAGAGAGACCCTGTCCGCGGCGTGAGCGGTTGGTGCTGCGTGTCCGCTCGGTGTTGGCGACGGTCAGCGCACTAGCTAGGGGTGGTGGCGCCACTGCTGGCGCAGGCGGCCGGGGACGAGGGTGAGACGGGCACGCGCGTCCGTCCTTGGAACGCGTGGCAGATGGGCGGTTCAGGGTGCAGGTTGGCCGTCTGTGGCAGTCGCCGCGCGCACGCCCGGGCCAACTATCCGCAAAATGAAGAGTATTCTTCTATTAGTGGACAGACAGCCTGCCCCGTCGCTCTTGCCCATCCTGCGCTCCCAGCAGCAGGGCGAGATCCTCGCGCTGCTGCTCGGCGACCCGGACCTGGAACTCAGCCTGACCGAGATCGCGGGCCGACTCGGCGTCCCCCACCCCTCGGTCTACCGCGAGATCCAGCGCGCCGAGCAGGCCGGCCTGGTCACCTCACGCAAGATCGGAAACACGCGGCTCGTCCGAGCCAACACCGCCAGCCCTTACTACAGCGGCCTGGCCGAGGTGCTTACCCGCGCATTCGGGGTTCCCGCCGTCCTGGCCGAGGCCCTGCGCGGCGTCGACGGGATCACTGCAGCCTACATTTACGGATCCTGGGCCGCTCGCCATGAGGGGCAGGCCGGGCAGCGGCCAGTAGGGGACATCGACGTGCTCGTTCTCGGCGATCCGGACCGGGACCAGCTCTATGCCGCCCTCAGTACCGTCGAGCAGCGGCTGGCCCGGTCGGTTCAGGCCACCATCCGGGACCGGGCTTGGCTGGAGTCAGGATCTGGATCCTTTCACGACACGATCACTAGCCGTCCGTTGGTCGAACTGGCCCCTGCCAGCTGACTAACCGAACCGCTCCGGCGGCGAGGCCGCCAGCAATGCTTTGGCTCCTGACAGGGCTTCCTTCGCCTTTTCGATTGCCCACTCCGCATCCGATGCGGTGAGCGGCGCTGCGGACGGATCGAAGTATTGCGCCGCATGACGGGCCCGCCGGAATCGGTCGAATGTCGGCTTCACGAATGCCGGGATTCTCGCTCCGAATTGCGCCGACACGGCATCCTCCACCGCCATGTGCAACCCGTCACCGCCGGTGGCACGCAAGGCCTGCCGGGCCAGAAGCGCTTCCGCGGCCATCCGGTAACCGTCGTAAGCAGCGACAAAGGCGCCATCTACGTCGCTACCGGCCAGGGCAGCAGTGGCGGTGGTCTCAACCCGCAGCACCGCCCGGCCGATCAGAGCCTCCGCCAGGCCGTCGAGATCTTCCGCTTCAAAGCTCTCCAGGCGGTTCCGGTCAGCGAGGAACTGAACGGTCTGCTCCCCGCTTGCCCAGCGCGCCATGCCCGCTCCCGTCTCCCAGCCCTGACAGATCGTAGCCCGACGAATCCAGACCAGAGTGAAGCCCGAACCATAATCCGGGAGACGGCAGGCCCGCACGGAAACTGGGCGTGGCATCGGCAGTCAACACAGCCACGAGCCTACGGACGGGAGCCTAGGTCCGCGCCCGGAACGTTCCCCAGTTCGGCACGATCTCGACCAGGCCGTCCTCGGCCAGCCGACGCAGCGCCTTCATGACGGTGTTCCGGGCAACGCCGTAATGCTGCGCCAACTCGGCCACGGCCGGAAGCCGCTCCCCCGGCTTCCATTCCCCAGCGCCGCACCGCCGGCGCAGGTCGTCTTCGACCTGTCGCGAAGGCAGCTCCGGTCCCCGTGGCGGCATAGCGACCATGATCGCAAGTCCGGCCTGACCTGCGCACACCGTCTATAGTGACTGCACTAGCTCATAGTGTCTACACCATCTACACTCTGGAGCAGATCGCCCCCGAATTAGGCAGGAGCCCATGGCCAGCCTTCCCACGCCCGGCGCAGCCGCCCAGATCACCAGCTTCCTCCGGGAGCACCCTTGGTGGTCAGCCTTCTGGGACAAGCGCCACGGCGTCTGGCGCGTCACCGAAGATGACCCCGACTCGGCTCTGTATGCCGAAAGCGCCGACGCTGCCGAAGTGCTCGGCTACATGACCGCGCATTCCTAAGAGACCCCGGCCACATGAGGACCTGTGGCAGGTCGGCGCTCGATCAGGTCGCGGCTGCCTTGAGGAAGACCTCGTCGAGGTGCCATTCCAGGAACTCCCGGCTGGGCCGGTCGGCGCGGCGTTCCGGCAGGTCAATGACCTGCCCGGCTTTGGCGTAGAGCTGGTCGCCGTTGCTGAAGTCCGCCCGCAGGCGCGGGCTTACCCGTAGGCGGTGCTGCGGGTCCACGCCGAGGTAGCCGCGGTCGAACAGGGTGTGGATATCTGACCTGAGCAGCAGCCCGTTGTCGAGCCGGTGCTCCCCGCCCCTGGCGACCGGCCGGATATGGGCGGCCTGCAGCACCGGCGGGATGTGCGTGCCGCTGATGGCGCAGCGCCGATGGTAGGAGTCCAGGACCACCGCCTTGAAGGACTGCTGGCCGAGCCGGTACGGCGCCAGCCGCGGGTCGCCGAACACCGGCCCGGACCGGTGCCAGGGCTGGCTGAAGTCCAGTTCCACGGCGGCGCCCAGAGTCCGCTGCAGGACGTCCGCGAAGTATCCCGCTACGGCCGGGTCGGCCATGTCGTAGCTCTTGCCCTGCACGATGTTGCGGGCGAACTGCGGCGGCGGGTGGCAATGGCATCGGCCGGGAAGAAGCGGACGTCGCGGACGAACAGGCAGCCGATCACCGGGTCTTCGCCGGGCCCGATCGGGGCCCGCCGGTACCGGCCGATCCGCGCCCGCATCTCCTCCGCGCTGGCCACTCCGTTGGCCTTGCCGAAGAACTCCCAGGCCTCGGAGACCGGGAGCCGTACCGAGCCGCTGAAGAAGCCGCCGCCGACCAGCTTGTTGTGCGGGTAGTGGGTCTTGAAGAAGAACGGCTCGCCCGGCGCCAGGACTCGGAACTCGCGGGCACCACTGGGCTGCCAGAAATTAACCTCCGTCACCCCTGGCCGGTCCGCCAGGAACCGGTACCAGCTGTTATCGGTCACCCCCACGTACGCTCGCACAACCGCTATTGTGCCCCGCCAGCCGGTCCGCCCTCCGGGAATCCCGCCATCGCCCCCGCAAGCCGCAGACCACCGGCGCGCGGCGAGAGGCCCACGGCCGTCCGCCCTGTATGAACGGCGGAAGAGCACGACGTCGGTCCGAGCGCACAAAGCGGATCCCGCGACGGCGTTTCCCCGCCGATCTCCGAACTTCTTATCTGCGCAGTTCAAGCCCGTCCTATGACCCGCTCATGTTGCGTTCTTCCCGATCGCTTCAATGATCATGAACCGCTAATCGCTCACCATGGTTTATATCGCCGCAGACCGTTGCATTCATCGAAACGATCATGGGCAACCCCGCGGCCACATCACCCCCACGGGAAAGCAGGCCGCCGTATCCGACCGGCCATGCAGGCCGCCCTCCAGCCAGTCGTCCACCGCGTGCTGGACCGTGTATGTGGCCGAGGTGTGCAGGCCGCGGTCAAGCTCGGCGTGCGCCGCCTTGAGCTTGTCCCGGACCTCCGTCTTGGTCCGCCCGGTGACCTTGCGCCGGATCCGCTTCCCGTCCGGCCCGAAGCCAACCGAGATCGCACCGACGAAGCGGTTCTTCGCCGCGTCGAAGTAGATCGCGTCTTCGCCATGTCCGCGACGGCGCGCAGCAGTGTCCGCCATAGAGCGGAGGGTAACTCTTTTCTTGGCTCCCCGTTTGGCTCCCCGCGACGAGAGCCAAACCCCATTAGGGGCCTCTGAACTGGTGGTCAGGGGCAGGGTCGAACTGCCGACCTTCCGCTTTTCAGAAGGTCTGTACCCGGCCGGACACTGGAAGCTTCAATATCGTCAGCCCTTCGCTGCCTGTATCACTACACCTGATCAAGAATTTTAAAAGTGATGGTGCCCAAGCTAGGCTGCGCGCGCAGCGAGCGCGCGAACGCCAAGCTCAGAACCTGGGGAATCCTGCGCAAGCTCCGCTGCTGCCCTAGCCCGAGTTTCCGAGATAAGTTGATCTTGCCGGCGTTTTCCCTGGTCAGATGGGGCTGCGGGCGGGACTGAGCGTATTACCCACGTCAGCGCCGGGCCGCCCCGCTGCCGGTTTCCCGTGCGGTCACCAGGGGTTTCAGCCCGCCGGGGACGACCTGAACGATGATAGCGCCGCGGTTCCCCGCCGACTGCCCGGGGCATTGTTCTGGGTAATACTCCGCCGACGACCCTTTGCCCAGGTCAGCCTGCCCTTGAAGGCCCTGTGTGCTGTCTGGCCCGGAAACTCGGGCTAGCGCTCCGGCAAGCTCGCCAAAGCCATCCGCGCCCTAAACTTCACGCAGCATAGGAAGATGAAAAGATCTGCCTGCATGATCGGGCAACTGCGCAAAAACGCCAAGGGGAGAGATAATGCCTCAATGTCGTGGACTGTCGGCGGCGTTCCGACTTATAGGCGACGTCGGTTCTGGTGATAGTGAGTGTACGAACTTAGAGTCTTGTTTGTCATGTTCCGCATGTGACTGGTGTGTCCGTTGAACATACGGCCCTGGTCCTCCCGGTCGGAAGACCGTGCGTTGCGGTCTCTCCGTAGCAGAATGTTTGAATACCATTCCAGAAAGGCCTGGCTAAGAGGCGCAAAACCAGACCTTACAATTGATTGACCAAACGTGAAGCCCGTGGTACCACAGTCCGTAGGGTGGTTACCGCCGATGACTGATGAGCGTGGGTCGGAACTCGCTGAGAGGGCAACCTGGATCGAGATGAGGTCCACTTTTATATAGGAACACAGGGTAGGTCTGGGGGAATGGCCCATGAGACTCGAAAAGCTCGATCTCGGCGCGTCACTCGCTTACCAAGCCTACCTCGACGCGGCCGGCGACCCTGACCGGCCGTCGGCCATCTCCGTGGTCCTGGCCTTCGACGGCGACCTCGATGCCGTGGTAGCGGCCGGCTTCGAGACGGCCTGGAGCGACCAGGGCGAGGCCGTCGGCACGCTGCGCTGGAGCGATCTCGGCGCCGTCACCGATTTGCCGGAGGTCGTCCGGATCAGCGCCGGGACGCCGGCTACGCCGCACCTCGACACCGCCGCCGTCGAGCTCCGGGCGCGAGCGACGACAGTCGCGAACATCGGGACTGACGGCCTATGGCACGCGGCGAAGCCGACCGGCGTGCTGACCGTCGGCGGTGTCGGCGCCAGCGGCACCGGAGTGATCGTCGCGGTGATCGACACCGGAATCGACGTCTCCCACCCGGCGTTCTGCTCGGCGCAGGTCCCGTACCGGTCACGCATACTCAAGGTCTGGGACCAGGGCCTCACCCCGGATGTCCCCGCAGGCGAGAAGGGCCCGGACGTCGCGCGGCTGCTCTCCGCTCATACGTACGGCGTCGAGTTCGACACGACCGCCATCGAGACCGCGCTCAACACCTCGGTATACCCGGCGCTGCCGCTTGACTTCCGGCACAAGGACTGCGTGGGCCACGGCACCCACGTCACGGCGATCGCGGCCGGCGGCACGCAGGTGGCGGGCGGTTCGGACGCGTCGTTCGTCGGCATCGCGCCCGAGGCGGACATCATCATGGTCAAGATGCTCGATATGCCAGACGAGATCAAGGATGACACCGGGACGGCCGTCACGCCGGAGGTCAGGTTCCGCGACGCAGTGATCTACGTCCTGCGCGAGGCGGCCGCCCAGGGACCCGGCAAGCCCGTAGTCATCAACGCGAGCTTCGGCAACGCCTCCGAGCCGGGCGACGGGCTCGGTACCAAGGAGCGCTTCCTGGACGGCGTTTTCGACCCAGCGCACGCCGCCGACGCGACTCACGTGCCGAACGGCGCGATCTTCGTCAAGGCGGCGGGCAATGACGGTCGCGTGACCGACCGCGGTCACGCGATCGTCGTCATACCGGACAGCGGGTCGATCGTCGTACCGTTCGAGCTCTTCGACAACCGGGGCCCGAGCCTGACGAAGAAGGTCAACTGCCAGGCCGGTGCAGTACGTCCCGGCGGTCAGCGCGACAGCGTGGTACCGCGAGGTAGCCGCGCCAGCCGACGTCAGCTTCGCGGCGCGGGTCCCAGGCGAGGCCGCGTTCTCCGCCGAGGTTTTCTCGGGGCAACTCTCGAAGGTCTTCGACGGCGGCAAGCGCCGCACGTTGTTCCACGAGACCTTCAAGGTGGACCGCCCGGTGCCGCCGCCGGGGACCACCGTCCCGGTAGTGCGCAACCGTATGACGCTTGTCATCGAGCCGAAGAAGCTGCCGCCGCCGGCCGCGCCGGTGCACCTCAATGGCGTCTACGAGGTGCGTTACACGGGGCCTCCGGGCACCGTCCTCCACGTCATGGGCTTCGTCACTGGCACCGCGGCCGGCCGCTTCGGGCTGCGGATCGCCACCGCCAACCGGGACGGAACGCCGCTGCCCGCACCGGAGATCGTCAACGGCAGCGTGACACCGGTCACGCTCATCGACGTCACGAACCACCTGACGATCGCGGACGGCGGCGGCCGCAACATGATCACGGTCGCCGCCTACGACGATCTCACGAGCAACCTCGCGGTTTTCTCCTCGCGCGGGCCCCTGCGGGACTACAGCGACCCGGCTCTGGGGCCGCTGGCGCCTAAGCCGGAACTAGCGGCACCCGGCGTGAAAATCAACGCAGCCCTCAGCCAGGACTCCGACGAGGGCGTCGCCCGCCTCCCACTCCCCGGCTCGGTGGCCGGCAACCGGTTCATCGAGTTCCAGGGCACGAGCATGGCGGCACCGATGGTGACCGGGATCGTGGCGCTCATAATGCAGAAGAACCAGACCCTCACGACAGATCAGGTACGCACTGCGCTACTCGCGTCGACGGCAGGCCGGGACGGCGCCAACCCTGGGCCCGGCGACCCGGGCTACGCCGACGCGTTCGGGCCGGCCGTCCAGCCGCCCTCGAGAGCCATACGAACACGCCGTAGGACACAGGACAGGACCGGCATGGCCGCGGAAGAGATAATGATCGCGCGGGTGGCGGTCTGGCTCGCCCGCACGCTGGGCGCCGGCGGGTCGTTCACCTCCGAACTTGACACCGACGTCCTCGGCGTCCGGATGCCGGACGAGCTCGTCACCGACCCGACGGTGGTGGCCGCGGGCGCGGCGCTGGGCGACGCGGGCGGGGTGCTCACCGAGGCGGCGGACGCGCTGGAGGCTGCCGTGGCCACTGGCGGCACGGCCGAGCTGATCGCGGCCCTGGCCCGCCTCGTCGAGGCTCTGGTCGCGCTCTTCGATGCGACCCGGAAGGTCGTCGAGGCCATCGGGACGCGCACCGCGGGGATCAGCGACGCCGATGCCCGCGCCGCGGTCGAGGATCTCGTCGGGGTCCTAGCCCGCCGGATAGCCGACTACCTCGTGATATCGACGATCGAGCTCTACCGGCCGCGCTTCACGTTCCTGCTCAAGCTGCTCGGGCTCATCGACTGGACGGTCGTCGAGGCTGACCCGGCGCAGGCGTCGAGCCGCCGGTACATCCGCAAGGCGCTGCGGCTCGACCGGCTGCAGAACCTCATCTCCGATCCGGTCGGCCACTTTACGACCGTCCTGCGCTGGGGATCCCCCGACTTCGATCCGATGGAACTCTTCACGATCGCGGCGAGCTTCTATAGCGACGAGGCGGCGATCAAGGCCGGCCATGACGGCGCCGACGCGTTCGTGACCAAGGGCCCGTTCACCTGGCGGCGCGACTCCACGGCCAGCCCGCCTGGCCTCCGGTTCGACGTCGACGCGGAGGTGAAGCAAGGCGTCCAGGGCCGGGTAGGGATCAACGCGTCGTGGGGCGCGACGCTCGCAGGTTCGGTCACCGCTAGCGGCGGCCTGGCCGCCACCCTCAAGCCTCCCTTCCTGATCGCGATAGAACCCAAGACGGCCCAGGTCACCGGCAAGGTCAGCGTCTTCGTCAACCGCAACGACGAGGCCCGGCCGTTCACCATCGTCGGCGGCAATGAGCTCGTGCTACTGACAGCGGATGACGTCTCGATCGGCGCTGAGCTCGAGGTCGGCGCGAGCACCTCCGCCCCGGTCGAGGTGCAGCCGCGGTTCTTCTCCGACGTCAAGGGCCTGACGCTGACCCTCGGCCAGGAGGGCGCCGACGGCTTCCTCGCCTCCTTGCTCGCGAACCTCGACATCACCGGGCACTTCGACCTCGGGCTGGAATGGCGCGGGACCGAGGGCCTCGTCGTCAAGGCCGCCGGCGGCCTCGAGACGGCCATCCCCATGCACCAGAGCCTCGGCGTGATCGAGTTCGAGACCCTCTACATCGTCCTGCGGATCGGCGACGACGGAACGCTCACGCTGGAGCTGTCGACGGCGATCACCAGCGCGCTCGGACCCTTCGCCGCCGCCATCGACCGGATGGGCGCCCAGCTCGAGCTCTCGTTCACCGGCGATGACGGCGACGCCACCGCCAGGTTCGGAATGCTCGACGCCACGCTCGGATTCAAGCCGCCGAACGGGGTGGGGCTCGTCGCTGGATCTCGAGGTGCTCCGTGGCGGTGGCTACCTCTATATCGACGCGGACCGCGGCGAGTACGCCGGCGCCGTGAGCTCGTCTTCGCGGAGTTCCTGGCGCTCAGCGCGATCGGCCTCATCTCCACCAGGATGCCAGACGGCAGCGACGGGTTCTCCCTGCTCGTCATCGTCACCGCGGAGTTCGGCACGCCACTGCAGCTCGGCTTCGGCTTCACGCTCAACGGCGTCGGCGGGCTCGTCGGCATCAACCGCACCGCCAACTGCTGGACGGCTCGCGGCCGGCGTGCGAGACGGCTCCGATCGAAAGCGTCATGTTCCCCACGGACGTCGTGGCGAACGCGCCGAGGATCATCAGCGACCTGCGCGCGCTTCTTCCCCACCGAGACGGCACGTTCCTCATCGGCCTCATGGCCAAGCTGGGCTGGGGATCGCCAACGCTCGTCACCGCCTCGCTCGGCGTCATCGTCGAGATCCCGCCCGGCAACATCGCGGTGCTCGGCGTACTCAAGGTGGCGCTGCCCGACGAGGACGCCGCCCTGCTCGTCCTGCAGGTCAACTTCATCGGCGCCTACGAGGCCGACCGGCAGCGGATCTGGTTCTTCGCGAGCCTGTACGAGTCGCGCCTCCTCTTCATTACGCTGAACGGCGAGCTTGGGCTGCTCATCGCCTGGGGCGACGACGCCGACTTCGTCGTCAGCGTGGGCGGGTTCCACCCTTCGTTCTCGCCGCCACCGCTGCCGTTCCCCACCCCGCAGCGGCTGAGCGTGAGCATCCTCGACGAGCCGCTCGCGCGCATCCGGGTCGAAGGCCTATTTCGCGGTCACGTCGAACACCGCGCAATTCGGCGCGAACGCCGAGGTGTTCTTCGGGCTCGACGAGCTTCAGCCTCGAAGGTCACATCGGGTTCGACGCCCTGTTCAGGTTCTCGCCGTTCTACTTCGTCATCACGTTCTCCGCGTCCCTATCGGTCAAGGTCTTCGGGATCGGGCTGTTCAGCGTCCGCATCCGCGGCGAGCTCGAGGGACCTCGCCCTGGCACATCGAGGGCGAGGGCTCGATCTCCCTGCTGTTCTGGGATATCGACATCGCCGTTCAGCCACGGCTGGGGCGAGGATGCCGATACGGTCGTGCCGGCGGTCGCGGCCCTCGGCATCCTGCACGACGAGATCCTCAAGCGGGACAACTGGACGGCGCTCCTACCGGCGGGCAACCAGCTCTCGGTGTCGCTGCGTGAGATCGAAGCAACCACCGAGCTCGTCCTGCACCCCGTGGGCTCGCTGCGTGTCTCGCAGCGCGCGGTACCGCTCGATCTGCATCTCGACACCGTCGGCAGCCAGCCGGTCGCCGACGTCGAGCGCCTCACGGTTACGGTGTCGGACCCGGCGCTGCGGCGGCTCGACGACGACGAGGAACCGTTCGCCACGGCCCAGTTCCAGACGCTGACGGACGCCCAGAAGCTTGCGTCACCCGCATTCGAGGACCAGCACGCGGGCGTCCTCCTCGGCGTCGACGGCCGCGACCTCGCCACCTCGCACGCGGTGAAGCGGGTAGTGCTCCATGAGCTCATCATCATCGACTCGGGTTTCAAAGAGCATCTCGCGCGCTTCTTCAGCATCGGGATAGCCCTCTTCACGCACTTCCTGCGCGGCAACGCGACCGCACGCTCGCCGCTCTCACAGGAGCGCGCGCAGGCCACTCGACCCATTCGGCAGCCGCGTTACGGTCGGCGCGGCGACCTACGTCGTCGCGAACGCCCGAGATAACTCGCCGGTGAGCGACGAGGCCGTTTTCACGAGCAAGGCCAAGGCCGACGACTTCCTGCGCGCCGAGATCCGGCGTGACCCGACGCTCCGCGACGGCATCCACGTCCTCAGGGCCACCGAATTGCAGGTGCAGCCATGACCGTTCCGACGGGTACGTACACGTTCCTGCCGTGGCTGCGCCGCGGCGTCGCGAACCGGATCGACACGGCGGCCGGCGACCCCGGCGTACGGCTGCGGGCGGGGTTCGACGTGGAGGTCACGGTCTCGGGCGTCGGGCTCGACGGGTCGGCGCCGGCCGTGACCGCGCCGCAGCATGTCGAGCTGTACGGACCGGGTGACATCATCGGCGTCGACCCGGTCGCCATCTCGCGCCGTGAGCCGCCGGACTGGACGACGAACTTCGAGCCCAACTCACCTCGTCTCGATCGAGTTCTACGATGAGGACCTGCCCTGGCGCTACACGCCCGCCGCGCCTGACGGCCGCGCGGCTGCTGCCATGGCTGACGCTTGTCGTCCTCGGCGAAGGACGAATTCGCCGAGCTCGGCCTGCCCACCGGGCAGCCGCTCGCATCGATCCAGCTGCTCGTCGACCTCGCGGATGTCGCACCGCCGCCCGCCGACGCTGTGGGCCTGGGCGCACGTGCACGTCAACGGCGAACTGGCCCCCGCCGTCGTCTCGACCGACACGGCGACGATCACCGCGGCCATGGCGGCGACGCTCGCGGCGAACCCCGACCTCGTCTCGTCGCGACTGCTCTGCCCGCGCAAGCTGGCGCCCGCCACGGCGTACCACGCGTTCCTCATCCCGGCCTTCGAGAGCGGTCGGCTGGCCGGGCTCGGCCTCGACCCCGGTCCGATCATGACCGAGCCGGCGAATGGGCTGACCGCCACCTCCTCGGCCTGGGCGCCCTACCCCGGCCGCCAGGCCGCGACGGAGCTGCCCGTCTACGACCGCTGGTACTTCCGCACCGGTTCCCGCGGCGACTTCGAGGATCTCGTCCGCGTGCTTGAGCCGCGGGTGGTCGACAGCCGGGTCGGCACCCGCGACCTCGACGTCAGCGCCCCGGCGCCCGGGATCGACGGCATCGCGGGCCCGGCCGGCGATGGCGTGCTACGGCTCGGCGGCGCCCTGCAGGCCCCGCGGGCGACGATGCCCCCGGACCAGCGCGCGGAGGCAGAGCGCTACGACGCCTGGGCGGACCCTTATCAGAGCGTCGTTCTTTATATATCCACCGCTTCCTTCCACTTATTTCGTTGGTGCTTTTTGCAGCGGCACTGTGGGTGTTGCATGATGCCCTGCGTCAGGTGCACTATCACCATATCCTCGCACAGCTCCAGGTTATCCCCGCCACACATCTTGGCCGCCCTGGGACTGACTGTCTTGAGCTATCTGGTCATGACGAGTTACGACCGACTGGCCATCACGTATATTCGCCATCCACTTCCGGCGGGTAAAGTGATTCTGGCCTCTTTTATCAGCTATGCCTTCAGCAATACCATTGGCCTGTCCCTGCTCACCTCCACCTCCATCCGCTACCGGCTTTATTCGGCATGGGGCTTATCGGCTGAAGAGATTGCCCGACTGGTCGCCTTCACCGTATTGACATTCTGGCTGGGAATAGTCACGGTCGCCGGCATGGGTTTATTTTCGAGCCTATGGCGATGCCGGTTCTGGGACCTATGGCAATCCATACTGTCCGGCCTCTCGGCATCATCTTTACGTGCTGGTTACTGTATATGTCCTTGCCGTCTCGTTTCGAAAAAAGCCTTTAATATTCAGGAATTGGGAACTCCGCCTCCCTTCCGTCCGTCTGGCATGGGCACAGCTGCTAGTCGGCTCAATCGACTGGGCCCTGGCCGGATGTGTGCTCTTTGTCCTACTCCCCGAACAGGCCGGGTTTTCCTTTTTGCAGTTTCTCGGCATCTATCTTCTGGCCCAGGTTGCCGCCCTGATCAGCCATGTCCCCGGAGGGCTCGGCGTCTTCGAATCGATGATCCTGCTGTCTGCCCCAGACATCCCGGCCGACGCCTTGATCAGCTCGATGTTGGTCTATCGTGGCATCTACTACCTGCTCCCCCTTGCGGCGGCAGCCCTTCTAATGGGCGGGAATGAGCTCTTAGAAAAAAAATCTCTGGTGAAAAAGGCCGCCCGCCACGTGGATCGATGGTGGGGGGTCATGATCCCGAATCTGCTGGCGGCCACTACCCTCGTAAGTGGTGCTGTGCTGCTTTTTTCCGGGGCTACCCCGACGTTGCCCGGACGCCTGCACTGGCTCTACGAGATCCTTCCTCTTCCGGTGATCGAATTATCCCATTTTCTCGGCAGCCTGATTGGCATCTGCCTGCTGTTGCTGGCGAGAGGATTGCAGCGACGAATAGATGCCGCCTATGTTCTTACGGTGGTTTTTCTCGGGGTCGGCAGCGTTCTCTCGCTGCTCAAAGGTTTGGATTATGAGGAAGCTGCGCTCCTTGGCCTGATTCTGGTGGCTTTACTTCCCTGCAGGCGACATTTTTACCGACGGGCGTCATTATTCCATGATTCACTTGGCGTGGGATGGACCATGACAATAGTGCTGGTGCTGGCCAGTTCCATCTGGTTGGGCATCTTTGCCTACAAGCATGTCGATTATTCCAATGAGCTCTGGTGGCAGTTTGCCCTGGACGACAACGCGCCAAGGTTTCTTCGTGCCGCCGTCGGCAGCTCAGTTCTGCTCCTGGTCCTGACCATGACGAGACTACTGGGACCTGCTCCCAAAGATCCGGATCGACCGGGTCGTGAGGAATTGGACCAGGTTCGGAAAATTATCGGCAAGTCTCCGGTAACAATACCTAATCTCGCGCTGCTTGGTGATAAAATTTTGCTGCTTGATGAGCAGCACAGCGGTTTTGTCATGTATGGAATTGCCGGTCGGGCCTGGGTTGCCCTGGGTAATCCGGTCGGTTCTCCCGCAGTGGCCCAGGAGTTGGCTTGGAAATATCGTGAACTGGTGGAACGGCACGGCGGGCTGACGGTTTTCTATGAAGTCGACACCACTATGTTGCATGTCTACTTAGACATGGGCCTGACCCTTTTTAAACTTGGCGAGAATGCCAGTGTGCCGCTGGCGGAGTTCTCTCTCGAGGGATCTGAGCGTAAAAGTCTGCGTTATACTCACCGCAAGTTTACTAAGGAGGGATGTCTTCTTGAAGTACTTCCTGCCAAATCCGTCCGCGAGCTATTACCGGAATTGCGCAGAATTTCCGATGACTGGCTCCAAGACAAGAATACTCGCGAAAAAGGGTTCTCTCTGGGTTGTTTTGATGAGGAATATCTGCTCAATTTTCCCGTGGCCGTAGTAAAACAGCAAGGAAAAATTGTGGCCTTTGCCAATCTCTGGTTGGCAGCAGACAAACAGGAGCTGTCACTTGATCTCATGCGTTTTGGATCACAGGCTCCTCATGGAATAATGGAGTATCTCTTTATCAGCCTTATGTTGTGGGGGAAAGAGCAGGGCTACCATTCCATGGATATCGGCATGGCACCCCTCTCCGGCCTGGAAAGTCGATCCTTTGCCCCTCTCTGGAATCGGGTCGGTGCGATGGTTTTCCAGCATGGGGAACATTTTTACAACTTCGAAGGCCTCCGCGACTACAAAAAAAAATTCAATCCCCTCTGGGAGCCGCGCTACCTGGTTTGCCCGGGGGGCTTTCTGACCCTGCCGTACGTCCTGATAAGAACCGCCGCCCTGATCAGTGGCGGTATCAAAGGAGTGATTGCCAAATAGTACAGATTACAGACCGGGCTGTCGGCAATTATTTAGAGTGATTGGGAACAGAGACACCATGTATGCCAACTTCCCGGTATTTTTTTAAAATCAATTTGGTAAGCTTTGGATAATCTTCATCAAAATGGTGACCACCCGGTAATTCCAGCACCTCGGCCCGGGTATTGACAAGGTCGATACAGACTGTATCAGCTTGTTCTTTTTGGCCGTACACACACATAATTTTATTTTTAGGCAGATGTGCCAATTCAGGGGCAATCGATAATCCGGAGCGGTCCTTTCCTAACCAGCCAGAAACATGTATCTCGAAATCCGCTTGTCTGGAGACGGCCAGAAGCACCAACAAGCGAACACTGTTTTGATCGCCGGGAGGCAACCGATTATAAATCGATGGGAGAATATCAGCTCCGAAAGAGTAGCCGGCGAGTGCAAAGGTTCTCGCTCCCCAGGCCTTGCGATAATATTCGAGTGTCTTGGCTAATTCATCAGCGGCCTGCTCAGGCGTTTTACGGCTCCAGAAGCCGCGTAACGTATCGACACCAACCACCGGATAGCCTTGCCTGGCCATTTCTTCGGCGACAATACGATCGAGATCACGCCAGCCGCCGTCACCAGAGTAAAATAAGGTCACAGTTTCGTTTGACCCGGTTGCAGGAACTTCAACAACCGGCAGGGGTATTGATGGGCTATCGGTTGGTCCAAACAATTTCTGCAACTCAGTAATCAGAACAGTATCGACCGGCGTATCGTACGGCGCGATCCAGGTTTTAGCTTCGGGGATTCCTCGCACAAGAATTGCCGTCTCTAATTCCGGAGGATCGACCCAGACAGAGCGCCAGTTACCCGTGAGTCCCGGCGCAGCGGAGAGCACGAGCTGCTGACCATGCTGCTTGGTTAGAAAAGGCGGACACAAAACCAAATAAGGGGGCAGCACTGCTGAGAAAGCAATGGATAAATTCGTGCAATTCTGTTTCGATCCGGTTTGTGCGTTAAGAAAAGGAATCAAGGCACCATCACCAACTCCGCTCACCACGAGACGTTGGCCATCGGCTACTGCGAGTATTTTCCTCAGAGTGGCCATTGAAGCTGCCACCTGTTTTAGAGTAAGACATTGGCCACTTCCGCTTGAAAAAGCTTGTAAGGCTCGTTCTGAATCAACAATCGTCGCATGAGCGCCAATATGCGCGAGCCGATCACCTAGCTTTTGGCCATCGAATTTCTTGGTGTCGACAAAAACCAAAACCTGTTTTTGCTTCCCAAAAAGCGGATACGCCACCGAGATGGTTCCGAACCTGTCTGTCTGAATCGTTTTCTGCCAAACCACATTTTTATCATGAACTGAAAACCAAATTCCTATAACCAGCAAACTTAAGACGATACCAGCAAGAGTCAGGGATTTAGCTAATCTCATGATTGTTCACCAAAAAGAAGGTTTGTTTAATCCCAGGACAGCCATGTTTCATTTAAGATTTCCTGCCTTTCTTTTTCTTGCCGGGTCCAGCCTGTCCCGCATCGTTATGGCCTCCGCTTGATCCTTCCGCCACGACAATCGCATGGTATTTTTTTCTAATCTCATCGATATTAACTGTCGGTTCCGGAAATTTCATCTCCAGTGATTCCAGGGCATCTGAGACTATTCTGGAAATCGCCAGATTACGGAACCATTTATGGTTTGCGGGAATAATGAACCACGGCGCATGTTTGGTACTGCACTTGCTCAACGCGTCTTCAAAGGCCTCGGTGTAGGCGTCCCAGTAGGGCCGTTCCGCATAATCCCCTTCGCTGATCTTCCAATGACGCGCCGGATCATCGATGCGCTGCTTGAAGCGCTGGAGTTGTTCTTCGGGGTCTATATGCAGGTAGAACTTCAATATGTGCGTGCCGTTTACAGAGAGCATCCTTTCAAAGTCATTAATCTGCTCATAGCGTTTGGACCAGATGTCTTGCGGCACCATATCATGGACCCGCTGGATCAGTACATCCTCATAATGGGAGCGGTTGAAGATTGCAACCTGTCCATTACCCGGTGTGGCCTGGTGGTACCGCCAGAGAAAGTCATGGGCTGCTTCTTCCCTGGACGGAACCTTAAAGCCCGTAACCGTGCAGCCCTGGGGATTCATACCTGTCAGCACGTGATTGATGGTGCCGTCCTTGCCGGCGGCGTCTCGCCCCTGCAGACAGATAAGCAGTGATCGCCTGCCCTCCGCGTAAAGCAGGTACTGAAGATCTTGCATCTTCTGCACATAGTGCTCAATTTCAGGCAAAGCATGCTTGTGGGATTCATGCTTATCGGAAAAATCGGCGTCAATCTTAGCCAGATCAACCTTGCTGCCCGGTTTTACGCAAAACTTCCTGAGGTAGTCCATAGTAGGAATTCCCATGTGTAAAGATTTATTGTGTGAATCATCCCTGACCTGACATTTCAAATAATTCAACCTGGCCAAACAGGTTCCCAAAGGTTTTAAAATTCTGCTTCAGCCTGGACCTGACTTGCTGCCAGACAGCAAAAGAAAAATTGTATCACCCTTTTTTAGGTGCGCCTTTTTCTTCCACCTTGGTTTTTTCACGTACAATCTTGTGATGCAGTTCGACAGTCAGCATCTCTATCCGCTGACTGAGCTGCTGCGTAAGTTCCGTGAGTTGGGTGTTTTGCTGAAGAAGTTCCATCAATTGTTCCGTATGTTTTTCCGTAATTGCCAGGCGCTGGTCATTGGCCATGGCAAGATCTTCACGATGCCGGGCATCGGCATCGGCCTGGGCCTTGTCACGGTCCGCCTGCCGTGTCTGGGCGAGTAAAATGAGCGGTGCGGCATAGGCGGCTTGAAGACTGAAGGCCAGGTTAAGCAAAATGAAAGGATAAACGTCGAATTTGGTAAAGCCGAAGGCGTTTACACAGATCCAGATGGCAACAATAATTGTCTGTGCCACAAGAAAAACAGGTGTGCCAAAGAACCTGGCGAAGGCTTCGGCTTTCAAGGCAATCCAATCATCTCCGAAAATAGAGGCGAGATGCTTATGCGGAAGGTGAAAACGAAAATAGTGCCGATTCGATTTCCCTGAGGTTGGATCGGAATCTGATATTTTATCTTTTGTTTTCATAAGATATTTTCTACGTTACGTTGCCTGGAGAGAGGATACAGCGCCGAAGCTCTTACCCAACAGGGTCCCAGACAAAATGCGCTGCGATTGCCCCCCGCAGCCCGCGACAATCAGGCAGTATTGTTGCGCCGTCTGGAAAAGAGACCTCGCCCTGAATGCCGATAAACTGCAGACCGGCAACTTTGGCCGCATTATAATCCGTCAGGGCGTCACCTATAAACACACAGCGTTCGGGGACGAGCTTGCAGCTCACAAGCAGATTGCGGATATGCTCTGGTTTTCTGATCGGCGAACCAAGAATTTTATGGAAATAGCCGGTCATATTCCGCCGTTCGATGATGTATCTCAGCTCATCTTCCGGGGTCCCGGAGATAACAAATATTGGCAATGCACCCTGGATGCTGTCGAGGAACTCTTGTGCCCCATCAATCCAGGGCGCATCGATAACCCTGTTCACCACCAACTCGGAATAGGCTGTCGTCCAGTGAACCAGTTCTGCGTCACTCAATGGCTGTTTAAGAATATGCCGGTGGGCGTATTCTATCTTTTCCACCCTGCTGATACCACCATGTTGCTTGTGATAGGCAACTATCGCCGCCACTGATTTTTTATCGTAACCTGCAAACAGAGTCCGAAATGCTCCAGTCTTGGTTGAATTCGAATCGACCAGGACACCGTCAAAATCAAAAAACAGTGCCTGGAGTGGCAGTTTCCGCATATTTTTCCTTGTGGTTGAGTGCAACATACGATGCGACCTGGGCCATCCGCAAAATACCGTCATTTTCTGGACAATACGAGAACAAACCTGATGACGAGAGTGAAAAGAATATTCCGTCGCCGATGGGATACCAACCACCACTCGATCGATCGTCCATGTACAGTCGGTGCTGGCGCCCTTTTGAAATTATTTGACAAAACGACCATTTCCCGGTATTTCTGTATAGTTGTTTCAATCGACGAACAAGCGGCAGATCTCTGCCGCTTTTTTTATAGCTTTCCCCTCTTTAATGAGCATTAACCATGAGTGAAGAAAATCAAACCCTCGCCCAGCGTAGAGAAAAAGCGGAATCTCTGGCCGAGCTTGGCGTCAAGTTATACAGCAATACGTTCAAACCGGCCAATGCAATACAGGAACTCCTGCCAAAAGCCGACAGCCTGGAACCACAGGAGGCAGAGCCGGGGGAGGCAAGCTATTCGATCGCCGGGCGGATCATGGCCATGCGTAAATTCGGCAAGGCGGCCTTCTGTACACTGACCGATAAAACCGGGCAGATTCAGCTCTACATCAAAAAAGATGTTCTTGGTGATGAGATCTTCGAAACCTTCAAGAAATGGGATATTGGCGATATTGTTGGAGTTGAAGGCACCTTGTTTAAAACCAAGGTAGGCGAACTTTCCGTGCAGGCCCGGCAGATAACCATGATCTCCAAATCTCTTCGTCCCCTGCCGGATAAATGGCACGGCCTCTCGGATGTCGAGACCCGCTACCGCCAGCGATATGTCGACCTCATTGTAACGCCTGAATCCAGGGAAATCTTCAGAAAGCGGGTGAAAATCGTCCGGCTGATTCGCGATTACCTGAATGGCCGGGATTTTATGGAAGTCGAAACGCCGATGATGCAGTCCATTCCCGGCGGGGCTACCGCCAAACCGTTTCAAACATACCATAATGCCTTGAATATGGATCTCTATCTGCGGATTGCCCCGGAGCTCTATCTCAAACGGTTGCTGGTAGGAGGTTTCGAGCGGGTTTTTGAAATTAATCGAAATTTCCGCAATGAAGGACTGTCGACCCGGCATAATCCGGAATTCACCATGCTGGAGTTCTATCAAGCGTACGCCACCTATGAAGATTTAATCACCTTGACCGAAGAGATGATCTCCTTTATCTGCGCCCAAGTGAACGGCACCATGAACATCAGCTACCAGGGAACAGAAGTCGATCTCACGCCCCCTTGGAAGACGTTGACCATGGACCAGGCCCTGATCGAGGTCGCCGGAATCGATGCCGAGACCCTGGCCGACACCGCCAGGGTTCTGGCTCTTGCCGCAGAAAAAGGTATAAAACTAGATGAACAGGCCGGTGCCGGCAAGGCCAAGACCGAACTGTTCGAATTGCTGGTTGAAGAAAAACTGATCAATCCAACCTTCATCACCTCCTACCCGACCGAAGTATCGCCACTGGCCAGGAGAAACGAAGTGGATCCGACGATAACCGATCGATTTGAGCTGTTCATCACCGGCCGGGAGCTGGCCAACGGGTTCAGTGAATTAAACGATCCTGTCGATCAGCTCAGGCGGTTTGAAAAGCAGATCGCTGATCGCGGCGATGACGACGAAATCTATCCCGAACTGGACATCGACTATATCCGCGCCCTGGAATACGGCATGCCCTCTGCCGCTGGCGAGGGTATTGGTATTGACCGACTGGTGATGCTTTTGACCGACGCACCGTCTATTCGCGATGTGATCCTTTTTCCACATCTTAAACCCGAAACAAAAAAACAGGATAAAGAGGATTAACCTCGAAAACCACCTTCTCCCCCGACCACAGTGTAAATATGTTTGAATGGTTTGTCGGCCTGAGGTATCTCAGGGCGAAACATAAGCATGGCTTTATCTCGCTCATCTCGTTTATCTCTGTTGCCGGAATCACCGTGGGGGTCATAGCCCTCATTGTGGTTCTGGCCGTCTACTCCGGTTTTACCGATGGCATGCGCGATCAGATCCTGGGGGTCAATTCCCATATTATCGTCCAGCACCTCAACGGATCGATCAGCAACTACCAGCTGGCCAGAAAAAAGATCCTAACCGTCAAAGATGTCACTGGAGCCACTCCCTACCTCTACGCCCAGACCCTGCTGAGTGGTGCCGCCGGCGGCAATGGTGTGGTCCTGCGGGGCATGGATCCTGCTACTGCGGGCAATGTTGTCGGCCTTGGCAAACAGATGCTTAAAGGCTCTATCAAAGACCTGGCTCAAGACGAGGCTGTGCGAGTTCCCAATATTATCCTCGGCAAGAATCTGGCAGCTGAGCTCAGGGTTGGGGTCGATGATCGGGTACGGCTTATTTCGCCATCCGGACCTCTGACCCCCATGGGCATCATTCCCAAGGTGAAGACCTGCCGGGTATCGGGAATTTTTGAGACCGGCATGCTCGAATACGATTCAACGCTTGCCTATATGTCTCTGTTCAATGTCCAGAATTTTCTTGGCCTGGGCGACGTGGCCCATGGCATAGAGGTATCGGTAAAAAAGAGCGCACTGGGCAATGCCGACGAGATCGCCAAGCAGATTGCCGAGAAACTCGGCCCCGGATTTATCGCCAAAGACTGGATGATGATGAACCGCAACCTGTTTGCCGCCTTCAAGCTGGAAAAAATCGGTATGTTTATTGCCATGGCCCTGATCATCCTGGTGGCAGCGCTGAATATTATCAGTGCCCTGGTTATGGTGGTTATGGAAAAGAGCAAGGATATCGCCATCCTTAAATCCATGGGAGCAACTTCCAGAGCAATTATGAAGATCTTTTTTCTCCAGGGCCTGGTCATCGCCATCGCCGGGACAACTATCGGGGTGGCGGGCGGACTCAGCTTATGTGAACTGCTGTCGCAGTATCACTTTATCGAGCTGCCGTCCAACGTCTACCCTATGACCACCCTGCCCATCAAAGTGCTGCCACTGGATGTAACGATAGTCGCCATCAGCTCCATAGTCATCACCCTGCTGGCGACCCTCTATCCATCGTGGAAGGCCTCCACCGTCCATCCGGCCGAGGTGCTCTCGTAATGGCTCTGTATAGTGCAGCAAATATCACCAAAATATATGGCGACGGGGAAACCGCTCTGACCGTATTACGGGATGTCAGCCTCTCTGTTGAGCCGGGCGAAATGACTGCTATCATCGGCGCCTCGGGGTCCGGTAAGACCACTCTGTTGCAGATTCTCGGCACCCTTGACCAGCCCTCCGGAGGAGAACTTTTCTATCAGGAGGAACCTCTGCTGAAAAAAAGTTCTAAGGAGCTGGCTGATTTTCGTAATGCGTCGGTTGGCTTCATCTTCCAGTTTCATCACCTGCTACCCGACTTCACAACCCTGGAAAATGTGATGATGCCGGCTCTGATTCATGGCAGGAACAAAAAAGACGTGGTCGAACCGGCCCGCCAACTTCTCGAACGGGTCGAACTTGGTCATCGACTGCATCACAAGGTCGGCAATCTCTCCGGCGGGGAACAGCAGAGAGCCGCACTGGCCAGGGCTTTAGTTATGAACCCATCGCTTTTACTGGCCGACGAACCGACCGGCAATCTGGACTCCAGAGCCGGCGAGCTGGTCTTCAAGCTGTTGCACGACCTGTGTCGTGACCGTCGGCTGTCAACCATAATGGTCACCCACAATATCAATCTTGCCGACCGGATGGACCACTGCCTCACCCTGCAGGACGGCATTCTGCACCTTACCGAATAAAACCTTCCGGGTTTTTGCCTCCGTTTTTGACAGATCAACACTTCATCTTTACTTTTTCTTCATAAGAAGGAAAAGACCGGAAGAGGTTTTACTTCACCCCCGAATATCAGCTGTCATAAAAATCCCCGGAGGTTTATTCATGCAAGCACATGCGCAAGCCATGGTTCTCGCTTCTTTTGCGGCAGATTCTTTTGCCCTTGGGACCCACTGGATATACGATACAACTACAATCGATCAACAATTCGGCCGGATTACCACCCTCCTTGCGCCCCATGAAGGGACCTATCACCCGACCAAAAAGCTGGGCGATTTCACCCATTACGGGGATCAGAGTCTTAATCTGCTCGAATATCTTGCCGCCCACAACGGCCATTTCAAAAGGGATGAATACGCCCGATCCTGGCAATCTTTTATGGCCGAATACCAGGGATATAAGGATCACGCCACCCTAGAGTCATTGAAAAATCTCGCGGCAGACATGGATCCAGCCAGATGCGGCTCCCATTCCCCGATCTTGGCGGCCCTGCACAGCTCGCCCCGCTCATCTTCTGTTATCAGAGAAGAGTTAGATGCGATGCTTGAGGCCGTCAAAGCTATGACATCACTTACCCATTGCGGGCCCGGGGTTGTCGGCGGTGCCTTATTTATTGCCAGAAGCTGTTACCGATTGGTACACGGCGCCTCCCAGAGACGGGCCATTACCGAGGCACTCAAAGAATCGACAGAAAGCCCGGAGCTGGATCATCGACTGCAGCAATGTCTCGAACCGGCAGAGAACAATACTCGGCAGCGGGTCAAAGACTTTGGCCAGATGTGCGCCATCAAGGCTGCGCTGCCAGGAGCGGTGTACACCGTTTTGAAAAATGAAGATAATCTGGAAAAAGCCCTTATCGAAACAGTCATGGCCGGCGGCGACTCTGCGGCCCGCGGAATGGTTGTCGGCATGCTTTTTGGCGCGTTCCACGGCCAGGGAAAAAATTCCATCGCGCTGGCTTGAAAGACTCACCAGGTACGACCGGATTGTAACCGCTTTGGACAAATTGCCATAAAGATGGCTAACAGGTCGCAGGCTTTTATTCGAGCTGAGCCGGTTACCAGAATCGACGTTGAGCTACATTTTAGAAATCCAAGTTCAATTTATGTAACCGGCAAATTACCGTATTTTGTTATCTGCCAATTTTCTATGCCAACCACTCGAAATAACATCACATATTACCAAATAGGATAAAACCCTGCTTGCGGCACGATGTTTGCTTTAGAAATGGTGTTCACAGCAGAACACAACCTAACCCCCCCAATCGGGTAGAATTTACGCAATTTGTATTTTCTGCCCGATTTTTTTTGCTTTCTACTAAATGATCATTCTTTTTCAACCGCGCAATGCAACGCCTCTTTGGTAAAAAGGGTTGCAGGGAACAACTTCTTCCAGGAAATACATAAGGCCTTTCTCCTGTCGCCATTCTCCCATCTTTTCACCAGCTGCGGCTCCCTGATAAGAGGTCGGGATAATGCAACAAAGTCAGCAAGCCCTGAAGTGACGACGCTTTCCGCACTGGCAAACGATAGAAAACCGCCGACCGGAATAAGAGGTATGCCGATTTCTTTTTTAAAGGCGCGAGCCGCCTCTTTATAGTAGACCTCCTTTTCTTCCGAGGTGGAGGTACCAATTCTGGACGGAATCTTGGAACCCGAGGCAAAGGTGCCACCACTTATCTCGATGGCATCAAGGCCAAGGTCTTCGAGCATATGAGCAACTTTAATCATCTCCGCCACCGTGAACCCTTTATCAAGAAAATCCTCTGAGTTGATCTTAATAATGACTGGATAAGCTGGCCCTACTCTCCGCCTAATTTCCTGGTATACTTCGAGAAGCAGCCTGGCCCGGTTTTCCAGGTTGCCGGCGTAATTGTCACCTCTGGTATTACTGCAGGGTGAGAGGAACTGACTCAACAGATAGCCATGGGCTGCATGGATCTGGACCGCGTCAAAACCTGACGTGACTGCTCTTTTGGCCGCATCGCCGAAAGCGTTGACGGTTCTTTTAATGTCGGCCTCGGTCATCGCGGCAGCTGTTCTCACCCCCTCGGCAAAGATATCGCATGGTCCAAGTGCCGCATATTCGTCTTTTCCTATTGCCCGCATCCCCGCGTGTGCGAGTTGCGCGGCGATAATGCCGCCATTTTCGTGTACAGTTGAAGTCAGCCGCTGCAGACCGTCGATCAATGTATCGGAATAAATGCCCATCTGCCGGTCGAGGGCCTGCCCTTCTCTTGTCACATGACTGTGTCCCGGTAATTATCATTCCAACGCCGCCACGAACGAGTTCAGCTATATAATTTACAAGCTGTTCTTTTACCGTTCCATCAGCTTCGGCCATTGCCTCGTAGGTTGCCGATCGCACGAATCGGTTACTGAGTTTCATACCGTTTATTTCAGTGGGTTCAAATAAGCTGGACATTTTTCTCCTTTCGCTTTTGTTAAGATGCCGACAGGCCGGGTTTATTTTTGACAAAGAACTTTACATCAAAAAAGCCTTGCTCTGGTGATTGACAGAAGCTTATACGCCAATATATTAGCCACATGCAATTAGTTGTCAACAACCGCCGGATCGGCAGGACGGGCTGTCTGCTTTAGAGATTGTACCATGTATGAGCTTTATTTAGACGACTTTCAGGTGGGTCAGGTATTCGGTTCAGGGCGGCTGATCGTCGACGGGGCCCAAATCCGGGAATTTGCCGCCCAATTGGATCCGCAGCCCTTCCATCTTGACCATGAGGCAGCACGGTACACCTTTTTTAAAAGCCTTGCCGCAAGTGGCTGGCACACTGCGGCATTGACCATGCGTCTTCTGGTCGAAAGTACCTTCAAACCTGCAGGCGGCATCATTGGCGCAGGTATTGATGAGTTGCGCTGGCCACGGCCTGTGCGCCCAGGGGACGAATTGCGGGTTGAGACTGAGATTCTTGAAATACGACCGTCAAGATCGCGACCGGAGCAGGGGATGATCAGGGCACGTACGACGACGATGAACCAGAACGGAGAGGTCGTCCAGGTCTATGTCGGTAACCTTATCGTAGCACGTCGGTCGATTGACTCTGAAAAGCGGTAAATCAATCACTTTTTCAGTTAGAAAAATTATCTTCCGGCGAGAACTGGGTTTCGGTCTTTTTGAACAACCGCAAAAGGACCGGTAAAATAAACAACAGCAGAATGATCCGGAAAAGATGGTGGGTGGCGACAAAGGCAGAATCATAGCCAAGAGATAGAGCCATCGCCGCCATCGCCTCCACTCCACCCGGCGCATAAGCAACCCATACCTGGCCAAAAGGCAGGCCGAGGAATTTTGCGGTAAGTGCAGCAAACAGCGCGGCTACGGCACTGGATACGACGACCACGGCCAGGGCGCCGCCGACGAGGCGTTTGATGTCGGCCAGGGGAATACTGGTAAATCTGGCCCCGATAACCGCCCCGGTGATAACAAAGCCGGTTAGTAAAAATCCGCTCTGCGGCCGACCGGAAACAACTCCGAGATAGTGCAGGATCCCGCTCACGAGGACTCCGGCAATCAGATAGGCGGCAGGGAGTCGCCAGCGGGTGAGCAGGAACCCAAACAGCAAAGTCAACAGAAACAGACCTGCGGTTGCCGCCAGAGCAATGCTGCTCTGCCCGCCCGCACCGCCGCTACCGTGCGGCAGATCCAACAGATCGAGAACCAGGGGAAGGCCAGCGGTAATCGACAGCAGCCTGATGCTCTGAATAACTATGATCGCCCGGGCGTCACCTACTCCCGTTGCGGCAATGGCCAAGGAATACGTCAGGGCACCGGGAGAAGCGGCAAGGATCGCCGTTGTTTTGGACTGGCCGAAAAAAGCGGTCAGGACCCAGCTACTGACCAGGAGTATGGCCCCCATCACCAGCACCAGGCCGCTCAAGCTAAGAGGCCATTTGACCGCCAGCTCAAGAAAATCTGTGTTCACTCCGGAGCCAAGCGAGCAACCGATGGCGGCAAAGGCCATATTGCGTAACCATGTAGGCACACGGGTAGGCAACCGGCAAAACGACACGGCAGATACCGCAAGGGTCGAACCTATCAGCGCTGCGGCCGGAAGCCCTGCCAGCCGGGCGACGAGTGCTCCGCCGGTACCTATTGTCAGGGTAAGCACCACCTGCACTACACTATTTCCGAGCATCCCGGCCCTTATTGATTTTTCAGTCATGATATACTCGTACCAACCAAAACAGGGGATGGCAAGATCGTCCATCCTACTCTTGCAAGCCAAGGTGCCGGGAGATATTACTCTGCGTCCTGTGCCGTTTTATCCATATTGTTTCTCGTTATTCTGCTGTAAAGCGGTGGCACGATCAGGATCAGCACGGTGAGAATATAAATGACGATACTCCGTCCCGACTGGAGAAGTACCATCCAGTCCCCCCCGGAGATCGACAGAGCCCGTCGCAGATTATCTTCAAACAGATTTCCCAGCACCACTCCGAGAATTACCGGAGCAAGAGAAAAACCCATTTTCCTCAGCAGCCAGCCAAAGAGGCCAAGACCGATAATCATATACAGATCAAATGGATTACTCACCACCGAGTAAACCCCGATAAAAGCTAAGACAGCGATCAGCGGCGTCAGGTATTTCTGCGGAATTGTCAGAAGCCGGGCAAACAGGCCAACCAGCGGCAGATTGATAACCAGAAGAGCCAGATTGCCGATATACATTGAGGCGATCAGTCCCCAGGCGATCTCTGGACGCTGTTGAAACATTAACGGACCGGGGGTAACATTGAACAGCAGTAAGGCCCCGAGCAAAATGGCGGTAGTGCCGGAACCGGGAATCCCCAGGGTGAGCATCGGCACCATCGCCCCACCGGCCGAACTGTTATTGGCTGCCTCCGGAGCGGCCAGACCACGAATATCCCCGGTGCCAAAACTTGCACCGCTTTTTCCGGCAATCCGTTTCTCCGTGCCATAGGCCACAGCCGAGGCCACCGAAGCGCCGGTTCCCGGCAGAACGCCGATAAAAAATCCGAGCAGCGAACAGCGAAGCATTGTCCATTTAACCACAGACAGATCCTTGAGCGAGACAAAGCTCTTGCCGACCGGAAGAACCTGCAGTTTGCCGGTAATCTGATGTTCAACCAGAGTGATCAATTCCCCCATGCCGAAAAGACCGATGACAATGACCAGAAAATCGATCCCGGCCAGAATATCGGGGACCCCGAAGGTGAACCTGGCGACCCCGGTATTGGCATCGATGCCGATAGAGGCAATCATCAGGCCCATTATTGCCGCCAGCAGGGTCTTTACCGGATTCTTGCCGATGAGAGAAGCCAGGCAGGTAAAGGCAAAGACCATGAGGGCGACATAATCCGATGGATTAAAATGAATCGCCACCGAGGCGAGTAAGGGACCGAAAAGACTCATCAGAATAACCGCGATGGTTCCGCCGACAAAGGAAGCGACTGCCGACAGGGACAGAGCCCGTCCCGCCTCCCCTTTTTTAGCCATGGGGTTGCCGTCAAGCGTTGTAAAGACGGCACCTGCATCGCCGGGAACATTGAGCAGTATGGATGAAATTCGACCGCCATATTCCGCCCCATAATAGATTCCGGCAAGAAGTATAAGAGCCGACTCGGGCGGTAGGCCCATGCTGTAGGCGATGGGCAAAAGAATTGCCACCCCGTTGATGGGCCCGATACCAGGCAATGCACCGATAAGGGTGCCGGAGAAGCAGCCGATGATTACATAGAGCAGATTCATCGGAGCGAGGGCAACGCCAAAACCTGTGTAGAGACCTGAGAAGACTTCGTTCATGACACCCCCCGCAATATTTTCAGGACCACACCTTCCGGCAGGTTTAGATCCAGCAGCACGGCGCAGACCAGATAGCCACCCCCTCCGGAGGCGACCCCAAAAAGACCCGCCTGCCAGATAGTCGCTCCGAGTATTTTTGAGAGAACCAGACAGAACAAGGTGGTCGAAACGATAAAGCCCAGTGGCTCATAACAATAGGCGTAGGTCGACAGTAAAACGACCAGGACAGCAATGCGAACCAGCGTTGTTCCAAGGACCTTAAGCCTGGTTCCGTCCGGAAAAATAATTATATAGAGACAACAGAGGCAGGCAGCAACCGAGAGTATCTGCGGCCAGCTCTCTGGGCCTAAGGGGTCGTACTGGAACGGCGCTTCTATTATGGTAAAGGCGATAAAACCGTAACCGAGAGCAATGGCCAAGGCGATACAGCCAAAAATTCTATCCGCCATTTTTTCCTCCAAATGCCCCGGGAGTCAATGTTGAACCGGGGCTCGGTTTGCTCTGACAAGTTATTTGATCAAACCCGCTTCCTTGGCGATTCCACGCATCCTTTCCACGCGTTTTTTCACATCGGCATCAAACTCTTTACCGGCCATATTAAGCGGCAAAAGGCCCTTTTCTTTCTGGATCTTGGCAAACTCTTCAGTTGCATAAGCAGCCTTGAAGGCATCTACCCAGGCATTGTATGCCTCATCGGAGACATTCTTACCCATATAGTAGCCGCGCATGATCGTCCATTCGGCATCATAACCGAGTTCTTTCGCTGTCGGATATTTGGCAAAAGGCTCCGGCAGACGCTCGGGGGACATCACCGCGAGAATGCGCAAGCTGCCGTCAAGACGAGAAGCCATTTCACCGACATCGCCCATATAAACCTCGATACTGCCGCCAAGAAGCCCGGCGATTGCATCACCGCCACCGTCATAAGCGACATAACGCATTTTCCGCGGATCTTTGTCAATCGACTTGACAAGCAGCGCCGCCTTCATCCAATCCTGTGAGCCGACCGAGCCGCCGGCACCAACAACCACACTGGCCTCCCCTTTTTTTATTTCGGTCATTAAATCACCCAGATTTTTGAACTTGGAATCGTCCCGAACGATAACCGCGCCAAAATCAGCCCCGGCAGAAGCGAGCCAGCGGACATCGTTTTCCGTCCACTTGCCGTATTTTCCGGTAGCAATATTTAACAGTGAACCGGAAGAAAAGGCGACGATAGCATTGGGATCATCGGTTCGAGTGGAATTAAACAGGTTGATGGCCACCGCTCCAATCCCACCCGGCATAAAGGTCACCTGCATAAGAGTCGGCAGCTGATCTTTCAGACCTAGCATGGCAATACGACAGGTCAAGTCAAAACCTCCGCCCGGTTTGGCAGGGGCAATACATTCAGGTTTTTCAATTTTGGCACCAAAGGCCGAGCCGGCTGCAAGAGAGCTACACAGGAGTGCTATTGCCGCTAATTTCATCAATTTCATAATGTGCTCCTTTTTTGAATGTTTATTAAATCAAGCCTTAACAGGGGCATCTCCCGTTCCCTTTCAAGTCGAGCAGGAGCGTCGATATCTTTCCCGCATATATTGAACGGACTCGAAGAACGCCTGCCTTATTGCGCTTGTTCCGGTAACACCACTACTCCATCCTGGTCGGCATAGAGCCACTCGTCCGGCCGGAAAGAGACATCGGCAAATTCTACCATAATATCGGCGTCCCCAGCCCCTTTTTTGATACTTTTCCGTGGGTTGGAAGCAAGAGCCAGAACCCCGAGCGGCATCCTGCCGATATCTTCTCTGTCACGAATGCATCCGAACATCAGCACACCGGCCCATCCGTTTTCGACAGCTTTCTGCGCTAATTGATCTCCCAGCATGGCACAACGCAAAGAGCCTCCTGCATCGACAACCAGGACTCGTCCTTCACCCGGCCTGCCCAGGAATTTGCTGACCAGGGAATTATCCTCGAAACATTTCAAGGTCGCTATCCTGCCGTGAAACGATCGGTGTCCGCCGAAGTGGTGGAAGAGAGGTGCACACACCTGGAGTTTTTCCTCGTACCGGTCATAAAGATCGGCAGTTTTGATTATCATATTCATATCTGATCCTGTAAGAAGAGACAGTGAGCAAGCCGAAAACCTTTCTCGAATTTGAGCAAAGAGTCAGGATCTACAAGTCACGATGGAGAAAATTTTACCTCACCCATTCGTTAAAAACAAGGTTTTGGAGCTTGCCATCCAGATCAAGGAAAATTGATAAACACGATTGATAAGAATGCAGCGGAAAAATGATGATTTATCCGGATTGGTAGAATATATATCAATTTTAGTTGATATTTTTGTCATAATTCGAATTACCCGTTGCCAGCGAAATGGATCAAGGAGGATGCCATGCCAGATATTACCCGCCTGTATAAAGGTATTCATGAGGAATTCGAGGTAGAAGTGGTTTTTGCCGGCCCGGAGGACACCTCGCCACGAGAGGCCCATCTTTTCGAAGAGTTCATCTTTGTCGCCCAAGGCTCGGTTATTCTCACTAGAGACGATACCCCGACACCGGCAACCTATCATGCCCCTTCTTTCATTCACCTGCCCGTTGGCGTCGAACATGTCATCGATGCCCAGGAAGCCCCGACCAAGCTGGTTATCATCCATCCCGACAGGTCCCCGGCACAGATCGAGAAGAAGAAATGACCGGAGTGGCCGGCAAAAAAGATTACCCACGACTGCGGCAGACCACGCTGCTGTTTGGCAGTACCATGACGGTTATGGCCGGAGCAACCATCGCTCCGGCCCTGCCACAGATGCACGCCGCTTTTCAGATAACGCCGCACATCGACCTGCTGGTGAAACTGCTGCTTTCAGTGCATGCCCTGTTTATTGCTTTAAGCGCCCCTTTTGCCGGCTGGTTCATGGACCGCTGGGGACGAAAACCGGTGTTGCTCGGCGCCGTCGCACTCTATGGCCTTGCCGGCAGTTCTGGTTTTTACTGCGATTCTCTCTATGCCATCTTTGTCGGGCGGGCCTTTCTGGGCATAGCAGTTGCCGGCATCATGAGCGGCTTTACTACGCTGATCGGCGACTATTACAGCGATGACCAGCTGCACCGCGTCATGGGACTCCAGGCTGCCTTCACCGGCTTCGGCGGGCTGGTCTTTCTCACGGCGGGAGGCATGCTGGCCGATCTGGGGTGGCGTTTCCCCTTTCTGATGTACCTGTTCGCCTTTATTGTTTTGCCCGGAGTGCTGGTTTTTCTATATGAGCCGACCAACAAAAAAGATGAGCGAGGGTCGCAGCATGCCAAAGCTAGCCAAGAGAAAGCACCCCCGCTGCGACTGCTTTTTTTTATTTATGCCCTGGCCTTTGTCGGAATGCTTGTCTTCTATATGATCCCGGTCCAACTGCCTTTTTATCTTGATGCCATGGGTTCTATCAGCAGCGCCCGGGTCGGCATGGCTATTGGTATCATGACCCTGATGGGTGCGCTGACATCCATGCAATTCAAGAGAATCAAAGCACACCTCTCCCACACCCGCATATACGCGGTTTTTGCCGTTTTGATGGGCACCGGTTACCTGGGGTTGTCTCTGGCATCCTCCTACCCTGTCGTTATAGCGGCGATGATCGTCAGCGGCTTGGGTTTTGGCCTGCTTATGCCGAACGTCAACGTCTGGCTTGTCTCTTTAGTCCCGAGTTCGATGCGCGGCAAGGCAGTCGGTGGGCTCGCCACCTTTTTCCTTCTCGGCCAATTTATCTCTCCCTTGTTGGTTGAACCGATGGTCAGGACGATAGGCATAGGCGAATTTTTGCCGTTGCCGGCGGTCTGCTTTTGACCCTTGCCGCAATCTTGGTGTCTGTGTCTTTTAAGCGCTCCTGACAACCCGAGGTCCTGATCAAGAAAATGTGTCCTGATCAAAGATATTATTGATAATAACAGTTGTCACGCTGCCATTAATCGGCTAGGTTTAACATAGCAATCATTCATAAAATTTAACATACGTATTCAGCAGAGACATAACTGATTATCACAGGAGGAGCTATGAAACAAAAGTACTTTGGATAGTTGGTTCGCTCTTTTTTTTCGCCGGTTTTTCGCATGCCGAGACCATCACCATCGCCACGGTCAATAATGGCGATATGATCCGGATGCAGAAATTGAGTGATGATTTTACCACCAAAAACCCCGGCATCAAGCTGGAATGGGTCACTTTGGAGGAAAACGTGCTCCGGCAGCGTGTCACTACCGATATTGCCACCAAAGGTGGACAGTACGATGTTATGACTATCGGCACCTATGAGGTACCGATCTGGGCCCAAAAGGGGTGGCTTTTGCCTCTTGACAAATTGGGTGCCGATTATGACGTCAACGACCTACTGCCGGCAATTCGCGACGGTTTGCTAGCGACGGCACGCTCTACGCCGCCCCATTTACGGGGAAAGTTCAATGGTCATGTACCGCACTGACCTCATGAAAAAGACCGGACTGACAATGCCTGAAGCACCGACATCACCTTTGTTGCCGATGCCGCCCACAAGATGACCGATAAAGACAACGGAATCTATGGCATCTGCCTGCGTGGCAAGGCCGGCTGGGGTGAGAATATGGCTTTTCTGTCAGCGATGGCAAACTCATTTGGGGCCCGCTGGTTCGATCAGCAGTGGCAGCCGCAATTCGATGGTGATGCCTGGAAAAAAACGCTGAGCTTTTATGTCAAATTGATGAAGGAAACAGGTCCTCCAGGTGCCTCATCCAATGGCTTCGATGAGAACCTTGCCCTTTTTCAGTCCGGTAAATGCGGCATGTGGATCGACGCTACCGTTGCTGCCTCGTTCGTCAGCAACCCTAAAGATTCAACAGTGGCTGACCAGGTAGGTTTTGCACTGGCTCCGGACAACGGGCTTGGTAAACGCAGTAACTGGCTCGGGCATCGACCCTGGCAGTTCCGGCTGGTACCCAGAAAGCCGACGCCGCCCAAAAATTTATTTCATGGGCAACCTCCAAGAGCTATCTGGAAATGGTCGCTGCCAAAGAAGGTTGGGCCAACGTTCCTCCCGGAACCCGCGCCTCGCTCTATGCCAACCCGGCGTACCAGAAAGCTGCCCCTTTTGCCAAGATTACCCTCGACAGCATCAAAGCGGCCGACCCAAAACATCCGGCTGTTGATCCGGTGCCGTATGTGGGCGTGCAGTTTGTCGCGATTCCCGAATTTCAGGGGATTGGTACCGCCGTCGGTCAACAGTTCTCGGCCGCCCTGATGGATACCTCCGTGCCGACTCGCCATCACGCGGTTCCCAACTCGGGTCGTGGCACGCGAACAGCCAGCTCAATGCGGTCGCGCCGGTCGCCATCATCGAGCTGGATACAGCTGAATACTTGACATCATCAGCCATCGTCGATGATTCCGCAGCGGCCATCTCGACGCACGTCTCCATGTGCACACCCTGAAAATGGGTGTGACAGGGAGCGCTTCAGCCGGCGCATATGTGACAGCTGCGTGCATGCAAATCGGGGTGGGTTGTACCTTCGAGTTCGAGGTGCCCCGAGAGACACACGCCGTCGTCATGGTCGAGCCGCATCCCTCCGAGGCTGAACGGGTCGAGCCTGCCGAGTTCGACATCACACCGCACGCGCCGTCGCACGTCTACCTCGACCACTTCGGCAACTCCTGCCGGCGCGTGAACTTCGCAGCCGGCCACGTGGTCCTGACATTCGATGCAGAGGTGTTGGCGGTCGGCGACCCCGATGCGTTGGATCACCTGGCCGAAGAGGTCGCGCCCGACGATCTGACCGACGAGACCATGCTGTTCGTCTTGCCGAGCCGGTACTGCGAGTCGGATCAGTTCGTCGACGTCGCCTTCGAACTGTTCGGCCAAGTGCCTGCGGGCTGGTCTCGGGTGCAGGCCATCTGCGACTGGGTGCATGCCGAGATGCGCTTCGATTACGGAGCCTCTCCCCCTCGTTCTCGGCGCTCGACGTGATGTCGTCGCGTGTCGGGGTCTGCCGAGATTTCACTCACCTGGCGATCGCGATGTCGGCTCTCAACATTCCGGCCCGGTACGTGGTTCGGGTATCTCCCGGACATCGGAGTTCCCTACACGGGACCGATGGATTTCTGCGCCTGGATGGAAGTGTTCGTCGGCGACCAGTGGCACACCTTCGACCCGCGCAACAACGCACGTCGCATCGGCCGCACCGTGATCGGCCGTGGCCGCGATGCTGCCGACGTGGCGATGGTGACCTCGTTCGGTCGGGTGGAACTGGCGTCGATGGCCGTTCGTGCGGTCCAGAAGCTGGAATCCCGATGAACGTCGAGGAGTTCCTTCACGACGAGCATCTCGAGTCGCTTCCGAGCGGGTACGACCGTGACGCGCTCGTCGGGGCCAACACAGCAACGTACGTGATCCACCAGGACGTGTCGTACGAGTACGACAAGCCGGTGAGAGACCTCCGACAGCGATTGGTCATCGTCCCACGTCGCAATCACGGTGACCAACGGCGCATCGCCCACCGCTTCGAGGTGCGGCCGCATGAGGCGAGCGTCGTTCGGCAGCGGACCGATCGATTCGGCAACGCAGTGCTCCACGTTGCGACACCCGAGGTGCATGGCCACATCGAGTTCCGGGCGCGGGCGATCATCACTCGGGCGCGCACGGCAACCGACGTTGCTTCGTGGCCGGCACCTCGTCCGACCGCCACTCGGCTCACCAAGCCTGATGACGCGATCAGAGACGCCACCACGCAACTGCGCGGCGCAGCCGATGTTCTCGATGTTGCGGAATCCGTGGCCGAGTCCGTACACCGCGCCTTCGAGTACCGTCACGATGTCACATCGGTGCGCACGACTGCCGCCGAGGCGTGGCAACTTCGACAGGGTGTGTGCCAGGACATGGCCCACGTCATGATTGCAATGTGCTCATCTCTGGGCATCGCCTCTCGGTACATCTCGGGGCATCTCGTCGGCGACGGGGCCAGTCACGCATGGGTCGAGGTCTTCGACCACCACCGACAGAGCGTCGTCGCCATCGATCCGACGCACAGCCGAAGAACCGACCTTCGCTACGTCACGACCGCAGCGGGACGCGACTACCGCGACGTCGCCCCGACCGCAGGGACCTACAGCTCGGACGGAGGCGAAGGCCGCCTGACGGTCCGCAAGACGATACGACTGGCCGAACTCATCTGAGGTGACGGTGCACTCCTACGGAGTGGGCGGTCGCGGCCAGTCGTTACGACGACAGGCGAGCGGCGACTCCGCGAGCCAGCGAATCGAACTCCGTGTCGGGAATCGCCTTCCACTCGAGCACCAGTTCGGTCAGTCGCTCGGGCCACGTCACCCAGACACCACTCAACGAGAACGGCTTGGCGAACCAGCCCCATTCTGCGTTCACGAAGCACAGCGCAGCGTGTACCGGCACCGAGGTGAGGCCGGCCTGTGCGAGCAAGTTCTCGATTGCGATCACATGCCGGTCGAGTCCGTCGACAAGGTGGCTCTTGTCCTTGCCGGCGACGTAGAGCCGCTCGTCGATTCTGAACCAGCCACCGACGTCACGCCGTTCCACACGCCCTTGCAGATCTTTGGCCTCGACGACCCACACGCCCGACGGCGCAACGACGATGTGCGTGACGGTGGCTTTGGCGCCTGGGACTCGGCGATCGTCGAGCACCACTGCACGTCCGTGCAACTCTTGATGAAGGTGTGCCGACAAGTTGCAGCCGATGGTGCCGTTGACGGCGGTACGCGTCGGCTGCACCGCGGCGCCGCGCCCGTTCGAACCCTCGACCTGTTTGGGGAGCAATCTTGCAGCCATGACGCAGTATCGGTCGTGGCTGCTTCGCCGTAAATACCTGCGGGCCAAAATGGGCCGTTCGGCATACTCGAACGCCCTGGCGCACGTCAGAGACCGCGGGAGGACGCCTCGAAGGCTTCCACTTCACTCGGCTCTCCCTGCACGATGAGGCGAACCTTGTCGAGGTGTCGACCGTAGGCGTGCAACACGATCTCGCCAGGAAGGCCCACCAGGATCACGCTCGGCTCACGCTTCTTGGCGACGATGTCGTCTCGGCCGGCACTTCTGAGCACGACACCGACGGGCGAGTGCCGGAACAACATGCGGCCCAGCAGTTTGAGCAGCCTCCACAAGGCCTCGTCGCGAGCCGTGTCACCGTCGCGCGGTTCCCATGTTGGTTGGGCGCGGCGAATGTCTTCGTGATGCACGAAGAACTCGGCAAGGTTTGCCTTGTCCCCAAGAACCGGAACCGCCCACAGCGTCCAGATCGGCGGCCCACCTCGGAACTTGTCGATCATGTCCGCGAACGGCATGCGGGCGAACGAGGACGTCACGTGCTGCAGATGCTTGTCGAGGAAGGGCACGACGATGCCGGCAGCGGCGTCTGGCCTGCGCTCGCGCGCCAGCAGATGGGCAAGCAGATCGCGAGTGGTCCAACCCTCGCAAAGAGTTGGCGCGTCGGGCCCGACCTCTTCGAACAGATCACACATTTCGGCACGTTCGTTGGCGGTGATGGTCACATCTACACGGTACCCACATCCGCCGAAGCCCAGTCCTCGAGCGACAAGGAACTGCTCCCGAAGGTCAGACGATCGGGCAGAATGCGAGCTTGCCCGCCTCGCTACATGCTCGTAACATCTCCCTCTCGCTCGGTGCTCCGACCCATCCTTGTCGAGGTCGACCTGTCGCTCGACCCCGGTCACCGAATCGGCCTCATCGGGCCGAACGGCGTCGGCAAGTCGACGCTGCTGCGCGTATCGCCGGCGCGTTGCGTCCCGAGGCAGGAACCGTCTCGCTGTCACCGCCCGCCGCCACGGTCGGCTACCTCGCCCAGGAGCCCGAGCGCACCGACGAGACCGTGGCTTCGAGCATGTCGAGCGCCGCACCGGTGTCGCGCGGCCGACGCCGAGCTCGATACGACGACGGCCGACCTCGCCGCCGGCGTCGCCCGGGGCCGACGACCGCTACGCCGCCGCGCTCGATCGCTGGCTGGCGCTCGGTGCTGCCGACTTGACACGCGGATCGGCCGAGATGTGGGCCGAGCTCGGTCTGGCCGAGCGGCTGCTCGAGCCAACCGATGACCACGCTGTCGGGCGGCGAGGCGGCCGGGTCAGCCTGGCCGCGCTGCTCCTCGCGCGCTTCGACGTGTTCCTGCTCGACGAGCCGACCAACGATCTCGACCTCGACGGCCTGGCGCGGCTGGAGCGGTTCGTCACCGGCTCGGCGGCCGGCGTCGCGCTGGTCAGCCACGACCGCGAGTTCCTGAGCGGACGGTCACCGACGTGGCCGAGCTCGACGAGTTCAGCCACCAGCTCACGCATTTCGCCGGAGGGTAGCGACGCGTACCTGCACGAGCGCGACATCGCCCGACAGCATGCGCTGGGAGGCGTGGGAGGAGTACGACACGAAGCGCTCGACCCTCGCTCACGGTCCGCAGCGCGAGCGCGATGGGCCTCGCAGGGCCTGTCCGGGCGAAGAAGAAGCCGACGACAACGACAAGTTCGTCGCAACGGAAGATCAACCAGACCGAGCAGCTGGCCGGCAAGGCGGCGCGCACGGAGAGAGCGATGGAGCGCCTCGACGTGGTCGAGCAGCCCCGCGAGCCGTGGCAGCTGCGGCTGACGATTGGCCGCCGGCGGCGCAGCGGCGACGTGGTCGCCCGGCTCACGGACGCGGTCGTCGACCGCGGCGACTTCGTGCTCGGACCGGTGACCTCGAGATCGGCTACGGCGAGCGAGTGGTGATCGTCGGTCCGAACGGCACCGGCAAGTCGACGCTGCTCTGCGCGCGCTGCTCGGCGAGATCGCCCTGACCTCCGGATCGCAGTGGCGCGGTCATCCGTGCGTCGTCGGCCGGCTGGAGCAGGTCCGCACCAGCTGTGCCCGGTGGCAGGCGCAGACGTGCTCGATGCGTTCCTCGCCGCAACGGGCATGACGATCAGCGAGGCGCGCACGCTGCTGGCCAAGTTCGGCGTCGCCGCCGCACACGTCGATCGGCCGGTCGAGCTCGCTGTCGCCGGGCGAGCGAACCCGCCTGGTGCTGGCGCTTGTTGATGGCGGCCTCCGGGTCGCAACTGCCTCGTGCTCGACGAGCCGACGAACCACCTCGACCTGCCGGCCATCGAGCAGCTCGAACAGGCCGCTGGACACGTTCCCCGGCACGGTGCTGCTGGTGAGCCACGACCGGGTGCTTCTGCAACGCATCCGCCGCACTCGCACCATCGAACTCCGTGCCGGCCAGGTGGTCTCCGATCGCTCGGAGTAACACCACACTGCATTGCTGCCAACCCCGGAACTATGGCTTTTCATGGCCACCATGGCCGGTGCTGCCCGAGTTCGGCGCTTGCTTCCCCTTTTCGGCCGTTCGATGTTGCTCTTTGGGAGTGATGAACGAACGGCGGGTAGGCTTGGCAGACGTAGTGCGGCGAGCGGAATGTGCCGTGCGAAACAATTGCATTGGGTGCAATAGATGAAGCGATTGATCATGGTTGGCGCGATGGGTCTGTTCGCGGCTGCCTGCAGTTCCGGTGGAAGCACCTCGGCAACCTCCGTCGCGTCACGACCACCTGTTGTCGATGCGACGACCTCGACGCCCCCCTCGACGAGTTCGACCACAAGTTCCACTTCGAGTACAACGACAACGCTGCCGGAGACCACGACCACCACCGTGCCAACCGAAACCCTGGTCAAACAAGCCGTCCAGGACTACATCGCTGCCTACTTCGCTTGCGGTCAAGCCCCTGCTCAATGCGACCCCACATCGTTCACCGCAAGCCAGGGACCCTCTCGACACATCATCACCGAGTTGATCGCCGGGATGGTCCGGGCGGGGTTGTACTTCTCGCCCGACCTCCGTGGGTCTCATCTCAACCAGGCCGTCGTCCGACTCGAGAACCCAACGGAAGCGACAGTGGAGTCATGCTGGTACGACGCTGGAGTCGTCCTCGGTCCAGTCGGGCCAGATGGAATGCCGACGGTCGTCAACAATGAGGCGGGAAGTTCGAGATACCTGCACACCTTGTACCTCGAGGATGCATATGGAGAGTTGCTCAGCAGAATGAGCTGGAAGATCTCGGTGTCGAGGACACATGCGGCACCACGCTGTAGCCCTTGCTGTCGTCGTGTTCGGGTTTCTCACTCCGACCGGCGCAGCCGCGAAAGTTGGTGCCGGAGGATCAGTCGACCCCGGCAATGCGGGTGGGGATGCGTCGATTTCTACGTGGGTGATTGGGGCGGTGAACGGCGGGGTTGTCAAGCCTGCAGGCGCAACGTCTTGCACGGCGTGGCAGTTGTTCGACGGGTCCAACATGGGCGGGCTCGGCAACCCCGGCATCATCAACCCGGTGACTGGTGAGCAGACCTTCATCTACTTCCGGACGTGCGATGGCGTCCCCCAGTTCGTCTACGTCGGTCCGACCACCGTCACCGACATCGCCAAGGTCGCCTATCAGAAGGTGTCGGCGTCGGTGCCAAAACCACAAGTCGCCTTCTCGCCTCCGATCGACAAGATGATCGTCAACTTCGAGACGTGGCTCGGCGTGAACCCGCGACAGCCGGTCACGGCGACGGCGGCCATTCCAGGATTGTCCGCAACCGTGACAGCCGAGCCGATCAGCATCGAAATGGGCCACCGGATCGCATGTCACCGGCGACATCACGAAGGTCATCTGCCAACCATGGGGATCGACCGAGTCGGCATCGGGCGGGTGCGCCTGGACACCGGCATATCCGTCGGTCGGCAAGGTCACGGGGACCACGGACCTGCACTACCACGGATCGGTGACGATCGTGTGGAAGGTGTCGTGGCAGGCGACCAACGGCACGAGCGGCACGCTCGCCGACTTGCGTACGACCACGCCGGTGCGGATGGGCGTGCAAGAGATCCAGACCATCGGCGGCTGATCGCCCCGCAGCACGAACTTTGGTCGTACGCGGCCACGATGGCCGTACGACCCCACTTGCGTGTCGGCATCGACGCAGTCAACGGCAGGTCGTGCATCAACCAGCCAAGTCCCACGCCTCGGTGATCCACCCCTTCACGGTGTCGTCGACATCGTCGGGCCCGCGCACGTTCACGACGTGATACACGGCTCGACCGGCTTCGATCGGCTTGCGGATGCGCCGGTCGCGCACGGTGCGCGGCATGAACAGGCACAGCGCAACCCATTTGGTCATCGGTCGCAGTTGCAGACGGTGACCCCGCCTCGCTTGACGAACACACCGACCGAAACAGGCTCGATGAATGGTTCACCGAGGGTGCGCAGATGGCCCATCACGGCGTCGAACACCGGCCGCTCGAATGTGGGCCCCGTGCTGAAGTACTCCTGCACCGTCATGGCCGGCGCGCATTCGTGGCCCTGCCGGTTACGGGCGAACTGGCGCTGACATTTCGGGCACGTCCACGGCACCTCACAACGGTATGTCCGGCGCTTGCATCGCCGAGCAACGACTAGGTTCGACTTCATGCCCGACGTTGCATTCAAGGACCTGTGCATCGACGTCACCGCCGGCGAGGGCCGGCCGGCCGCGGTCGCCGAGTTCTGGGCCACGGCACTCGACCAGCCGGTGATACCGCACGACGATGGCGAGAACCACCTCGGACCACCAGAGGGTGGCTCGAAGGCCGCGTCGTGTGGATCCTCAGCGTTCCCGAGCCGATCGTCGGCAAGAGCCGTGTGCACATCGATGTGCGAGTTGTCGAAGGGGATCCGGCGCCGCTGCTCGCCGCCGGTGGAACGATCGTTCGCACTCCCGACGACGAGATCGGTTGGCACATCGTCAACGATCCCGACGGCGTTGCGGTGTGCGTCTTCGCTCCGCATCCGGCCAACCCGGCGGCGCTCGGTCCCTTCGAAGTCGTCGTCGACGCCGTCGAGCCGCGGGTATCGCCCAGTGGTGGGCCGAGCGCACCGGTGGCACCGTTGGCGGTCGTGATGGCGCACCCTTCGTCTGGATCGAAGGCGCCGCCGGTTTCCCGTACATGTTCTGGGTGTTCCACCACGTGCCCGAGCCCAAGACCGTGAAGAACCGCGTCCACTGGGACGTGAGGCTCGTCGACACCACGATCGACGGGCTCGTCGAGGCCGGCGCGACCTTGTTGAGGCCGAAGGACGACGAGATCGGTTGGTGGGTGATGGCCGACCCTGAGGGCAACGAGTTCTGCGCATTCGAATGAGCCCGGCGTGGGTCGTCAGCGCACGGCGATCAACGGGTCGTCGGCAATCCGGCTCTCGACACCGCTCGGGCCCACCGGCAACCCACCACGGATCGTCACCCGACGCACGCGACGCTCGGTGGTGCCGTAGTCGTCGACGGCGTAGTGCATCGTGGCCCGGTTGTCCCAGATGACCACGTCGCCGTCTCGCCAGCGGTGACGTAGCACGAACTCCGGCTGGGTCATGTGCTCGTACAGCATCCGCAGCAACCCGTCACTCTCGATCCGCGAGCCAGCCGACGATGTGGCTGGTGAACCCAGGGTTGACGAACAGATTCGAACGGCCCGTGGTCGGGTGCACTCGCACGACCGGGTGGATGACCGGCGGAACGTTGGCGGAGTCGTCGAACAGTCGCTGCGCATCGGCGCGGCCCAGTGCGGAGTCGAACGGCTCCCCCCAGTAGGCCAGGGGCGAAATGCGGTGTACTGCCTCGAGATGATCGAGCATGCGACGCAGCGGCTCGGCGACACGCTCGTAGGCGGTCCGCGTGTCGGCAAACATCGTGTCGCCCCCGAACGGGGGCGTTGCATCACCCACCAGCACCGACGCCGCGGGCGGGTTGGAAACGAACGTGACGTCGGTGTGCCAACGGGCGTTTCGGCCGCCCTTCGCCCCGTCCTGTTCGAGGATCTCGGGGAAGTCGGGATGGCCGGGTATCACCGGATGCGCCGGCGTCGGTTCACCGAGTTGATGAGCCAGGGCAACCTGCTCTGCGTGGGTGAGGTGTTGGTCGCGGGCACCAGCACGCGATGGTCGGCGAGCAACGATGACAACCATCCGCCATCGATTCCGTCGCGAACACGTGCACCATTGAGCTCCGCGCCGAAGGCGCCCGTGATCGGAGTTGTGGTCCAAGCATCGGTCACAGTGCCAGCATGCCACTAGCACGGCATGGTTTGCTGTGTGGGTGACGACGCGGCGGACGATGACGGCGGTGCTCCTGGAAGGAAACGGCGGGTTCGACCGCCTGGAGGTGCGCGACGACCTACCGGTTCCAGAGCCGCGCTTCGACGATGTGTTGGTGCGCATCTCGGCCGCCGGAGTGAACAACACCGACATCAACACCCGCATCGGCTGGTATGCACCCGATGCCTTGCCAACCACCGATACCGACGCTGCAGTCCCCACGAAGCGAGCCGACGTCGGCTGGTCTGGCGATGTACCGACGTTCCCGCGAATTCAGGGAGCCGACGCGTGCGGCCACATCGTCGCCGTCGGGTCTGGGGTTGAACCGTCCCGCATCGGCGAGCGGGTCATCGTCGAACCGGTGTTCCGCAACCACGCCGATCCATTGGCGCCGCCGATCTACTTCGGCTCCGAGGTTGACGGCGGTTCGCCGAGTACGCCGTCGTGCCCTCTCGCCATGCGACGCGGGTGGATGCACCTGGACCAGTCGAATTGGCTCGATCCCTGGTCGTACCCGGGCGGCAGAAACATGCTCGGGCGGGCGCGGGTGGTGGCAAACGAAACGTCATCGTCACGGCGTCGGCGGAGTCGGCTCTGCGGCCATCCAACTCGCCAAGCGCCGAGGTGCGCACGTGATCGCCATCGCAGCACCGGCAAAGCACGACGAAGTCATGACGCTTGGCGCCGACCTCGTCCTGCCGCGCGACAGCAACCTGATGACCGCACTGGGATTCTCGCAGCGTCGACGTTGTCATCGACGTCGTCGGCGGCCCGGCGTGGGCGCAACTGCTGACGGTGCTGCGCCGCGGGGACGCTATGCATCAAGTGGGGCGATCGGCGGTCATTGGGTCGAACTGGATTTGCGCACCCTGTATCTGAACGACCTCACGCTGTTCGGATGCACCGTGCTCGATGCCGACGTGTTTCGCAACCTCGTCGGCTACAACATCGAAGCGGCGAATTCCCCGCCGAATCGTCGCGGCGACGTTCCCCCTGCATGACATCGTGGCTGCGCAGCGCCTGTTCCTCACCAAGCAACACGTCGGCAAGATCGTCCTCACCGTGGCCAACTACTGAGGCCACGATCAACATGCCGAGTACGCTTGGCCCATGGCTTGGGGTGACGACTGCCGCCGACGCCCGGCTGCACGGAACGACGATCGCCGAGTGCGTGATCGACCTGATCGGCAACACGCCGCTCGTGCGCGCTGAAGCGGATGAGCGAGATCGACGGCATCCGCTGCGTGCTGGCGATGAAGATGGAGACCACCAACCCGGGCGGCTCGTCCAAGGATCGCCCGGCGCTCGAGATGATCCTCGCCGCCGAGCGCGACGGGCTGCTGCAGCCGGGCGGCACGATCGTCGAGCCGACGAGCGGCAACACCGGCGTCGGGCTGGCCATCGTCGCCGCCCAGCGCGGCTACCAGTGCGTGTTCGTGATGACCGACAAGGTCGCCCCCGGAGAAGATCTCGCTGCTGCGCGCCTACGGCGCCGAGGTGGTGGTGTGCCCGGTGGCCGTGCCACCGGACGACCCGCACGAGCTACTACAAGGTCGCCGAGCGGCTGACCGATCGAGCGCAACGCGTTCCGCCCCAACCAGTACGCCAACCCGAACAACCCGCTGGCCCACGAGCAAGACCACCGGCCCGGAGCTGTGGCGCCAGACCGGCGGGCGGATCACCCACTTCGTCGCCGGCGCCGGCACGTGCGGCACGATCACCGGCACGGCCCGCTACCTCAAGCAGCAGAACCCGGCCGTGCACAGGTCATCGCCGCCGACCCCGAGGGCTCGGTGTTCTCCGGCGGCTCGGGCCGGCCGTACCTCGTCGAGGGCGTCGGCGAGGACTTCTTCCCCGCCGCGTGGGAGCCCGAGCTGTACGACGACGTCATCCCGATCAGCGACGAGGAGAGCTTCCTCACCGCCCGCCAGGTCAGCCGCGAGGAGGGCATCCTCATCGGCGGCTCCGGCGGCATGGCCGTCGCCGCGGCGATCAAGGTCGCCAAGCGCGCCGGCCCCGACGACATCGTCGTCGTGCTCAACCCCGACTCCGGCCGCGGCTACCTGTCGCGGGTGTTCGACGACTCAGTGGATGGCCAACTTCGGCTTCCTCACGCGAGTGCGACGAGTGCGTCGGCGCCGTGCTCGACACCCGCGGCGACACGCCGACGCTGCTCTACGTCAACCCGGCCGACACCGTGCGCCAGGCGATCGACGTGATGCGCGCCAACGGCATCAGCCAGCTCCCGGTGTGCAAGAACACGCCGCCGTTCGCCGCCGCCGAGGTGTCGGGCTCGGTCGACGAGCTCGACCTGATGGAGGCCGTGCACCGCGACCCGGCGTGATGGACACCGCCGTCGAGAAGGTGATGGGCCCGAAGCTGCCGACGATCGGCGTCGGCCAGAAGGTCGCGCTCGCCGTCGAGATGCTCGACACGTCGCCCGGCGCTGCTCGTGCTGTCGGGCGGCCGCCCGCTGAGCGTGCTGACCCGCACCGACCTGCTCGGCTACTTCGAGGCGCGCATCGCACGGAGTGGTCGCATGGGTGAGCTCGAACGAGCAGGCGCGGCTGGGGGTTCGAGACCCGCGCCGTGCACGCCGGGCAGGCGCCCGACCCGCCACCGGCGCCGTCGTCACCCCGATCTCGCTCGAGCACGACGTTCGCCCAGGACGGCGTCGGCGGGCACCAGGGCTTCGAGTACTCGCGCAGCGGCAACCCGACGCGCGACCGCGCTCGAGGCGTGCGTCGCCTCGCTCGAAGGCGCGCGCCACGGCCTGGCCTTCGCCAGCGGCCTGGCCGCCGAGGACAACGTCCTGCGCCTGCTCGCGCCCGGCGACCGCGTGCTGCTCGGCAACGACGCCTACGGCGGCACGTTCCGGCTGATCGCCAAGGTGCACACCGCACGCTTGCCGTGGACGGCCGTCGACCTGCTCGACCTCGACGCGCTCGCCGCCGACTGGCCGGCCGACACCAGCTGGTGTGGCTGGAGACGCCGACCAACCCGCTGCTGCGCTGCTTCGACATCGAGGCGATCGCCGACGATCGCCCACGCGCACGGCGCGCTCGTCGTGCGTCGACAACACGTTCGCCACGCCGTACCTGCAGCAGCCGCTCGCGCTCGGCGCCGACATCGTCGTGCACTCGGCCACGAAGTACCTCGGCGGCCACAGCGACGTGGTCGGCGGGTTCCTCGCCGCTCGACGACGACGACCTCGCCGACCGCCTGCGCTTCACCCAGAACGCCGCCGGCGCGGTGCCCGTCGCCGTTCGACTGCTACCTCGTGCTGCGCGGCGTGAAGACGCTCGGCGTGCGGATGGAGCGGCACTGCGCCAACGCCCGGGCGATCGTCGACCTGCTCGTCGGCCATCCGGCCGTCGAGCGGGTGCTGTACCCGCAGCTGCCCGACCATCCCGGCCACGCCGCGGCGGCCAAGCAGATGCGCGACTTCGGCGGGCATGGTCAGCTTCACGCTGCGCGGCGGCGAGCGAGGCGGCGCTGCGCGTGGCGGCGGCGACCGAGCTGTTCACGCTCGCCGAGTCGCTCGGCGCGGTCGAGAGCCTGATCGAGCACCCCGGGCGGATGACCCACGCCTCGGCGGCCGGCTCGCCGCTGGAGGTGCCCGACAACCTGGTGCGGCTGCAGCGTCGGCATCGAGTCCGCCGCCGACCTCGTCGCCGACCTCGAGCAGGCGCTCGGCGAGCTATTCGAGCTGCACCCGGCTCGGGTCGGCTCACCATCACGGCGCCGACGATCACGACCGACATCCCGACGATCGCCAGGCGTGCACGAGTCGCCGCGACGGTCAACACCGAGGATCGTGCCGACGATCGGAGTGAAGAAGATGCCGATCATCCCGCGGCACGGTGCCGGCCCTGGTCGACAAGACGCCATACAGTCGCGAACGCGATCCCGTACTCCGATCGGCCCGAGCATCAGAACGCGCGCCGAACGCCTCGAGGTCGGCGCCGCCGCGCGCGAGACCGGTCGACTCCGTACGGCAGCGACATGACCAGCGGCGATGATCGCAATCCACAACATCGGCGCCATCGAGCCGTACTTGCGTTGCATCGGCCGGGCGATGTTCGCGGCGAGGGCGTAGCACAGCAACCCGACCGCCAGCAACAGCACGCCCTTGGCATCGGCAGACGTTCCCTCGTCGACCGATGAGATCGAGATCACGCGATCGCCGCGAAAGCCGATCAGCACAGCAACGATCCGGAACAGCGACGGAGTGCGTGCGCACCCACAGCGCGGTGACAACGGCAGCTCACGACCGGCAGCCCGCCGTTGATCATCCCGGTGATCGACGAGCTCACCGTCCGTTCGGCGATCGGGTACAGCAGGAACAGGACATCGCCATCCACAGTGCCCCCAGCACGACGAACCGCGGCCAGTCGCGTCGATCGATGCGACGGCGGGCACTCGGGAAACAACGCCAGCACGGCGGCGCCGAACAGGCAACGCCCGAGCGGCACGACACCGACCTCGACGTGGTCGATGGCGATGGCGATCCACAGGAACGAGCTGCCCACATGGCGGCTACACCGAGGCCGTCATCGTCCACTCGCCGGGCCCGAAATGACCGAGCGATCTCGGAGTCGCCCGATCGATGCACATCGACGAGAGTCTGACGAACGCCGCTCCGTCGGCCGCCCTGAGCGTGCGTCAGCGCACGATCGCAGTCAGCTACGCGGACGCCGCTGCGCAACGCGCCCTCCATGAACCCGCTGAACTCGTCGGTGTGCTCGCCGGCCAGCAGCAGGCGGCCATGCGCGGCCGAGCAGGGAGCGGCAGCGGCCAACTGGCCGGGCCCGAAGCAGCTGTACGCGCCGAGGCTGAACGGATCGTTCGTCCAGTCGGTGCGCACCCGTTCGCCCGACAGTCCCTTGGCGCCGGGGAACAACCGGTCGATCTCGGCGACGACCCGATCCGGTGCTTCGGGCAGTGCGGCGAAGGCGCGCCCCATCGTGCGACGACAGCAGGTTCGGTCAGCACACCCCGATCGCCGCTCTGGTCGTCGGTGGTCTCCCACAGGTGACCCCACGCCCGCTCGGTCAGCACCGTGCCGTTGCGCCCGTAGTCGTGCCAGATCCGACGGTCGAACTGCACGCTGATCTTGCCGCCGACGCCGTATCCGACAGCGCCGAGCTCCAGCGGCATCGCCGACCAGATGCGAGACAGCACCGGCAGCGGCACGGCGGCCACGATCGTCGCCGCCACGATCACCTCACCGCAGCGCAACGTGATCTCCCGCCGATCGGCGTCGATCGACTGAACCGCAGTAGCCGAGGCGTACCCGATCGCCCAACGGGCCGACAGACCGTGGCCAGTTGGTCGTTGCCGCCGACGATGCGATGGCACTCGCGTCGCCCGGCGGCCTGCAGCCTGGTCATAGCCGCCGGCGAACCGCTGACCGACTTCCTCGGGGGCAACATGTACTCCGTCCTGATCTGACGTCCGATCACCAGGCGAGCCAACACCGAAAGATCGAGCGCGTGCATGAGATCGGCCAACGAACGATCCTCGGAGTGGGGGTTGTCGCCGACGGTCGCGACGCGTGGTCCCACCGCGCGATGTCGGGCTCGAGCGAGGCGTGCATCGACATCGGCACAGCCCGACCTCCGGCATCGAGCAGCGTCGCCGCAGGATCGAGGTCGGCCGATCTCTGGCTGCAGCGCGAGGCCGAGCTCGGCGAGCGACAGCACCTCGGTGTGGTTGGAGTCGACGAACTCGGCGCCGCGCTCGGCGCGTCTGGCCGTCGGAGAAGTGATGGCTGAACACCCGGCCACCGACGCGTTGCCGCGCCTCGAGCACGACGACGTCGGCACCCCGCGAGGCAAGCGCCTCGGCGCAGCGCAAGCCGGCGAGCCCACCGCCGACGATCGCTACGTCGTTCACCTCAGAACAGCGTCGCCTGCTCGGCGATGATGCGCCGCGGCACGCCCGGCCACGGCACGTAGTGGTCCATGAACACCCACGTGCGGCGATGGATCGCCGACGGCCCGTAGCCCTGCAGCGCCGCCTTGTGCAGCGGGCACGGATAGCCCTTGTTGGAGTCGAAGCTCCAGTTGCGGGTAGTGCTCGGCCTGCTCGCGCATGATCCGGTCGCGGGTGACCTTGGCGAGGATGCTCGCCGCGGCGACCGACAGGCAGGTGCAGGTCGGCCTTGATCCGCAGCTCGACGTGGGCCACGTGCGGCGCCGACGAAGTCCCACTTGCCGTCGACCACCGCGGCGTCGGGCGTGACGCCGAGCCCCTCGATCGCCCGCTCGCGCGGCGAGCCGTCTGGGCCGCCGCCATGCCCAGCTCGTCGCACTCCTCCTGCGATGCGCCGCCGACCGCCCAGGCGATCGCACCACGCGGCGACGCGGTCGAACAGCAACTCGCGCTCGGCCTCGGTGAGCACCTTCGAGTCGCGCACCCCGTTGACCCGCCGGTCGACGCGGCAGGATCGCCGCGCCGACCATCAGCGGCCCGGCCCACGCGCCGCGGCCGACCTCGTCGATGCCGACGACCACGTCGTGTCCGGCGCGCAGGTCGCGCCGACAGCGTCGCGCTCGCTCGAGTCGACCTGGCGTCGGCGCCCGGCCGGCGGCATCAGCGCAGCACGATTGCCGCGGTCGCCGGCTGCGACCTCGCCGACCCGCCACCACATCGTCGCGACAGCGACGTCGACCGCCGCCGGATCGACGGCGGCGAGCAGCCCGCCGGACGTCTGCGGATCCATGCACAGCGCCTCGACCCGCGTCGGCCGCCGTCGAGTCGAGGTGGCCGGCGACGTAGTCGCGGTTGCGCGGGTCGCCGCCGGTGCGCACGCCGCGCTGCGGCGGCCGCGAGCGCGCCGGGATACGTGCACGGACGCCGCCGGTGTCGACGACCACGCGCACGTCGCTGCGCTCGGCCATCTCCCAGCCGTGGCCGGCGAGGCCGTAGCCGGTGACGTCGGTGACCGCGTGCACGGCACGCGCCGAGCGCCTGCAGCTCCTCGGACGCCGACGCGGTTCAAGCCGCCGCATGCCGGCGATGGCGGCCGCCTTGTCGTCGGCGGTCCCGCCGGCCAGCGCCAGCCCGGTGCCGATCGGCTTGCTCAGCACCAGCACGTCGCCGGGCCGGGCGCCCGACCTTGCGGAACACCGCGGCCGGGTCGACGACGCCCTGCACGGCCAGCCCGAAGATCGGCTCGGGGTTGCGGATCGTGTGCCCGCCGGCGACGGTGCCGCCGGCCTCGGCGACCACTGCCGCCGCAGCGTCGAAGATCGCGACGATCGCCTCACGCGGGAAGTGCTCGGGGAACGCGGCGACGTTGACCGCCATCACCACCCGGCCGCCCATCGCGAACACGTCGCTGCACGCGTTGGCCGCGGCGATCGCACCGAAGTCGCTCGGGATCGTCGACCAGCGGCGGGAAGAAGTCGGTCGTGCTGACCAGCGCCACCCCGGGCGCCACCTCGTAGACCGCGGCGTCGTCGAACGGGGCGAGGCCGACGAGCAGCGCGGGTCCGAGCCCGGCGGCAGTCTCGCGGACCAGGTCGGTGAGCAGCGACGCACCCCACTTGGCGGCGCACCCGCCGCACGACGTCCACTCGGTGAGTCGCAGGTCGGCGAAGGGATCGATGTCGAGGGCGGTCACGGGCTCAGCCTACGGTGCCTGATCGCCGGTGTGCGCATGCACCTCGTCGGGCCGTATCGGTTCACCGACATCGACGCCATGCAGCCACGACCGGCAGCCACAACGCTTCGCCCGACAGCTGAGCCGTCGACCAGTCGTCGTGCGTCAACGGCATGGGCGCACCGTTGATCTCCCACAGCACCGCCGGCCGTTCGCCGTGCCAACGAACGGCGAACGACAGCGTCGATGCCAGTCCGGTCGGCAATCCGTGCGCCTCGACGTCGACGCCGAGCCACGTCGCCGGAAACCCAGCGGCAGCAGCTGGCCGGCTGCTCGTCGGAGACCACCAACCTGCTCGACCCACCAGGGCACACGCCGATGGTCGACGGGCATCGCGCCGACGGCGTCGCTCGCGAGTCGACGTCATCCGACGCAAGTCGTCGACGGCTCGATGTTCGCCCGCGGCGTGCAGCACGTCGGCGCGGCTGCCCCCGCCACGCCGGCAGGGATCCGGGCGCCGGACCGCGCCAGTCGCTCCAGCTCGGAGGCGATCTCCGGCACCCAGATGCCCGGCTGCTGACCGAGACGGACGAGCTCGGCGATTCCGAGCACGACGCCGACAGGATCGTCGTTCGTGCTCGGACCGTTGAGCAGCAACTCGCAACGTGCCGCAGTCACCGCGTCGACCAGCGATGTGTCGGGCAGCACGAACCGGCTGGCACGCTGCGTCTGGGCCAACCAGCCACGCACCACCTGGTCTGGCAGACGGGACGCCCGGGCAGGCCGGACGCTCCGTTGATTCGTGCGCACGAGCGACGACAATCGTTGACTGATGGCCGATCGGGAAGATGACCGCATCGGCAGGCAGCTCGATCCCCTCGGCGGCATCGAAGTCGGCGGGCGGCGCAACAACAGCGGCGCACCGGTGAACGCGACGGCGATCGGCAGCGTCGACTCGTTCGTCACCTCGATCACCGTCAAGCCGCCGGCGTCGGCGACCGAGTAGACGCGCTGCACGGCGTCGCCTCCGGGAATGCGCACCCGCGTCTCGACGACCGGCGTGCCCTCGAACCTCGTCTGGCGAGTCGACGGCTCCGTCGGCGGTACGTGCCAGCGGTCGTCGGCGGCGACGTACCAGTCGAGCGTCGGCCGCGCCGTCCCACGGCTCGATCGCGCCCCACGGCGTGACGGCGGCGCGCCACCGGCCGCCCAGTCGACCCCCGTCGTGATCACGTCGTCGTCAGTCGAGCTCGCTCTTGCTCGGCTGCGCTGCATCAAGGCGCCGAGCGCCTCGCGGCGCGCTGCGGCCGTCGTGGCACACGGCGACGACCTGCTCGGTGATCGGCATCTCGACCCCGTAGCGACGCGCCAGGTCGAGCACGCTCGGCGAGCTCTTGACCCCCTCGGCCACCATGTTCATCGCCGCCAGGATCTCGTCGATCGACTTGCCCTGCCGAGCGCGAGCCCGACCGTGTTGTTGCGGCTCTGCTTCGACGAGCACGTGGCGATCAGGTCGCCCATGCCGGCCAGCCCGGCGAACGTGATCGGCGTCGCCGCCCATCGCCACGCCGAGCCGGGTCATCTCGGCCAGGCCACGGGTGATCAGCGTGGCCCGCGTGTTGTCGCCGAAGCCCATGCCCTCGGCCATGCCGGCGGCGATGGCGATGACGTTCTTGACGACGCCCGCCGACCTCGCAGCCGACCACGTCGGGGTTGGTGTAGATCCGCAGGCTCGGCCGGCTGAAGATCCGCTGCAGCTCGGCGGCGATCGTCGTCGTCGATCGCCACCACGCTCGCCGCCGGCTGGCCGCCGAGGATCTCCTTGGCCAGGTTCGGTCCGGTGAGCACCGCCACCGGGTGGCCCGGCATCTCGTCGCGGCCGACCTCGCTCATCCGCTTGCGCGAGCTCGCGCTCGAGGCCCTTCGCCAGGCTCACGACCGGCACCCACGGCCGCAGGAACGGGGCGGCCTCGGCGGCGACGTCGCGGAAGCCGTGCGACGGCACCGCCATCACCACCACGTCGGCGTGGCTGACCGCCTCCTCGAGCGACTCGTCGCACGCAGCTCGCTCGGGCAGCTCGAAGCCGGGCAGGTAGTCGGCGTTGACGTGCGCGTCGTTGATCTGTGCGCCAGTCTCGCGGCGGCGGCCCACAGCACGGTCGGCGTGTTCACCGCGGCCAAGCGCGGCGACCGTGGTCCCCCAGGATCCGGCGCCGATCGACCGCCACGTTGATCGGCATGAACGTACAGCGTAGCGCTGCGGACCGGCCCTACGATGCCAGGCGTGAATGCCGCCGTGCCTGCCGTCGTGCCGGTCAAGGCGTTCCCGAGCCAAGGCCCGGCTGGCCGGCGTGCTCGCCGCGACCGAGCGCGAGCGCCTCGCTCGCTGGACGGCGACCAGGGTGCTCGCGGCCGCTGGCGAGCTGCCCGAGTTCGTCGCCTGCGACGACGACGAGGTCGCCGCAGTGGGCCGACCGACCACGGCGCCGCCGTCCTGTGGCACCCCGGCGTCGGCCTCAACGGCGCGGTCAACGACAGCGTCGACGACACTGCTCGGCAGCAGGGCGTCACCGCACGTCGTCGTCGCCCACGGCGACCTGCCGCGCGCCCTCGCTGGCCGCGGTCGACCGACCCGGGTGGTCACGCTGGTGCCCGACCGTCACGACGACGGCACCAACGTCGTCGCGCGTGCCGACCGCTCGGCTTCCAGTTCGCCTACGGGCCCGGGCTCGTTCCGCCGCCACCTCGCCGCAGCGATCGCCGGCAGGGCACTCGCGGTGCGCGTTCGTCGCGACCCGATGCTCGCCGCTGGACATCGACACACCCGCCGACCTCGCCCATCCACTCGTCGAGGAGGTGCTGCCCGCATGGCTGCCAACGAACCCGGCCAACCCGGCCGTCACGACCGGCATGCGCTCACGCCGCAACCTCGCCGTGCCGGCATCGGCGCTGGCCATCGGCGCGCATCCCGACGACGTCGAGTTCGGCGGCGGCGCCACGCTCGCCAAGTGGGCCGCCGCCGGCTGCGTCGTGCACCACCTGGTGTGCACCGACGGCTCGAAGGGCACGTGGGACGCCGACGCCGACATCGCTCGCGCTCGTCGCCGACTCGCCAGGCACGAGCAGCGCGAGGCGGCGCGCCGCTCGCCGGCGGCGACGCCGGCGAGGTGCGTGTTCCTCGGTCGCGTCGACGGCGAGCTCGACAGCGACCTGGCGACGCGCGGCGAGGTCGCCGCGTGTGATCCGCGCGGCTGCGCCCGAGGTCGTGCTGGGCCACGACCCGTGGAAGCGCTACCGGCTGCACCCCGACCATCGCCACGCCGGCCTGCTGGTGTGCGACGGCATCGTCGCGGCCCGCGACCCGCACTTCTTCCCCGAGCAGCGGCTCGCCCACCACCGGCCGCGACGCTGCTGCTGTGGGAGGCCGACGTGCCCGACCACGTCGAGGACGTCAGCGGCTGCGTCGACGCCAAGCTCGACGCGTGCCTCGAGGCCCACGCGAGCCAGTTCGAGACGACGATGAAGGCGGTCGACGACGCCCAGCTCGAGGCCTTCCGGAAGCGGATCCGCGACCGCCTCGCCGAGCTCGGCGCACCGTACGGCTCCGGCGCCGCCGAGGTGTTCAAGCTGATCACCGAATCTGTGCGGTCAACGTCGTCGGGGCTCGCGAACTGACCGGGGCTGCGGCCGTTCCCGGGTGCGCCGGCGAACGCCTGGGCGATGCCGATCCACTCCTCGGCGCCGTGCGCCGACGACGCTCAGCGCGGTGTCGGCGCAGGTGCCGGCGCTGGGTGACGACCAGGCAGAAGTCGAGCGCCGGCCCGGACACCAGTTCGGTCGGCGTCGTCGGCGGTGCCCCACTCCCACAGCTCGCCGTCCGGGCCTTCGAGCTCGACGGCGACCTCGACGGCGGGCACGCTCATGCCGTTGATCGCGTAGCTGAACGGCCGGGCGCGCACACCGATGTGGGCGACGTGGCGCAGCCGTGCCGGTCGGCGCCGCGATCGACGCCGACGGCGTCGACGACGTCCTGGCCGTGCGCCCACGTCTCCATCAGCCGGGCGGTGACGAACGACCGTGCGGCCATCGACGGGCCGTACCACGGCACTCGCGCCGACGGGTCGAGCACCGCGGCTGCGTCGAGCAACGCGCCGCGGTCGCCACGCCAGCGGCGAGCAGCTCGGCCGGCGGCAGTCGATCGACCCGGGCGCGACCGACGCGTCCGTGCCGCCGTCGGCATCAGCCAGTTGGTGTCGGCGGCGAACGCCTCGGGATCGGTCAGCGCCATCACCGCCCGCTGGTCGAAGAACCACAGATGGCTGATCTGGTCACGGATCGTCCAGCCTGGCGACGGCGTCGGTCGATCAGCCATCGCCGATCGGCAAGCCGCGCGACGAGCGCGTCGAGGTCGTCGTGCTCGGCGGCGAGGTCGTCGCAGATCGCTTCGCACGACGCACATCATGCCCGCAAAACAGAAGAACGGGGGGCTTGTGGCCCTCCGCTCGGCCCGCTCCGCGTATCGACAGCTACGTCGATGCTCACTTCTTCTTGGCTGCGTGCCTTCTTCGCCGGAGCCTTCTTGGCCGGCGGCCTTCTTGGCCGGAGCCTTCTTCGCCGGCGGCCTTCTTGGCCGGAGCCTTCTTGGCCGGAGCCTTCTTCGCTGCGCGCCTTCTTGGCCGGAGCCTTCTTCGCTGCGGCCTTCTTCGCCGGAGCCTTCTTGGCTGGCTGCCTTCTTGGCAGGAGCCGCCTTCTTGGCCGGAGCCTTCTTTGCGTGCCACTTGTGTGTTCCTTCTTTCTTGTTTCGGTTGTTACTTCTTCCGTTGAGCGCTGCCTTGAGTGTGCTGCTCGCCGTGAACTTCATCCGAGTCGATGCAGCGATCTTCACTGCAGCGCCGGTCTGAGGGTTGCGGCCGGTGCGGGCCTGGGACTTCGAGGTGCTGAACGAGCCGAAGCCCGGCCAGGCGACCTTGTCGCCCTTCTTCGCAGCCTTCGTGACGATCTCGAAGAACGCGCCCACGGTTCGCTCGGCATCGGCCTTGCTCACATCGGCGTTCTTCGCCACCGCATCGATCAGCTCAGCTTTGGTCATGTTGTCTTGATACCTCCGGGTATCGGGTTGTAGTAACGGAGCGTTACGACACAAATCGTGCGTGTTCCGAGCACGAATTACAAGCATCTATGTTGTTGCATTTGCAATGATCTCAAGGAGCGATCGATGCGCCGATCTGACAACGTCGCTGGAATCGACGGGTGCAAGGCCGGATGGATCGTCGCGACCGTCGACGATGTCTTCGTGGTCCCGCGGTTGAACTGTGATCGGTTCGACATCGTCGGCGTCGACATACCCATCGGACTGACCGATCGATCACCGCGCGTGTGCGACAGAGAAGCACGTCGATACCTCGCGACGTGCGCGGAGCTCGGTGTTCCCTGCACCGCCCCGCGCCGCTCTGACCTGCACCGACTATCGGTCGGCGCTCAAGGCCGCGCGAAATGCAACGGGCCGCGGCATCTCCACGCAGACCTTCAACATCATGGCGAAGGTGGCCGAGGTTGACCGCCTGATCGATCCCGAGCAACCGGACCGTGTCGTTGAGGTGCACCCGGAGTGCGCGTTCAAGATGCTCAACGATGAACGCAACCTTCCCTCGAAGAAGACTGCCGAGGGCCAACTCATCCGACGACGACTGTTGGCCGATCACTTCGATCTTCCGGCCAGTGCGCCACCCGGCGCTGCTCTCGACGACGTGTTCGATGCCTATGCGGTGCTGTGGAGCGTCACTCGATTCGCGCGAGGCGCACACCGCATCTTCGGCGACGGCGAGCGCGACAGCCGTGGGATCGAGATGCGCATCGTCTGTTGAGTGTCACGAGTGGTCGGCGAGGGCGTCGCTGAGGCGCTTGGCGTATTCGTCGGCTTCGGCATCCGAGTCGTAGCGAACCCGGGGCCAGAAGAACCCTCGAAGCCCGTCCTTTCGGCGCCTCGGCACGATGTGCACATGAAGATGAGCGACGCTCTGGCTGACGACGTTGTTGATGGCCACGAATGATCCGTCGCAGCCGAGGGCAGCGGGCATCGTGGCCGAGATTCTCTGCACTCGCTCGAAGAAGGGGCCGACGAGCCCGCAATCAAGATCGGCAAGCGTCACCACGTGGCGCCGAGGAACCACGAGGACGTGTCCCTTGAACACCGGCGAGCGGTCGAGGAAGGCGATCGCGATCTCGTCGCTCAAGACGCTGCGGACCGGCACGGTGCCGTTGACGACGTCGCAGAAGAGGCACTGGGATTCGGACACGATTGCATTCTGCCTGCACTGTCGCTATCCACCATTGCCCAGGCCTGCTCGGCTACAACTGTTGCGTTGCGGAGTTCGCCTGTCATACCGAACCGTCGATTGGAGTTGCGTTGACCGATCTCGTCTCCACCCATCATCGTCATGTCGATCTTGAGGGGGGTGTGCGGACCAGGATCGTGCTCGACACCTCGGTGCTCGTCGCCGACCCATCGTGCATTGCCAGCTTCGTCGGCGCCGATGTGGTCATTCCGCTGACGGTCATCGAAGAGCTCGACAGCTTGAAGAGTCGCGCTCGACGATGTCGGCCGGGCGGCACGCACCGCACTACGCACTATCGAGGAGTTACGAGTGAACGCCGGCGGGTCGCTGGCCGACGCCACGCCCGTTGGCGACGGTTCGTCGACGACCACGGTGCAGATCGAGATCAACGGCGTGCAGAAGCACCTGTTGATCGAGCACGGTCTCGATCCGTCGCTCCCCGACAACCGCATCATCGGCGCCGCGCTCGGCCAAGCAGATGTACGGGCCGACGTGCGATGGTGTCAAACGATGCGGCACTTCGCATCAAGGCCGCCCACCTCGGCCTGCAAGCCGCAGAGCACCGCCCGATCGGGCGCAGCCTGGCGACACGACCGACGGGTTGGGGTACGTACGACGCGGGTCACGAAGCGATCGACTGCCTCTACGCCGCGGGCGCCATCGCCGTCGATTCCGCTACCAGAGTGCGAGCAGCTGAACGAGAACGGCTTCGCCGTGCTGCGCGCCGGGTCACAGTCGGCCCTCACCCGCCGGGTCAGCGACGATCTGGTGCTGCTGCCACACAACGCCCCCGAGCCGTGGGGCCTACGTGCACGATCGAAAGAGCAACGCTTCGCTCTCGAACTGCTGCTCGACCCCGACGTCAGCGTCGTCGCTCTCGATGGCCGCGCGGGCACCGGCAAGACGCTGCTGGCGATCGCCGCCGGTCTCGAGCAGGTGGTCGAGACACCGGCGCTACGAGCGTCTGGCCGTGTACCGCCCATTGGTGCCAGTCGGGCGCGCCGATGTCGGGTTCCTACCGGGGACGCTCGACGAGAAGCTCGACCCGTGGATGTCGGCCATCCACGACGCCATCGTCGCGCTCACCGACCAGCGCAGCAGCAACGATGCCACGCGACTGATCGACGAGCTGATCGGTCGCAACCAGTTGTCGCTCGAGTCGGTCACGTTCCTGCGCGGCCGCTCGCTGCATCGCCAGATCGTCGTCGTCGACGAGGCCCAGAACCTGGAGCCGACGACGCTTGAGGACGGTGCTCACCCGGATCGGCGAAGGCACCAAGGTCATCTTCACCGGCGACACGAGTCAGATCGATGCCCCGTACATGGGCGAATCGAACAACGCCCTCGCCGTGCTGATCCAGGCCTTCGGCGGCCAGCGCTGCTTCGGTCACATCACCCTGTCAGCGTGCGAGCGCAGCGACGTCGCCAGCCTCGCCGCCGAACTGCTCTGATCACGCCGAGCAACGCCGCGTCACACCCCCGGCGTATGGTTGGCCCCATGGATGCGGAGCTCGACACCATGCGATTCGCCGTTGTCGATGTCGAGACCTCGGGGTTGTCATTACGCCGTCATCACGTGCTGCAGATCGGCCTGGTCGTGGTCGATGGCAACGGCCGAGTGCTCGATCGGTGGTCCAGCCTCGTCGCCCCCGCGGCGGCGGTGGTGGTTCCGTGTCGGCCCGGTCGGCATCCACGGCATCCGCCGCAACATGGTTCTGGCGGCACCGCCGGGCGATCAGGTGCTGCGAGAGTTGGCCGCCCGGCTCGACGACGCCCACTTCGTTGCCCACAACGCGGCCTTCGATGCCGCGTTCTTGCGCAAAGCAGCCAAGACCGCACGGAGTCACGGTTCCGATCGTCAACCCACTGTGCACCCTCACCATGTCGCGCCGTCTCGACCCCGATCGTCAGCTCTCGCATCGCCTCGGCGACCTCTGCGCTCGCTACGGCATCGAGCTGGTGCGGCCACACGACGCGCTGGCCGACGCCGACGCCACCGCGGCCGTGCTCCCCCACCTGTTGCGCGCCCACGGGATCACCACGTCGGCTCAGCTGGCGGTCGTCTCGTAGCGCTCCAGCAGTTGGCGTGCTGCTTCCGCGCCGAGGTCGTGCCATGCGGCCGGTTCGAGCACTTCGGCGTACGGGCCGAGCCGGAGCAGCAGGGTCCGCAACCACTTCTCGCTGGCCACCGCCATGCGCACCACCAGCGCGTCACCCTCGTCGCGCTCTTCGCGCACCGGGTACCGCTCGGCAGCCCACCGAGCCTGGGGCGCCAAACGCAGCACGACCGACGGCACGTCGCTGTCGGTGAACCACTGATCGCCACGCGGCGGCGTGACCGCGGCCGCGCCCGGCGCAGGGGGATCGATCTCCCCGGTGCGGCTCCACGCCTCGAAGCGGTCGATGCGGAACGTGCGCCGCTCGCCCGAGCGGCTGTCGTCGGCGATCACGTACCAATCGCCTCGGTCGAGGAAGATCGAACGAGGGGTGATCTCACGCTCTGTCGCCTCGTCACGCCCAGCCGTCCAGTAGCGCACACGCAGCCGCGCATCGTCGTTGACGGCTGCGGCGAGGTCGGCCATCGCCGGCGGCTGCGGTGCGTCGACGACCACGCCATCGTCGCCCAGCACACCGGCCAACTTGTCGAGGGCGCGCGCCAGGGCACCGTCGGAGTCGGCGCCGGGTAGCTGCATCGCCGCTCGACCGGACGAAAGCAGCGCGAAACCCTCGGGCGCGGTGAGACGCAACGGCTTGGTGAACAACCGTGGCACGCCGGCGAAGACCACGCCTTCGTCGATGAACACGTCGATCATCTCGTCGATGAACGGCGGGAGACCGCACAGCGAGGCCAGCTCGAGATCGCCGATGAGCTCGGCCTCGGTGAGCTCGAAGCGAGCCGCCATCTCGGCCACCGGGACCTCACCGCGCTCCATCAACCACGGCAACATCACCAACAGACGGCGCAGCCGATCGTCGGATCGACGGGGACCACGACGACTGGTCACGATCGTGTCGCCATCGCACGCAGCCACTGGCGAAGGTCATCGCGGAGCTCGATCGGTGCCACGACCTCGGCATGCATGCCCCAGCCGAACAGCCACGAGCGGAACGCATCGAGGTTCGAGCACGGCACCGACACCTCGACACCGCCGTCGGCCAGTCGACGCATGATCGACTCGTCGCCCAGCTCGCGGAACAGCGAACGTCGCCCGAGCACTGTCGATCCGCACGATCGCCGACTGGTCGCCCGCACCCAGCTCCTTCGGATCTGAAGGGAAGACCGTGCGGGGATCGAAGTTGTCGGGTCGCTGGAACTCGGCACGGCCACTCGACGAGATCGACCCCTCGATGCGATCGACTCGATAGGTGCGAACCTCGTCGTGACCGAGGTCGTGGCCGATCACGTACCAGAACCCCTCGCGCAGCAGCAACGCGTACGGCAGCAGAGCGCGATCGGTTGCCCGGTACCGGAACTCGATCTTCGACCGGGCCGCGATCGCCTCGCCGAGCTCGGGCAGCAACTCGAGCTGCGGAAGGCTGGCCGTGATCGATGGCGATCCGTCGGCAACCCCGCCGAGCTTCAGCATGCCGAACTCGGCGTCGGTGGTGCGTGCCGCGGCGACTGCAACCTGTAGCGCCCTTCGCTCAGCGTCGGTGAGATCGAGGCCGCGCAACTCGTAGCGGTCGCGGTCGACTCGGTACCCCGTCTGCCCGGCTCGAGATCCGCTGAGCACCTCCGTTTCGATCGGTACCCCCACCTCGCGCAACAGACCCTTGTCTCGTTCGAACGCTCCGCGCATGGCCGAGTGGCCGGCGGGGTACTGATCGCGCAACTGGTTGACGATCTCGTCGATGGTCAGAGGCACCCGCGTCTCGAGCAACAGTGCCAGCAGGTTCGTCGTGCGTTCCAGCTGATCGGCCATCTCCGGAGCGTAGGGACTTCGGGCCACGTCGGCATACCCTGAGCGCATGTCGGTGCTCGATCAGCTCCCCGTGGTCGGTGAGAAGAGAATGGCGGTGCGCGTCACCCCCGATGCGCGCCGGCAGATTGCCGCAGGCCATCCGTGGATCTTCAACGAGTCGATCACCTCGATCAGCCATCGTGGCATCATCGGCGATCTCGCCGTGATCTTCGACAACGATCGGAACTTCGTGGCGATCGGCCTCTGGGATCCGGGCTCACCCATCCGAATCCGAGTACTCCAGCACGGCAAGCCCGCCACGATCGACGCCGACTTCTGGCGCCAGCGGATTCGCGCCGCCATCGAGCGCCGGGCGAGCATCGGTGACGACACCGACGGCTATCGAGTGCTGAACGGCGAGAACGACGGCTTCCCCGGGCTCGTGCTCGACCGCTACGCGGATACGTTCGTGCTCAAGCTGTACACCTCCGTGTGGATTCCCCATCTGCGCGCGCTCTGGTCGCAGTGATCGGCGAACAGTTGGCGCCGACCGCACTGGTGTTGCGCCTGGCGAGGACGATGGCCGATCAGCGCCTTCACGGGTTGAGCGAGGGCATGGCACTGATCGGTGAGCCACCGAGCGCGCCGGTGATGTTCCTCGAGAACGGGCTGCGGTTCGAGGCCGACGTCATCGAGGGTCAGAAGACCGGATACTTCCTCGATCAACGCGACAACCCGCGCGTTGGTCGGGTCGATGGCGGCGGGGATGCGAGTGCTCGACGTCTTCGCGGCGGGCGGCGGGTTCGGTGTGTACGCCGCAGCGGGAGGCGCCACCCGGGTGACCAGTGTCGACCAGAGCGCCCCCGCCCTCGCCGCGGCTGATCGGAACTTCGCTCACAACGCCGCGCTGCCCAACGTTCGCCACTGCGAACACGACTCGATCGTCGGCGACGCCTACGAAGTGATGGACCGGCTCATCCAGCGCCGTAAGCACTATGACATCGTGGTCGTCGATCCCCCATCGTTCGCCCAACGCAAGTCGAACGTCGAACGAGCCCTTCATGCGTACGGACAGCTCACGCAGCGGGCCGTGAAGCTGACCCGACCCGACGGCCTGCTCGTGCAGGCCTCGTGTTCCAGCCGGATCACCGACGAGCAGTTCTTCGCAACCGTCCGCGGCTCGGCGCAGCGCGTCGACCACGATCTGATCGAGGTTCGGCGTACGGGGCACGCCGTCGATCACCCGGTCACGTTTGCCCAAGGCGCATACCTGAAGGCGCTCTTTGCCAGGGTGATCCCGCTCGGCTAGTCACGTCGATGCCACGGTTGTCGTTTCTCGGTAACGTCGTGACGATCCGCGCCTCGCGTCGACGAGGTACGCCGGGTGTCTTCCCGGCCTCCGAACCACCCGACACAGGAGACGAACATTGCTCGCACTGAAGATCATCATCGGCAGCACACGTGATGGCCGGGCAGCCGACCTGGTGACGCCGTGGGTCATCGACCGAGCAACGCAGCACGGCTCGTTCGAGGTCGAGGTGCTCGATCTCCGCGACTGGCCGCTCCCGATGTTCGCCGAGACGATCCACACGATTGGCAACATGGCCGACCCCTCGTACTCCGATCCGATCGTGCGAAGTTGGAACCAGCGCATCAAAGAGGGCGAGGCCTTCCTCTTCGTCACGCCCGAGTACAACCACAGCGTGCCGGGGGTCCTGAAGAACGCCATCGACAACGTCTTCGTCAGCTTCGCCTTCCGCAACAAGCCAGCGGCGTTCGTCGGCTACAGCGGCGGAATTGCCGGCGGAGTGCGAGCCATCGAACACCTTGCCCAGATCGCTGTCGAGGCCGAGATGGTGCCACTGCGCAACACCGTGCTGGTGTCGAAGGTGCAGACCTATTTCCAGGATGGAGCGCCGATCGATCCTCTGTCCGATGTCGGCCTCAGCATCGTCCTCGACGACTTGTCGTGGTGGGGCACCGCCCTCCAACAGGCCCGAGCCGCCGGCGAGCTGCCGCCGGGCTCCCGCCGCCTGCGAGCGGCGATGGCCGCGAACGCCACCGATGCGAAGGCACGGTGAGCCTGGCGAAGCCGATCAAAGATCGACGGCAACGGGCCACCCACGCGGGCTTGGGCGCGATCTCGGTACTGGGGGTTCCGCTTTCCCGCCCATGCAGCCTTCTTGGGCGCGTTCTCGGCACCCCGAGTCCTGTTTCGCGCCCAAGCAGACCGCACGAGGAGCAGCGCCGAGTGTCCGTTCTGTCCTCCGACCAGCTGTCCGAGCGACAGCGTGGTCCGCTCCACAACACTTCGATTCAGTCGTCGGGCGCGTTGTGCACCCGATTCGGATCTGGTTGCCGCTCGGATCGGTGAGGGTGAATTCGTGCATACCCCACGGCGTGTCCCTGACGTCCGTCACCTTCAACCCCGCGGCCACAAGCCGAGCGTGCCAGTCGTCTACGTCGTTGGTGATGATGTAGCACCCGGCGTGATTGGTGTGCGGGTCCATGTCGGCGACGAGGTCGAGATCGAAGGCGCTCTGACCGTTGAGATGCGCAAACGCAAATCCGTCGTCATATCGCCGGACATCCAACCCGGCGGCTTCGCAGAATCGAACAGCGTCATCCATGTCGGCCACGGGCAGGGTTGGGGTCACATCGATGCCGCCGACACGCTGGTTGCAGCCATCCGACGCAGACACGGCAGACCTTGATCTCCTCATGACATTGCAGCGACGTCACCAACGAATCGTCGCGTTCTTCACCGCAGCAGGAGCACTTCACATGGCGATCGTATTTGCAGACGCGGGCGCCGAATCGGGCACCGGCGGCCCGAATCGCCGCCAGCGATCGACGCTGCACCCCAAGGTGTCGTGCCGACGTCTCTCCGATCACGAACCTCACTTCTTGAACGTGGCGATGTAGTCGACGATCTCGTTGATCTGTTCTGGCGTCAGCTTCGTGCCGAACGCGGCCATCTTGTTCCGGCCCTGGGCAATGACCGTTCGGGCGTAGTCGCCGTTGAGGATGTTCGTCACGCCGATGAGCTTCGGGTAATCGCCGACACCCTGCCCGGACGCGCCGTGGCACGTAGCGCAATTCGACACGTACAGCTGGCCGCCTGGTGTCTGCGTCTCGGCCACAGACTGCGGACGACAAGCGACGATGAGCAAGGCGGCAACGAAAGCCGACACACCGACGTGCAACAGATGGCGAACTGACACCGACACGACCTATCTCGGCCGATCAGCGCGCTGGGCTCGATACCACTCGATCAGCGCCGGCTGTCGACGAGTCGTGTTGTGGCGGCTCGCTGCGGTGAGCTCGGGCGTGATCCGGTTGGCCAGCGCCTTGCCGAGCTCGACGCCCCACTGATCGAAGCTGTTGACGTCCCAGACGCGCCCTGCACGAACACGATGTGCTCGTACGAGCGCGATCAGCTGGCCGAGCACCGACGGCGTCAGCCGGGCGGCGAGGATCGTGGTGCTCGGACGGTTGCCGGGAAACACCCGGTGTGCCTGCTGATGCGCCGGTATGCCCTCGGCGACGACCTCGTCGAGCGTCTTGCCGAACGCCAGCGCCTCGCCCTGCGCGAACAGGTTCGCCATCAGCAGGTCGTGCTGCTGCGAGCAGCGGGTGGTTCGGGTGGGCGAAGCCGATGAAGTCGATCGGCACCAGCCGCGTGCCCTGATGCAGCAGTTGGTAGAACGCGTGCTGGCCGTTGGTGCCCGGCTCGCCCCACACGATCGGCCCGGTGGTCGTGGCGACCGGCTGACCGTCGAGCCGCACGCTGCTTGCCGTTCGATCTCCATGTCGAGCTGCTGCAGGTAGGCGGGGAAGCGGCGCGAGCTCGTGGGCGTACGGCAGCACGGCCTTGGTCTCGCGCGCCCAGCACGTTGGCGTACCAGATGCCGATCATCGCCATCATGACCGGGGCGTTGCGCGTGCAGCGGCGCAGTCCGGAAGTGTTCGTCGATGGTGTGGAACCCGGCGAGGAACTCGCGGAACGCGGCCGGGCCGATCGACGATCATCAGCGACAGCCCGATCGCCGAATCGACCGAGTAGCGCCCACCGACCCAGTCCCAGAACCCGAACATGTTGGCCGGTGTCGATGCCGAACGTCGGCGACCTCGGCGGCGTTGGTGCTGACCGCGACGAAGTGCTTGTCGACCGCGGCTTCACCGAGTTCGTCGACCAGCCAGCGCCGCGCCTGCGCGCGCGTTGGTCAGCGTCTCGATCGTGCGTGAACGTCTTCGAGCTGACGATGAACAGCGTCGTCGCCGGGTCGAGATCGGCGAGGTTGCCGGTGATGTCGGCGCCATCGACGTTGCTGACGAAACGGCACGCAGGTCGCGGTCGACCGAAGGCGATCGGTCGCCAGGTAGGCCATCGCCGGGCCGAGATCGCTGCCGCCGATCCCGATGTTGACGACGTCTGCGATCCGCTTGCCGGTCGCGCCGACCCAGCTGCACCGCTACGTACGCGGTCGGCGAACGTGGCGCATCGATCGAGCACCGCGTGAACATCGGGCACGACGTTGTGGCCGTCGACCTCACCACCGCACCGACGCGGCGCGCGCAAGGCGGTGTGCAGCACGGCTCGATCGCTCGGTGATGTTGATCGCCTCGCCAGCGAACATCGCGTCACGCCGCGCCTGCGACACCGGCCTGCTGACCACGGCGAGCAGCGCGGCCACGACCTCGTCGTCGATCAGGTGCTTCGAGTAGTCGATCCGCAGATCTCCCGCTTGCAGGCGGTAGCGCAGCGATCGTTGAGGATCCTCGGCGAACAACGTTCGAAGGTGTGCCGGCCGGGCGAGCGACTGGAGAGCGGACCAGGCAGGCGTCGTCGTGATGTCCATCGTCGCCAGACGCTACTGGCCGGCCGGCAACCGTGCGGCAGCATCGGCATCGAGCACGACGATGGTGTTGGTTCGATTGACCCGACGATGGGCAACGCGTGATCGTGCAGCAGCCAGCCCTCGATGACAGGAGCCTTGGCGGGGCCAGTGGCCAGAACCACACGGTGACGCGCCCCGTTGACCGTAGGAACGGCGTGAGGGTCATTCGCACTCGCCCCTTGTACTCGCCGCGAGATGGCCACCGTCGACGATCGTCGATCACCGGATCGCCCGGAGGCCACGATGCTGTGTGGCCGTCGTCGCCGACACCGAGGTGCACGACATCGAGGCGATCGGGCAGCCGCGCCGCATACCGCCTGCGGGCAGCGCCGAGATCGCTCGCCGTCACCGGCATCAACCTGATCGATGGCCGACGACTTCGCAGCACGTCGAGCAACGATGCGTTGCGGTCGGGATCGCCATCGGGAGCGACCCGCTCATCGACCTGGAACACCGTCGTCGCGTCCAGGGGACGGGCAGCCCGGCGAGGGCGGCGAGCATCGCGCGGGCGTCGAGCCGCCGCTGAACGCCACCGTCGCCTCACCACGTCGCCGCACGGCGAGATGAAGTTGTCTGGCGATCCAGGTGGCAGCCTCAGCCCGCCACGGTCTGGGGATCGGGAGTGACGACGATGTCCATGACCCTTCCGTGGCGCGGGTTCGGCAGGAATGCGCCGACCCGTACTCTACGAACCGTGCTCCCACCCGACGCAGTGCGCAACGGTCGACGTCGGAGCAACCCGGGTCCGAGCGGCAGGGAGTCGTCGCCGGTGTCGGCGCCTACCTGGTGTGGGGCACGCTGACGCTGTACTGGCGGCATCTGCACTCGTTCGATGCCATCGAACTGATCGGATGGAGGGTGATCTGCTCGGCAGTGCTCATGTCGGTCGTGCTGTCGATCACCCACCGTTGGCAACACCTGCGTCCCGTGCTCCGCGATCGACGCCTCCTCGGATCCGTCATGCTCTGCGCAGTGTTCCTGGTGACCAACTGGACCACCTATGTCTGGGCCGTCGTCCACGACCACGTCATCGAAACGGCGCTCGGATACTTCCTGTCCCCGCTCGGCACGATGGCACTCGGTGTGTTGGTGCTCCACGAACGCCTCAGTCGGGCACAGCAACTCGTGTTCGTTCTTGCCGTGATCGCCGTCGGAGTGCTCACCTTCAGCTATGGGCGGGTTCCATGGCTGGCCTTGCTGATCGCCAGCACGTGGGTCGTGTACGGATACCTGAAGAAGCAGGTGCCGCTGACGCCGGTCGAGAGCATGGCGGCCGAGAGCTTCGTCGTGCTCGTACCGGCCATCGTCGTCGTCCTGGCCCTGGCCGGCCACTCGACCAGCATCCCCAACACCGCTTCGACTGGCCAGTTCGTACTGGTGCTGTGCAGCGGCCTGGCGACGATCGTGCCACTCACGTTGTTCGCCTTCGCTGCTCAACGAGTGCCGCTCACCGTGATCGGCCCGCTCAACTACATCAATCCGACGATCAACTTCTGCCTCGGCTGGCTGTTGTTCCATCAGTCACTACCACCGTCACGCGTCGCCGGATTCGCCCTAGTCTGGGTGGGGTTGGTGATTGCCACCATCGACACGACCGCAGCGGTCGCGGCTCAGAACGACACTCGTGCAGCCGGTTCCTGTCTAGACACAGGCACACTGGCGCCCGACGGAAGGGACAACATGAGACGGATCACCTACTGCAATCCTCGCTTCGATCACGGTAGTAGGGCTGTTGCCGGCATGCTCGAGCGACTCGAAGTCGACGTCTACCGCCGGCACTGGTTCCACCAATGCCACGGTGCCCGGCGTCACGTTGCCCACGTTTCCCCCCGGATTGACCATTCCACCCGGGGGAACCCTGCCGCCCAACATCAACCTCGGCGACTTCCTGGCGGCTCAGCTCCAAGCTGCGGGCATGAATGTCGACAGACCGTGTCTCGGACGCGCTGCTGAAGGACAAGTCCTTCCAAACCGTCGTGATAACCGGCAGCACGCCGACCGGTGAGATGATTCAGAACCTCATCAAGTGCCTCAGGGCCTGGACGCGTCGATCACTTTTCGAACTGGGTGATCGGATCGCCGATCTCGGTGAACGTCTGCGTGGCGACGCTCCACTGCAGCACCTGCAGGGTTTCGAACGCGTAGGGATCCGTCGCGCCGTTCATCTTGTACTGCACGCCCGGGAGCGCCAACGACGGTGTGTAGCTCAGGTTGCGGGCGGCCTCGATGATGGTCTTGCGACTGAGCGTTCCCGTCTTCGACGCGGCGTTCAAGATGGCGACGGTCGACTCGCCGACGCTCCAACCGGCTTCGGTCACGCCGGGGTCACCAGCCAAGCCGGCAGCGGCGTAGGCGTCGAGGAAGGTCTTCACACCCGGAACTGTGGCGTTCTTCGCGTCGTTGGTATCGACAAGGTTGTTCGACGTGTACACGCCTTCAGCGGCCGGCCCGGCGAGGCCCATGAACAGCTTCGATGCGCACGTGTTGGTGATGAACACCGGCGGGTTCCAGCGGGGTCTGCGCCTTGGCGTTGGCCAGTTCGTTCAGGAACAGGGGGCACTGCAGGCCGAGTCGAACGGCCGGGGTGGCATCGGGTTGCGGGCGGCAATGCTGGCGACCTGTGCAGTCGGTGGATCGCTGTCGCCGGACTCGACGGTCTGCTCATCGACGATCCGGAACCCGAACTCGGTGGCCTTCTTCTTGAACTCGTCGACGTACGCCTTGCCGAACTCGTTGTTGACCGAGAACAAGGCGACCTTGGCGCCGGGCTTCAGCTCTTTGAGCTTGGCGGCGTAGACGTCGGCTTCGATGTGCGGCACCGGGGCACCTGTGGTCCACGGGTAGTTGGCGGCGTCGCCCCAAGCCGGCGAGCCAGGTCGAGTGCGAGCAACTGCGGATGCACTCCCGGTTGAGCGTGTCACGCACTGCGAGGTTGTTCGGCGTCCCGATGATGCCCACGAACATGTCGACACCGCTGTCGATCAACGCTGCGACGACACAGAGGCGTCTGTGTGCTGTCGTACTGGTCGTCACGAATGTCGGCGCTCAGCGTGTACCCGGGCAGCAGGCCCTTCTCGACTCGCGTACGTTGAGGTACAGCTCGAATCCGTCTTCGCCGGACCGAACACGGCGGCAGGGCTGCCGACAACGGCATTGCCGAGCCGATCTTCTTGACGGTGCCCGTGATGGCCTGCTCGACTCGTGACAGGATCCGCGCACTTCGACGTGTCGACTGTCCATCCGGGGGGTCCAGGTTGGGTCGTCGGGGTGTTGGCCGAGGTGGCGGCAGATGGCGCCGTGGTCTGGCTGGAAGGAGGTGTCGCACCACTCGCGGCAGTGGGCGAGGAGGTCGTCGTCGTGGCCTTGCCACCACCACTGCACGCCACCAACATCGGCACGACCGTGATCGCCATGGCAAGAAGGTCTGGGCACCGTCTTCACCACGATGCTTCCCCATCGTGGGTCGAAGCAACGCTTGGCCAATTGATCGACTCGGTCGTGGTGGCGCGGATCGGCTCGGGAACAATGCTGGCGATAGTAGGCCCGATCGGCGACCACGCGACACGTGAAACGGGCGCCCAGATGCCAAGCTGAGCTGATGGATCAACTCGATCGAGCCCGCGGCTCCCGATGCCACGGGCGACGCCGACGCCCCCATTCAGTCTCCCCTGGTGGCAGAGCAAGCTCAACCTCGCCGTGCTGGCCATCGCCATCGCCGTGCTTGCGGCGGCCCTCGGCTGGCTGATCGGCAACAACAGCGCGATCCCCGACCCCAACGCCACCGACATCGGCTTCCTGCAGGACATGCGCACGCACCACGAGCAGGCGGTGTACGTTGGGCGTCTACCTCCGACCGGACACGGATCCGGCGCTGCGCGACATCGCCCGCGAGATCGTCTTCGGTCAGAGCATCGAGATCGGGCGGATGGTCCAGATGCTGCGCGAGTTCGGCGCGCCGGAGTCCAACGAGACCGACACGGCGATGGCCTGGATGAACGAACCGCGCCCGCCGACAGCATGCCCGGCATGGCGACCGACGAGATCTCGACAAGCTCCTCGCCACTCGTCGGGCCGACGCCGACAACTGTTCGTCAGCCCTGATGATCGCTCACCACGAGGGTGGCATCCACATGGCGCATACGCCGCCGAGCACGCCAACGTCGCGCGGTCGGCGCTTCGCCGCCGCCATGGTCGACGGCCAGGCCGCGGCGAGATCACCGAGATGCGGGCGCTGATCAGGCCAGGCGGCTCCGCGCCTGACCGAACATCGGCGCCGGGCCAGGCCTCGGGCTTTTCCACGTGCGGCGTGCCTAAGCTCCCGACCATATGCGTGCATTGCCTGCGTCGGCCCTGGCGATCGTCTTGCTCGCTCCTGCGCCGGGATCCGCACGGGTGTCAGGCCCCCGATCGCGGCAGCAGAACGACGGGGCCAGCGAACCACGCCGGACACGGCGCCAACAACCCGACGGCCGACGCCCCGGCGACACCAACGACCGATCGGCCACCCGACCCGTCGACATCCACGCCGCTCCCGGTGCCGGACAGGGTCATCGATCTTCGGGGCCAAGCCGCGCAGCGCTACGACGGCTTCCTCGATCGCCGCGTTCAACGACATCGAGGCTTCTGGGACGAGCAGTTCCCGCTCACCTACGGCGGCGACTTCAAGCCGCTGGCCGGCGGCATCTTCGCCGCCTACCCCGATCGCACCGACGCCGATCCCAGGCTGCGGCACGCCCGCAGACCAACTACGGCGACGTCGAGGGCAACGCCTTCTACTGCATCGACGGCGACTTCATGGCCTACGACGACGACGACTGCTCCGCAGCTCGTCAAGCGACCTCGGCGAGGCGCGGTCGGCGTGGTGCTTGCCCACGAGTTCGGCCACGCCGTCCAGGCCCGGGCCGACGAGTTCGGCCAGCCGACGATCCTCAAGGAGCAGCAGGCCGACTGCTTCGCCGGCGCCTGGGCGGCCCACGTCGCCCGCGGCGAGAGCGACGCATCAAGTTCGGCGACGCGGACATCAAGCCGGCCTGATCGCCATGATCCAGGTGCGCGATCCGGTCGCAGCTTCCCGGCGTCAACGACCCCGACGCGCACGGCACCGGCTTCGACCGCGTCGGCGCGTTCCAGGACGGCTTCAACGGCGGCCCGCAGCGCTGCAAGACCTTCTTCGACGAGAACCGCGAAGCTGATCGACATCCCGTTCGATCCGCAGTGATCCGTCCGGCAACCTGCCGTTGACGAGATCATCGCCGTGGCACCAACGCCGACGACATCAAGTCACGGTGCATCACCGGCGACCTCACCGGTTCTGGACCCAGCTCGCCGGCAGCAGCCGGTGCATCGCTCACCGCCGCCGACGCTGCCGCTGTACCCGAGCGCAGGTCCGTTCCCGACGTGCGATGGTGTCGCCGAGCTCGCTTCGCCGAAGAACGATCGTTCTACTGCGCCAGCAGCAACCAGGTCTTCGCTCGACGAGGACTTGGCCGGGAGCTGGATCGCCGATCCACTGTTCGGCGACATGTCGCGTCGGCTACCTGCTCGCCGAGGGCTACAGCGAGGCGGTGCAGATCGCTCTCGGCAGCACGCTAAGGCGACGACGTGCGCTTGATCGACGACTGCCTGACAGGCGCCTGGGTGGCCGACGACATCGTGCCGCGCGAGCCGACGGACCGCCAAGCGTCGACCTGCGCTGTCGGCCGGCGACCTCGACGAGGCCATCATCACCGCGATCTGCTCGTAGCGACGAGTCGTCGGACACCGACAGGCAGGGCACGGCGTTCGAGAAGATCGACAGCTTCCGCGACGGCGTGCTGGACGGCATGCATGCCTGCCAGGACGCTCACCCGTGACGACGCCGACCGGCGGGCCACCTGCTCGCCGCGCTGGACATCGGCACCAACAGCTTCCACCTCGTCGTCGCCCGGCCGTGGTCGGCAACCGCTTCGAGGTCGCTCACCCGCGAGAAGGAGACCGTTCGGCTCGGCCACGGCGGCGGCGACATGAAGGAGCTGTCGCGTCGACGCCATCGACCGCGGCATCGCGCGCCTGCGCCGGATGCGGCGCATCGCCGACAGCCACGGCGCGCCGCTCCGCGCCGTGGCCACCAGCGCGGTGCGCGAGGCGACGAACGCCGACGTGTTCATCGACCGGGCCCGGACCGAGGCCGGCATCGACATCGAGGTCATCTCCGGCGCTGGAGGAAGCACGCCTGATCCACCTCGGCGTGCTCCAGGCCGTGCCGGTGTTCGACAAGCGGCTGATCCTCGTCGACATCGGCGGTGGATCCACCGAGGTGCTCGATCGGCGAGCGGGGCGAAACGCTCGCGGCCGCGCAGCTTCAAGCTCGGCGCCGTGCGCCTGACCGATCGCTTCTTCCCCGGCGGGCACGTCACCGCCGAAGGCCGTCGCGGCGTGCCGCTCGTACGTGCGCAGCATCCTGGCCACTTCGAGCGCGAGGTCGACGAGCTCGGCTTCGACGTCGCCGTCGCCTCGTCCGGCACCGCCGAGACCGTCGCCCACATGGTCCACGCGGCTGCGCGGCGACGAGCCGCTGCGCGACGTTCAACTGCTTCGAGTTCACCCTCGCCGAGCTCGACGGCGTCACCGAGGAGCTGGTCGCGCCAGCGCACACCGCCGGACGGGCCGGCGTCCCCGGGCTGGACCCGAGCCGAGCCGACATCATCGTCGCCGGCGCGCTGGTGCTGGAGGGCGGTCGCCACCTACGTTCGGCATCGAAACGTTCACCTTCAGCGAGGCCGCGCTGCGCGAAGGCGTGCTGCTCGACACCATCGCCCGGTTCCACGCCGGGGCGACTGCACCACCTGCGCGACGTGTCCGCCGCAGCATCCGCGCCGCTGGCCGAGCGCTGCGACGACGACCCGGCGCACTCGGCGCACGTCGCCGTGCCTGGCGCTGCAGCTGTTCGACGCCACTCGTGCCGATGCACGGCCTGGCCAGCGACGCCCGGGAGTACCTCGAGGCCGGCGCGCTGCTGGCCAACGTCGGCCTGGTATCGCCCACAGCAAGCACCACCTGCACAGCTACTACGTGATCCGCAACTGCGAGCTGACCGGGCTGACCGACCACGAGATCGAGATCATCGCCCAGATCGCCCGGTACCACCGCAAGAGCGCGCCGAAGCCGTCGCACGCCGAGTTCGCCGCGCTCGCCCCCGACGACCAGGACTGGTGCGCAGCGCTGCCGGCATCCTGCGCGTCGCCATCGGCCTCGACCGCAGCCACGACGGTCGGGTCCAACCAGTGATGGCCAAGGTTCATTCGCGATCGGGTGGTGATCGAGGCCGAGGACAAACGCGGCAAGGAGATCAGCCTCGAGCTGTACACCGCCAACGAGCGCGCCGACCTGCTGGAAGAAGTGCTCGGGCAGCGGGTCGCAATCGTCGCCGGCACCCGTCGCCTAGCCGAACAGCCCGGTGGTGGCGGTCGCCGACGACGGGGTGGTTGAGGTGGTGGTCGTTGCCGAGGCGACGGTTGAGGTCGTCACCGACGGTGTCGTGGTGGTCGACTTCGCCGTTCATCAGCGGCGCGGTCGTGGTGGGCGCCGTGGTGGTCGTTGTCGACTCGGTGGTCGTCGTCGCGTTGGGGTCGGCGTAGTTGAACGACGGCAGGCTCCGCGCCTGGTGTACTGCTCGGGCTCTTTGCCGTCCTGGCCCCACACGAAGACGAGGTCACCCTTCTTCACCATCAGAGGGGAACACCTTGAGCAATC
>CAWDUI010000015.1:0-142745 GCA_963805445.1 Ilumatobacteraceae bacterium | reverse complement strand
GCGGTGATTGCGGTGTGGATGCTGGTGGGGTCGGCGGTGGCCGGCTCAGCCGCCGTCGCCGGCATCGCCGTGACCCTCGCCGTCATGCAGACGATCACCTGGAGGCGCTACCGAGCCGGCCCGCTCGCCGGCGCGATCGGCACCGGCTGACTCTCTCGTGTTGGCTCTGGCCATCCGCAACAGCAAGAGGTCGTAGACGATCTTCAATGATCCGGCGATGATCAGCGGCCAGCCGAACGTCGAATGATCGAGCATCCACCCAGCAGCAATCGGTGGTAACGCCGAGGCGAGGCTGCGGGGCACGTTGGTCACGCTGGCGGCTGCAGCCCGCTCGGCCGGGGTGACCGCCGACATCACGTAGGCGTTGCGCACCGGCACATCCATGCTGGAGAGCAGGCTGCGCCCGATCAGGCAGGCCACGGCCAACGGCGCCGTGGGCATCAGCGCCGCGGCGATCAGCAGGATCTGGCCAGGCATGTGGGTGAAGGCCATCGTGCGCAGGGGGCCGAGTCGTCGTTCGATCCGCACGGCGATGAAGCCGGACGCGGCCGAGAGGATCTGCATGAAACCCAGCACCACGCCGGCCTTGCCGACCGAGAAGTGATGGTGACGCAGCAGCCACAGCACCAACAGCGACTGCCCGGCGAAGCCGCCACCGAAGGAGTCGAGACTGAACAGCGCGGCAAGTCGGTAGACGATGCTCTTCGACGGGCCGAGCGGGGTCGGCGCCGTCACCTGCGCGGCGGCCTCGACCTGTGGCGACATCGTCGCGTACACGCCGAGCATCGCCACGCCCGCTACCGCGTAGACGACGAAGACCGACTCGGCCGGCCAGTGCAGTCGGGCGGGCATGCCCGCCGACAACGCCCCGAGCGCGGCCAACGATCCGCCGAGGAACGTGTAGCGAGCGAAGACGTGCGAGCGGTTCTCCTCGGTCGTTGTCAGTGGCAGCAACGACTGCTCGATCGGCTGCACCACGCTGACGTCGCTGCCGCTCGGGTTCATCGTGCCGATCACCCCGAACGCCAACAGCACGAAGAACGCCGTCGACGTGGCGAAGACCAGGCCGGTCGCCACCATCAACAGGGCCCCCGCCCGCAGCAGCAACCGCCGCTGGAACCGCCATCCCCAGGTGCCCGTGAACATGGTCAGCACCGCCGACCCCAGCAACATGCCGGTCACGATCACCCCGATGCGGGTCCCGCTGTATCCGAGCTGGTCGCCGAGGTACCCCGCCAACGATGCGGCCACCATCCCGTCGGCGTATCCGCGCAGGGCACGCGTGGCGATCAGGCGTCGCCCATCCGGGGTGATCATCGCCCCCTTCTCTAGCCGATCCACGCCTCGACGCCGCACTCCCCCAGCCCCGTGGAGTGTTTCACGCCCACCCGGGCACCCCGAGGCACTCCACACCCGCTCTGTGGAGTGTTTGGCGCCCAGATCAGGCGACGAAGGGGACGTCAGCTCCCTCGAGCTCGGTGATCTCGAGTGGCAGCCAGCACTCGCCGAACCCGGTCGAGTCGATCGACATGAGGTATGTGGATCCGTCGGGCTGGCGCACCTCCATCACGAACAGGTCCAGGTATCGCTGCAGCCAACGCCGGCGACGACTCATTGCTGCAGCATGAGCGCGCCGGGTGTCGCGGAGGTGAACGCACACCAACGCCGAGTGAAGCCGGAGGTGAACTTCTAGGCGCTGATGGTGATGTGGCCGTCGACCGAATCGACGGTGACCGTGTCGCCCTCGACCGCTTTACCTTCGAGGATCAGCAGCGCTGCGGGATCACTGATCTCGCGCTGGATCACCCGCTTCAGCGGCCGAGCACCGAAGGACGGGTCGTAGCCATCGTGGGCCAGTTGCGCCATCGCCGCATCCGTGACGTTCAGCGTCAGCCGTCGCTCGGCCATCCGCTTGCGCAAGTGCGCCAACTGGATCGTCACGATCCGTGTCAGGTCGTCCTCGGTCAGCGATCGGAACCTGATGATGTCGTCGACCCGATTGATGAACTCGGGCTTGAAGAACGACGACGGGTCGCCTTGCAGGTTGCTGGTCATCACCAGCACGACGTTGGTGAAGTTGACCGTGCGACCTTGACCATCGGTGAGGCGGCCATCGTCGAGCACTTGCAAGAGCACGTTGAACACGTCGGGATGGGCCTTTTCGATCTCGTCGAGCAGCACCACGCTGTACGGGCGGCGACGCACGGCCTCGGTGAGCTGGCCACCTTCGTCGTAACCGACGTAGCCGGGAGGCGCGCCGATCAGGCGGCTGACGGAGAACTTCTCCATGTACTCGCCCATGTCGATGCGCACCATGGCGTGATCGTCGTCGAACAGGTACTCCGCCACGGCGCGGGCCAGCTCTGTCTTGCCGACACCGGTCGGCCCGAGAAACATGAACGACCCGATCGGCCGGTTCGGATCACTGAGCCCGGCGCGCGAGCGCCTGATTGCATTTGCAACAGCCGTGACCGCGTCGTCTTGGCCGATGACGCGCTGGTGCAACAGCTCTTCCAGCTTGACGAGCTTGCTCATCTCGCCTTCCATCAGCCGGCTGACAGGAACGCCCGTCCACTTGCTGACGACCTCGGCGATGTCTTCAGCGTCGACCTCCTCCTTGAGCATGCGGTTGCCCGTCTGCAGATCGTCGAGGTGGGCGGTTGCCTCGGCGATGCGACGTTCGAGCTCGGGCATGCGCCCGTAGCGGATCTCGGCGGCGACGGCGAGGTCGGTCTCGCGTTCCAGCTGCTGGCCGAGTTGGCCGAGCTCTTCCTTCAGCGAGCGGATGGCGTCGATCGCCTGCTTCTCGCCTTCCCAGTGCAGCTTCATCTCGTGCACCTGGGCATTGAGCGTGGCGAGCTCGTCGACCAGCGCGTCGAGGCGATCCTTGGAGGCCGCATCGGTCTCCTTCTCCAGCGCGACCTGTTCGATCTCGAGTTGCAGGATGCGGCGCTGCACGATGTCGATCTCGGTCGGCAGCGAGTCGATCTCGATGCGCAACCTGCTGGCGGCCTCGTCGATCAGGTCGATGGCCTTGTCGGGCAGGAAGCGGTTGGTGAGGTAGCGGTTCGACAGCACCGCCGCGCTGACCAGCGCAGAGTCTTGGATGCGCACACCGTGGTGCACCTCGTAGCGCTCCTTCAGGCCGCGCAGGATCCCGATCGTGTCTTCCACGCTGGGCTCGCCGACGTAGACCTGCTGGAAGCGGCGCTCGAGCGCGGCATCTTTCTCGATGTACTTGCGGTACTCGTCGAGCGTGGTCGCGCCGATCATCTTCAACTCGCCGCGCGCAAGCATCGGCTTGATCATGTTGCCGGCATCCATCGCCCCCTCCGCGGCACCGGCGCCAACGATGGTGTGCAGTTCGTCGACGAAGGTGATCACCTCGCCGGCCGCGTCGGTGATCTCCTTCAGCACCGCCTTCAGCCGCTCCTCGAACTCACCGCGATACTTGGCACCGGCCAGCATCGAGCCGATGTCGAGCGAGATCAGCCGCTTGCTCTTCAACCCCTCCGGCACGTCGCCGTTGGCAATTCGCTGGGCAAGGCCGTCGACGATGGCCGTCTTGCCGACACCCGGCTCGCCGATCAGCACCGGGTTGTTCTTGGTGCGCCGGCTGAGCACCTGGATCACGCGGCGGATCTCGTCGTCGCGCCCGATGACCGGATCGATCTTGCCGTCGCGGGCGCGCTGCGTGAGGTCTTGGCCGTACTTCTCCAGTGCGGCGAAGTTCTCCTCCGGATTCTGGCTGGTGACGCGGTGGCTGCCGCGCACCTCCTTCAGCGCCTGCAACAGCTCCTCGCTGCCGATCCCGAGCCGTTGGTTCATCGCCAGCAGCAGGTGCTCGACCGACAAGAAGTCGTCCTTCAGGTCGTTCTGGTACTGCTCGGCGTTCTGCACGATGTTGTTGAGCTCACGGTTGACGTGCGGCTCGGCGCCGCCGTAGGCCTTCGGCAACTTCTGCACAGCCTCGTCGGCCTTGTTGCGCACCATCAACGGAGCCATCCCCAACTTGGCCAGCACGGCCGGCACGATCGTGTCGTCCTGGCGCATCATCGCCGCCAACAGGTGGTCGGGAGTCAACTCGGGGTTGCTGAGTGCCTTGGCCTGGTCGATCGCCGCAGCAAACGCCTCGTTCGTCTTCAGGGTCCATTTCTTGGGATCGAACGCCACGGCGATGCCTTTCTCGTGCTTCCTCGCACTTCTGCTCCCTATCAGCAGAAATCTTGAGTCGAAGTCTATCAACATTGCCCGATGCGGCAACACGGGTCGCCAAGTTGCAGAATCGTGGCTTGCTTCCTCGTCTGATCGCCACCGACCTCGACGGAACCGTGTTGAACAGCCGCGGCGAACTCTCGCTGCGGTCCATCGAGGCCCTGCGTGCCGCGCACGCGGCGGGGGTGATCGTGGTCTTCGCCACCGGACGGCCGCCGATGGTCGCCGCCCGCGAGGTGTCGGCGGTCGGCGCCGCCGTGGGATACGGGGTGATGGCCAACGGATCGATGATCTGTTCGTTCCCCGACGGCGAGCCGCTGTTCACGATCGGCTTCCCCAGTCTCCTGGCCGTCGCCGCCATCGGCCGGTTGCGGGCCCACGATCCGCTGTTCGGATTCGCCCTGGCCACCGACCGTGGCTTCACCGAGGAAGTCGGCTTTGCCGAGCGCATGCCGGTGCACCATCGCCGGGAAACCGTCGACGACGTGCTCGACGGACACGACGGAGCTACCGAGGCGATCAAGCTGCTGGCGTTCCACCACCGGTACTCCGCCGCCGAACTGCTCGACATCATCCCGCCGATCGTCGGCACCGACCTGGTGGTCAGCCACATGGGCACCGAGGCGGTCGAGCTCGGACCTGTCGGCGCCGACAAGGGTGCCGGGCTGCGCTGGCTCTGCGCCCACCTCGCCGTCGACGCTGCCGACGTGCTGGTGTTCGGCGACGAGATCAACGACCTGGCGATGTTCGAGTTCGCCGGACGTTCGGTCGCAGTCGCCAACGCCGCCCCACGTGTGCGCGCCGCAGCGACCGAGGTGACCGAGTCGAACGACGACGACGGCGTGGCCATCGTGATCGAGGCCCTGCTGGCAGCCAACTGAGCTCGACCGGTAACGGCCGCGCCGATCACCGACGCTCCGCGCTTGTGTGCACTCACGCTGATCGGGGAAAATGGCCGTGCGCACGTGGTCCGCAATCGACAATACGATGGCCGGGTGAACCTCTCGGAGCTCGTCCGGTATGAGGATGCGTTGGTCATCGGCAGACTTGCGGCCACTGTCACCGACTCAGGCATCGCGTTGAAGGGCAAGATTCGACCGAATCGCGACCGCGAGTTCGGTAGTTGTGTTGCTCAGTTGTTGAGACAACTCGCCGCCGGTTTCGATGACGAGCGGGTGTCTGGCCTTCTTGCGGACGTATTCGATCGAAACCTCGCTCATGGATCTCTCGGCGAACTTGGCCACGTTCGCTTCTTCGCGGCGACGCCTGGCGCTCCCGCCCTTCGAGCTCATGCACTGTTGATTGCCGTCGCCGATCGGCTGGAGGCTCGCTGATCGTCCGAGTGTCAGGCGCGGCAAGCAGCATCGCTGCGCAGAAACGACGACGAACGCTCGTCGTTCCGCACCTGCGGCTCCTTGCACAAGGATCATTCGATCACGGCAATATTCACTGCCGCCAAGGAGGGCCGATGCCGAGCGCCGATGAGATCCGAGACCGTCAGCGAGCGACCTGGGCCGGGCTCTCTGCAGGTTGGGAGAAGTGGGACTCGGTCATCATGGATCAGCTGGGTCCGGTCGGCGAAGCGATGATCGAGCGCCTCGACGTCGCGGAAGATCATCATCATCTCGACATTGCTTCAGGAACGGGAGAGCCGGGTCTGAGCATCGCCAGACGGTTACCGAGGGGACGCGTCGTGCTGACCGACCTCGTCGCCGAGATGCTGGACATCGCCGCCCGACGAGCCAACGCGCAGGGGATCGACAACATCGAGACGAAGGTGTGCAGCGCCGACGATCTGCCGTTCGACGACGCCACGTTCAACAGCGTCTCGGTGCGCTTCGGGTACATGTTCTTCCCCGACGTGGCCAAGGCGACGGCCGAGTTCGCTCGGGTGCTCAAGCCGGGCGGGCGTCTCTGCTCGTCGGTCTGGGTCAAGCCCGAGGAAAACCCCTGGACGTCGATCGCCATGCAGGCAATTGCGACCGAGGTGGCCGTGGCGCCGCCGGTCCCGGACGGACCGAACATGTTTCGGTGCGCTGCCCCGGGATATGTCGGAGCGCGCTGTACGAGGGCGCCGGGATTGGCGATGTTGTCGAGTGGGACGTCGACGTCGAACTCGTGACGCGGTCGCCCGAGCAGTATTGGGAGATGATCAGCGAGCACGTCTCGTTGGCGGTTGCGGCGCTTCAGCACGTCGACGAACCGGCACGGGAACGGATTCGGGCAAACGCCATTGCGAAGGTGCGTGCGTTCGAGAAGGACGGTGAGGTCCGGGTCCCGGGCGTGGCTCGGTGCATCCTGGGAACGAAACCGGGCGCACACCGGCCGACGGGGCCGTAGGCCGGTGCTGGCACGAGGTGAGAAGTGACTGGGCAGGTCGCATCCGTGCTTGCGTGTTCAGCTGCGCGCTGCCAGGAACGCATCGTCATGCAAGCCGAGAGCCTGCTGCACATCGACACGTTGCGCGAACGGGCCCGCGAGGCGAACTGGCGCCACGACAGCGCCGGCGATTGGTGCCCGTGGCACTCACCACATCAAGAGGCACTGGCGCGTCACCCCGAAGCGTCGACCGGCACGCCCAGCGATGCCAGCCAGCGACTTCTGGGGGAGGGCACAGACGGTCCCCGGCTCTGTGGCCTCGCCCAGACCCTCGGCCTCGTCGAATCTCGACTGATCTGGCGAGCGAACCCGAGACTGGCGTCAGCGGGGGCAGGACCACGACGCCAACTCGGCGCCGGTGAGGTCACGGATCGACCCGCCCTTGGTGGTTGACGTGGTGCGCCGGATGAACAGTTCGAACGGTGGCGCGCCGGTCAGTTCGACGACACCGTCGACGCGCACCTCGCCCCGTGACTGCGGGTCGCGGGTGCCGTCGTCGTGGAACGAGCCGCCGAACTCGATCATCACCGTGCTGGCCGCGTCGGGATTGTCGTCGGGTGCGACGGCGACGAGGCGGTAGTAGATCGAGTCGTCGCTGTAGGTCGCCGAGACCACCAGATCCGGCACGCCATCGCCGATCAGGTCGACCAGCACGGCGCTGCCACGCTGAGGAGGTGGCGCGGGCGACACGCCGTTGTTGGCCGTGATCAGGGCGATGACGGCCAAGACCGAAGGATCGGTCAACGGCACCGGTGTGGCCGTGTTCGGCTGCAACTGCCAGTTCGGTGCTTCGACCCAGAGACCCAGCGGGATGGCGTTGTCGGAGGCGCGGGGCTGGACCGCGATCGGGCAGGTCGGCGAGACCTCCGACGGATCGAGCGCACGGACCTCCACGCTGAACTGCGCGCCGACGAAGTTGACGACCGACGACATCTGCGCCGGCCCGAGGCGCAACTGCGACACTGCGTCACCCTGGTAGACGGCGAACCCGCTCGGGCGACACGTGACCGAGGGGATATCCGTCAGCGAAGACCATGTGATCACCGACCACCGGGGCTCCGGCGATGATCGGCACCGTCGTGGTCGTGCTGGTCGTGGTCGGCGGGAGCGTCGTCGTGGTGGTCGTCGAGAGTCGTCGAGGTCGTCGAGGTCGTCGGCGCCGCCGTCGGCAGCGCGGCGACCCCGGATCGAGCCTCCTGCCACTGCGACAGCACATAGGCCACGACGCCACCGGCGACGAGCGCGGTCACCACGAGGAGCACGATGCCGACGCTGCGATTTGAACGACCAGCGCGGTATCGGCGCTCGTGGTCCGGATCGGGAGGATCCCACAGATGCGACATGTTCAGAACAGTCTTACGCACGACAACGCCGAAACCGGCGCACACCCCACTCCTACACTCGACATGTGCCCACCCGTCCCAACGTCACGCCGTCACCCGGCCTGCAGCTGACCTGGCTCGATGGGGAAGTGGTGGCCTGGCAGCCGGGTCGCGGGGTGTACGGCGGCAACCTGCAGGCCGTCGTCAGTTCGACGTTCCGGCGACCGCTGCGCCCCACAACGGATCGATGCGGGTGGTGCGCATGGCGCTACCGGGCGGCGAACAGCAGGTGATGTGCCAGCGCCTGACGGTCGCATCACTGGCAGCGCTCGGCCAACTCGACGCCCTCGGCAACGATGTCGGCGCATCGGTGGGCTGGCTGGGTGAGACGTACTCGGTCGCCATCCGGCTGGTCACCGCCGGTCGTGTGCTGCCCCACCTCACCGACACGGGACTCGGATGGTGGGTTGCCAGATGGAAGCCGCTGCGTGCGGATCTCGCCGGGCCGGTGGCCGAATTGGCGGCCACGCAACCTCCGGTGGTGGCCGTGGCCAGCCCCGGTTTCACGCCCGAAGAGCTCACCGTCGTGATCATCGAGTCGTTCGTCGATCAGACGGCTCGGTTGCTGCTGGCCGGCGCCGGGTGGCACGCACCCATCACCGACACTCGGCGGGTGACTGCGCGGGCCGCACGGGCGGCGGCACGGGCGCTCAGCGCACCCGCGGGCGAGTTCCGGGTCGATTCCGAATTGGCCGAACCGCTCGACGATCTGGCGACGATGTTCGACCAGGCCATCCGGCGTGCCGAGGGCGAGCCTGTGGTGCAGGCCCGGCTCCGCCTGGCGTTGCCCGACGACCCGCAGGGCGAATGGCCGCTGTCGCTGGAGCTGGTCGATCCCGACGACCGCAGCCGCTGGTGCACCGCTGACGATGTCGCTGCGGGTCGGCCATCGGCGACCAGCCTTGCCGGCGAGACGCGGTTCATGTCGATGCTCGGCGACTGCCTGGCCACCGCTCGCGTCGACATCGAGATGCTCGCGCCGTGGCTCTCGGGATGGCTGACCGACCCCGGCGCTGGGATCGACCTCGACACCGCAGCCGCCACGCTGGAGGCGGTCGACGCACTGTCAGCCGTCGACATCGAACTGCTCGACGCCAGAGCGTCTCACCCGCCGAACGGCGACCACCAAGGGAGTCGCCCAACCGAAAGAGGCCACGGGCAAGAGCCGCTTCAGCGCGTCGGCGATCGTCGACTGGACGGTCGTGGTCGACGACACCCCGGTCGACGAAGCGCTGCTCGAGCGAGCCGCGGCCTCGGGCGCTGGACTGATCAACGTCAACGGTCGGTGGGTCCGGCTCGACCGAACCGAGGCCCGGCGCGCTCTGGCCAACCTCGCCGAACATCGGCGCGACCACGCCGAACTGTCGACACTCGAGCTGCTCCGCCTGGCCGCCGAGATGGCTGCGGAGGAAGAGGCCGCGGCGCCGCACGAGGCAAGCGGCCAACGCGCCGTCGATCGCCGCAACGGGCTGGCTCGGCGACCTGTTGCAGGGGCTGCCCGACGCGGCGCTCGCCGAAGGGATCGAGCCGGCCGGGCTTCATGGCCACGCTGCGCCCGTACCAGCGGCGCGGTCTCGGCTGGTTGCAGTTCCTCCACCAGCTCGGCCTCGGGGGGTGCCTGGCCGACGACATGGGCCTCGGCAAGACACCCACCACGCTCGCTCATCTCGCTGCCCTGCCCGGGCCGCACCTGGTGATCTGCCCGCTCTCGGTCGTGCGCAACTGGGAAGCGGAAGCCGCACGATTCACGCCGCTACTGCGGGTCGCCGTGCACCACGGCACCGGCCGCAGTGGTGCCACGGCGTTCGCCAACGTCGTCGCCCAGCACGATCTGATCATCACGACGTACCACGTCGCAGCACGCGACATCGACACGCTCACGGCCGTCGACTGGGCCGTTGTGGTGCTCGATGAAGCCCAAGCCGTCAAGAACCCCGAGACACGATCCGCAAAGGCGTTGCGCACGCTGCCGGCGCAACAGCACATCGCCCTCACCGGCACGCCGGTGGAGAACCGGCTCAGCGAGCTGTGGTCGATCATGTCGATGGTCACGCCCGGCCTGCTCGGCAACCTCAACCAGTTCCGTCGCCGCTTCGCCACGCCGATCGAGCGGAACCACGACGTCGCTGCGGCCGCCGCGTTGCGCCAGCTGACCTCGCCGTTCCTGTTGCGGCGCACCAAGGCCGACAAGTCCCTGGTGCCCGACCTGCCCGACAAGGTCGAGCAGTTGGCGTGGGCCTCGCTGACCCGCGAGCAGGCCGGCATGTATCAAGGTGTCGTCGACCAGCTGCTGGCCGACGCCCAACTCGCCACCGGCATGCGCCGACGCGGCCTCGTCCTGGCGGCGCTGACGCGCCTGAAGCAGATCTGCAACCACCCGGCGCAGGCGTTGGGCGACGGTTCGCGGCTCGGTGGCAGGTCAGGCAAGCTGACCCGCTTCGACGAATTGATCACCGACCTGCTCGATGCCGGCGAGCAGGCCCTGGTCTTCACCCAGTTCCGGGAGATGGGTCTGCTGTTGCAGCAACATCTGCAGGAGCGCTTCGCTCTGCCGACCCCGTTTCTCCACGGCGGCGTGTCGAGGAAGGGGCGCGATCGCATGGTCGACGAGTTCCAGGCCAAGTCGGCATCGCCGCTGCTGCTGGTGTCGCTGCGCGCCGGCGGCACCGGCCTCAACCTCACCGCCGCATCGCGCGTGGTGCACTACGACCGGTGGTGGAACCCGGCGGTCGAGGATCAGGCCACCGACCGAGCCTGGCGCATCGGCCAGCACCGGTCGGTGTTCGTGCACAAGTTGGTCTGCCAGGGCACGATCGAAGAGCGCGTCGACGCGATGATCAACGACAAGCGGGCCCTGGCCGACGCGGTCGTCGGCACGACGGGTGAGACGTGGCTCAGCGAACTGTCGACCGACGAGTTGCGCGACCTGATCGTGCTCGACCATCACGCGGTGCGAGGCACGTGAGCATCGTCATCAACCCCGGGCCGGCCCACCTGCGGCGCGAGCCGACCACGGCCGGTCGCCTGGCCGCGTCGTTGTTGTCGGTCACCGTCGCCGGGCTGGCAGACCCCCAGCGCTTCCGCCGTGGCAAGGGCTACCTCGCCGAGAACGCCGTCGCGCGACTCGAGCTCTCCGAAGGTGTGCTGCTGGCGACGGTGGTCGGTGGGCGTCCCGATCCGTACCACGTGACCATCACTGTCGAGATGGTCGCCCGGCCCGACGACCTCGGTCCGGTGCTGGAGCGATCCCACGTCGCCCGCCTGATCCCACGCGGCGACGAACTGCTGTGCTCGTGCACCTGCCCCGACTGGGACGATCCGTGCAAGCACGCCGTTGCCGCGTTGCTGGCGCTGGCGTCCGAGCTCGGCCCGCGGCCGGAGCTCCTGGCCACGTGGCGCTGCGGCGATCTCGACGAGCGCGCCCGCCCCAAGGTCGGCTCGCGAGCTCGCGCCGACCGCCACCTACGGCTCGTGCCACCGGCCCCGCCGCCCTCGCCGTTCGAGACCCCGGAGTGGCACGGGTTCGCCGGCGACGACATCGACGTCCCCCGGTGCAAGGTGCCCACCGAGGCGTTGCCACTGCCGGCGATGCACCTCGACCGCACCGACGTGGCCGAGATCATCCGCTCGGCCTGGCACACCCTCGCCCGGTTCCGCCCCGACGCCGACGCCGACGAACGCTGACGAAAACGCCAGCAGCGAGCCCGACCCGCAGGGCTGGGCTCGCTGCGAACGACGTTGCACGACGATGTCAGCCGGTGACAGCGGTCGCCGTACCCGATGTGTCGGCCGGTGCTGCGCTGCCCGCTGGCGGCGGACCGTGATGGCCGCCCTGAGGACCGCCTGCCGGCATGTCTTCGATGCTGGTCACGGCGAAGCTGGCATCCACCTTGACGACGACCTGCGTGCCGTCGGCCTGGGTGACGTGGGCCTCGTACGGCGACCCGTCCGAGTCGGTCTCGACACGGTCGACCGTGCCATCCGGCACGGCTGCCTGAGCGGCTGCGGTCACGCTGGTGGCGGTGTCGCCTTCGAGCGGCGTCTCATCTGCGCCTGGACCACCCTTGCCCGGACCATGCCCGCCCGGCCCGCCCTGCGGCTGGTCCAGCGTTGCGGTCACTGTGTAGTCGGCACCGACCTGCACGATCACGTGGGTGCCGTCGGCCTTGGTCACATGCGCCTCGTAGACGCCGTCGTTGTCGGTCTCGACACGGTCGATCGTGCCGTCGGGGATCGCGGCCTGAGCGGCTGCGGTCACTTGGGCGGCGACGTCGCCTTCGAGGGCGGTCTCCGGTGCGGGTGCCGCCGGCGTGTCGGTCGTTGCCGCCGCGCTCGAGTCGTCGACGACCACTGCGGTGGTCGCACTCGTTGCCGCCGACGAGATGCCGGGTGCACCGAGCACCGAGCCGGCGAGGGCTCCGCCACCGAGGGCCAGTCCGAAGACCATTGCTCCAACTTTCATCTTCTTACCGATCATCACAAGTCCTTTCGAGGGGTTGAGGGGTGATGTGAGTGCACGATGACAGCCGATCCTGGGAGGACGCTCTGAGCCCTCGGGGATGTTCCGCAGAGTCGGATTCGCTGTCGACGCCGGGACGCGAAAAGGGACCCGGCCGCCGGCGAGACTCGGGAGGGAGGCAAGTCTCGGGGGCCAGGCCCCTTGTTCGGGCCGGGAAGGCAGTGAGGTTCTTCGGGTCCTCAGCTGCCTTGGGTGGTCGTGTTGGCGATCGTCGCCGGGGCCGCCGCCCGCACGGTGGTTGCCGTCGTGCTGGCCGTGGTGCTGGCCGTCGTCGCCGTCGTGTCGCCGTCGTCGCCGCGGTGGCGGTCGCGGCCGAGACCAGGTTGGCCGAGACCGCGTTGGTCGCCGTGGCGCTGCTCGAGGCTCCGGCCGCCATGGTCCCGGCGATCACTGCGGCGGCGGCGAAGCCGGCGACGCCGGTGATGCGCCGGGCCCGGCGTGCAGGGTGCGGCCGGCCGGTGCGGGCCGGTCGACTGGCCAACTGGGCCAGGCGGGCTGCCTGATCGGTCATGACGGGTTCTGGGTTGGCGATCTCTGTGCTCATCGACGTGTTCCTCTCGGGCATTCCCTCGCTCGTCGAGGTGATGCAGTCATCTTCGAGCACTTCCCTGGGAGGATCCTGAGAGCACCCTCCGTTGTTGCACTGACTTCGAAACCGGCGAAGTCAGCAGATCGTGACGGTCCGCCTTGTTCAATCGCACGAACGTCAACCCGGTGATCAGCTGCGCTGGCGGCGATCACACTCCACCGCAACAGCAGCGTCGAGCGATCCGTACCGGCCGACAGCGCATGGACGGTTGTCAGCAGGAACAGCGGGAAGCTGAGGTAGTGGGTCAGCCGCCAGGCCCGCTTGGAGATCTTCTTGCGAGCCAGTGATGTCAGCTCGACGGCCATCAGCAGGTAGAGGGCGATCACACCCCACGCGACAGCGACGGGGTGCCATGCACTGGCGAAGGGGACCAGGACCTCGGCCGGGCCGAAGTGCACGTAGGAATCCAAGACCAGACCGGCGACGTGGATGCCGGTGAACACCAGTGCCAGGCCGCCGAGGAACCGGTGCAGATCGAGGATCCAGTTCGGACGCGGCCGTCCACGCAACACCTTGGTCGACAACGCCAGGCCCCACAGCACACTGCCTGCCAGCAACGCCCAGGCGACGATGCCACCGCTGCGGGCGATGTACCACCACAGCTGCGTGTTCATCACACCCCCTCAGAGGTCGTCGAACGGGGAAGGCTCGTCGGCAGCGGGATCGCACCGGCGAACACTTGGAATCCGGGCGTCGTGCGGATCACGCCACTCGAGTCGACCGTCAATGCCTGGACCAGATCGCCGTCGACGATGTCGAACGAGCGTGCCGAGCCGCGCAAGAGCACGGCTTTGGCGAGCACCTCGGCAATCCAGGCCTCGGCAGCGATCACCGTGGTGAGTTCGAGATCGCTGGCCGACGGCTCGCCGGTGGCCGGGTCGATCAGGTGATGGCGCATCTGCCCCTCGACCGACCAGCGCCTGCGCAACGTGGTCGACGTGGCGACAGCACCGGCGTGGAGACCGATCAGAGCGATCGGTTCCTCGAGCGCAGGATGCTCGATGGCGATGGTCCACGCCTCGCCGCTGGGGTTGCTCCCGGCGACACGGAGGTCGCCGCCGAGATTCACACAGGCGCCGGCCGCGCCGCCGGCGAGCAGTTCGCCGATGACGATGTCGGCGGCCAGACCCTTGCCGATGCCGCCGGGATCGAAGCCGGTGCCCGCCGGCAGGCGGACCGTGCGGCCGTCGACGGCGATGTCGGTGCAGCCGACGATGAGCGAGCTCTGGGGTGCGCTCCGCTCGTCGGGCATCGTGTCGAAGCTGACGTCGTAGCCGGCGCGCACGACGGCGCCGAGCACGGTCGGGTCGAACCCGCCGCCTGTCAGCCGCCACGCCTCGATCGCCCGCACGACGAGCATCGAGGTCTCGGCCGACACCACGACCTCGTCGCCGGCGCGCCGGTTCAACTCACAGATCTCGCTGGACTCGATGAACCGGCTCCATCGTTGCTCGAGCTCATCGACCCGCCGACAGGCATCGTCGAGCAGCTGCTCGGCGCCGCCGACCACGATCAGATGCGCGTCCGACCCCATGGCGCGGAAGCGCCGTTCGTGAGTCTCGCCGATTTCAGCTGCCATGGCTCGACGAGTTCGGCTGGCCGAATGCGGGTGTTTGACGCGTGCGCGTCGGTTGCCTCACGGAGGGCGTGGGTGTTGCCGGCAGCGGGGTGGCCGGTGCCACCTCGACCGGTTGCGGATTCGTCACCGTGACGACCACGGCCTGCTTGGCCGGCTTGGCGGCAGACGCAGTGGCCATGTAGCCGACGATCGCCGCGGACGAGGCGAGCGCCGCATAGCCACCGAGGCGGCGCACGCTCCGCGCGGTGTGCTTTCGTCGCGGCGAGGTCGGTGTCGCCGCAGGCGGCGTCCGCGACACCAAAGGATCACGGGGTGGCCCCCAGACAGGGGGATCAGGCCGTGGAGTCGATGGTTCCATGTGAGGTCCTTTCGGAAGGCTCGACGTGTGGTGCCCGACCATCATCGACAACAAACCTCAGAGGAGCCTGGGAAGGCACTCGGGCTTTGCTCCGAACGGATTACCTCGGCAAGCGCATGCTGTACCCCACGCCGCGCACGGTGTGAATCAGCGGCGGGTCCACGTCGTCGATCTTGTGGCGGAGGTAGCTGATGTAGGTCTCGAGCACGCTGGCGTTCCCGGCGAAGGTGTAGTCCCACACCGCCTCCAGGATCTGATCACGGGTCAGCACCCGCTTGGAGTTCGACAGCAAGTAGTGCAGCAGCTTGTACTCGGTCGGGGTCAGGTCGATGAACTTGCCACCGCGCCACACGTCCCTCGTCTCCTCGTCGAGGGCCAGATCGTGGAATGTGAGCGTGTGCGTTCGATTGGCCGTGCCGCCCGTTCGGCGCAGCACCGCCTTGACCCGCTCGACGAGCTCTTCCACCGAGAACGGTTTGGTGACGTAGTCGTCGACGCCGAGGCGCAACCCCTCGACCTTGTCGGTTGTCGCGTCACGAGCGGTCAGGAAGATGATCGGGATGCGCGTGGCCGCGCCCTCGCTCTGGCGGAGGCGCCTGGCCACCTCGAACCCGTCGAGATCCGGCAGCATCACGTCGAGCAACACCAGATCCGGCCGGCGTGCCTCGATCGCCGCAAGTGCGGCCCGGCCGGAGGCGACGCGCTCGACCTCGAAGCCGTGTATCCCGAGCGCCATCGCCACCAGTTCGGTGATGTGCTCCTCGTCGTCGACAGCGAGAACGTGAGGTTTCGGGGGTGTCGAATCCGACAACGCAGGTGCTCCTTGATGGTGTCGTGGTGCATGCGCACCATAGCGGGTGAACGTTTGAGAGCCGCCGGGCCCGATCGGCGCGCCATGATGGTTCCGTGACACATCGAGGTCTCGTCGGATGAGCTTGCGGGCGAAACTGGTGACCGCGCTCGGCGTGCTGCTGGCGTTGGGCCTGCTGGCGTTCGGCATCGGCACCTACACCCGCTACTCGACCGCAGAGTACCGCCGCCTCGACGATCGACTGCGCAACTCGGCATTGGCGGCCGAGCGTGAGCTGCACGCCGCTGTCGGCCTCGAGCCCGGTGGAGGCCCCGGCGATGGTGACGGGCCCGACGCTCGCGGCCTGGGGATCGGCTCGTACGCGGAGCTGCGCGATGCAACCGGCGCAGTGGTGGGTCATCTGCCGAACGACACGTCGAGCCCGAGCCCGGCGTTGCCTTCCGAGGTGTCGACGCTGAACCGGCCGTTCACCGTCGGCGCCGCGGTCGGTTCCGGCGATTGGCGGGCATTGGCCACCGCCGACACGCACTTCCCCCGGGTTCACCGTCATCGTCGCCAATCCACTCGGTGACGTCGCCGAATCGTTGCGCGGGCTCGTCCTGATCGAGACCATCGCCGCCGCCGCCATCCTGGCGCTCCTCACCGCCGGTTCGTGGCTGATCCTGCGACGCGGCCTTCGTCCGCTCGAGACGATGGCGCTGGCAGCCGGTTCGATCCACGAGGGTGACATGTCGCTGCGGGTGACACCGGGCGACGGTCGCGGCGAGGTCGGTCAACTCGGCCTGGCGCTGAACTCGATGCTCGACAACTTGCAGGACGCCTTCGCCGCCCAGAAGGAGTCGGAGGCCAAGCTGCGCCAGTTCCTCGCCGACGCCTCGCACGAACTGCGCACCCCGCTGACCTCGATCCAAGGCTTCGCCGAGCTGTTCCGGCTCGGGGTCGCCAACGAGCACGTCGATACCGATGTGATCATGCGCCGCATCGAGGAGGAATCGAAGCGCATGCGCGTGCTGGTCGATGACCTCCTGTTGCTGGCGCGCCTCGACGAGCGGCGCGACATCGAACCGGCGCGAGTCGATCTCGCCGTGCTGGCGGCCGACGCGTGCAGCGATGCGGTCGCCGCCGATCCCGATCGCCACATCACCCTCGACGCCGCGGCATCCGTTCCGGTCGACGGGGTACAGGACCATCTCCGTCAGGCGATCGCCAACCTCGTCTCCAACGCCATCACGCACACGCCTGCCGGCACCGCGATCGAGGTGGCCGCCCGCGTCACCGACAACCGAGCCGTGCTGACCGTGCGCGACCACGGCACCGGGTTGTCGGAGGAAGCTCTGCAGCACGCCTTCGACCGGTTCTGGCGTGCCGACCCGTCGCGCGTCGGGCCGAAGGCCGGGCTCGGGTTGTCGATCGTCGCCGCGATCGCAGCATCACATGGCGGCACAGCGACGGTCGCCAATCATCCCGAGGGAGGAGCGATCTTCACCCTCGATCTGCCGGTCGCCACCGACCCGGCCGCGGACTCGGTCTCGGCGCTAGCTCGAACGACCGAGGCGTGACCCGCCGAACACCGAGACCTCCTGGCGCAAGGGCACGAGATCGCGGCGCGGCGCACGACGGTCGGCTTCGGCAAGGGCCGATGAGGCCACCTGCCGCAACTCGACGTTCTCGGAGCGCAACTGTTCGTTCTCGGTCTCCAACTGCATGACGCGGCGGATTCCTTCCAGGTTCATGCCCTCGGCAGCCAGTTCGCTGATGCGCCGCAGGCATTCGATGTCGAGATCGCTGTAGCGACGATTGCCGCCCTGCGTACGCGCCGGCTGCACGAGGCCGCGCCGTTCGTAGATGCGCAGTGTCTGCGGGTGCATGCCGGCCAACTCGGCGGCAACCGAGATGACGTAGACGGCGTGGTTCTGAGATCGCATGGTCATGACTCCAATCGAGTCCGTGGTGAAACGGTAGTCGCTGCGGCGAGGGCCTCGACGGCTGTGCGTTGTTCGTCGTTGAGATGGGTCGGCACCTGGACGTCGACCGTGACGATCAGATCGCCCGTGGACTTCTTGGTGACGATGCCTTTGCCCTTGACCCGGTGCCGCGAGCCGGACGGTGTGCCGGGGCGCAACCGCAACATCACCCGCTGGCCGTCGAGGGTTGGCACGTCGATGTCGCCCCCGAGCGTGGCCTCGGCGAACGTGACCGGCACCTTGACCGTGAGGTTGTTGCCGTCGCGCCCGAAGAGGCGATGCGGAGTGACATGACACTCGACGATGAGGTCGCCGGGCGGGCCGCCGTTGCGCCCGGGCGCACCGCGGCCTTTCAGGCGGATCTTCTGGCCGTCGGCAACCCCGGCGGGGATGCGGGCCTGCACCTCGCGAGCACGGCGCTCGCTTCCCGTGCCATGACACGTCGGGCACGGATCGGTGATGACCACGCCACGACCACCGCACACGCGGCACGGCGACGAGAACGAGAACAGCCCCTGGTTGTCGTCGATCACGCCACGGCCACCGCAGTTCGAACAGACCGTTGGTTGGGTCCCCGGCTTGGCGCCGCTGCCGTGGCACGTGCTGCACTGCGCATCGCTGGTGAGGTGCAGCGTTGTCGTGAGACCTGTTGCCGCATCAGCGAAATCGAGGCTCAGCGTCGCCTCGACGTCGGCGCCACGCTGTGGACCCGCCGAGGCCGATGGGCCGCCGCCACGCCGCCCGCGGCCGAACATCTGCGCCAGCACGTCGCCGAGACCATCACTGCCGACGTTGAAGTTGTATCCCGACGGGCCACCGGGACCACCGCCTTGGAAACCGCCGACCGGACCGAGCTTGCGGACCTCGTCGTACTCCTTGCGCTTGGCCTCGTCGCCCAGCACGTCGTAGGCCGCGCTGACCTCCTTGAATCGCTCCTCGGCGGCGGCATCGCCGGGGTGCGTGTCGGGATGGCTGCCGCGGGCCAACTTGCGATAGGCCTTGGTGATGTCTTTTGGCGCGGCGTCTTCATTGACACCGAGCACCTTGTAATAGTCCTTCTCGTACCACTCACGCTGTGCTGCCACAGATCATCACCTCCTCGGTTGCCTCGTGCTGCCCTGGTCGTCGGACAGATCCGGTCTCAGCCGCGGACCTTGACCATTGCCGGTCGAAGGACCTTGCCATTCCATGTGTAGCCCGACCGCAGCACTTCGCTGACGATCGGCTCGCCCTCGCCCGGCTCGTGCAGGACCGCATCGGCGAGATGGGGATCGAATGGCTGCTCGTGCAGGTTCATCGACTCGAGACCCTGCTTCTTCAACTCGCTGAGCATCAGGTTGAACAGTGGCTCGATCTCTGCGGGATGTTGCAAGAACGCTGCTTCGCAGGCGTCGAGCACCGGGAGCAATGACTCGGCCAGCCGGCCCGTCGCCCGGTCGATGTCGTCGGTTCGCTGCGTCGCCAACCGACGTCGGTAGTTCTCGAAATCTGCCGCTATCCGCTGAGCCCGATCCATCCACTCGTCGCGCTCGAGGAGAGCGACTTCGAGCTCGGATGGCTCAGCCACGTCGCCCGACGTCGATTCGACGTCGGGCTCGGTGGTCGGGTCTTCTCCGCCGACCGGACCCTCCGATGACGGACCCGTGGAGAGATCGCTCATTGCGCAGGATCCTCTTCGACAATCTCCGCATCGACGATGTCGTCGTCGTTGCCTGCGCTGCCACTGGTCTGCCCGGATGCCGAGGTGCCGGCCGCGTTCTCGTCGCGAGCCGCGTTCTCGTACAGCTTCTGGCTGAACGTCTGGCTTGCGGCCATCAGCTTCTCGTGCGAGGCACGGATCGCGTCCATGTCGTTGCCGGCGAGCGCGGTCTTCAGCTCCGCCAAGGGAGCTTCGACGGTGGCCTTCTCGGTGGCGTCGACCTTGTCGGCGTTGTCGCGCAGCACCTTCTCCATCTGGTACACCAGCGAGTCGGCGTTGTTGCGGATCTCGGCCTCCTCACGACGCTTGCGATCGTCTTCGGCGTGGGCCTCGGCATCGCGGATCATCTGATCGATGTCCTTCTTGTCGAGGGTCGATTGACCGGTGATGGTCATCGACTGCTCTTTGCTCGTCGCCCGATCCTTGGCGCTGACGTGGACGATGCCGTTGGCGTCGATGTCGAAGGTGACTTCGATCTGCGGTACGCCGCGAGGCGCCGGCGGCAGGTCGACGAGTTGGAACTTGCCGAGCGTCTTGTTGTACCCGGCCATTTCGCGCTCGCCCTGCAGCACGTGGATCTCCACACTCGGCTGCATGTCGTCGGCCGTCGTGAATACCTCGGTGCGCTTGGTGGGGATCGTCGTGTTGCGCTCGATGAGCTTGGTCATCACGCCGCCCTTGGTCTCGATGCCGAGGCTCAACGGGGTGACGTCGAGCAGCAGCACGTCTTTCACGTCGCCGCGCAACACGCCTGCCTGCACTGCTGCGCCGACGGCCACGACTTCGTCGGGGTTGACGCTCTTGTTGGGCTCCTTGCCCGTGAGGCTGACGACGAGATCGACGACGGCGGGCATGCGAGTGGATCCGCCGACCAGGAGCACGTGGTTCAACTCACCCTTGCTGATGCCGGCGTCTTTCAGCGCCTGCTCGAACGGGATGCGGCAGCGCTCGATGAGATCAGCCGTCATCTCTTGGAACTTCGCCCGAGTCAGTGACTCGTCGAGGTGCAGCGGCCCTTCCGCCGTGGCGGTGATGAAGGGCAGGTTGATCTGTGTCTGTTGCACCTGGCTGAGCTCGATCTTGGCCTTCTCGGCCGCTTCCTTCAGGCGCTGGCCGGCCATGCGGTCGGCCGACAGGTCGACACCGTGGGCGGACTTGAACTGCTGGACCAACCAGTCGATGATGCGCTGATCCCAGTCGTCGCCACCGAGGTGGGTGTCGCCGTGCGTGCTCTTGACCTCGAACACGCCATCGCCGATCTCGAGCACCGACACGTCGAACGTGCCGCCGCCGAGGTCGAACACCAGCACCTTCTCGTCCTCGGCGCTCTTGTCGAGGCCGTAGGCGAGCGCCGCGGCGGTGGGCTCGTTGATGATGCGCAGCACCTCGAGGCCGGCGATCGCGCCGGCTTCCTTGGTCGCCGTGCGCTGGGCATCGTCGAAGTACGCGGGAACGGTGATGACGGCCTGGGTGACGGTGTCGCCGAGGTACGCCTCGGCGTCGCGCTTCAACTTCATCAGCGTGCGGGCGCTGATCTCTTGGGGCGTGTACTGCTTGCCGTCGATGTCGGGGCTCTTCCACGACTCGCCCATGTGCCGCTTGATGCTGCGGAACGTGCGGTCGGAGTTGGTGATCGCCTGGCGCTTGGCCACTTCGCCGACGAGCACCTCGCCCGCCTTGGAGAACGCGACCACCGAGGGGGTGGTGCGAGCACCTTCGGAGTTGGGGATGACGACCGGGTCGCCGCCTTCGAGGACGGCGACGACGGAGTTGGTGGTGCCGAGGTCGATTCCGACTGCCTTGGCCATGGGGGTGCTCCTTGTAGGTGTAGAGGTGGACGGCTCAAACTTGAGTGAACGTGACGCAAGTTTACGGGAACCAGAGAGGTCCAAGCAACATCGACCGAAGAAAACTTGAGTCGATTGGACTCAACCTTGCCGCTACCCCACCCGGCCGTTACCCCACCCGCTCGACTCCCTGACCCCGCCCGTCACGGTCCCTCCCGAATCGTCCGTGACGAAACTCGCCGGCGATCCCACCCCGATCTGGGCGCCAGTCGCGCCCAAGTCCGCAGGTCGCTGCCGCAGCGTGGCGCCCAGATCCGAATTCGGGCGATTCGCCCGGCGGGGCGGGTTTCGTCACAGACGATTCACGAGGGGTTGGGGGTCCGGTGATGCGAGAATGTGGTGTGCTGACCGACCAGCAACTCGATCGCTTCAACACCCACGGGTTCGTGATGGTGCCCGATGTGCTGAGCGCGCCGGAGGTGGCCACGTTGCAGGCGGGCGTGTGGCAGACCTTCCCGTCACCACAGCAGTACTTTGCCGATCCGGGCGCCTTCGCCCACCTCACCACCACTGCGTTCGCCGGCCTCGACAACTTCCCGTGGGCCTCGCCCGAGCTCAACCGCCTCGTCGCCCACCCGCGGATCGTGTCGATCGTCCGCCAGATCCTGGGCGTCGACGACATCCGCCTGTACAAGGGCGAGCTGTGGGCGAAGTACGCCGGCAGCACCGACTACGACCAGAACCACCATCGCGATTTCGGCAACCACACGCTGGTCGTGCCCTCGGTGGAACGTCGTTGGATGCAGGTCACCACGTTCATCTACCTCTGCGATGTCGATGAGCACAACGGGGCGACCGCTGCGGTGCCGAAGCAGCACTCCGCACACATCCCCCTCGGTCAACGGCTGGTTGCCCCAGGCGAGCTGCGAGATGTGGAGGTACCGGCCACCGGCAAGGCCGGAACGATCCTGGTGTACTCGACCGAGGTCTTCCACCGGGGAACGGCGCTGACGGGCCCGAACGCGTCCCGCTTCACCATGCTGGCCGACTACCGGGCCGCCGAAGCGACGTGGACCAACAAGCAGGCCTTCGGGCACCTCGGGAACCGCCCGGAGATGATCGAGTTCGTGACCAACGCCGACCCCGACGCCCGCACCCTGCTCGACATCCCGGCACCGGGCCACCCCTACTGGACCGACCAGACGATCGACGACATGGAGGTGCGCTATCCCGGCATCGACATGGCCCCGTACCGCGCCGCACGACGTTGAGTCAGGACGTATCGTCGAGCCCATGACAGCGCTGCAGCTCGAAGGTGACCCCTCCGATGTCGGAATGTCGGCCGAGCGTTTGGCCCGCATCGACCACCACTTCCGAAAGTACGTCGACGATGGGCGGCTGCCGGGTTGGTTGATCAGCGTCAGCCGGCACGGCAAGCTCGTGCACCTGTCGACGTACGGCCAGCGAGACGTCGAGGCATCGGCACCGGTCGAGGTCGACACCTTGTGGCGGATCTTCTCGATGACCAAGCCGATCACCGCTGTGCTGGCCCTGCAGTTGTGGGAGGAAGGCGCCTTCGAACTCAACGATCCGGTGTACCGCTACATCCCCGCGTTCAGGAACCAGAAGGTGTGGCGAAGCGGCAGCTCCACCGCACCGATCCTCGATCCGGTCGTCGAGAAGATGCGCTTGTGGCACCTGTTCTCGCACACCAGCGGCTTGACGTACGGGTTCATGTTCGCCCATCCCGTCGACGACATGTATCGCAAGGCGGGTTTCGAGTGGGGCATGCCACCTGACCTCGACCTCGAGGCAGTCGTCGACCGATGGGCATCCCTGCCCCTGCTGTTCCAACCGGGGACCGAATGGAACTACTCGGTCGGCCTCGACGTGCTCGGTCGGGTCCTGGAGGTGATCACCGGGCAGCGCCTCGATGAGCTCATGCGCACGCGGTTGTTCGAGCCGCTCGGCATGGACGAGACCACCTGGTTCGTCGATCCCGCCGGAGCGCCCGCGCCTTGCCGCGCTGTACGGGGCCGACCCGCGGACCCGCAAGGCAGTGCGCACCGAGGCGCTGGACCGTGGCACCCTGCGCGAACCGAAGGCGCACGGCGGTGGCGGCGGTCTGGTCAGCAGCGCACACGACTATCACCGGTTCACCCAGATGCTGCTGCGCGGCGGCGAGCTCGACGGCGTGCGCATCCTCGCTCCCGGGACCGTGAAGTACATGGCCAGCAACCATCTGCCGGGCGGCGTCGACCTCACTGCCTTCGCTCGCCCGCTGTTCGCCGAGACCACGTTCGACGGCGTGGGCTTCGGGCTCGGTGTCAGCGTGACGATCGATCCCGTCAAGGCCCGGGTGCCGGGCAGCATCGGCGAGTTCGCGTGGGGCGGCGCAGCCAGCACGGCGTTCTGGATCGACCCGGCGCAGGATCTGACCGTGCAGTTCTTCACCCAGCTGCTGCCCAGCAGCACCCACCCGATCCGCAGTCAGCTCAAGCAACTCGTCTACCAGTCGATCATCGCCTGACGTCGTCTGCGGCTTGCCCGCTACTGTCCCGGTGATGCAGCGCTCCGACCTGTTCATCTTCACCGAGCCGCAGCAGGGCGCCTCGTACGACACCCTGCTCACGCTGGCCCAGCACGCCGAGGCACTTGGCTTCGGTGGCTTCTTCCGCAGCGACCACTACCTGGCGATGGGTGGACGAAGTGGCCTGCCCGGGCCGACCGACGCGTGGGTCACCCTCGGTGGGTTGGCCCGCGAGACATCGACGATCCGACTGGGCACGCTGGTCTCCCCGGTCACCTTCCGGGCGCCGGGGCTGCTGGCGATCAGCGTGGCGCAGGTCGATCAGATGAGCGGCGGCCGCGTCGAGCTCGGCATCGGCGCCGGGTGGTACGAAGCCGAGCACACCGCCTACGGCTTCGACTTCCCCGACACCCCGACCCGCTTCGACAACCTCACCGATCAACTGGCGATCATCGATGGGCTGTGGAACACCCCCGTCGGCGAGACGTTCAGCTACACCGGCACCGTGCACAGCGTCAGCAACTCGCCCGGCCTGCCCAAGCCCGTGCAACATCCACTGCCGATCATCATCGGGGGAGGCGGGCCGAAGCGCACGCCGGCGCTGGCCGCGCAGTACGCAACGGAGTACAACGTCGCCTTCCACCCGTTCGAGGCGTTCGTGGAACGCAAGCGACGCGTGGAGGCCGCATGCGCAGCGATCGACCGACAACACCCACTGCGCTACTCGATGGCCCTCGTTGTGTGTGCCGGCGCCACCGAGGCCGATGTCGTCCGACGGGCTGCGGCGATCGGTCACGACCCGGCCGAGCTTCGCAAGGACGGTGCGGCCGGCTCGGCCGACGAGACCGCGTCGACGATCCGGCGCTTCGTCGATGCAGGCGCCGAACGGATCTACCTGCAGGTGCTCGACGTCTCAGACCTGGATCATCTCGACTTCATCGCCGGCGAGGTTGCCCCGCTCCTGGCCTGACACGGCGAACGACGCCCACGACCGGTTGTCGTGCGTCGACCGGTCGGCATACATCAGTTGTGCGCCAAGTCCGAGCTCGTCGAGCACGTCCAGCATCGCCGCACCGCGGACCATCACTGCCTTCGTCCACACTTCAGCCCACCCGGCAGTGCCGGCGACCACCGTGACCGCGACGATCTGGCGGGCATGGCGAGCCGGCTGACCGGTCTGCGGATCGAGGAGGTGATGCACGGCCTCGCCGGTGTCGTGTGCCAACAACGTCGCAGCGTGCCCGATGTGGCGACGCCACCTTGCAGCATCCGCAATTGCCCCATCTCGATGTCGAGGTTGACCGGATCGCAAACACCGACGAGCCAACCACCCGGCTGGGGAGCTGCGCCGCCGACGGCGACGTCGCCACCGATGGAGACAGATGCACCGAGCGCGCCGGCCTCCATCAGACCACCGACGACGATGTCGGCAGCGAGGCCCTTCCCGATGCCACCGGGGTCGAGACACATGCCGTCCGGGGTGCGCGCCGTGCGGTTCTGGGCGTCGAGGTCGAGTTGGTCGAGGTCGCCGCGCATCGTTGCGCCGTGAGGAAGTGAAGTGACGGTGGACGGATCGTGCCAGCTGGCGGAATAGCCGAGGCCGACCAGCGGTGCCAGCAGTGTCGGGTCGAAGGCACCCGAAGTCGCTCGCCAACCATCGCGCATTGCTTGGAGGAGAACCACCGTCGCCGGGTCGATGTGAACGGTCGACCCGGCGGCGTGGTTGAGGCGGCTGATGTCGCTGTCGGGGAGGAAGCGACTCCAGCGCCGTTCGAGATGATCGATCGACGTCCTCGCCAGATCCAACAGATCTGGCGGGCCGCCGACGATCAACACCTCGACGGAGCAGCCCATTGCTCGCCACGACCCGGCGTGGACTTCGCCTGCATCTCGGTCGTGGTTCATGACAGGTTCAGCCCGATGACTTGGTGGCGGTGTTCGACTTCGCGGCCGGGGCGGCCTTCGGCTGAGCAGCTGGGGCCTGGACCGCGACGGGAATGACGACCGGCACGACCACCGGGGCGGCAGTCACCGGCGTCAGCCGCGACCGCAGGGGCCAACGGGGCGACGGTCGACGGCACGGGCGTCGGCACGAAGACCGTCGTCGGGGGCGTCACTGCGGACACGGCCGGCGTGACCGGCACGGTGGCCTCGGGGGCCGCAGCGGCCGAAGCTGCTGCGTGAGTGCTTTGCCAGCCCATCACGGCGACCATGCCGAACAGCGCAGTGGTCGAGATGCCTGCGCTCAGGATCTTCGAGGTGCTGGCCGGCTTCGTGCGCTTCGTCGACGGTGCCCGCAACGCTGCGAGGCGCTCGGCGGCGCCCGAGGGCAGGAGGGGATCAATCATCGTCGCCACCGCCTTCGTGACCGGAGTCGTCGTCGCCACCGATGGGGCGGCCGCTTCCGTTGTTGCTGACCGTGTTGCTCGTCGAGTTCGACGTTGCCGAACTGTCGTGCGATTCGACCGCCGTGGTGACCACGCCGAACAGCAGGTTGGCGTGGAACTCGATCTCGGCGCTTCCGTTCTGGAAGATGACCTCGACATCGGTCGAGTCCGAGGTCTCGGACTGGGTGACGATCCAGGGATCGGTCGGCGTGACGGCGACGATCGTCAGCACGTCGCCCGCAGTGTCGAGGGTCACGGTGCCGGCCTCGCCGATCGCGTACACCGCTTGGGTCGCCCCGGCTCGCTGGTGCGACGGGGGCTGACGTCGACCGGCGTGGTCGCGGATGTGGCCACCGTGACGGTCGGCGAGGTCTCGAGGGCCTGCGATGGGTTGTCGACCACGAGTGGGGAGGTTGCTGATGTGCTGCCGCCGAGCACCTGGGTGTTCACCAGTGCTGCGGCCGAACCGGCCACCAGCACGCCGGCGACCGAAATCACCATGGCAATCTTCGTCTTCATCATCTGAGACCTTTCCGTCGTCGCAATCACATGGATCGCATGCCCACACGGTACGAACACCGCTGCCAAGGGACGGGTCGCGAATATCCAAGATTTGTCCAAGAAGTCCCGTCGTGTGTTGGCCGGCTTGTCACAATGACCACGTGAACCTGCTGCTGGTCGAAGACGACAAGGCCATCGCCGAGACGCTGGTCGAGGGCCTGACGGCAGCAGGACACACGGTCGTGCACGTCACGACGGGGGCCGAGGCGCTGGAGCAACGGGGCCAGGAGCTGGTGCTGCTCGACCTCGGCCTGCCCGACATGGACGGTCGCGACGTCTGTCGCGAACTTCGCCGCCGCTCGACGACGCCGATCATCATGCTCACCGCGCGCAGCGAGGAGTTCGACCGCGTGCTCGGCCTCGAGCTCGGCGCCGACGACTACGTGACCAAGCCGTTCAGCCTGCGCGAGCTCGTGGCCAGGATCCGCGCCGTCAGCCGGCGCGCCGTCGACGCATCGCCGACCGGCGACGACCTCGAAGCCGGCGCGGTGCAGGCGATCGGCTCGATGGAGTTGGATCGGCGAACGCGGCGCGTGCGCATCGACGCCGAGGAGATCGCCTTGACGGCCAAGGAGTTCGATCTCCTGGCATTCCTGGCCAATGACGTCGGGGCCGTGCACACCCGCACCGAGATCCTCGAATCGGTATGGGACGCGCATTGGTACGGTCCGACCAAGACGGTCGATGCCCACGTCGCTTCACTGCGCAAGAAGCTCGGCGATCACGGATGGATCGAGGCCGTTCGCGGTGTCGGCTTCCGTCTGGAGCCTCCGTCGTGAGATGGCGCTTGATCGCCGCGTTCGTCGGCGTGACCATCATCATCCTCGCAGCCCAGGACATCCCGTTGTCGCGGTACCTGCGCACCGTCGAGACCGAACGCGAGCTGGCCAAGGTGCAGCGCGATGCATTCATCCTGGCAGGCACCTCGGAAGACGCCATTTCGGGTGGCGGGCCGGCCAACACCGACGCCCTGCAGACCACCGTCGACGTGTATCGGGCCAAGACGAACGCGCTGGTCGTGGTCACCGACGAGATGGGCATCGCTCTTGCCGTGTCGGGCGATGTGGCCCGCCGCGGTGACGACTACTCGACTCGCCCGGAGATTGCCGCAGCCCTCGAAGGCACCCCCACGTCGGGGCGCCGGGCCTCGGAGACGTTGGGTGGCGACCTCGTCTACGTCGCGGTGCCGGTCCTCAGCAGCGCGCGGCCGGTGGGCGTCGTCCGGCTGACGTACCCGGCGACGACGATCGACGATCGCGTGTCATCGAAGGTACGCGGGATCCTCGTGGTCGGGTTGATCTCGCTGAGCGCTGCAGCGCTGGCGGCGGCGTTGATGGCCACCACGATCGTTCGTCCACTGCGCAGGCTTCGGCGGGCAACCGAGCACGTCGCCACCGGCAGCTTCGACACCCGTGCGGCGGTCGACGAGGGCGCTCCCGAGATCCGCAGCCTGGCCGCCTCGTTCAACACGATGACGGAGAAGATCTCGTCGCTGGTCGAGCGGCAACGATCGTTCGCCGGCGACGCCTCGCACCAGCTCCGTACCCCGTTGACGGCGTTGCGCCTGCAACTCGAACGCGCCGCGGTCAATGTCGACACCGATCCCGCTGCGGCCCGTGGCGACATCGAGGCGGCCAGCGAGGAGACTGAACGCCTGCAGCGCCTGGTCGAGGGACTGTTGATGCTGGCCCGCGCCGACCAGGGCGCTGTGCAGACCCAGCCGATCGACGTCGCCGACATCGTGACCGAGCGCGCCGCGATCTGGGCACCGCTCGCCGACGATCGCGGTGTGACCGTGACGGCCGGCGAGATCGCCGAGCTCACCGCACGGGCTGTTCCGGGGGCGCTGGAGCAGATCGTCGACAACTACATCGACAATGCGCTCAATGCCAGCATGCCCGGCAACGAGATCACCGTGTCAGCACTCGGCGAGGACGGCTGGGCCACCATCCACGTGGCCGACCGCGGTCCGGGTATGCCGACCGACCAGCTCGCCCACGCCTTCGACCGCTTCTGGCGCTCCGCCAGCGCAACGCACGACGGCTCCGGGCTCGGTCTGGCGATCGTGTGGCAGTTGGCCGAGGCCAGTGGCGGCGCAGTGGCATTGGCGAACCGCACCGGCGGAGGCCTCGACGCCAGCGTTCGCCTCCCCCTCGCCTGAGGCGACGAAGGTTACTTTCGCAGCTTGATGCAGCGGTTCAGCAGCACGTCGAGATGGCCCCACGTGATGCAGTAGTTGCTGTCGTAGGCGCCGCTGTGATGCACCGAATGGTGCTCTTTCGACAACACGACGCCATTGCGCTGCGCCGCTGCGACCAGTCGGGGCACCGTCGGCATGTGAGCCCACTTGTGCAACTGGTTGGTCATGATCACCCCGGCGACGAGACCGACGATGAACACTCCCGCATACGGATGCCGGCCGGTGTCGAGGAAGAAGAACGCAGGGATGATCACGGGCAGGCACACGAACACGTTGTCCGCATTGACGGCGATGAAGTCGCCCTGGGTCATCGCCATCGGGTCCACGTGGTGGTCGCGGAAGGGTTTGACGAACTTCTGGCCGATCACCGGCGTGTCGGGAGAGCCGAAGTTGTCGAGGAGGAAGTGCACGATGCCCGAGGCCAGGTCGGCGACGGCGTAGGCCGCCAGCATCAGGCCGACGACCAGCGCAAGCACGGGGAACGACACGCGATCACCGACCTCGACCACGACGCGGCACGTCAGGGCCGCGGCAAAGCCGATGAAGGTGCCGACCGAGATGAACTCGAACACTCGGTGGCTGGTCGGGTAGTCGTATGTGCCGAGCACCCTTCGATCTTTACCTGGGCTTCACCTCATTCGCTACTTTCCGGTCATCTGGGCGACGCCAGCCACCAGTGCGCCGCCAACAGTTCGGCGACGAGCACTTCCGTGAGCAGGGCCACGATCGGGTCGTCGTCGCCCGGGTAGGGCACGCCGGCGGCCACCCCATCGAAAGGGCGGCCGACCGTGACGACATGGCTGTGGCGATCCCTCATCCAGCGCAATGCGGCATCATCGAAGCGCGACCCGGTGAACAGCAGCGCCCGGTAGTCGAGGGTCTTGGTGAGGTACACGTCGACGTGGTTCCAGTCGCCGGTCTCGCAGCCGTCGGCGGCGCGGCGCGGCCCCTCGCGCACCATCAGTGCCCCTTGCAACGCCGAGCCCAACCGCTCCGCCGGAGCCAGCAACCACACGCCCTCCGTGCCCTCGATCGATTCGAGCACCGGTGGCATCCAGCCATCGCGTCGATCGAGGAGGTAGGCGATGGCTGCGGCACTGCGACGCACCCGTTCGCCCAAGCGCAGGTCGATGCCCGATACCTCCTGCTCCAAATCCAGCAGAGCGACCAGGGTGTGGATGTAGGTCCGACACGCCACGCCGCCGGTCTCGACCCCGGCGTGCATCAACACGGTGTGCTCGGCGGGCAGCGAGGCCGTGGCGTCGTTGGTGAGGACGATGGTGCGGCTGACGTCGTGGTGCGCGGTCAGCAGCGCAACCGTCTCGGCGCTGGCGCCACTGGCCGTGATCCCGATCACGGTGATGTCGGGCGACGGCGGCAGCGTGGCCTCGACCGATGCCACCTCGGCCACGGCGCGGATGCCGTGCCGGCGGAGGCGGCGGGCAGCGACGTCGGCGGCGAACCACGACGAGCCCATGCCGGTCAGCACGATCGGCCCGTCGCCGAACGGCGGCCACGACGACGGGCGGTCGAGCAAATCGAGCAGCGCGGCGGGCTTGGCCTCGAGGTCGGCGAGGAAGGCAGCCGGGTCCACGGCCTCGAACCTACCGGCCGAGCAACCTCGGCAGCGCCGCATCGGCGACGTACCGCCAATGGGGCAGGTGGTGGATCGAGTAAGCGTATTCGTGCAGCTCCTGGGCGACCCGGAACGCGAGCAGCAACTGATGGTCGATGGTGTGCACGGCCGAGTACGCGTCCAGCGCCGCCGCGGTCGACGCCGCCGCGAACCGACCGACGTCGTCGGCCCGATCCGGCCGCCGACGCTTCACCACCACGGAGCCGACGTGCTCGATCGATTGCACCAGTGAGGCGAGATCGCGCAGCGGCGACTGGGCGCGGGCCCGGCCATCGAGGTCCTGCAGTGGGTTGCCGTCGAAGTCGGTGACCACCAGGGTCTCGCCGGCGCGGAGGAACTGACCGGCATGCAGGTCGCCATGGATGCGGTGACCAGGCACCGGACCCTCGTCGTGCAGCGGCCGCAGCACCGCGTCGACCGCCTCCTCGTCGAGCCACTCCAAGCCCTCGAGCCGGTCCGTGGCCAGTCGCAGGTCGGCGATGGCCTGCACGGCGACGGCGCCGACGTCGACCATCGATGGCTCCAGATCTTGGAGCCCGGCGTGCAGGCGAGCCGTGATTCCACCCATCCTCCGGGCGGAATCGATCAGGTCGGCGAGATCGAGCCGGCCGGCGAGCCACGCCTCCACGTCGTCGACGTACCAGTCCCAACCGTCGAGCGCGCCCGGCAGGTACGCGGTGACGATCGCATGCACCACGCCGGCGCGCTCGTCGACGCCGACGAACGCCGGCATCTCATCGAAGCCGGCCGCCGCGAGGTGCCGGATCAGCTGCACGCCCGGGTGCGGCGAGGGCACCGGCGGGCGCAGCCACTTGACGACGACCGTCTCGTCGACGACCACGCTGAGGTTGGTCTGGTCGACGGTGATCGGCCGTTCGACGGAGCAACGCCGATCGAGCAACCTGGCAGCCAGTTCGATCGAGGCGCCGGGTATCACGCTAGAACGGTAGCCATGGCCACCTTCTTGTTCATGCCAGAGAGCGCCTACGGGCCGACCAACAACTGCATCGGGATCGGCAACATTCTGCGTCAGCGTGGTCACACGGTGGTGTTCGCCGCCGAGGCATCGTGGGCCGGGCGCCTGGCTCCCATGGGATTCGTGGAGGATCTCGTCGACCTGGCTCCACCGCCGCCCGCCGATGCGCCCGAACAGGCGGCCGGGCAGTTCTGGACCGACTTCATCCGCGAGACGAAGCCGGTGTTTCGGACATCGACGTTCGATCAGCTGACCGGGTTCATCCTCCCCACCTGGCAAGCGCTGATCGACGGCGCCAAGTACTGCGAGCCGCAGTTGAAAGAGATCATCGCCCGGCGACGGCCCGATGTGATCATCGAGGACAACGTCAACTGCTTCCCGGCATTGACCACGGCCGGCGTGCCGTTCGTTCGCATCGCCAGCTGTCAGCCGTTGGAGATCAAGGGCGCCGACATCCCGCCGACGTACAGCGGATTGCCGACCGACGACCGCTCCGAATGGGATGCGTTCCGGGCCGAGTACGACCGCACCCATCGGCCGACGTGGCAGGCCTACAACGAGTGGGTCCAGTCATGTGGCGCACGTCCGTTGGACGACCTCGAGTTCATCCACGAGAGCCCCGATCTCAACCTCTACACCTACCCCGAAGTCATCGACTACACCGATCGGCGGCCGCTCGGGCCCACGTGGCATCGTCTCGACTCGTCGGTGCGGGCAACCGACGCTCCGTTCGAAGTGCCAACCAAGCTCGGCACCGACGGCGCACTGATCTACCTCTCACTCGGTTCGCTCGGCTCGGCCGACGTCGAATTGATGCAGCGGCTGATCGACGTGCTGGCGCACACCCAGCATCGCTACATCGTGTCGAAGGGCCCGTTGCACGACACCATCGACCTCCCCGCCAACATGTGGGGAGCACAGCAGGTCCCGCAGACCACGGTGCTGCCCGAGGTGGACCTGGTCATCACCCACGGGGGCAACAACACCACGACCGAATGCTTCCACTTCGGCAAGCCGATGGTGCTGCTGCCGTTGTTCTGGGACCAGTACGACAACGCGCAACGAGTCGACGAGACGGGCTACGGCGTGCGTCTGGCCACGTACACGTTCGAGGATTCCGAGCTGACCGGAGCCATCGAGAAGCTGCTGACCGACGACGAACTGCGGACGCGAATGGCAGCGACCGGTGCAGTGATCCGCTCGCGCAGCGGCACCGATCGCGCCGCAGATCTGATCGAAGGCCTCGCTCGCTGATCCCGGAATCGGCGTGTGCGATCCGCGTTAGGCTCGCTTCATGAGCGACCTCGGCGATCCCTCCGTCACCGTTGCGGCGAACGGTCCGTACCTGGTCTCGGGTGGTTTGCTGCTGCGCCGCCGGCGCGACGTGCAGAGCGAGCTCGGCGAGCCGATGACGTGGGCGACCATCTCGACGCTGGAGACCAAAGACCGCTACGCGCTGTGCCGCTGCGGGCAGTCCGGCAACAAGCCGTTCTGCGACGGCACCCACGCCCGTGTGGGCTTCGAAGCCGACGACCGGGCCGGCGGCACCTATGACGAGCGCGCCGAGGTGGTCGGTGGCGACGTCAACGTCCGTTACGACCAGGGCATCTGTGTGCACGCCGGCTTCTGCGGCACGACCGTGACCAACGTGTGGGAGCAGGCGGCCAAGGACCGGCGACACCGCGGCGCGGATGCACGCGATCTCGATGATCGAGCACTGCCCTTCGGGTGCGTTGACGTATCAACTCGACGGGGCGGACAACGAGCCGTTGCTCCCGCAGGCGATCGGAGTGATCAACGACGGTCCGCTGTGGGTCACTGCCGCAGTGCCCATCATCAACAGCGACGGCACGCAGCTCGAGGCCCGCAACCGGGTCACGTTGTGTCGCTGCGGCGCATCGGGCAACAAGCCGTTGTGCGACGGCGCACACAAGGAGGCGGGCTTCTCCGAGCCATAGCCGCTGCTCTGCGGTACAATGGCCGTCTCTCATGCCGGTCCCCTGCAACGTCCGACACGGGCGTTCATTTTTCCAACTGCGAAGGACTGTCATGCCTACTGCAAAGCCTCGTCCAGCCACCAAGCGAGCCAAGGCTGCTGCAGCCGCCCTTGCCGAAGACCTCACCACCAGCGAAGGTGTCGCCAGGGCGATCTGCCTCGAGTCCATCGACCTGACCCCCTCGGTCAATCGCATCATGAATGCCGGGCTCCACGAGGCCGCCTGCATGCGGGCGATCACTCTGTTCCGCGATTCGGTCGGCGTGCCCGGCGACCCGCACCGCTACCCCGACTACGCCATCGAGGCCGGCCGCAAGGTGAAAGAAGCCGTCTGAATCAGACGATGACGGCGAGCCGCTCGACGGCTCGCATCACCACCGGGTCGACGGTCACGGTGCCGCCTTCCACTGCACGCGCCAGGTCGACGCGCATCTCGTGTTCCCAGAACCGTTCGAGGTGAGCGGTCACCGCGGCGACCGCCGCCTCGTCGGATTCCACGTGAGAACTGACGGGCGATCTGATTGGCCATCCGCACCAACGCGCCGAGGCGGTGCTCGGGGTGATCGAGCTCGACCGTCGCCGCCGAGTGGCCCGGCGTGACCTGCACCGCGGTGACCTTGTACTCGGGGCAGTTCGTGGCCCAGTCGCTCCACTCGGTGGTGACCACGTTGGCGCCACTGACGGGGTGGTGGAACGTCGTGTACACCACGCCTTGCGGCATGCGGTCCGACACCATCGCGTGCAGCGTCGTGGCGCCGACCCGGCTGGCCAGCGTGACCTCGTCGCCGTCGTGGATGCCGCGCTCCTCGGCATCGTGGGGATGGATCTCGAGGATGTCCTCCGGGTGCCACACCACGTTGTCGGTGCGCCGCGTCTGGGCTCCGACGTTGTACTGGCTGAGGATCCGGCCGGTGGTCAGCAGCAGCGGGAACCGCCGGCTGCTGCGCTCCTCGGTCGGCACGAACGGCGTGGCGTTGAACTTGCCGAGCCCGCGCACGAACGTGCCTTCGTGCATGATCGGCGTGCCGAGCGGCCGCTGCGTGTTGCACGGCCACTGCACGCTGCCGACCTCATCGAGCTTGGCGAACGACACACCGGCGAACGTCGGCGTCAGCTCGGCGATCTCGTCCATGATCTGGCTCGCCTCGTCGTAGTGCATCGGCGCGCCGAGCGCCGCAGCCAGCTCGCAGGCGACTTCCCACTCCTGCTTGCCGCATCGTGCGAGCGCATGACCGGCCGCACGCGATTGATGCGCCGCTCGGCGTTGGTGAACGTGCCGTCCTTCTCCAGGAACGATGTGCCCGGCAAGAACACGTGGGCGACCTTGGCCGTCTCGTTGATGAACAGGTCCTGCACGATCAGCAGCTCGAGCGAGCGCAGTGCGGTCATGACGTGAACCGTGTTCGGATCGCTCTGGGCGATGTCTTCGCCCTGCACGAACAGGCCCTTGAAGTGGCCGTCGATGGCTGCATCGAACATGTTGGGGATGCGCAAGCCGGGCTCGGACTGGATCTCGTGACCCCACAGCTCCTCGAACATCGTGCGCACGCCGTCGTCGCTGACGTGGCGGTAGCCCGGCAGCTCGTGCGGGAACGAACCCATGTCGCACGAGCCCTGCACGTTGTTCTGGCCGCGCATCGGGTTGACGCCGACGCCATCACGGCCGAGGTTGCCGGTGGCCATGGCGATGTTGGCCAAGCCCATCACCATCGTGCTGCCCTGGCTGTGCTCGGTGACGCCGAGGCCGTAGTAGATCGCCGCGTTGCCGCCGGTCGCGTAGAGGCGTGCCGCGGCGCGAACCTCCGCGGCGGGCACGCCGGTGTGCGGTTCGGTCGCCTCGGGGCTGTTCTCGGGAAGCGCCACGAAGGCAGCCCACATCGCAAAGTTGGCCGGGTCGCAGCGCTCGGCGACGAACTGGTGGTCGACGAGGTCCTCGGTGACGATCACGTGCGACAGCGCATTGACGATGGCGACGTTGGTGCCCGGGCGCAGCTGCAACAAGTGCTCCGCCTCGACGTGCGCGCTGCGAACCAGTTCGATGCGGCGCGGGTCGACGACGATCAGCTTGGCGCCCTCGCGGAGGCGCCGCTTGATCCGCGACGCGAACACCGGGTGCGCATCGGTGGGGTTGGCGCCGATCAGCAAGATCGTGTCGGCCTGCTCGACCGACTTGAAGTCCTGCGTGCCGGCCGACGTGCCGAACGCCGAGTTGAGCCCGAAGCCCGTCGGCGAGTGGCAGACGCGGGCGCACGTGTCGACGTTGTTGTTGCCGAACGCCGTCCGCACCATCTTCTGCACGACGAAGACCTCTTCGTTCGTGCACCGCGACGAGGTGATGCCGCCGATTGCAGCCGTTGCCGTGACGGGCCTGGATGTCGAGCAACTTGGCAGCCGTGTAGGCGATTGCTTCGTCCCACGACACGATCTGCCACGGGTCGTCGATGTGCTCGCGGATCATCGGCTCGAGCATGCGGTCCGGGTGGCTGGCGTAGCCCCAGGCAAACCGGCCCTTGACGCACGAATGGCCCTCGTTGGCCCCGCCGTTCTTGTACGGCACCATGCGCACGACCTGCTCGCCCTGCATCTCGGCCTTGAACGAGCAGCCGACGCCGCAGTACGCGCACGTCGTCAACACCGTGCGGCGTGGTTGACCGAGCTCGATGACGGTGTTCTCGGTCAGCGTCGCCGTCGGGCACACCTGCACGCACGCGCCGCACGACACGCACGGCGAATCGAGGAACGAACCGTTGGCGCCGGCAGCGACCCGCGAGCCGAAGCCGCGGCCCTCGATCACCAGCGCGAAGGTTCCCTGCACCTCTTCGCAGGCCCGCACGCAGCGCGAGCACACGATGCACTTCGACGACTCGAACGTGAAGTACGGGTTCGAGGTGTCGTTCTCCAGGCCGAGGTGGTTGTCGCCGGCGTAGCCGTAGCGCACGTCGCGCAACCCGACCGCGCCGGCCATGTCTTGCAGCTCGCAGTCGCCGTTGGCGGCGCAGGTCAGGCAGTCGAGCGGATGGTCGCTGATGTACAGCTCCATCACGCCGCGGCGCAGCCGCTCGAGCTTGGGCGACTGCGTGGTGACCTGCATGCCCGGCGCCGCCGGCGTGGTGCACGACGCGGGAGTGCCCTTGCGGCCATCGATCTCGACCAGGCACAGGCGGCACGAGCCGAACGCGTCGAGGCTGTCGGTGGCGCACAACTTGGGCACGTCGACGCCGGCGAGCGCGGCGGCGCGCATGACCGACGTGCCTTCGGCCACCAGCACGGTCTGACCGTCGATGGTGATGTCGACGGTTGCCGGCGCGGGCTCGCGTAGCCATCGGTCGGGGGCCGGGGTGCCGAGGTCGCGCTCGCTGGCGAGACCCGGGTCTGGGAGCCCGGTGAGCAGTGACATGCTGAGCGTCATACGGTCGCTCCTCTGTGTGGTGGAAGTCGTCGGTGAAATGGGTGAGCGCGCTGCGCACCGGCAACGGCGTGAGGCCGCCCATGGCGCAGAGCGAGCCATCGGCCATCACCTCGCACAGGTCGACGAGCGTGGCGATGTTGGCGTCGCGGTCGGCGTCGCCGGAGACGATCTTGTCGATCAGCTCCACGCCGCGGATGCTGCCGATGCGACACGGCGTGCACTTGCCGCACGATTCGATCGCGCAGAACTCCATTGCGAAGCGAGCCTGCGCCGCCATGTCGACCGTGTCGTCGAACACGACGATGCCGCCGTGGCCGAGCAGCGCGTCGGCAGCGGCGAACGCCTCGTAGTCCATCGGCAGGTCGAGCCGATCGCTGGGCAGGTACGAGCCGAGCGGGCCACCGACCTGGATGGCGCGCACCGGGCGGCCGCTGGCTGTGCCGCCGCCGAGATCGTCGACCAGTTCGCCCAGCGTGATGCCGAACGCGGTCTCGACGATGCCGCCGCGAGCGATGTTGCCGGCCAGTTGGAACACCTGCGTGCCGCGGCTGCGGCCGACGCCCAAGGCGGCGTACGCGGCCGCGCCGTCGGCCATGATCGCCGGCACGGTGCCCAGGCTGATGCACGTTGTTGACCACGGTGGGCTTGCCGAACAGCCCCTCCAACGCCGGCAGCGGCGGCTTGGCGCGCACCACGCCGCGCTTGCCCTCCAGGCTCTCGAGCATGGCGGTCTCTTCGCCGCAGATGTAGGAGCCGGCGCCGACGCGCACGTGCACGCGGAAAGCGAAGCCGCTGCCCAGCACGTTCGTCGCCCAACCAGCCCTTCGACTCGGCGGCGGCGATCGCGGCGCGCAGCGCCTCGATGGCGTCGGGGTACTCGCTGCGCATGTAGATGAAGCCGTCGTTGGCGCCGACCGCCCACCCGGCGATGATCATGCCCTCGATCACCGTGAACGGGTCGCCTTCGATCAGCATGCGATCGGCGAACGTGCCGCTGTCGCCTTCGTCGGCGTTGCACGTGATGTACTTCGTCGGCCCGGCGGCGTCGAGCACGGTGCGCCACTTGATGCCGGTCGGGAACGCCGCCCCGCCGCGGCCCCGCAGGCCGCTGTCGGTGACCTCGGTGACGACCTCGCCGGGCTGCATGGCGAGGGCGCGCCGCAGCCCGACGAGCCCACCGTGGGCCTCGTAGTCATCGGTCGATCGGGGGTCCACCACGCCGACGCGCTGGAAGGTGATGCGCCGTTGGCGAGCCATCCACGGCAACTGCTCGGTCGGGCCGAGCCGCAACGGATGATCGCCACCGGTCAGCACGCCGCTGGCGATCAAGCTCGGCACGTCGGCCGCACTGACCGGGCCGTACGCGATGCGGCCCTCGGGCGTTGCCACCTCGATCATCGGCTCCAGCCAGAGCATGCCGCCGCGAGCCGTTGCGCACGACACGAACGTCGGGCTTGCCCGGCGAACGCCGCGGCGACCTCGTCGGCGCCGGCCGCACGCGCCGCCGCATCGCGCGGGACGTAGACCAGCGTGCCGTCGCCCGTCGACTCGGTCGCCGGGCTCGGTGCGGTGCGCTGTGCAGCCCGGTTGATGATCGTCGCGATGCGCGCCTCGTCGACGCGGCCGTACAGGTTCCCGTCAACCGCGACGGATGGCCCGAGCGCACAGTTGCCGAGGCAGAAGACCTCCTCGACCTCGACAGGGACACCGGCGGCCAGCTCGGTGGCAGCAGCCAGCAGACCGTTGCCGCCGCGGGCCTGACACGCCTCGGCGCGGCAGACCTGCACGATGGGCCCGGCCGGTTTGGTCGTGCGGAAGTCCTTGTAGAAGCTGATGACGCCGTGCACTTCGGCCACCGATTGGTTGAACACGTCGGCCAGCACCGGAATCGTGTCGTGATCGATGTATCCGAACTCGTGCTGCAAGGCGTGCAGGGCGGGCATCAGACCGCCCGGCCAGTCGGCGAACGGACGCACAACCGCGTGCACGTCGGCTGGGGGCGAAGTCGCATCCACGGACATCGATCGTACGCCAAAACCGGCACGATCGAACCGCGAATGATTGTGAGCGGAGCGCTGGCCTGCTTCAGCCGTGCTGCAAGTACTGGAGGACGGCCAGGACCCGGCGATGCTCGGTGTCGGAGGTCGCCAGGCCCAGCTTGGCGAAGATCGACGAGATGTGCTTCTCCACGGCACCATCCGACACGACCAGATGGCGGGCGATCCCGACGTTCGACCGGCCCTCGGCCATCAGCCCCAGCACCTCGCGCTCGCGCGGTGTCAGGCCGTCGAACGGGCCACGGCGCCGCCTGGCCAGCAGCTGGGCGACCACCTCAGGATCCAGCACCGTGCCGTGCGCGGCCACGCGCTCGCACGCATCGACGAAGTCCCCCACATCGGCGACGCGTTCCTTCAACAGGTAACCGATGCCCTGGCTGTCGCTGGCCAGCAACTCCGTTGCATACCGCTCTTCCACGTACTGCGACAGCACCAGGATCGGTTGCGCGGGTGCCACGGCGCGCACGGCGAGTGCGGCACGAATCCCCTCGTCGGTGAACGTCGGCGGCAGCCGCACATCGAGCACGATGAGATCGGGATGCAATTGGTCCACGGTCGTCACCAACGGCTCGGCATCGACCAGTTGGCCGACGATCTCGTGCCCCGACTCGGCTCAGCAAGCGGGCGATGCCCTCGCGCAACAGCACCGAGTCCTCGACGATGACGATCCTCATCGTCACGATCTTGTCATGGCGCCGGCGACTCCGGCGGAGGCCAGATGGTGTCGACGGGCAGCGGCAACTCGGCAAGCACCGTGGTCGGCCCGCCGACGGGGCTGGCGATGCGCAACCGTCCCTCGATCGCCGCGAGCCGCGATGCCAGGCCGGCCAGGCCGCCGCCGTGTTCGACGTTGGCGCCGCCGCAACCGTCGTCGCGGACCTCCACCCTCAACACCCCGCCCGCGACCCGGCCGTCGATGTGCACCAACGAAGCGCCGCTGTGCTTGGCCGCGTTGGTCAGGGCCTCGGCGATCACGAAGTAGGCGGCGGACTCCACGGTGGCCGGCGGTCTCGACGGCAGTGAGATGTTGACCTCGACGGGCACGGGGCTGCGTGCCGCCAACGCCGAGACCGCCGCGTCGAGTCCCCGATCGGTCAGCACGGCCGGATGGATGCCGCGGACCAGGTTGCGCAGATCGGAGACCGCTCGCTTGGAATCATCGTGGGCCCGCTCGACGAGTGCCAGCACCGCCGGGTCGGCGTCGGTGCCCGAGGCCAGCTTCTGACGGGCCATGCCGAGGTCCATCGCCAGGGTCACCAGTTGTGCCTGCACGCCGTCGTGCAGGTCGCGCTCGATGCGACGCCGCTCTGCTTCGGCGATGTCGACCGACGCGTCGCGGCTGACCGTCAGCGATTCGACACGTTGACGGAGTTCGGCCGTGGGCGAGCCGCCGAGCATTCCCGTGATCAGTCCGCGGTCCATCGCCGCCAGGCCGCGCACGACGTGGGGTGCCGCGATCAGCGCCAACACGCCGATCACGAACGTGGCCGAGATGTACCCGGCCTTCAACCAGCCCGTGGATGACGCGATCGTGCCAGTCGCTCTGCGGGATCGCCCACGCCCACAGGGGGTACGAGACGCCTCCGAAGGCCATCGCCCACATCGTGACGGCCATCGTGAAGTTGAAGATCCCGACCGGCAGCATGATCACGCCATAGCCGAGTGCCTTCCAGCCGGGTTGGTCGGTGAGGTACGAGCGCATCTTCGGCCAGTTGCCTTCGCCTTCCTCCGGCTGGCGGCGTGCCGGGGGTGGGTCGACCGTGACGCCGAGCAGGGCGTGGGCGCGAGCCCGTTCGACGATGCCGATCAGCCGGCCGGCAAACACCGTGCCCGCCAGGATCACCACCCCGACGAGTGCCACCACCACCAGGCCGACACCCACCGACAGGCCGACGATCACGATCGTGAACCAGGCGATCCCGAACGGCAGGTCCAATAGCAGGTGCAGTGTTTCCGACCAGGTTCGAGCACGGGCCAGCGGAGCGAAGATGCGCTTCATGTCACCCGTGCCCGACGTTGACGGAGGGCAGGGCCCGCTGCAGGCGGCGTGGCAGCCACCAGTTCCACCGGCCGAGCAGTTCCATCGTTGCGGGCACCATCACCAGGCGGACGATGGTGGCGTCGATGAACACCGCGGCGGCCAGCCCGAAGCCGATCAACTTGATCGAGCGGAGGTCGGCGACCATGAAACTGGCGAACACGCACACCATGATCGCAGCTGCGGCGGTGATGACCCGCGCCGTGGACGACAGACCGTCGAGCACCGCGGCGTGGTTGTCGCGAGTCTCCTCGTAGCGCTCCTTGACGGCAGACAGCAGGAACACCTCGTAGTCCATCGACAGACCGAACACGATGGCAAAGAGCATCATCGGAGCCCACGGCTCGATCGGCGCCGGTTCGATGTTCAACACCGAGGCGAACCATCCCCACTGGAAGACCGCGACCATCGCGCCGTAGGCCGCCCCGATCGACACGAGGTTCAAGATCACGGCCTTCAACGGCACCAGCAGGCTGCGGAACACGGCGAGCAGCAACAAGAAGCTGACCAGCAGCACGGCGCCGATGAACCACGGCAGCCGTTGGCCCATGAACGCCGAGAAGTCGATGCCCGATGCAGTCTCGCCGCCGATGTGCACGCTGTTCGGCAACTCGGCGCGCAGGTGGCGCACGAGTTGCTCGGTCGCCGGCGATTGTGGCGACGTGGTCGGGTACGCCGTGAAAGCGCTGATGGCGCCATCGGGGCTCGTCTGCGGATCGGCGACGAAGGCCACGCCGTCGGTGGACTTGACGGTCTTCGACGACCGCGCCGATGTCGGAGGGGTCCTCGACGACGACGATCAACGGACCGTTGACGCCGGGCCCGAATCCCTCGGCCAGGCGGTCGTAGGCGACGCGTGTGGTCGAACCGACCGGGTCGTTGCCCTCGTCGGAGATCGCCAATCGCATGGCGAACACGGGCAGACCGGCCAGCAGCAGCACGGCGCCGCCGGCGATGACCGCGGTCACCGGGTGGTGTTGGATGACGCGTCCCCAACGCCGGCCGAGGTTGTTGTTGCTCTTCGTCACGTGACCGCGGCGGTGGATGCTGAGGCGGTCGATGCGCCGGCCGATGATGGCCAACAGCGCCGGCACCAGCGTGATTGCGGCGACGACGGCGATCGCCACGGTCAGCGAACTGGCGATCGCGAATCCCTTCAGGAAGTCCATGCCGATCAGTAGCAGACCGAGCAACGACACGACGACGGTGCCGCCGGCGAACACGATCGCCCGACCACTGGTGCGCACGGCCGCGGCGATCGACGCCTCGACATCGCGGCCCGCGGCCAGTTCGGCGCGGTAGCGGGTCACCATGAAGAGGGCGTAGTCGACGCCGACGCCGAGACCGATCATGGCCGCGACCGTCGAGGTGAAGTCGGCGGTTGGCAGCACGGCGGAGACGAGCGGGATTGCACTGAGCGACAGGCCGATGCCGATCAGCGCACTGACGATCGGCAAGCCCATGGCGACGACCGATCCGAAGGCGATCAGCAAGATGACGACCGCGGCGGCCAGACCGATGCCCTCGGTCGCCGGCACTTCACCGTTGACGAAGGGATCGCCGCCGAGGGCGATCTGCAGGTCCGCCGACTGGTGCGCCGCAGCGACCTGGCGGATCTCCGCCGCCGTGTCGTCGATCGTTGGCGGACCGTTCCGTGAGAAGTGCACGGCGGCGAACGAGACGCCGCCGGGACCAACCTGTTCGGGATGATCGACCGGGCTGTCGACGTGGTCGATGCGCGGCAGCGCACGGATCTGGTCGATGACCGCGGTGGTCGAGGCGAGGTCGGTCGTCTTGAAGACGACCGCAGTGCTGAGACCCGTGACCGATGGCATGTGGGCAGCAGCAAGGTCGTAGGCGCGCTGCGAATCGGAGCCGTCGAGACGGTCGTTGATGTCCGCGGTGGAGGTGACCATCCCGCCGAGCACGACGACTCCGATGAGCGCGGCGAGCCAGACGATGAGGGTGCGATACCGGTAGTGGACGGATGCGGAGGCAAGTTTGTCGATCATGGTTCCACTGTGAGCCGGGGCGGTCGCCGGCGGAATCCGGCAGCCCGGCGTCTGCGGCCGGGGGTTATCCCCACCTACCATGGGCTCAGTGACCGGCACCCTCGTGATCCTCCGCCACGGCGAAAGCACGTGGAACCAGCTCAACCTGTTCACCGGATGGCACGACGTGCCCCTCAACGCCAAGGGCCTCGCCGAAGGGGCTGCGGCCGGCCGCACGATGGCCGACGCCGGGTTGCGCTTCGACGTGGCCCACACGTCGGTGCTCGCCCGTGCCGTCGTGACCTGCCACCTCGCCCTCGAGGTGATGGACCAGGTGTGGCTTCCGGTACAACGAAACTGGCGGCTCAACGAGCGCCACTACGGCGCGCTGCAAGGACTCGACAAGAAAGAGACCACCGAACGCCACGGCGCCGAGCAGACCAAGTTGTGGCGGCGCAGTTACGACGTGCCGCCGCCCCCGGTCGACACCGACAGTCCCGAGCATCCGCTCAACGATCCGCGCTATCGACTGCTGCCACCCGATGTGCTGCCGGCCAGCGAATGCTTGAAAGACGTCGTTGCTCGCGTGCTGCCGTACTGGCACGACGTCATCGCACCGCAATTGCTCGTCGGCCAGAACGTGTTGATCACCGCCCACGGCAACTCGTTGCGAGCGTTGGTGATGCACCTCGAGGACGTCTCGGCGGACGACATCGCCGAGCTGAACATCCCGACCGGGGCGCCACGTCAATACGACTTCGACGACGCCCTTCGGGTGACCTCGGCTAGGTACCTCGGCGACACCGACGCGGTGGCCGCCGCGGCGGCAAAAGTCGCCGCCCAAGCCGGCGGCTGAACACCAACCGCGCAGCACGGTACGAGCCACGCACGCTGGATGTCTATGCTCTGCCGACATGGCAAGCAAAAAGGCGTACCTCGACCATCTTCGTAAAGTTTCGTTGTTCTCGGCGTGTTCGCAGAAGGACCTCGAAAAGATCGCCAGGGCGGGTGATGAGGTCGTCATGCCGGCCGGGTCACTGATCGTCGATCAGGGTCAAACCGGTCGCGAGGCGTTCGTCGTGCTCGATGGCTCGGTGATGGTCAAGCGCAACGGCAAGAAGGTCGCCTCGCTGGGTCCCGGAACCGTCGTCGGCGAGTTGTCGTTGCTCGATCACGGCCCGCGCACGGCGACCGTGATCTGCGAATCGGACTGCACGCTGTTGTTGCTCAGCCAGCGCCACTTCATGGCGGTGCTCGATGACGTGCCGTCCATGGCCCACAAGCTGCTGGCCTCGCTTGCCGGCCGCATCCGCGACCTCGACCGCCAGTACTACGGCTGAGGTTCGCCGGCGACCGGTGATCGAGCGAGGACGACGCCTCGTAGCTGGGAGATCAACACCAGCATGACCATCAACGCGGCCCCACCGGCAGCGATCGCCAGCCTCCACAGCCAGACCTGCTGACCGATCCGTGCTCGGCTGGACTCGACCTCGGAGATCGAACGGTCGAGCTCGGCGGGGATCGACGCCAGCGAGCTCACGGCCTGGTCGAGCACGGGTCCGGCTTCTTCGACGGACCCCGACGCCTCGGCCAAGTCGATCTCGACTTCGGCGATCGATGCCTCGGCATCGGTCAGGCTCTGCGACAGGTTCTCGATACGGTCGAACACCGACACCACATCGAGCAACCCGCGAACGCCGGCACTGACTTGGCGGGTCGCGACCAGTGCATTGACGGTGCTCTTGAGGCCTTCACCCACCACGGTGATCACCTGTTGCAGTTGACCGGCGGACGACGCCGTATCCGTGGCAAGGTCGCGCGCCGTCGACAGCGACTGCTCGGTACGAGCCAGCCCGCGCTGCGTTGCGGCCGCGAGCCGGCCGATGGCGATCCACCCGGCGACGACCGACCCGACGATCAGCGCGCCGGCGACCAAGGTGAGCAGTTTCGTCCGGTACATCGCCGCCCATTGTGGCCCGCCGATGTCGCGGCGGCGGCCATGCCACTCGAGGTCACTCGGCGAGTGAGTAGTGATGCTCCAGTTCGCGACGCAGGGTCGGCGAGACGACATGGTTGCGATGAACCTTGGGGCCCCGCAGCACGTCGGTCTTGTCGTATGGCACCACGACGGCACCACCCTTGTCGAGATAGACCGGGGGTGTCAGGGGGATGTAGTGCCGTGCGTGCAGCAGACCGGGCGACACGACGCCCCACGTCGGCTCTTCGGTGATCTCGTCGTAGACCACATCGGTGATGGTTCCGACTTCGGTTCCGTGGCGGTCGATCACGGGATGACCGCTATATGCCTGTACTTCGTCGTTCATCTGTCCTCCTCGGGGCTGACCCCGCATGTTGATGTCCGACCGCTGTTGATTTCTTCTCAACTTACCACTGGGCACACATTCTCAAACCCCGACGTCGTGCAACTATGGTCTGACCTGCCATGAGCACACACTCCGAGCCGTCGCCAACCAACTCAGGCGCTGACCGCAAACGGGTCAAGCCGTACCAACTCGTGATCGGCATCGGCTGCTTCATGGGTCTGTTCACGCTGGTCTCGGGGATCGTGCCGCAGATCACCAACTGGCACGACAAGAACTCGACGTCACGCGAAGTGTTCGGCGGGATCCCCGGTGCGCTGCAGGTCGCGTTCTACACGGTGATCCCGGTGATGCTGGTGTGGGGCGCCATCGTGTTCGCCGATCGGGTGCGCAACTGGGAGCGCGGTGCTCCGGAGCGCCGGCGCACCACCACCAAGAACGTGAAGCGGCGTCTCGCCGACTTCCGCGCCGGCGTGTACATGCGCACGCTGTTGCGCGACTCGGCCGCCGGGCTGATGCACTCGATGATCTACTTCGGCTTCCTCGCACTGCTGGGCGTGACGACGGTCCTCGAGGTCGACCATCAGATGCCCGAGAGCGCCAAGTTCCTGCACGGCAAGACCTACATGGCGTACGCGATGTTCGGCGACGCGGCCGGGCTGGTCTTCATGGCCGGCATCATCTGGGCAATCGTGCGCCGCTACGTGCAGCGGCCGTATCGCATCCGCATCAAGACCAAGCCGGAGCACGCCGCGATCCTCGCCACGTTCTTCTTGATCGGCGCCTCCGGCTTCTTCGCCGAGGCCTTCCGCATCGCCGAGATCGAACGACCGAGCTACGAGAGGTGGAGCTTCGTCGGCTACCCGTTGAGCCAGCTCTTCAACGGGGTTGGCACCCGACACGCTCACGTTGTGGCACCAGATCATGTGGTCGTTGCACGTCGTCGGGTTCGTCGTGTTCCTGGCCCTGCTGCCGATCACCATGTTGCGCCACATGTTCACGTCGCCGCTCAACATGTACCTGCGCGACCGCGAGCGTCCGAAGGGCGCGATGAGGGCGATGCCCGACCTCAGCGAGACCGCGCTGGAGACCTTCGGCGCATCCGTGGTCGAAGACTTCACGTGGAAGCAACTGCTCGACACCGACGCATGCACGATGTGCGGGCGATGCACCAGTGTCTGCCCGGCGCACGCCACCGGCAAACCGCTGGATCCCCGCGAGATCGTGCTTGAAGACCGGCGAGGTGATGGCCGCCACCGCGGCGCACGGTCATGTCAGCCCGCCGATCGGCACCGACGCCGAGATCACGATCTCGTCGAACTCGCTGTTCGAGCGGATCACCGCCGAGGAGATCTGGAGCTGCACGAGTTGCCGGGCGTGCGACGAGGTGTGCCCGGTCAACATCGAGATCCTCGACAAGATCCTCGACATGCGCCGCTACCTGTCGCTGATGGAGAGCAACTTCCCGGCCGAATTGGGCAACGCCTACCGGGCGATGGAGAACCAGGGCAACCCGTGGGGCATGAACCAGGGCGAGCGCGGCGACTGGGCCAAGGGCCTCGACGGCGTCACCATCGTCGACCCAGGGCAACCGATCACGTCCGAATATCTCTACTGGGTCGGCTGCGCCGGTTCCTTCGACGACAAGAACCGCAAGGTCACCCAGGCGATGGCCAAGTTGCTGCTGCCGGGCCGGCATCGACGTGGCGATCCTCGGACCGAGCGAGATGTGCACCGGCGACTCGGCGCGGCGCAGCGGCAACGAGTACCTCTTCCAGATGTTGGCCATGCCGAACGTCGAGATGCTGAACGGCATGGGCGTGCGCAAGATCATCACCCAGTGCCCACACTGCTTCAACACGTTGAAGAACGAGTACCCGCAGCTGGGTGGCAACTACGAGGTCATCCACCACACCCAACTGCTCGAGTCGTTGATCGAAGCCGGCAACTCGATGTCTCGCTGGCCACGCTGGAGGAGCGCATCACGTATCACGATTCGTGCTACCTCGGCCGGCACAACGACGTGTACCTGGCGCCGCGCAAGGTCGTCGGTTCCATCAAGGGAATCGAGATCGTCGAGATGCCGCGCAACGGCACCACGGGCATGTGCTGCGGCGCCGGCGGTGCTCGGATGTGGATGGAGGAGACGATCGGCACGAAGGTCAACGACGAGCGGGCTCGCGAAGCGATCTCCACCGGCGCGTCGCGTGTCGCCACCGCCTGCCCGTTCTGCTACATCATGCTCGACGACGGAGTGAAGGCTGCGGGCGTGGAAGAGACCGAGGTGAAGGTCGCCGACATCGCCATCCACCTGCTCGACGCGATCGAGGCCGGCGAGCGCAAGCTGGCCAACCAGGACACCCCGCTCAGCACCCCGACCTGATCGGGCGCGCCGTAGTGTCGGTGTCGTGTTCTCGGCTGATCGATACCTGGCGCGCCTCGGGCTCGACGCCCAGGTTGGCCCGCCGACGATCGAGTTGCTGGCCGCGCTGCAACTGGCCCACCTCACTCAACGTGCCGTTCGAGAACCTGCACGTGTACCACGCCCGAGGTGTGCGCACCGAGATCGACTGGTCGTATCCCAAGGTGGTCGAGCAGGCCCGCGGCGGATGGTGCTTCGAGCTCAACGGTTGCTTCGGCGTCGTTGTTGCGGGCGCTCGACTTCGACGTCGACTACATCTCCTGCCAGGTCTGGGACGAGCCAGGCGGTTGGGGGCCGGCGCTCGACCATCTCGGATTGGTGGTGCACCTCGACGGCGGGCAGTGGTTCGTCGATGTCGGCTTCGGCGACAACTGCCTCGTCCCGCTGCCGCTGATCGACGGTGAGTACGAAGCCAAGCCGCGTCGGGCACGCATCGAGGTCGAGGCTGACGCCGCAGCGTTCGTGCTGTCGGAACTGATGCCCGATGACGACTGGACGCCACAGTTGCGTGGCGCCTTGCGGCCGATGGAGCTCGCTGACTTCACACCGCGCAGCGAGTACCTGAAGACTGCGCCCGACCTCTCGTGGGCGCACAAGCCGTTCGCCACACGAGCACTCGACGGCACCGGCTCGCGGGTCACGCTGCGACGTGACGTGCTGCGTGTTCGCACGGGAGACGGTCCGTTCATCGAGACCCGCGGTGGCCGAAGGCGACTGGAGCGATCTGCTCGGCACCTACTTCGGGCTCACCGACACGCTCGATCGCTGACGCGGTCGGGCTACGACACCCCGATCGGGTCGATGGCGACGGCGTCGCCGGTCTCGATCGACGTCTGCACCGCTCGGCCGATGAGTGTGGCTCGGGCACTGGCGACCGCGCCGGGCCCCGCCGGACCCGTTCCACGAATCGCCGCGGCGAACGCGTCGGCCTGGGCGCGGACCCCGGCTCCGGTGACGTCGGCGACAGCGACCCCTTCGAGGTCGACCATGCCGTCCGCAGTCCCGAGGCGAACCCGGCCGGCCGGCAGCAGATCGATCAGCAACGCGCCCTGCGAGCCGAGGATCTCGGTGCGCACGTCGTCGCCGAACCGGCAGTTGCGCGACAGGTCGACGGTGGCGATTGCGCCACCCTCCAGTTCGAGCACGGCAACCAGGTTGTCGACGTCGCCGACCTCGGCCAACGACTGATCGACGATCGGCGCGGCGTAGGCCCGCACGCGGATGACACGGCGCCCGCTCAACCATTCGGCGAGGTCGTACTCGTGAACACCGCAGTCGATCGCCAGCCCACCGCTGACCATCGGATCGCAGAACGAAGCGGGCGGCGGGTCGGCATCCCACTGCGCCAACCGCAGGTACAAGGGCGCGCCGATGCGATCGGCTTCGAGCGCATCTTTCGCGGCCCGCCACGGCGGGGCGTACCGGCGCCAGAACCCGAGCTGCAACACCCGCCCGGCACGCGTGGCCGCGTGGTCGATGTCGAGCGACTCGGCAGGGTCGAGCGACAGCGGCTTCTCGCACAGCACGTGCAGTCCGGCGGCGAGCGCTGTGCGGACCTGGGCTGGATGCAATGGGGTTGGCGTGGCCAGCAGGCAGGCTTCGACACCGGCGAACGCGAAGGCGTCGGCCGGCTCGGCCAGCAGCCGTGCGGTCGGGAACAGCAGCGCCGCCGCGGCCCGTGCGTCGGCACTGGGATCGGCGACGGCGACCACGTCGATCGATTCCAGGTCGGCGAGCGCGTTGGCGTGTACGGATCCCATGCGGCCGAGGCCGACGAGAGCGAGTTGAACTGGATCAGACATGAGTCCGGAACCCTATGTGGCCGCTCGGTGTGCCCGCCGTGTCCGCGGCAACGCTGTTCACTAGCCTTGCTCGATGCGTGGCCGCGCCGCCTGCCTGATCAGCATTGCCCTGGTGGCCACGGGCCTGGTGTTCACCTCGCCGCCGATCGTGCACGCCGAGATCAGCACCGAGTGTGCATCCGGCACCGACACCGCCAGCCTCAACCGGCTCATCACCAACTCGGTCGGCGACCTCGTCGGGTTCGACACGACTCGAGTGATCTCTCTGCCCGATGGGCGCAACGTGTGGACCGTGCAAGACGCCTTCATCTCGCCGACGCCAGGCGTGCGCTCGACGTCGCTGCGACCGCCGACCGGGTTCGCCCACAATGCCCTGATCGTGCAGCAAGGAAGCTGCTTCACCACATTGCACGGGCCGCTCACACCCGGTGAGCATTGCGCTGTCGCCGACGCGTCGTACGTGGGCGGCGACCTCACCGCGCCGTGCAGCCACTGGTTCTGGCCGATGAGCGGCGGGCTCGACCAGGCAGGTCGCCTGGCGATCTTCTACGTCGAGATGGTCAACGAGTTGGGCTCCGGGGCCGCATCGCCTGCGCATCCCGTGGCCGTGTGGGTGGCGCGGTTCGACGTGGCCACGCTCGACATCGTTTCCTTCGCGCCGGCGCCTGTGTCCGCCGCGTCGGTGGTCTACGGATCGGCGGTCGAATCCGACGGCACGTTCAGCTACCTGTTCGGTTGGTCGTACGACCAGTTCGACCTGCCCGACCCCACCTCGCCACCACCATCGGAGGTGTTCGTCGCTCGCGTTCCGCTGGGCCGCTTCGATCTGCAGCCGAAGTACTGGGACGGGGGCGACTGGGTCGCCGACGGCAGCCGCGCCGCACCGATCAGCGTCACGCCCGACGGGGCCAGCAACCCGATGCAGCCACGGCTGATCGACGGGACGTGGATCTCGGTGGTCAAGGTCGGTGACTGGAACGGCAGTGCCGTGCGCGTCGACGTGGCGCCTGCACCGCAAGGGCCGTGGGTCACGGTGGAGACCGTGACGGTGCCGACTCGCACGGTCGACGGCCGGACGAACACCTACGCCGCCCACTTGATGCCGTGGCGATCCGGCACCGGCAACCTCGTCGTCGCCATCTCCAACAACGCCTGGCAGATGGATCCGCTGGGGCTCGACAACCCCACGCTCTACCAGCCGCGCCTGTTCGAGCTCGCCGCACCGCCGGGGATGCCCGCACCGCAACTCGCTGCCACGACCGAGCCGCTCGGCTTCGTGCCGACCAGCCCTCCCATCCGGGCAATCGACACGCACGCCGGCGCGCCGGTCGCCGGCGGCCATGTGTTGCGGGTGGGCCTCGCCGGCATCGTGGCCGATGACGCCAGCGCCGCGGTGATCGATCTCGCGGCCGTCGACCCGAGCGCGGCCGGGTACCTCACCGCGTTCTCGTGCGACGAGGCGATGCCGCCGACCTCGAACCTCAACTACCTCGCCCGCACGACACGAGCGACTCACGCGGTGGTCCGCCTTGCCGCCGATCGCTCGATCTGCGTGTTCACGATGGTCGAGACCGATGTGCTGGTCGACGTCACCGGCAGTTACTCCACCGCGCCCACGGCACTGGGCTTCCATCCAACGGCGCCGACCCGCATCTACGACTCGCGTCTCGCCGGCGGGGCGTGGCGCACGGGGGAGACACGTCCGATCGCGGTGCCACCGAACGCCGCGGGGGTGGCGATCAACGTGACCGTCACCGAACCTGCGCTGGCCGGTTTCGTCACCGTCTTCGCATGCCGAGCTGCGCTACCCGTGGTGTCCAACGTCAACTACGTGCCCGGCCAGGTGGTGGCCAACCTGGTGCAGGTCGGGGTGGCCGATGGGGAGGTCTGCGTTCACAGCAGCGCGCCGGCGCACATCGTCGTCGACCTGCAGGGCACCTACGATGCCGCGCCCGGCGGCTTGCACTACCAGGCGGTCGCGCCGACCCGCCTGGTCGACACGCGGATCGGTGTTGGTTCTGTGTTCGGCCGCGTCGCGCTCGACGCGCTGCCGATCGGGATCCTCCCCGCCAACGCGCCGGTCGCCACCACCGCTGTGCCGGCGAGTGTGCAGGCGCTGATGGTCTCGATGATCGCCGTGACGCCGCGGAGTTCGGGTTGGGCCGAGATCGGGCCGTGCCTCGAGCCCGCCTGGTCGACGCCCTACAACTCGTCGACGCTCAACTTCGTCGCCGCCGACATCGTCGCCAACCAGGCCATCACCCCCACCCGCGCCGCCACGGGCGCCGACATCTGCACCTTCTCCACGTCCCCCGCGTTCCACGTCGTCGACCTCACCGGCTGGTTCGTCTGACCCCGCCGCGGTCACTCCGGTCGGGCGCATGCGATTCCGCGTACTCGTCGTACCGTTTCCGCGCACACGCTCGGGTCAGCGGTTGAAGTTCTCGAAGTAGCGGCTCGGGGTCGGGCCGCGCTGGCCCTGGTACTTCGAACCGGTGGCGCCACTGCCGTAGGGCTTGTCGGCCGGCGTGGTCATCTGCATGAAGCTGACCTGGCCGATCTTCATGCCCGGGTAGAGCGTGATCGGCAACGTGGCGATGTTGGTGAGCTCGAGCGTGATGTGGCCGTCGAAGCCGGCGTCGATGAACCCGGCGGTCGAGTGGATGATCAGCCCGAGCCGGCCGAGGCTCGACTTGCCTTCGATCCGCCCGACCAGGTCGTCGGGAACGCCGATCCGCTCGAGCGTGCTGCCGAGCACGAACTCGCCGGGGTGCAACATGAACACGCCATCGGGCTCGATCTCGACCGGCTCGGTGAGCGTGGCCATGTCTTCTTTCACGTCGATGACCCGCGCCGTGTAGTTGCGGAAGACCCGGAACAGGTTGCTGATCCGCACGTCGATCGACGACGGTTGCACGAAGGAGTCGTCGAACGGCTCGAGGATGATGCGCCCCGCGGCGATCTGTTCGCGCAACGTTCGGTCGGAAAGAATCACGTGCTGACGCTAACCTCTGTGCCACCTACGCGGGTGTAGTTCAGAGGCAGAACATCAGCTTCCCAAGCTGAGAACGCGGGTTCGATTCCCGTCACCCGCTCCATGCTTGCTCAGAGGGTCTGACCTTGGGAGTATGGCCCTCAACGTTCGCCCTGTTGAGCGGTTCTCGGTGAGCCGTCAACATTCGGCGAGCGCCGAGATGAGCGTTCTGCTCGACCTCTCGGGTGTGTGCAACGAGTGAGAGAGCTACGAACGCGCGGAGAATGCCGATCAGTTGGTCGGGCGGCGAACCGTCGCCCGAGTTGGTCGAACTTCGGCGCGAAGATCGTTCCCTGACCCTGCTACCGCACGATCACGTTGGAGCCGTGTGGGTGCCCGGCGGAAGCCAAGCCGTAGCCGACCAGGGCGCCAGATCAGCCGATCTCGCGCAGGCGCGCCGGACCGGGGCCAATCTGGTCTCGCTCACGCTGGCGGGACCGACCACGCAATCGCTGGCGGGTCCACGCGAGCGCAGCGTGGGCCGCCGAGATCATCGGTGAGATCGACCGTCGCGGCAAGTCGACCCGCGCGTGCCGCCGACTCGATGAGTTCTGGTTCGATTCGATCGAGCATCAGTTTGGCGCGCCGGAACATCTGGAAGCCGTGTGCGGCGTCGAGATCGCCCCACGTCAGATAGATAAAGCGCTCACCGCGCTTGCCTTGGACGGCTGGTCCGCGGAAGTCGAGGAGACCGTTGTTACGAACTGTTTCGACGTCGAACTCCCAGCGAGCCTTGGTTGCGTCTGCTCGAACCAACTGAGACGGGTCACGCCGAAGCTGCACGCCGACGTGCACGTTCTTCATTGCCGAGCCGTCGGGACGGCAGAACACACTCCCAGGCAAGTTGACGCCGGTGACGACCACTCGCATCGCACAATCATGCCCCTTGGACGACCAGTTCGCCGTGGTCGTGCTACGGGGTGAGTCTCGATGCGATGACTGGAGCGGAGCCGGACCGGGCAAGACGCGCCTGCTGGCGCAGTCGCGGCGAGCGGTGCCCAAGTACAGTCCACGCGGTGACGGCCGAACTCGACTGCATCTTCTGCGGGATCGTCGCCGGCGCGGTCTCATCAACGATGATCGCTCAGAGCGAGCGGGCAATCGCCTTCATGGACATCCATCCCGTGACCCGTGGCCACGCCCTCGTCGTCTCTCGTGCGCACGCGACCGACCTGCTGGACATCACCTCCGAAGACCTGGCAGCGTGCGTCCATCTCGCGCAAGAGGTCGCCGGACGGGCCAGGGACCGCCTCGGGGCGGATGGCATCAACCTCCTGAACTGCAGCGGCGTGGACGCTTGGCAAACAGTGTTCCATTTCCATTTACACGTCATCCCGCGGTTCAAGGACCAACCCGGCAAGGACGCCATAGGACTGCCATGGGACTCAGTGCCCGGCAACCTCGACGAGATCGAGCGCATCGGCAATCACCTGTCATGAGCTGAGGGACCGTTGTGCTTCGGCGCCGCGACTTTCGAAACGGTCACGCATCCCCGTGGATGCGGACGCCCAGCCGAAGTGCGTACTTTCGATGCACAGGGGGTCAATCGAAAGTACACACTTCGACGTTGCGCGGTGACCATGACATGACTGCCGATCTCGAGCACCTTGCTGGAGTCGATGGACAACCGTCGTGTGGTCGGGCAGTCTGCGGTGGTGACCGAAGCGCGGGATGCCACCAACAACCCCTGTGACCACGTGTTCGCGTACTCGACGGCACACCACGTGTCGGGTTCGGGCGCGCTCGCAGCTGCTCCTCATCCTGCGACATCACCTCCGACCATCGGTCGGGCAGAGCGCGAATTCACGCGACGGCGGCAGACGGGTCGAGCGTGCCGCCGTGGAATCCGCATTCATCGCAGATCTCGTGGAAATCGCTGCCAACGGAAAGCATTCGGTACACGCCGCGAGTATTGCTCGGTTCGCGCGCCCGAAAGGCGAGCGGCTACCGAGCAGTGCGTTCGGCGTTCCCCTGATTCACAATCGCACACTCCGTGGGGAGTGTGGGTCGTGCGAGATCGCCAGTTGTGCGCCGGCACTACCGTGCCAGGCATGACAGAGCTCGGAACGGATTGGCGGGTGGTCGACGGCGTTGCGACGGCATGGTTCGATGCGCCATCGCTGGTCGAGGGGGCTGCGCTGGCCGGGCGCATCGTGGAACTGTCGGCCGAGATCGTGGTCGACCTGCGCGCAACAGGCGTGCGGGTGCGACTCGACTCGAACGAGCACTCCGAGGCGGTGTCAGCGGCGGCGCGCGATCTCGGGCTGGCCGCGAACCCTGCCGTGCTACAGCATCTGAGCGTCGTGTTCGAGTCCGCGAACCCGACGGTGGTGACGCGGTTCTGGCAGCGCGTGCTCGACTACACGCCCGGGCAGGACGGCGGTTTGGCGGATCCGTTGCGGCGCGATCCCGCGCTACGGATCCGGCAGTCGACGGAGCCGCGACCGCTTCGAAACCGAATTCATCTCGACGTGGTGCGGCCCGCCGCGGCGGTCGAGCAGGCGGGTCTCGGTGAGGCTTCCGGACCCTTCGGGGTCTGCCACACCGACCCTGACGGCAACGAGGTCGACCTGGTGCCGGGTGGCGCGCTCGGCGAGGGGAGCGCGACAGCCGATTGGCAGGCGGTGTTCAGCGCGATGGCGTGCTACCGCACCACCTCGCCGATGCAGCAACGTGACCTCGCCGCCGCAGCAGCGGCGCTGTCCGACGACGCGGGCTTCCCGCTGCTGGTCGACCTGCGCCCCGGGCTCGTGATCATCGACAGCGGTAAGGACCAGTGGGAAAACGACGCCCACGGCCTCGAGGTCGACTTCACCGACCTCGCCGGAAATATCCAGACCGCTGCCCGCGAACTCGGGGCCACTGCGGATACGGGGCTGCCGCGCTTCGCTCAGCTCTTCCTCGACGCCGCCGACGTCGCCGCAGTCCAGCGCGTTCTGGATCGCCGCACTCGGATACTCCAACGACCGGCGAGCCGGGGTCATCGACATCCACGATCCGCGGCGGCTGAACCCGGTGGTGGTCTTCCAAGAGCTCGATGCTTCGGAGACGGATCGGCGTCGGCAGCGCAACCGCATCCACTTCGAGCTCGCGGTGCCGTCGGACGTCGCGCGGACGCGTCTCGCTTCCGCCGTCGCAGCCGGTGGGCGGCTCCTCGACGAGTCAGCGGATCGCTGGCGGGTTGCCGACCCCGAAGGCAACGAAGTGGTGATCGTCGGTGGGGCATGACACGTGACACGAACGGCCCCGCTACTGCGCGAGATCGGCAGGTCTGGGTGTCGCGACCTGGCTGATGGTGCGGATCGCGTTCAGCGCTCGCGGGAACCCGACGTAGGGAATGCAGTGAATCATGGCGGCGATCTGGACATCCACGGTGTTGCCCACCTTGATGTTCCCCGCGGTGTGGGACTGCAGCTGCGCTTCATCGCCGCCGAGCGCCGCCAACAGGCACAACACCAACAGCTCGCGGAGCGCAATATCGAGACCCGACCGGGTGTAGAAGTCACCGAAGCAGAACTCGGTCAGCAAGCGCGGCACGACGCCGAGAAGGTCATCGGGCAGACCGGCGAGGTTGTCGCGGATCGTGTCCCCGTAAAGCGGATGCTGGATTGCTCGACCTCGTTCAAAACGCTCGTCTTCCACGACCCTCGCCTGATCAGGCAAGGGCAGCTCAATGCCGCGTTCGGCGAACACCTCGTTGATGACAGCGACGCCATTCAGCGTCTTGGGGAAGCCAAGAAACGGCGCACACTGATACACCGCCTCGCGAATCTCGACAGGGGTAGCGCCGACGTTGAGCGCTGCTGCGGTGTGCGAACGAAGCTGCGGCAGCGTCTGGTTCGTCACCAGCACCACAACGGTGATCAGTTCGCGAGTGCGGTCATCAAGGCCGCCGATGTGAAAGACCTCGCCGAAGATCACACGGCGAAGAATTGCCATCAGCTCGGGGTCTGGTCCAGCCGCCAGGTCAGGCGGCGCGCCGAACAGCTGCTCGTACTTCTCGGCGCTCAGCGCTTCTCGGTCCACAAGGCCTCCTTGTGCATCGCGGTAGACCACCATGCCTACCACGACGCCTCCCGTGTCGATAGCGCCGAGCGCCCGGTCGCACGCCGATCGGCGGATCGCTGCGCCGGCCATGTTCCGCAACTGTCTCTCACTGGGGAGTCGACAGTCTGTCCTGTCGCTGTGACAGTTCAGCCTGTCGTGTTGCGTCGGAGGTTGCTTACATCCACGTCAGTGGCAGTCCGCGTTCCGTCGATGCGAGCAAGCGGGACGCTGGGTTGACGTGCTGAACTCATCGCTCTTCAACGCACCGGTCATCGAAATGGCGGACTGGTATCACCGAACCTCCGACCGCGAATGCACATCGCCCGCAGGTCTGCCGACGAACATCACCTGACTAGCGGATTGGAAGAATTTCCGGACCTGCTCTTCACTGCGGCATCTCACCAAGTGGTCTGTGGCGAGTTCGGCGACGTTGCGTTCGCCTGTGTGATCGTGAGCGTCGGGGTGCCGCAACTGTTGGCACTGGCCGTCGACACTCCGGGCGCTGCTGTCGCGGGTGGTGTAGTGCCTTGGGTGCCTGTCAGGTTTTCGCCTGAGGAAAGGACGCGCGCCCACTCGTCGGCGTGGTTGTGCTCGAGGCTGCCGGCGATCTGCTTGAGTTCCTCGAGAGACGCTTGTCCCGACAGTCCGACCGCATTCGGTCCGTCCTGCCAAATGAGAGACACCGTTGAGTTGGCTGTATCGCTGACAGTCCATGCCCGTTGGTTGTTGAAGGTGGTCGACATGAATGGCCCGTCTGCGGGGGTGAGTCGAAAGATCGCCGCAACCGCCGAATCCGGTGCCTGCATCGAACGCGACACCGCGCGGGGAACCAGCGGCTTTGGAACTGAACGCGAGTTGGACGAGGTGGCCACCGTGGCTGACGCCGTACGACCTCCACCCCGACTGCAAGGCGACGTTGGCGGTGAGCCCGTTGATCGTCAACGTATCGAGGAGAGCCGACGCATCAGCGTCCCACGCCTGTGCGTTCGGAGCCCACTGGTCGACGCCGACGACAGCACAATCATTCAGGGAGACATAGGCGAGTTCGCTGTCGACGGATTCGACGGTGAACGTTCGACCATTGAAATCGCGACGCTCCACATCGGGTGTCTCTTGCCATCCCCCACGCTCGCTGATCGCGACACGGAACAGCGCGCCGTCGGGAGCTTCAATGATGACTTTGGCAGACGTGGGGAGATCGGGACCGAGGTAGAGGTGCACGTCGGCTTCGCTGGCACCAGGCGGGAACAGCAACTGCGCTGCGGCGGGATCGGATGTCGACGAGCCGGGCTCGATTGGCTCCACGTCGCGTGTCACGACGAAGCCGAGTCCCGCTACCGCGAGCACGGTGATGATTGCCGCGAGGGCGGTCACAGCGTGCCGGCGACGCCGGAGTCGCTGCTTCACGGCCGTCGCCGGGCGGAGGGCGGCCTTGTCGAGCACTTCGTGAAGTTCGCGGGTTGCGGCTTCGAGTCGGTCCTCGAGTGTAAGCATTCGTCTCAGTCCTTCGGGTGTGTGTCGGCGAGCGTCTGGCGCGCTCGCTGGAGGTGGCTCTTGACGGTCGCTTCGGAGAGCTCGAGGATTTCGGCGATCTCGTGAGTGGTGCGCTGATCCCAGTAGCGCAGCGCGATCACTTGCGCTTGCCGCGGCGGTAGCCGGCGCACTGCCGACCACAGATCCTTGTTGTCGACCGAGAGTTCGGGGAGAGCAATTGGCGCGCTGCTCAGACGGACGAGCGCCTTCGCTTCGGCGACGCGTCGTCGTCCGGCCGAGATCGCTCGGTTGACCGCGACTCGACGTACCCATGCACCTGGCTCCTCGTACAAGCTGATGCGGTCCCAGTGGCGATACGCGGCGAGGAACGCGTCCTGAGCGAGGTCCTCCGCCCCGGCCCGGCTGCCGGACAACACGTACGTCAATCCGACGACCCTGCGGATCTCACGGTCGTAGAAGGCAGCGAAGTCTTCGCTGACAGTCGCCTCGTGCGGCGCGGCGGTGGTCGACCGCTCTGGCTCAGGCGCCGCAATTTCAATCATCGTGTGGTCACACGCATGGCGCTAGAAAAGGATGAGTTCCACATCAAGAACGTAGGACGATCGAACTGGATCGAGTTCAGGACGGCACCACGCCCGGACGAAGTGTGTACTTTCGATAGACCCCCTGTGCATCGAAAGTACACACTTCGCGAGTTGAGTGATGGGGCTCGAACATCACAGCGGCAGTTTGGTGCCGCCGAAGTTGGACTGCAGTCGGTCCATGAGTTGGGTCCAGATGCCGGTGACCTGGAGGATGCCGATTGCAACCAGCACCGATCCGCCGATGGTCATGACCGCACGGTAGTGACGTTTGACGACGGCCATCGCATGCATCGCTCGATCGAAGGCGAGCCCCGCAATCAGGAATGGGACGCCAAGTCCGAGGCAGTACATCAACGACAGGAAGGCTCCTCGCGACGCTGAAGCATTGTCGCTGGATGCGGCGAGCCCGAGAACCGCGCCGAGGGTGGGCCCGATGCACGGAGTCCATCCGAGCGCGAAGGCGATGCCGAGAAGTGGGGCGCCGGCGATGCCGGCACGTGGAAGCGTGTGGATGCGGGCTTCCTTGTTGAACAACGCGAAGCGACCGAAGACTCCAGCGAGCATGAGGCCGAGCAAGATGGTGATCACGCCGAACACCCGTGTCAGAACGACCTCGTTGTCGCGAAGAACGCGCCCGAGACCGCCGAACAAGGCCCCGAACGAGACGAACACGATGGAGATTCCGAAAACGAAGCCGAGTGCACCCAGCGCCGTTCGCCGGGCGGAGTGTGGCGGTGCTGCATCCGAGGTTCCGTCGGAGAGGTCCTGCGCCGACGAGCCGGTGACGTACGACAGATAGCCCGGCACCAGCGGCAGCACGCAGGGAGACAGAAAGGAAACCAGGCCGGCCGCGACAGCGACGGGGATGGCGATCAGCAACGAGCCGTCTCGTACCTGCTCACCACCGATCGCGACGAGTGCGGTGGACAAGCCCATGGCGCTCAGGTGACCCGCACCTGTTCGAGGGCGTCGCGGATCACGTGATCGTCGAAGTCGACGGCGCCAGGAAAGAGACCGACCACCGCGCCGTCCGCATCCAGGAGGACCGTCGTCGGGCACACCGAGTGCTCCGAAGGCCCGCTTGAACTCGTTGCGCCTGTCTCGCCACAGCGATGTGGTCAGCCCGTGCTTGTCGATCTTGGCGCTGATCTCGTCGGTCACGTCTGCGGCGTCGATGTTGACGGCCACGATCTCGATGCCGTCAGCGGCGTTCGATTCGGCGAAGTGCTGGAGGCCGGACAGTTCTTCGTCGCACTCGGTGCACCACGTGGCCCAACTCACCAACAGCACGGGTGTCCCGCGAAGCGACGCGACGGATACATCGGCGCCGCTGACGAGATCCTTCGCCGAGTACGCCGCTGCACTCGTGCTGCCGGAATCGCCGCAGCCGGTGGCGAGAACGGCGGTGATGTCAGCAGAGCCCGCGCGAGAATTCCCATCGTGACCGTCGATTCACTCGGTGATCACGAGCGAGTAGGTGGCCCCGCCCGACAGGTTGCACAGACCCCCGTATCGGCCGGGGGCCCCGAACTTGAGTTCGAACTGCTGGCCGGCCTGCACCAGGTACGGGCCGGCGTACTGGTCGGCTGTGTCATCGTTGCGGATGCGGATGATGTCGCCGACTCTGAAGGTCAGTTCGGCGGGCATCACGTCGACGAGTTCGCCTCGGTTCAGCTTGTCCTGCGTCCCCGCCGGAATGACGATCTCGACGACTTTCGACGCCTTGTCGGACGCTCCGTTGCTACCGCCGCACGACACCGCTGCGATCCCCAGCGCTGGGATCAGCACCGCGGCCGCCAGGAAGCGCAGCGTCCGGCTGGACGATCTCAGGGTGCCGTGTCACGGACAGTCGCGATCACAACCTTGTCGCCGGACACCTCGAACGTCAGCGTCACGTTCAGGGCGCTGCCGACAGTGAGTGGCTCGACGAGCCCCATCATCATGATGTGGTACCCGCCCGGAGCGAGGACGACGGAACCCTGTGCAGGGACGATGATCCGATCCACCGGACGCATCTCCATCATCGTCTCGGCGGCTGCCGTCGCCGAGGTCCCGCCCGGCCGCCTGCAGCAGGGGCCATGCTGGTCTCGACGGCGACCGTTTCATGGAGCTCGGCTGTCTTGGCGATCGACGGGTCGACATGTGCGGCAATGAGCGCATCGTCGAGCCCACCGTTGTTGTCGATGGTCAGGTAGAGAGCTCCAGCTTCGGCGACCATTGGCGACGTACGCGCCCACACGGAACTGACGTCGATCGATGCGGCGGCGGGCGAGCCGGTCGCGTCGACGGACTGCTGGTCGCTGCCGCACGAAGCGACCAGGAACGTAGCGGCGAGCGCGGCCACCAGCGTGCGTCTGGCGGCACGGGACCGCGAGATGTTGCTGCTCATGTGGCCTCCTTGTTCAACAGGCTTGAGAGATCGGATGTCATGGCTTCGGTGTCGAGCCCGAATGGCCATTCGACGACGACCGTGCCCGTGTCGTCGACGACGTAGGTGACCGCGGTATGAGCAACGGTGTATGAATCGCCAGGCGCATGTGGTGCGACCTCGAACTTGACTCCGAATGCCTTGGCGGCCGCCGCCAGCTGAGCAGCGTCGGTGGTCCGCATGGCGATGCTGTGATCGAAGAAGTGGTCGAGGTAGCCGGTCAGGAAACCGGCGGTGTCTCGCTCCGGATCGACGGTCACCATTGCGACGGTGACCTTGCTCGCCTGAGCAACCGACAGATCGTCGAGCGCCACGCTGATGTCACTCATCGTTGTCGGGCACACATCGGGGCAACTCGTGTAGCCGAAGTAGACGAGGTACAACTCGCCGGGCGGCGCCTTCATCGTCACCGGCGCAGCATCGTTGCGGGCATCGGGAAGGCTGATCGACGCGACGACGAGCGGCGGAGTACGCACCGCGCCCGCGAGCGCGCCAGTTCGCAGGTCGGCGCTGCACGACGCAACCACCGTGAGCAGACCGAGACCGATCGCCAGCAATCGAAACACGACTTTCCGTCGGCGGGCTGTCATTCCGGGCTCCACATGTTCAAGCGTGCCAACACCGTGAGGGCGGCAGGCACGAGGGTGTGCTTCCACGATGGACTCTGAACCCGTTCGTTGCCAGGGCCTTAGTACCGCGACCAGATGACCAATGGCACGATCTGTTCTCCGAACGTGCGCTCAACGACGCGACGCGCCGATCATTACGCTGCGCCGCATGCCGTCTGAACGTGTGAAGCTCTCGGAGCTCGTTGCGACCCTGTCGCTGGTGTCCGACCTCGGCATGGGTCGTCCGATGGAGCGAGTGCTGCGCCAGACGGTGATCGCGATGCGGTTGGCCGAAGACGCCGAGGTGGGTCCCGAGCTGAGTGCCGCCACGTACTACACCTCGCTGCTCACCTGGGTCGGATGTGCGACCGACACGAGCGAATTGGCCGAGTTCTTCGGTGACGAGATGCACCTGTACGCGGACAGCCACGACGACGACCTCGCTCCGATGGCGATGGCGATGTTCGTCGCCAAGCACCTCGGCCACGGAAGCTCCAGGTTGCGCAGGATCGGCATGGTCGGCAAGTTCCTGGCCACCGCTGGCCGCGATGTGCAGAAGGTGATGGAATCCCATTGCCAGGCGGCGAGCGATCTGGCCAGCCGCCTCGACCTCGGCGAGTCCGTGTCGGCACCGCTCATCCAGGCCTTCGAGCGCTGGGATGGAAAGGGCGTGCCGGGTCGCGCCGGCAAGAACGACCTGGCGCTCGCCATCCGGCTCGTGCATCTCGCCGACAACATCGAAGCGTTCCATCACACCGGCGGTGTGGAAGCAGCCGTCGAGATCGCCACATCACGCCGCGGCACGCAGTTCGACCCGGAACTGGTCGATCGGTTCTGCGCCCGACCCGAGTTCTTTCTCGATGGGCTCGGCTCGTTCCAGGCATGGGATCAGGTGATCGCGCTCGACCCGCGTCTCGGTGAGTACTTGACCGGCGAGAAGCTCGACACGGCACTCGACGCGTTGGGCGACTTCGCCGACTTGAAGTCACCGTTCTTCCTCGGCCATTCGCGCGGCGTCGCTGAACTGGCGGCAGAGGCCGGCACGGCGATGGGGCTGTCGGACGACGATGCGTCGAACGTGCGCCGGGCCGGGGCGATCCACGACATCGGCATGGTCGGCGTGCCCAGCGGCGTGTGGGATGCGACCGAGCCGTGGACCCTGGCGCAGAGCGAGCGGGCACGCACCCACCCATATCTCTCGGAGCGCATGTTCGCTCGCGTGGCGGCGATGAAATCGGCCGTCGCCTGCGCCGCGCAGCACCACGAGCGCCTCGACGGCAGCGGCTATCCGCACGGGCTGACGGCCAGTGCGATCGGGCCCGCGGCCCGGGTGCTCGCTGCGGCCGACGTGTATCAGGCACTCCGCCAAGCCCGCCCGCACCGGCCGGCAATGGACGGCGACGCCGCCGTGGCGACCATCAATCAGGAGGTCCGCGACGGACGGCTCGATCCCGAGGCCGTCAATGCCGTGCTGCGCGTCGCCGGCCATCGGGTCGGCCGTCGCGCCGTGTTGCCATCCGGGCTCACACGCCGAGAGGCCGACGTTCTCGTCCTGCTCGCTCGTGGCCTGTCGAACCCCGAGATCGCATCGAAGCTCACGATCAGCCGCAAGACGGTGTCGTCGCACCTCGAGCACATCTACACGAAGATCGGTGTCAGCACCCGCACCGAGGCCGCGCTGTTCGCAATGCGCACCGGCCTTGTCGATGCACTCGCCGGCTGACAAATCGGCGTGCGTCGACCAAAGATGGGGTAGCTGCCCGATGTGAGCACACCTCACGCCGTCGTACAACGGTGGCATGACGACAGTCACTTCCCCAACTGGACCACAGTTCGCCACCGCCGGCCTGTTCATCGAACGGCTCACGGCGGGCGACTTCGACCGGCTCGCCCTGGCGCTCGAGCCAGACGTCACGCTCCGTGCACTCGTGCCCCGCGGCCTGCGCGAATGGGAAGGGCGCGACGCAGTCTGCGGCGCCTTCACGACGTGGTTCGGCGGATTCGACGAGTACGAGATGCTCGACGCCACCGTCGGTCAAGTCGGCTCACGGCTCCAGCTCCGCTGGCGCCTGCACGTCCACGGTGGCCGCCTCGGCCACGACGACTTCGTCGTCGAGCAGCACTGCTACGCCGACGGCGGACCGAACGGCCGCATCCAGCACATGTCGTTGGTGTGCTCGGGCTTCTGCAAGGAGCACGGCGATGCCTGAGATCCCCGCAACCTGGGGCGGCTGGGACACCGCGACGCAAAGCGACCCATACCCCCTGTTCGCAGACATGCGCTCGAAGTGCCCGGTGCACCAGGTGCGCCTGGCCGACGGGCACGAGGCGTGGCTGGTGGTCGGTCACGACGCCGCTCGCCAAGCACTCCGTGACACCCGGTTCTCGAAGGACTTCCTCGCCGCCCTCGACGAGGATCCGGAGGTCGTCGATGCCGGCCTTCCCGGTCCTGCGTTCGCCCGGCACATGCTCGCCGTCGACGGGGAGGATCACACCCGTTTGCGCCAGGTCGTCGCCCGGGCCTTTGCTCCGACGCGGATCGCCGCGCTCGAACCCGCCATCGTGCGCATCGTCGACGAGCTCCTCGACGAACTCGCTGCGACCGAGCCCGGCGCTGTCGTCGATCTGGTCGAGGGCTTCGCCCATCCGCTGCCGTTCCGGGTGATCGGCAAGCTGTTCGGCATCCCGCCGGCGGACCAGGAAGCGCTGTACCGCTGGTTCCGGACCCTGTTCCAGCCGTGGAGCGGTTCGCCGCCGCCCGAGGCCGTCGCCGCATCCGACTCGATCGTCACCTACCTTCGAGCACCTCGTGGCGACGCATCGCCGAACCCCCTCCGACGACCTCGTCGGTGTGCTCGTCACGGCGAGCGACGACAACGAGCGGCTGAACGAGCAGGAGCTCCTGTCGAGCCTCTTCCAGCTCATCGTCGCCGGCACCGACACCACGACGAGCCTCATCGGCAACGGCGTCGTCGACCTGCTCGACCACCCCGACCAGTTGCAGCTGCTGGCCGAGGAACCAGAGCGGATGCCGGCAGCGATCGAGGAGCTCATCCGCCACTCCGCACCGGTCCCTCACGCGACGTTCCGCGTCTCGACGGAGCCCGTCGAATTGGGCGGCGTCGAGGTCCCCGCCGGCAAGCAGGTGCTGGTCTGCCTCGGCGGCGCCAACCACGATCCTGACGTACGCGAAGACCCCGAGGTGCTCGACATCAGCCGTCCGCCGAAGTCGCACCTCGGCTTCGGGTACGGCCCCCACTTCTGCCTCGGCGCACCGCTGGCTCGCCTCGAAGCACGTATCGCCTTCACCGCCCTGCTCGGGCGATTCCCGCACCTTCGACTCGGCGTCCCCCGCGACGCACCTGCGTTGGACGCACGGCGACGGCCTCGTGCTCCGCGGCCTCGCCGAACTGCCCGTCGATCTCAATCTCACCAACACAACAACACAGAGAGAAGCAACAACATGACCATCACCAGCAACCCGGTCGACAACGGCGTCAACAGCGCCGCCCTGCTCGACGCCCGCAACGCGCTCAGCCAAGCTCCCGAAGCCGCTGAGTTCACCTGGCGCTCCACCACCACGTGGACGCACGGCACCTACAGCCGCTCGACGATCGAGGGCTTCTCCGGCCTCGGCCAGAACCACGTCCACCAGGCCACGTTCACCGTCGACGCCGACCATCCCGCCGTCTTCGCCTCCGAAGATCGTGCCCCCACGCCAGTCGAGATCGTCCTCTCGGCGCTGGGCAGCTGCCTGACGGCAGGCGTCGCCGCCGTGGCTCAGAACCGCGGCATCCAGCTGCGGTCGGTCACGGCCACGGTCGAGGGAACGATGAACATCCTCGGCATCCTCGGGGCCGATCCCGATATCCGCAACGGCTTCAACGACGTCCAGGTTCGCTTCGACGTCGACGCCGACGCGGATGCCGAGGAGATCGAGGCCCTGGTCGCTCAGTCGCAGAAGCGCTCCGCCGTGTTCGACATCATGACGAACCCGACCAACGTCACCGTCCGCGTCGGCTGAGCGGAAAGACGATTTGCCGATGGACACCACCACCGTGATCATCGGGGCCGGCCACGCCGGTCTCGCCATGAGTCGCCGGCTCGCCGAACGTTCGATCGACCATGTGGTCCTCGAGCGCGGTGAGGTGGCGAACTCATGGCGGACCGAGCGGTGGCGCTCGCTGCGGTTGCTCACCCCGAACTGGCAGGCGACACTGCCGGGGAAGACGTACGCCGGAAACGACCCCGACGGCTTCATGACCATGCCCGAGGTGGTCGAGTTCATCGACAGCTATGCCACCAGCATCGACGCCCCTGTGCAGACCGGCACGACGGTGACCAGCGTTGCGGCCACCGGACACCGGCTATCAGGTCATCACCAACCGCGGCGTCTGGAACTGCGCGACGGTCGTGCTCGCCAGCGGGGCATACAACGTCGCCAAGGTGCCGGCGATCGCCGCGGCCACCCCGTCGGCGGTCACCAGCGTCACGCCGCTCACGTATCGGTCACCCGACCAGCTCGATGACGCCGGAGTGCTCGTCGTCGGTGGATCGGCCACCGGGCTGCAACTCGCCGACGAGATCCAACGCAGCGGACGGCACGTCACGCTTGCCGTCGGCGAGCACGTGAGGATGCCGCGCAGCTACCGCGGGCGCGACATCTTCTGGTGGATGGAGGCCGCTGGCGTCCTCGACCAGCGCTACGACGAGGTCGACGATCTCATCCGAGCCCGTCACGTCCCTTCTCCGCAATTGATCGGCACTCCCGAACGCCGATCGCTCGATCTCAACTCGCTCGCCGCACTCGGCGTCGAGGTCGTCGGTCGCCTCGGCACGATCCGCGACGGCGTGGCCCTCTTCTCGGGTGGCCTCGCCAACACCTGCCGACTCGCCGACTTGAAGTTGAATCGCCTGCTCGATCGGTTCGACGAATGGGAGCGCCGCGTCGACGCCGGCGTGGTCGAGCCCCCAGATCGGTTCGAGCCGACGTCAGTCGGTGCGGCCGCCACCCTGGAAGTCGATCTGCGCCGTCGCAACATCGGCACGATCCTCTGGGCGACCGGCTTCCGTCCCGACCTTTCGTGGCTCGACGTGCCGGTGCTCGACCACAAGGGCCGGGTGCGTCACGACGGCGGCGTCGTCACCGGCGCACCAGGCATGTACCTGCTCGGCGGCAGCCTGATGCGCACCCGACGCTCCAGCTACATCGCCGGCGCTGCGCACGACACCGAGGCGCTCGCCGACCACCTTCACCACCACCTCTCATCGTCCACGAAGAACCTCGAGCTCACCCCGACGAATGGGACCGCGTGGTCCCCGGCAACCAGCCACAACACCCCGCCTGCAACTGAGACCGTGCGATTGCGCACGCCCGTGCCGAGCCCCGACCGGCTGGTGCAAGACTCACTCCATGCGCTCGGTTGAGGTGGGCGGACTTCTCATGACCTACGAGCGAGCAGGTCGAGGACATCCGGTCGTACTGGTGCACGGTTACGTCAGCGACGGGCCGTCGACCTGGCGGCCGCAGCTTGACGCGTTGGCCGACGATTTCGACGTGATTGCCGTGGACCTCCCCGGCGCCGGCGGCTCGGACGATCCGCCCGAGTCGTTCGGCATCCCTGGCTTCGCGGACGCTCTGGCAGGGTTCATTGCCGCTCTGGGATTGCCAAAGCCGCCCCACATTGTGGGCCTCTCGTTCGGAGGTGCGGTCGTCATCGAGTTCTGCCGCCGGCACCAGGACGCGGCATCCACGATCACCCTCGTCGGGAGCTATGCCGGATGGGCCGGTTCCCTCCCCCAGGCCGAGGTCGATCGGCGACTCGACCAGGCGCTCGAGCTTTCCCGCCTCACCCCGGGAGAGCTCGTCGAAACGTTGTTGCCGACGATGTTCGCTGCCTCCGCTCCGGCCGGTGTCGTCGATGAATATGCGAAGTCGCTTCGGTCGTTCCATCCGGCGGGGCTGCGGGCCATGGCTCGGGCGTGCACCGAGGATCTCACCGACGTGCTCGCCTCGATCCGTGTCCCCACGCTGCTCATCTACGGTGAGGGGGACACTCGCGCCCCAACGGGGGTCGCCGCTGACCTGCATCGATCGATTCCGCGCTCCGAACTCGTCCACCTGCCGGGAGCCGGTCACGTCTGCAACGTCGATGCGGTCGAGCCGTTCAACGCCGCCCTGCGCCGCTTTCTGCGGGCACATTCGTCGCCCTAGTCCCGAGGTTGGATCGGCGCAACGAGCGCTTCGAGCCGACAACGCCGCCACGAATCAGGATTTGAAGGTCGCGGTCATCGCCCACACCGCCTGGGTGCCCAACAACTGGGGCCACTGATACTCAGAGCGTCCTTTCTGGCTTGACGACTGAACACACGTTCAGCTACGCGTGCTGAACGTGTGTTCAGCCACCCGACTCCCCGCTGACGGCCGCGACGCGCCTCATCACCGCGGCGATCGAGCTGATCGGGCGCGACGGGGTCCGTGCCACCACGGTGCGACACGTCGCCGAGCTGGCCGGCGTATCGGGCCCGCTCGTGTTGCATCACTTCGGCTCGAAGAGCGGCCTCGTCGCGGCGTGCGATCAGGCGGTGGTTGCAATCATCGATGATGCGATGGCCACGCTGGCCAACACCGGAGGCGATGCCGCACTGGCCCAACTCCTGCAGATCGAGGGCGCCGGGCCGGCGATCGTCTACGTCGGCCGATCGCTGCTCGACGGCGGCGACGCCGGACGCGACTGGTTCGATCGCATGATGCGCGTGACGACCTCCGGGCTCGCCGAGATGGAGGCGGCCGGCACGGTGCGACCCACCGCCGACCCCACGATGCGGGCGTTGCTGCTCACCTCGATGGATCTCGGGATCGTTCTGCTCCGTCCGCACGTCGAACGCCTTCTCGGCGCATCGATCACCGATCCCTCGGTGGTCGAACGGTGGATGCGGATGGGGTTCGACCTGCTGAGTTCTGGCTCTGTTCCAACGCGGCGCGCCCGGCGAGCGCCGCCGATACCCACACTCCTGGAAAGGATCTTTCATGAGTACCACGTCTGCCCCATCCGATGCCCAGGCGATCGAGGCACGCGAGGTCGTCAAGACGTTCGGCACGACCCGAGCCCTCGATGGTCTCGACCTCGCGTGGCTTTCGGGGAGGTCCACGGTTTCCTCGGGCCGAACGGCGCCGGCAAGACCACGACCATCCGCGTGCTGCTCGGGATGCTCCGCGCCGACTCCGGCAGCAGTTCGCCTGCTCGGCGGCGACCCGTGGACCGACGCGGTCGATCTCCATCGTCGGCTCGCATACGTGCCGGGCGATGTCAGCCTGTGGCCCAAGCTGTCGGGCGGTGAGATCATCGATCTCCTGGCCCGCCTGCGCGGCGATGTCGACGAACGACGGCGCGACGAGCTGATCGAACGGTTCGAGCTCGACCCGACCAAGAAGGCCCGCACCTACTCCAAGGGCAATCGCCAGAAGGTCGGTCTGATCGCTGCGCTCGCGTCGCACGTCGAGTTGCTGATCCTCGACGAACCGACGTCGGGCCTCGACCCGCTGATGGAGTCGGTGTTCCAGGACTGCATTCACGAAGCTATCGACGAGGGTCGCACCGTGCTGCTGTCGAGTCACATCCTCGCCGAGGTCGAGGCACTGTGCGACCGCGTGAGCATCATCCGTGCCGGGCGAACGGTGGAAACGGGCACACTCGCCGAGCTCCGCCACGTCCGGCGCACCAGCGTGGTCGCCGACCTCGCCCGACCTGTCGACCTCGCCAGCGTCGACGGCGTGCACGACCTCGCGGTCGATCCGACCGCCCGCGGGGTGCGGGTCACGTGTTCAGTCGACAACGAACGACTCGACGACATCGTGCACCGGCTCGGCACGGGCACCATCGAGGCGCTGACGTGCTCGCCGCCCACGCTCGAGGAGCTCTTCCTCCGCCACTACGGGGTCGCTGAAATGACCGGGGGCGAGCCCGACAAGAGCGGGGTGCGGGTGTGAGCGGGTCGCATCGCGGGCACGGCGACGTGGCCCAGACGTGGGGGCTTGGTCCGGGCGATCGTGCGGCGCGATCGCGTCCGCATCGCCGTGTGGGTCGGGGCGACGGCGTTGATGGTGGGCGCATCGGCAGCGGGGACGAAGGGGCTGTTCCCCACGCAGGCCGACTTGGATGCGGCAGCGGCAGCATCGAGACAACCCGGCGATCATCGCCTTCAACGGACCGCCGCTCGCACTCGACACGCTCGGCGGCCAGATCGCGTTCCAGATCGGAGCACCGGGGCTGGTGATCGCCGCGCTGATGAGCATCCTGATGATCGGCCGCTTGACTCGAGGCGAGGAGGAGGCCGGCCGACTCGAGCTCGTCCGCTCTCTGCCAGTGGGCCGCCACGCACCGCTCCTGGCCGGCGGGATCGTCGTCGCGGTGATGAACGTCGTGCTCGGCGTGCTGATCGCGATCGCGGTGAGTGGGATCGGCCTCGGCGTGTTCGGATCCGTGACGTTCGCACTCGAGTTCGTCGCGCTCGGCCTGGTGTTCGCAGCCGTCACGTTGGTGACCTCGCAGATCACCGACAACACCAGGCTGGCGTACGGCCTCGCCGGATGCGTGCTCGCGGTGAGCTACGTCCTCCGGGCGATCGGTGACATGCACGGCGGTGGGCTGTCGTGGCTCTCCCCCATCGGTTGGGTGCAGCAATCGCATGCCTGGGCCGGCGAACGATGGTGGCCACTCGCGTTCGCACTGGCCGTGTCGATCGGGCTGGTCGGAGTCGCTGTGGCAATGCTCGCACGGCGCGATCTCGGCGCCGGACTCGTCGCCCCCCGCCCCGGCCGAGCCCACGCACGTCCGGGCCTCCGCTCACCGCTCGCGCTCGCCACCCGACTCCAACGGAGCACCGTGGCCGGCTGGTGCGCCGGTGTGGCGTTCGGCGGCATCGCCTACGGCTCGATCACCAACTCCATCGAGACGTTCGTCCGCGACAACCCGCAGATGGCCGACATCCTCATCGCCAAGGGCAGCGGCGCGAGCCTCGTCGAGTCGTATCTGGCGACCTCGACCCGCATCACCGCACTGATCGGCAGCGGCTTCTCGATCCAGTCGATCCTCCGGCTGCGGTCGGAGGAGACCGCGTTGCGGGCCGAACCGCTACTCGCGTCGCCCGTGTCACGGACGCGTTGGGCAGCCGCATACGCGTTGGTCGCCGCCGCCGGCTCGGTGATCGTGCTGGCCGTCGCCGGTGGCTCGATCGGTATCAGTGCGGCGATTGCCACCGGCGACTCATCGCTGGTGACCCGGGTGCTCGGAGCGTCGCTCGCCTACGCCCCGGCGATGTGGGTGTTCGTCGCCGTCGGCATTGCGCTCAGTGGCCTCCTGCCGCGCCTCGCGGTCGGCACGTGGGCGACCGTCGTCGTCGCCTTCGTCATCACCATGTTCGCGGCGCTGCTCGACCTGCCGACAGTGGATCGTCGACCTCTCGCCGTTCGAGCACGTCCCGCTGATGCCCGCCGTGGGCTTCGCCTGGACACCGATCGTGGTGCTCCTGGCCGCGGCCGGCGCGCTCGGCAGCGCCGGCGTCGTCGGTCTGCGCCGGCGCGACATCGGCTGACGAACGCGTTGCCCGTCGCCGAGCAACCTCCGAGTCGTCCCGAGATCAGGACGCCACGGGAAGAATCTCGACATACCCCTCTGTTCCGTGCACGCGGATCCGTTGCCCGTCACGAATGAGGCGCGTGGCATGTTCCACCCCCACCACGGCCGGCAAGCCGTACTCCCGCGCGATCACTGCGCCGTGGGTCATCATGCCGCCGACCTCGGTCACGAGACCGCCGATCGCGACGAACAGCGGCGACCAACTGGGGTCGGTGTACGCGGTGACGAGGATGTCGCCCGGTTCGAGGTCGGCCTCGGCCAGGTCGACGATGACGCGGGCACGTCCTTCGACGGCCCCGGCGGAAACCGCGAGGCCGGCGAGGGCGCCCGGGGGCAGGTCGTCGCGTCGGTACACGCCGGCGACAGCCTCGCCATCCGACGTCAGCACTCGGGGCGGCGTGAGCGCCCGATGTGAGCGGTACTCGTTCTTGCGCCGGGAGATGAGCTCCTCGTCCACGTGGTGCGTGCGCACGACATCGTGGAGCTCTTGGAACCTCAGGTAGAAGATGTCCTCCTTGTCACGAATCACGCCGTCGTGCACCAGGCGCTCGGCCTCTTCCAGCAGCGCCTGCTTGTACACGAAGTAGCGGCTCACCATGCCGAACTTCGGATACTCCCGGTATCCGATGAAAGTCCGGACGCGGTCGATCATTCGCTTGGTCTCCTCGGCCTTCTGCTCTCCGTCGGGCAAGGCCCGTAAGCGGTCGAGCAACTCCTGTTCCTTCCTCCACGCCTCGCGCCGCCCTTGCTCGAAACGTCGCTCCGCCGCGCCCGGCTCGAAGTTCTTGATGTTGCCGAGGATCAAGGGCACGAGCGTGGTCGGGCGCTCGCTCCACCGTGGTCTCGTGATGTCGATCTCGCCGACGCACCGCATGCCGTACATGTCGAGATAGCCCTGGATGGCGTCGGCGCGCTTCGCCGCCGCCCTCGAGGTTGTCCAGTTCGTCGAGGAAGCCGTCGTCGTCGACGTGTTCGAGAAAGGCCACCACCTCCGGATGTGGGCGGATGACGTCGGCGACGTCGAGGAGCGCCAGCCCCATCTCCGATGTGACGTTGTTGGGGACGGACTGCGTGAGTGTGTCGGCCACGTTCTTCTCACCCAACCACGCCAGCAGTTGCTCGTTGAGCCACCACGTCGCCTCCATCGCTCCCATGAAGACCTGATGGCTCCGCGGATCGAACAGGATCCGCTTCAGCTCCGGGATGTCCGCCAGGATGAAGTCGAACAGCTCCGATCCGGACTTCGTGCGAATATCGCACTGCACCGCGGCAATGGAGGCCCGGCTGTGACCGATCAGGTCGGTGACAATCGCCGGATCGGTCTCGATCGGAGGCTGGCGCGCCACCAACGACCGGTTCGCCGGGACCCGCGTCGGGCAGCGACGGGATGAAGTCGCCGCGGCCGAGGACGGTCTGCAGCGCGTCCCCGATCAGCGGGTCAGACTTCCCCAGAACTTCGAGGAGGCCGGCACGGCTCGATGGCGAAGCCAATGCGCTGCGTGACGTCGACGAACAGCCTCCCGCCGGCCTCGGCCATCGGCGCTGGGGTTGTCAGCTGCCACAGCGACAGCCCCAGGGGCTTCATGGCGTCGGTCATCATCTGCTGGTGACCGACGGAGACGTAGACGTGGTTGTCCCGGTCGCCGACCTCTGGGATCGGGAACAGCGTCGTGATCGGGCGGCTCTGGACGATCGAGAAGTCGTCGTCGACCAGGCACCATTCGATGTCTTGGGGCACGCCGAAGTGAGCTTCGATCCGCCGGCCCAGCTGGGCCAGCCGCACGACCTGCCCATCCGACAACGCGGGCTGCTCCTGCCGTGCCGGCTCGACCGCCTGTTGCTGCGTCCCGCCGCCCGGTGAGGCGAGGATGACGCACGCGCTTGGCGGCGATCATCTTGTCGACGATCCTGCCGTCTCGAACCCTGTACGCGTCAGCGTTCACCACGCCGGAGACCAGTGCCTCGCCGAGTCCGAAGCTGGCCTCCACGGCGGCGATCTTCCGGTTCGACGTGACCGGGTCAGCGGTGAACACGACGCCGGCAGCGTCCGGGAACACCATCTGCTGCACGACGACCGCCATGTGTACCTTCCCGTGGTCGACGCCGTTGCGCAGGCGGTAGGTCACGGCACGCTCGGTGAACAGCGATGCCCAACAACGACTGACGTGCTGGAGGATCGCCGCATGCCCGACGATGTTCAGGTACGTGTCCTGCTGGCCGGCGAACGAGGCCGTTGGTGAGTCCTCCGCCGTCGCACTGGATCGCACGGCACAGGCGGCTCGATCGCCGAGCCGGACGAGCGCGGCGGTGATCGCCGTCTCCACAGCCTCAGGGATGGCGATCCCCTCGAGGGCGCGGCGAATCTCCGCGCTGATCTTGCGAATCGACTCCCGGTCGTCTGGGTTCAGGCGCGACAGCCGATCCACCCGATCCCCGATCGACGGCTCTTCCGACATGATCCGCCGGAACGCGTTCGTCGTCACGATGAAGGCAGCCGGCACACTCACGTCTCCGATCCGCGGCAAGCTCTCCCAGGTTCGCTCCCTTGCCGCCAACGAGTGCGACCTGCAGCATGTCGACCTCGGCAAGAGCCACCGCGTAGCGCTCGGTCATCTCGCTGCCTTCCCCTCCATCGTCTCGGCAGGTGCGCCGATGACGAACAGTGGAAGCACGTTGCGGCCCTTGCTTCAAGCCCCCCACCTTGCGATACGTTGGGCCTGGCGGAGAGATCGAATCGTCACCGACGATACGAGTGAGGTGAGCGATTCGTCTAGGGTCGCCACGACGTGATGCAACCAACCAGCCCACCCCGCCTGCGATGACGGGCGACCACACGCTGGACGCGTCGGTCGGTCGGGCTGTCGCTCGGCTGCTCGACACCGCCCGGCGTGTTCCGCCCTGGGAGGTTGCCCCACTCGTCGAGGTCGTGTGCGACGCCGTCGGAGCCACCAGCGGACGGCTGTTCGTCGCCGACTACGGTCTGCGAATCCTCCAGCGGGTCTCGGCGACAGGCGGCGACGGCGAGACGATGATGATCGAAGGAACCGTCGCCGGCCGCGCGTTCGCCAACGACGAGATCATCACGTCGGCGAACGGGCCCGTTCTGTGGGTGCCGCTGACGGACGGGAGCGAGCGAATCGGCGTCATCGAACTGGTCTTCGACTCGGACGACTCGGTGCGAAACGACATGTTGAGGCCCGTCGTCGCCGCACTGGTGCTGTTGCTGGTCACCCGGCGTCGCTACACCGACGTGTGGCACCGCTCGCGGCGGTCCGAACCGATGTCGCCCGCAGCGGAGGCGCAGTGGAGCCTGCTGCCGCCTCTGTCGTGCACCACCGACAGCGTCTCGGTCGGCGGGATCCTGGAGCCTGCGTACGAGATCGGTGGCGACTCGTTCGACTATGCGTTGAACGATCACTGTCTCGACTTTGCAATCATCGACGCGGTTGGCCACGGCATGTCGGCTGTGTTGATGTCGACCGCTGCGGTCGGCGGCCTCCGCAACGCGCGACGCGAGCAGGGCGATCTCGTCGCCGCGTACCAACACACCGACCGGTTGATCGCCGACCAGTTCGGCAAGTCGTTCTTCGTCACCGGCCAGATCGGCACACTGGACCTCACGACCGGCATGCTGAGCTGGCTGAACGCCGGTCACGTCTTGCCGATGCTGGTCCGCAACGAGACATACGCCGGCGAGCTGCAGTGCTCGCCGTCCATGCCGATGGGATTGGGCGGCGACGTCGTCGAAGTCGCTACGTTCGCATTGCAGCGCGGCGATCGAATCTTGTTCTACACAGACGGCATCACCGAGTCGAGGTCGCCAGACGGCACGCTCTTCGGCGCCGACCGCCTCGCCGACTTCCTGGAGCGTTCGTCGCATGACCAGGTACCTGTTTCTGAGACCGTGCGCCGGCTCTCCGCGCATGTCGTCAGCTACGTGGGAACCGGTCTCAACGACGACGCAACGTTGCTGTTGATCGAGTACCGAGGCACGGGCGACGACGACTGACGCGCTGTCAGACCCCGACCTCGACGCTGGGGACCCAGAACGGTGTCAGCATCAACGTGCGGGCAGTCCCGGCGTCGACGCCCTCGCTCCACAAGAAGCCCTGCCCGCTGTCGCATCCGAGTCGAACGAGGTGCCGCAACTGTGCGACCGTCTCGATCCCTTCCGCGACGACTTCGACCCCGAAGCTGTGCCCGAGGTTGATGATCGCCTCGACGATCGCCGTGTCTTCGGCGACCCTTCCCAGGCCGTTGACGAAGCTGCAGTCGATCTTCAAGTTGTGCACCGGCATGCGGCGCAGATGCGTCATCGACGAGTACCCGGTGCCGAAGTCGTCGAGCGACAGACGCACGCCCATCTCGCGCAGCTCGATCAACACGATCGCCGAGGCGTCGAGATCGTCCATGATGGCTGTCTCGGTGATCTCGAGCGTCAACGCATCCGCTGGCAGCGCGGCGGCGCGCAGGATTCGCCGTACCCGGCCGGGGAAGCCGACGTCACACAGTTGACGAGCTGACGCGTTGACGGCAACGCGAACCAACGGCGCGCGGACATCATCCACGATCGACCGCCATGCCACCACTTGTCGACACGCGGTCTCCAGCACGAAGTCGCCGAGCCCGCGCGATCAAGCCACTGTTCTCGGCGATCGGGATGAACTCGCTCGGCACCACGTTGCCGAACCGGCGATTGTTCCAGCGGGCGAGCGCCTCGAACTCCGAGACCCGACCGGTGGTCAGGCGAACGACAGGCTGATACACCACCGACACCTCGCCACGGTCGATCGACCCGCGCAGCTCTTCGACGATCTCGACCCGGCGCCGTGTGTGTGCCTCGAGCTCCGTGTCGAACAAGGAGATGGTCAGGCCAGCGGTTCGCTTGGCATGCTGCAAGGCGATGTCTGCCCGACGCAGCAGGTCGGTCGGCGTGATCGGATCATCGCCCGTCATCATTGCCAGGCCGATGCTTGCGCTCACGTGGTATGGGCTCCCGCCGATCTCGATCGGCGGTGTCAAGGCGTTGTTGATCGCGTCGGCAATCGTGCGGAACTCGTCGCTGCCGCTCAGTGCTTCGCACAGCACGACGAACTCATCACCGCCCAGACGAGCCACCAGATCCGCTGGCCGCACGGCAGACCGCAGGCGTCGCCCGATGAGACTGAGTGCCGCGCCGACCAACGCGTCGCTGTAGCGATCACTGATCCGCTTGAAGTCGTCGAGATTGATCATCAGAACACCGATTGCCGGGCCATCGACCGAGTGGTCGGCCATGGCTCGGTCGAGTCGCCCGGCGAACAGAACTCGGTTCGGCAACCCGGTCTCATCGTCGTGCGTCGCCTGCTCGGTCAACAGCCGATGCACCTCGTCGCGATCCGCGAGATCGCTGGCCATTGCCGCAACACCGAAACTGGAGATCAGGGCGATCGCCAGGAAGATCTGCAAGGTCACGGCATCGACAGAGCCGTGGCTCACCGAGAACGGACCGTACCCCTGCGCTGTCGCGATGTTGGCCCCGAGCCCGACAACGAACCCGGCGGCCGCTGCCGCGTTGTTCCCGAACCGCATGCCGGCCCAGATCAGCCCGATGAGGATCAGATACGGCAGAAGGGCGGCACCGTTTGCGCCGATATCGGCAAAGGCAAGTCCGGTCGCAGTCACGACGACGACGCTGAGGGCCATCATCTCCTTGCCGGTGCGGCGCACCGGGCCACGGCTGTTGTAGGTCATCAGCAGCGGGCCGACCACGAGGATGCCCAAGGCGTCACCGAGCACCCAGTCTCGCCACGTCGAGAGCCACGGCGCGCCATAACCGACAACCGTGCCGATGCTGCCGATCGCCCCACCGACCATCGGCGCCACCGTCACAGCGCCGATGAGAAACACCAGCATCAGGCGGCCGCGGGTCACCCACGACGACGCCATGCATCGATGCAGCACAAGCGCTCCGACCGCCGGCTCGATGCAGTTGCCCGCGTACCACCAGGCTGCGGCGTTCAACGGGACGTCCCAGAAGACGATGACAACGACAGTCGGCGCCACCATGCCGGCGACGACCCAGGCCCATCGCCTGACGGGCAGCAGGATCATCGCGACCAGCGGAACCCCGGCCATCGGCCAGAAGCCGGCTGCGGTTTCGGTCACGTCGCCGCGCCAGATGACCGACAGGCCCAACACCACGCAGACCGCACCCACGACTGCGGCGATGAACGGGCCCGGCGCTCGCGCCAACTGCGCATCCGACAGCTCGTGGCCCCAGAACGGTCGAAGGCGCCACGTCGACGTGTCGCGATCGCTGGGGGCGCTCCGGCCCTCGTTCACCACGCCGATTGTGTTGTACCTCACGGGCTGCGCCCCACGATCCTTGGTGCACGGGGCGGGCAGATCACCACGCGCGCCCCACACACGGTAGCGAGTACACCACGCTTTGTGTGCTTGTCGTCACCTCACCACCCACCACTTCCTCGTCGCATCCCTTCGATACCCACAACTGCGCCGTCTGAGCCGCGCCGACGCCTTTACCTGCGCACAACGTTGACGCAACTCCCCCCTGAACGGCGCGCCACGACAATCCGACTCGATCCATTCATCGAAAGGTTTGCGATGTCGACAGCGAAGCGCGGTTGGTGCTCCCCACGAAGGTTGCTGCGGTGCGCCGCATCGGTGGCAATCGCCGCGACCAGCTTGGCGTGGCTCGATTCGGGGGGCCGAGTACAAGCCGCTGATCTGATTGTTTCGACTCCCTACCCATCGGTAGTCGCCCGCCCGGGATCCACGGTGAAGTTTGATCTCTCCGTCACTGCCCCCGCTGTCAGCGTCGCCCAAGTCGCAGTCGATCAACTGCCGACCGGCTGGAAGACGACACTGCGGGGCGGAGGGTTCGTCGTGAACGCTGTCACCGCGGCACCCGACACGCCCGGCAAGGTCACCGCAGAGGTGACGGTGCCCGCCGACGCGGCGGCGGGCGACTACCCGATGCAGGTGACTGTCACCGACGGCGCCGGCCAGTCGGCCGTGCCGCTCGACGTGCAGGTGCAGGCCGACGTGGACTCCGGTGTGGGCGTGAAAGCCGATTTCCCCTCGTTGCGCGGCGACCCCGGCACGGCGTTCAGCTACACCTTGACCGTCACCAACAACACCCCCGAGACGCAGACCTTCACCTTCGCCGCGCAAGGCCCCGAGGGATGGACGGTGACTGCGTCACCCGTCGCGGCCTCGAACGCCAACACCGTCACCGTCGACGCCGACGGCACGTCGCAGGTGAAGGTCTCGGCGACTCCGCCCGACACGGCCGCCGAGGGCAGCTATCCGATCGCGGTCACGATCACGTCGGATTCCGGTGCTTCGGGTTCGTTCCAACTGACCGCTGAGGTCACCGGATCGTCGAAACTCGACGTCGCCACAGCCGACCAGCGGTTGAACTTCAGTGGCAAGGCGAACAGCGAGAAGCGAGTGACGCTGGTCGTCGGCAACACCGGCACCGCAGCCGTCGACGCCGTGCAGTTCGCTGCCACGCCGCCGTCGGGATGGACCGTCACGTTCGATCCCCCCAAGGTCGACGAGGTCAAGCCGAACGAGTCGACACAGGTGGTCGCCGTCATCAAGCCCGCCAAGAACGCCCTCGCCGGCGACTATGCGATCGGTCTGCGAGCCAGCGCAGGAAGCCAGGCGTCGAGCCTCGATCTGCGCTACGGCGTGAAGGGTTCACAGACTCTGGGGATCATCGCCATCGCCATCATCGCCTTCGTCTTCCTCGGGTTGGCGTGGCTGTTCCGCCGCCTCGGTCGACGATGACCCGGGCGATCACGGCACCCTCGGCGCTCACCCCGACCGAGGCGGCGGAAGCACCCGTGCCGACGGGAACTCGATCGCCCTGGAGACCAGCGATCTCACCAAGCGCTACGGCGATCGCACGGCCGTCGACTCGTTGTCGTTGCAGATCCGCCGTGGCGAGATCTTCGGGTTGCTCGGCCCCAACGGCGCCGGCAAGACCACCACCATCTTGATGCTGCTCGGCTTGACCGAGCCGAGCGGCGGCACGGCACGTGTCGATGGTCTCGACCCGCGGCGCGACCCGCTGGCGGTGAAACGTCGGATCGGCTACCTGCCCGACGACGTCGGGTTCTACGACGACGCGACGGCTCGCGAGAACCTGCGGTACACGGCGCGCCTCAACCGCCTTCGCGAACCGGACGCAACGGAACGGATCGAGTACCTGCTCGATCAGGTCGGGCTCGCTGACGTGATCGATCGACGTGTGCGCACGTTCTCCCGCGGCATGCGACAGCGATTGGGGCTGGCCGATGCGTTGATCAAACGGCCTTCGATCCTGATCCTCGACGAACCGACCGTCAACATCGATCCGGAGGGTGTTCGCGAGTTGTTGCGATTCGTCCGCGACCTCCGCGACGTCGAGGGCATGACCGTGCTGCTCTCGTCGCATCTTGCTCCATCAGGTCGAAGAGGTCTGCGACCGGATCGGGGTGTTCGTGTCCGGCAAGCTCGCCGGCCTGGGCACGGTCAGCGAGCTGGCAAGTCAACTCGACGACGGCTGGATCTTCGAGTTGGAAGTCGATGCCGGGCCCCCCTGGCGCGCCGTTGCGCGAGGTGCTGCACGCGGTGCCCGGTGTCGGCAGCGTCGAGGTCGACGGTCGTGGTCGCTGGACCATCGACGCCACCCACGATGTGCATGCGGAACTGCTCGCCGCCGTTGCTTCGGCCGGGCTGGACCGTCAACCACTTCGTTCGTCGCGGGGCGGACCTCGACGCGATCTATCACCACTACTTCACCGGGAGGATCGCATGACCGCCAGCATCGCGTCGGCGCCCGAGGCGATCGTCGGGCCCAACGGGTTCCACGACCAAGTCGTCACTCAGCGGCTGCGAGGCGGTTGGCGAATCGTGGCCCGCAAGGAATTCGAGGACCACATCCACTCGGTCCGCTTCGTGATCCTCGTGGTGCTCGTCGCGCTCGCAGGTCTCGCGTCCGTGCACTCCGCGAGCGGTCCGATCCGCTCCGCGGCCAGCCAGGCCACCGACGTGCCGTCGATCTTCTTGTACCTCTTCACGCTGGCACCCGACCGGGTTCCGGCTTTCTACGAGTTCATTGCAATCCTCGGGCCACTGCTCGGCATCGCCTTCGGGTTCGACGCTGTCAACGGCGAACGCTCGCAGCGAACGTTGCCGCGCCTGGTCTCCCAGCCGATCCACCGCGATGAGGTGATCAATGGCAAGTTCGTTGCCGGCCTCGGCGCCATCGCCTTGGCCCTCGGCGCCGTCATGGCGGTCGTCGTCGGCTACGGGATGCTGCGACTGGGCATCGGGCCGACGACCGGCGAAGTCATTCGGATGATCGCCTTCTTCGTCGTCGCCGTGGTGTACATCGCGTTGTGGCTGGCCTTGGCGACCGTCTTGTCGGTGCTGACTCGCCGGGCGGCAACGGCGGCGCTGGCAGGAATCGCCGCGTGGTTGGTCTTCACGTTGTTCGGCGGATTGATCGCCGGATTGGTGGCAGACACCGTTCATCCCGTGCCGACCTCCAACCCGACAGCGGAGGTCGTGCTGGCCAATGCTCGCCTCGAGCAGAACGTGCGGCGCTTCTCGCCATCGGAGCTGTACCAGGAAGCCACCAATGTGCTGCTGAACCCCTCGAAGCAGTCAACGGGGCTGGTGATCGAAGACTCGAGCGCGCAGGCCCTGCCAAGCACGCTGTCGCTTTCCGAAAGCCTGGTGCTCGCCTGGTGGCAGGTCGCCGCCCTCGTCGGCGGTCTCGTCGCGCTGTTCGCCGGGGCGTATGCGGCCTTCATGCGCCAAGAAGTTCGGGCCTGACGCCGGCCGTGTCGAGGAATGTGCTGGGAGTCGGATGACGAACGTCGTCGGCGCCGCAGAAGCCAACTCGACTCGACCGCCGTCGGATCGCAACAGGTTCCTGGCCAACAGCAACCCCATTCCGTTGCTGCGATGATCTCGACCGATCTCGTCCTCCAGATGACCCTCGTCGCTGATCGCGATCTCGACTTCGCCATGGTCGTCGACGGCCACACGCACCTCGACGTCGCCACTGCCGTGCACCAAGGCGTTGTCGAGCAGGATCTCGATGCTCTGGGTCAACGCCCCCGCGGTCACATCGGCCTCGACCGTCGGCGGGCTGACGATGCTCAGCTTGCGGCCGGCGCGCTCGAACTGTGTGGAAATCTGGCGCACGTAGCGGCTGACGAGCGCGGCGACATCGGTGCGAACGGGTGTGGCCGTTCGCCCGGTCCGGGCCAGGTTCAGCAGTTCGTTGATCCGATCGTCGAGGCCGGCAACTTGTGTGAGGGCCTCGCCAGCTTCGCGCCGTGCCACAGGATCGGAGCTGTCCGCAATCAGCTCCAGGCTGATCGCAATGGCCGTGAGAGGCGAACGAAGCTGATGGCTGGCGTTCGCACTGAACTGGCGCTCGGCTGCCATCAGCTCGGCGACGCGTTTGCCGCTGTGTTCCAGCGCTACGGCGATCGCGTCGACCTCCGACACGCCACTACGGGGTGCGGCGACGCGGGCATCGCCGCCACCGAGCAACGCGGCCGCCCGTGCCAGGCGATCGAGCGGGCGACTGAGGTGGCGGGCCTCGAGCAGGGCGGCCAGCGGCCGCGACCGCGGCGACGATGAGGCTGAGGAGCACGATCATGTTCCACGCCTTGCGCACGCGGTGATCCACGGGCGCCCGGTCGGCCGACACGACCGCCGAGAGGTCGGCGCCTTGTACCTGCGACGGTCATCACCGCGTCGGCAAGCACCGGCCCGGTGCGGGCAACGACTGCTCCGCTGGAGTCCCGCAGCACGACCTCGGTCCCCGCTGGCGCCAGTCGTTCGACGTCAGCGGTCGTCAAGAGCCCCGCTCGATCAAGTCGGTCGGTCAGCGAGATGATCATCGTCTCGGCTTGCGCGGTCAGGCGCAGCCGGGCGTTGACGCGAACCTCCTTGGAGAACAGAACGCCACTCGTGATGCCGGCGATCGCCAGGATCGCCACGACCAGAGCGAGACCGGAGCGAACCATTCGACTGCGCAGCCTCGTGCCCACGGGCCTAGATTCGCGCGTCCGGCGCGGGAAGGGTCAGCGGATGGCAGAGCTGTTATTGGTCGAAGATGACGCAGCGATCGCTCGACCGTTGCTGAGAGCCCTTGAACGGGCCGGGCATGCGACACGCTGGGTCACCACCGGTGGCGATGCCGAGGTCGCCGTGTTCGACACCCAACCCGAGCTCGTCGTGCTCGATCTCGGCCTGCCCGATATCGACGGCCTCGAGGTCTGCCGCCACCTGCGCAAGGCTCACGATCATCTGCCGATCATCGTGCTGACCGCGCCGACGCGAGGAGCTCGACATCGTCGAGGGGTTCGAAGCCGGCGCCGACGACTACATGACCAAGCCCTTCAGGCTCGAGCGAGTTGCTGGCCCGCATCCGGGCGCGGCTACGAGCCGTCACCGCGACTCGCCTGGAATCCGAGGACGTCGCCGTCGATGTCGCCGCTCGCCGCGCGTGGCAAGGCGATCGGGAGCTCGGACTGTCGACGAAGGAGTTCGACCTGCTTGCCGAGTTGGTGAGGGCCGCCGGGACCGTGGTCAGGCGCGAGCAGCTGATGGACAAGGTGTGGGGCACCGATTTCGTCGGCAGCACCAAGACACTCGACGTGCACATGGCCTGGCTGCGGCGCAAGTTGGGCGACGACGCGGCCGCGCCGCGGTACATCACCACCGTGCGCGGCATCGGCTACCGGTTCGAGGAGTCCGCGTCGAGCCGATAGCCGCCGCCGGCCACGGAGTTGATCGACGGGGACCCGGTCCGGGTGCCCACCAACTTGCCGCGTAACGAGCTGACGTGCACGGCGAGAGTGTGGGTCGACTTCGACCAGAAGGTGTCCCACACCTCGGCCATCAGCTCGTCCTTGGTCACCGCTTCCCCGGCGCGCCTTGCCAACGCGGTCAACAGGTCGAACTCGCGTGCGGTCAGCTCCAGGCGCTCGCCGGCCACCGTCACCCGGCGGGCCCGGCGATCGATCTTCAACGTGCCGACTTCCACGACAGCCGACGAGCGATCGAGATGCCGCCGAATGCGGAGCGTCAACACCGCGAGCGAGAACGGCTTGGTCACGTAGTCGTCGGCGCCCGCGTCGAGCGCGTCGACGACATCGAGCTCGTCCATGCGGCCCGTGACCACGATGATCGGCCGGTCGGGATGCCGGGCGCGTAGCTCTCGGCACAGCTCCACACCGTCGCCGTCGGGCAATCCGAGGTCGACCAAAGCAATGTCGTGGTCGTCGACGGCCAACGCCTCGCGTGCCGACGACACGCTCGTCGTGTCGAACCCGCCACGGGCCAGCCCGCGCTCCAACGCCTGTCGCACTCCTCGTTCGTCTTCGACGATCAACACCTTCGGCTGCGACCTCGTCACGTTGCAGAGCATGCCCGATCCGAGGCCGCTACCAGCATCACGCCGAGCTGTCCGGGGAGGAGTCGCCATGCCGACGTCGAATCGATCTACCCGACCGAGGTCGCCAACCCCGGCACCGACGCCATCGGCATCTACGGCACCGGATTCACCGACGCCACCACCGTCTGGATCGGCGACGACCAGGCCACCTCGATGTCAGTCCAAAGCGACACCGAGATCTGGGCCACCACCCACAACGCATACTCCGCCGGCTCACGCGTCATGATCTTCGTCGAAGGCCCCAACGGCAAAGCGACCAACCACCCGAAGCCGCCTGGCTGACCCTCGGCCAAGCCGCACAAAGCAACCAGAACACACCCACCGGACCCAAACCCAACGTCGAATCGATCTACCCGACCGAGGTCGCCAACCCCGGCACCGACGCCATCGGCATCTACGGCACCGGATTCACCGACGCCACCACCGTCTGGATCGGCGACGACCAGGCCACCTCGATGTCAGTCCAAAGCGACACCGAGATCTGGGCCACCACCCACAACGCATACTCCGCCGGCTCACGCGTCATGATCTTCGTCGAAGGCCCCAACGGCAAAAGCGACCAACCACCCGAAGCCGCCTGGCTGACCCTCGGCCAAGCCGCACAAAGCAACCAGAACACACCCACCGGACCCAAACCCAACGTCGAATCGATCTACCCGACCGAGGTCGCCAACCCCGGCACCGACGCCATCGGCATCTACGGCACCGGATTCACCGACGCCACCACCGTCTGGATCGGCGACGACCAGGCCACCTCGATGTCAGTCCAAAGCGACACCGAGATCTGGGCCACCACCCACAACGCATACTCCGCCGGCTCACGCGTCATGATCTTCGTCGAAGGCCCCAACGGCAAAAGCGACCAACCACCCGAAGCCACCTGGCTGACCCTCGGCCAAGCCGCGAGCTGACTCGGCCGAGGGTCACACCGCAGCATCAGTTCTTCGTCGCGTGGTCCTTGACCTTGTCGACGAGATCCTCTGCCTTGTCTTTGGTGTCTTCCAAGAACTCCTTGGCCTTGCCGGCCTTCTCGTCGGCCTTGCCTTGCTTCTTCAGGTCCTTGTTGTCGGTGAGATCGCCGACGGCCTGCTTGACCCTGCCCTTGGCTTGATCCAAATTGTTGTCCATGATGTCTCCTCGTTGATGATGAGCGATTGAGCCGACGTAATACCCTCGGAGTCCCACCACCAAACGTTTGCCACACGACGTTTGCGGCCCCGCCACGCCGGGTACCACCAGAATCATGTTGCTCGCATCCGGTATCTACGTCAGCGGGGGCCTCATCGGCCTCATCCTCCTCATCGTCATCATCGTGCTCATCCTCCGCTGACTCATGCGCCGCGAGCCGCGAAGTTGAGATCGCCGTGATCACCGACCACAATGGCGACGATGCCAAGTCGTCGACGTCCTAAGGCTCCGCCGCCACGCCCGCTCTCCGACGCCGAGCGCTTTGCCCAGAGCCTTCGGGACTCCGCGGAAGCCGATCGGCGCGCCAAACAGGCTGAGATCGATCGCAAGGCGGAAGTACAGCGTCGCAAGCTCGAGGCGGCGGAGATGGCCGATCGCCTGAAGCGCGCCCAGAGCCGCGCACCATCGCGCTGTCGAGTTGGTGAAAGAAGCGACTCGAACCGGCAAGGGAGCGGCTGCTGCCGACCTCGCCTGGCGGGAGGCCAAGGCCGAGTTGCTGGAGCTGGAAACCGGCAAGCGCCCGGCGTGGGCAGCGCGGCCAGCCGAGCCGAACGAAACAACCGAGCCATCAGACACGGCAGAGGCCGCTGACGACTGAGCCGCCGGAACAACCTGCGGAGTGTTTCACGCCCACCTGCGTGCCTCGAAACACACGACACGGCCTTTGCGAAGATCGCTAGAGCAAGCGGCGGTCGGCGGCCCAGGCGGTGAGTTCGTGCCGGTTGGAGAGCTGCAACTTGCGCAGCACCGATGAGACGTGGGTTTCGACGGTCTTGACCGAGACGTGAAGCCGTGCGGCGACCTCCTTGTAGGTGTATCCCCGCGCAATGAGCCGCAGCACCTCTTGCTCGCGTTGGGTCAACCGATCCAACTCGGGATCCGAGGTGACCGGGACGGACCCGGCGAATGCATCGAGCACGAAGCCGGCAAGGCGTGGGGAGAACACTGCGTCACCGGCGTGCACACGGCGGATGGCGTCGAGCAACTCGTCGCGCGTGATCGTCTTGGTCACGTAGCCGCGGGCCCCGGCGCGGATCACCCCGATCACGTCGTCGGCGGCATCCGAGACCGACAGTGCCAGGCACTTCGTGTCGGGCAGGTCAGCGCCGAGGCCTTCCAGGATTGCCCGCCCCCCACCGTTGGGCAGGTGCACGTCGAGCAGGACGACGTCGGGCTTGGTCGCCCGGATGGCGTCGATCGCCTCATCGACCGAACCGACATCGCCGACGATCTCGACGGCGTCGCCGATCTCGGCCTTGACGCCGGAGCGAAACAGGGCGTGGTCATCGACCACGAACACGTGGACGCGACCCGTCATCGCGGCACCGACAGCTCCCACTCGGTGCCGGCGCCCGGCGATGAATCGAGCATTGCCTTGCCTCCGGCGCGCTCGAGGCGATCCCGGATCGACATGGCGATGCCACGACGGTCGTCGCCGATCGTTGCGGTCGCGAACCCGACGCCCTTGTCGCGCACGAACGCAGTGATCGTGGTCGGTTCGACTTCGATGTAGACGCTGACCAGATCGGCCTCGGCGTGCTTGGCCGCATTGACCGTCGCCTCGCGCACGGCCAACAGCAGCGCGTCGACGGCGGGCGTCACCTCGACGTCTCCGACCACGACGAGATCAACCGGCATCCCGTGATCGAGCTCGACCTCGGCGGCAATGCCCTCGGCCCGGGCGCTCAGCGAGCCGACGGCGGCGCTGGCCTTCACGTCGTACAACCAACTGCGTAGTTCTCGTTCCTGGCGACGCGCCAGCATGACCATCCGACGCGGATCGGCCGCGGCTCGCTGCATCAGCGCCAACGTCTGCAGCACCGAATCGTGCAGATGTGCTGCCATGTCATTGCGCTCCTGATCGCGGATGCGGGCCCGCTCCTCGTCGCGCAACTGCGTGGTCAGCCGTCCGACGTACGGACCGATCAACACCGCTGCACCGGCGAGCGCCATCGCCAAAGCGGCGAGCGCTGCCGGCAACTGATGCACGCGCACGCCGCGCGCAACCAGGGCGACGACCCCGGCCAGCGCCAATGCCACACCACCCAGGGCCCGCAACGGCGTGGCCCGCCCCTGCAACACGCGTTCCAGTGGGTCACCCTCCGGATGCGACTCGCGGCCGTGGTACCACAGCAGCGCCGAGCCCGTCGAGACGATGACGGCGGGCACCATGATCGCGTCCCCCGGCCACAGGCCGATGTTGCGCGCGGTCATCAGCAAGCCACCGCCCGCGGCGGCGACGGCGAGCGATCGCGCCGAGACGATCGCGTGGTCGGGTTCCGGTGGCAGCGGCAGTTCGTCCGGCGGAGTGCTGAGCGCGAACGCCGCCATGTACAGCACCACGCCGACACCGCCGGTCAGTGTCAGCACCAGCAGGGCGACGCGCACCACATAGCTGTCGATGCCGTACCGGCGGGCAATCCCGCCGCACACGCCGAACAGCATGCGGTCGGTCGACGAACGTGCGAACTCGATCCGATGGTCGCCGCGCGGCGGAGCGGGCGTGGTGTCCATGCGCATATCGTGGCATCGAATGGGTCCCGGCACATCAGGTGGCAACCCTGATCCCCCGCGACCGCACTCAGGGTTCAACCAGGGTGATCCCCGATGGCGTCGGCCGCCGCGCATCCGTACCGTGCAACCCATGAGCAATCTCGAGACGGAGCCGGCCGCGCTGCCACCGCCCACCCCTGTGACCGCGCCGACCCCCGAGCGGCGCTGGGCGCGGTCCGAGGAGCGGATCGTGCTCGGTGTCGCCGGCGGTTTGGGCCGCGCCCTCGCAATCGATCCCCTGTTCGTGCGCATTGCGTTCGTCGTGCTGGGCCTGTTCAGCGGCGTCGGCATCTTGATGTACGTGGCCGGGCTGGCGCTGCTCGCCGACTCGCCGACGTCGCCGCCGCCGTCCACTGCCCGCCGGGTCGGCGGCGGCATTGCCGTGTTGTTGTCGTTGCGTTGGCTGTTCAACGGCGATGCCCGCTTGCCGGGCGCCGGGTGGGTCGTGGCGATCGGCCTGCTGGGGGCCGCCATCGCCCTGTGGCGCGGCCGGACATCGGTCGAACCACTCCCGCCGCCCGCAGCAGCCGATGTGCGCACGGATGCCTCCGGTGGCTCCACCGCTGAGCGCTGGGATGCCTTGACAGCTGAGCGCCGCCGGCGACCGCGCCCGCCGCGCTCGCCGTTGGGATTGTTGACCATCGGTGCGGCGACCGTGATCGGTGCCCTGATCTGGCTGCTCAATGCAAGCGCCGGCAACCGCGGGGCGTGGGCCTTCGGCTGGGCCACGGTCGTGCTCGGCCTTGGCATGCTGGTCGGCACGTTCGCCGGCCGCGCCCGTTGGTTGATCGTGCCGGCGTTGGCGACGACGGTTGCGGCCGTGGCTGCCTCGGCACTCAGCTTCGCCGGCGTCGGCCTCGATCATCGGTCAGGAGATCGAACCGAGTTCGTCGGCGACGGAAGCGCCGTGGCCGCCCGGTATCGCACCGGCATCGGCAGCTTCGAGTTGATCCTCGCCGACTTCACCGGCGACACGACCGAAGTCGATGTCGGTGTGGGCAACCTCACCGTCGTGCTGCCCGACGCTGCCCGGGTGGAGATCGATGCCCGTGTCGGGATCGGGTCGATCGAGGCGCTGGGATCGACGAGCAACGGCTATCGACGCTCGCTGACCCTCAACGACAACACCAACGGCACGAAGCTGATCAAGCTGAAGCTGCGAGTCGGTGTGGGCCACCTCGAGGTTCGCCGTGGTTCGTTCTTCGACAGCATCCCACCGATCACTGTGCCGACCTTCCGACCCGACGCGATCGCCAAGCAGTTCTTCGGCGACGGGACCGTGCTGTTCGTCGACGGCTCGATCGACTTCGGCGACGGGCGCCGGATCGAAGCGGACGGTTCGTACCAGATTCCCATCGTCGAGCAGTTGGGCGACGGTTCGGTGCGACTCGACAACGGCGCAGTGATCCGTGTCGACGGCGTGGTGATCACGCCGGGTGGCTTCACGATCCCACGACCCAACCCTCCCCTATCCCCAGGGGCCACCACGACATCGATCTTGGCGGCCACGACCACGGAGGTCACACCGTGAAGACCCATCGATTCGATCCGATATCGGCAGTCTTCGGGGTATTGGCGATCATCGTCGGTATCGCCGCCGTCAACTTGCGGCTCGGCAATGTCATCAACGATCGCCCCGATGCGCTGATCCCGCTGTTGGTGCTGACCGCCGGCCTGCTCGCGGTCATCGTCGCGGCCAGGCGATCACTGCAAGATGTTGACCGCTCGAGCGACGACCAGCACGACCGTGCCGAGTGACACGATCGATTGCAGCATCATCGCCATCTTCGCCCAGCGTGCCAAGGGCAGCGTGTCTGTCGGACTGAACGCCGCGGCGTTGGTGAACGACAGGTACAGGTAGTCGAAGAACTCCGGCTGCCACTCCGCCGGCGAGAGGTCGGGTGCAGTCATCTGTGGGAACAAGAAGTCGGGGTACGACTTCAACGCCTGCGCCCGTGCGGCAGGGCCGCCACGGTCGAGGTTCCAGTACCACATGCCGAACACGATCACGTTGGTCAGCCAGATCGCCCCACCGATCAGCAACAACGTCGTGGCGTCGTCGTGCGACTTGCCGCGCAACAGCGCGGTGATCAGCCGGCCGGCCGACCCGGCGTTGGCCAGTGAGATGACGGCGATCAGCAAGATGCTGATCGTCCGCAGTTGCGGCGAGTGCCGGGTGATGCGCCGCGGGTGAGCCACCGACAGCCCGATTGCCAGCATCGTTCCCAGCGTCGGCAACAACCACGACGGTGGGATCTCGTACCGGTCCGGCAGGGCGACCTGCAGGCCGGTCGCGGCGACGACGGCGAGGCGCACCGGCCATGTCGATTCGCCGTCGGTCAGGCGCCGCCACGCAGGCACGATGACGGACGTGGGGATCAGCCGGGCGGGGAGCGCCAGCAGGCGCTCGAGATCGTCGCGCATGCCACGTTGGTCGTCCGCTCGATCCCCCGGATCCGTCACCCGCAAAGTCTCCCACGGCCGAGGATCGCGCCGCGGTACGCCTCAACCACCGATCGGGCTGTACGCCTCCACCTCGATCTCGACGAGATGAGCCGGGTCGATCAGGCGGGAGACCTCGACCATCGTCGCGACCGGGCGGATGTCCGCGAAGACCTCACCGTGGGCCGCGCCGATCGCCTCCCAGTCGGCCATGTCGACGACGAAGATCCTGGTCCGCACGACCTGGTCGAACGTGGCGCCGGCTGTGGCGAGAGCATCGCCGATGATGCGCAAGGTCACCCTGGTCTGCTCACCGGCATCGCCGTGCCCGACGACGACCCCGTCGACGGTGGCCGTCGAGCCCGCAACATGCACGTAGTCGCCGCTGCGGACCACCCTGCTGTACCCGACAACGGCCTCCCACGGCCCGCCGGAACCCCACCGCTCGATCGCAGCCGACATGCTTGCAGCCTTACACACATCTTGCGGATCAGCGTTCAACTTTTCGTCTCGCGAGACCGATACAACAATGATGACCAACGGCGGACGGACGACTCTTGCGACGGCTGTCGCGGCGGGCTTGCCCGATCGAACGGTCGTCCTGGCCCTCATCGTGATCGGCGTGCTTGCTGCGACCGGCGCCGCATTGGGGATCTTTGCCGCAGTGCGCAGTCGCCGGAACCGGCACTTCGCCCAGTTGGCACTGTGTGACGACCTGACGGGCGTCGGCAACCGTCGCCGTCTCGATCGTGACGTGGCGATCGAGGCCAGCAACGGCGAGACGCCGGTGGCGGTCGTCATGGTCGATGTCGACCACTTCAAGAGGATCAACGACGAGCACGGCCACGACGCCGGCGATCAAGTGCTGCGTGCCGTCGCCGACGTGTTGTGTCGCGAGGTGCGCGCCGGTGACGTCGTCTACCGCTACGGCGGCGAGGAGTTCTGCGTGTTGCTGGTCCAGACCAACACGACCGAGGCCGGTCAGGTCGCCGAACGGATTCGATTCGCCGTCTCGCGGATGGCGCTCGCAGTCGACGAACCGCTGACCGTCTCGATCGGAGTTGCCCTTGGCAAGGGGGCGCACATCACCCAAACGATGCTGCGCGCCGACGAGGCGTTGTTCAAGTCGAAAGATGGTGGGCGCGACCGGGTCACGCTCGCCACGCAGCCGTTGCTCGGGCCGATGGCGGTTTCGCTCCATCCCGACTCGGCGCACGGCGCTACGTTTGGCTGACCACACGCCGACCGGAGCCTCCATGACCGCAATGCATTCCGTCGGCAGGCCGCGTCCTGCCGTCGATCTCATGCCCGCCTACCGCCCGGGCAAAGGCGCCGCGCAGGCCGAGGCGGAGCACGGCATCACCGACGCGATCAAGTTGGCCTCCAATGAGAACCCGTTGCCGCCCATCCAGGCGATCGTCGATGCCGTCGCCGCGGCGACACAAGGCGCCAACCGCTATGCCGACCACCGCGCCACGGCGGTGCGCGAGCGGCTGGCGACGCGCCTCGACCTCAGTGCCGAGCAGGTCACGGTTGGCTCCGGCTCGGTCGGCCTGCTGCAGCAACTGTTCCTGACCTACGTCGACCCGGGCGACGAGGTGGTGTACCCGTGGCGTTCGTTCGAGGTCTACCCGGTCTACACACAAATGATGGCCGGCGTCGCGGTCACCACTCCCCTCACCGCGGCCCATGCCTTCGATCTCACCGCGGTCGCCGCGGCGATCACCGAGCGGACCAAGTTGGTGCTGCTGGCAACACCGAACAACCCCACCGGCACGGCGTTGTCGACCGACGACATGGCCACACTGCTCGACGGCGTCTCCCCGGCGACGATCGTCGTGATCGACGAGGCATACCGCGAGTTCCTCGATCCGGCCCTCGGCGACCCGGTGCGCGACCTCATCCCTCGGTATCGCAACGTCGTCGTCACCCGCACGTTCTCCAAGGCACAAGGCATGGCAGGCATCCGTGCCGGCTACGCGATCGCCGACCCCGAAGTGATCTCGGCGATCGACAAGACGCTGTTCCCGTTCGCAGTCAGCGCACTGGCCCAGGTCGCAGCCATCGCCGCGATCGACGCAGAAGCCGAGATCGGCGAGCGTGTTGCCGACATCCTCGGCGAGCGGGCGCGGGTGATCGCCGAGTTGACGTCCGCCGGCTGGCAACTTCCCGACGCACAGGCCAACTTCGTCTACCTGCCCATCGGTGAACGCACCGACGAGATCTACCTCGGCCTCGAACGGCGAGGTGTCGTCACCCGACCGTTCAGCAACGAGGGCATCCGGGTGACGATCTCGACACCCGAGGACAACGATCGCTTCCTGCGAACCCTCGCCGAGGTGATGGCCACTAGCTGAGCAGCGAGGCCAACGACCACACCGCGGCGATCAGACCGATCGCAGCCATCAGGATGCTGCGGCCGATCGGCGCCTTGGTGAGATCGCCTTCCTTCGGCGGTGGTGGCTTGATCAACGCCATCACGTTGCCGGCGAACAGTGCCCCGCCGAGCGCCAACACCAGATAGGCCAAGAGGTCGTCGCCGAGGAACACACGGCAAGTCTGGCGGCCCGCTGCTGACAGTGCTACCCGCCGGCGCGACAATTCAGCGATGGCGTTCCATCATGTTGCCCTGGCCACCCGCGACACTGCTGCAACACATCGCTTCTACACCGAGGTGATGGGTTTCGAGCTCGTCAAAGTGGTCGTCGCGCCGAACCCGGGCGAACACGGCGGGTGGAGCAAGCACTTCTTCTTCGCCACCAATCCCGCGGTCAGTCTCGACGAGGGCCTGATGGCGTTCTGGGAACTGCACGACGACGAGATCGGCGACCAGTTCCCCGTCAACTTGAACAAGGCGATCGGGTTGCCGAGCTGGGTCAACCACATCGCCTTCGACGCGGCGACGATCGAGGAGCTCCACGAGCACCGTGATCGTTGGCGCCGTGACGGCCGGACCGTCCCCGAGGTGGATCACGGCTTCTGCGTCAGCATCTACACGACCGATCCCAACCGCAACATGGTCGAGTACTGCCACACCACTCGTCCGTTCACCGCCGCCGAACGCAAGCGGGCGATGGACGTGCTGCTCGACCCTTCACCGCAGCACGACGAGCACGGCCCAGCGATCACCATGTGGGAGCCTCTGGTGCCCGTCGCCCGAAGCTGAATCGCCGCCGGCCGGCCCCGCTCCCGCCCGCCCTCCGCCCAAGCCCACGACGGTCGGGCGCGATCTCGGTACTGCGGCTACCGATCTCTCACCCACTGACGATCGTCGGGCGGGATTTCGGTATCGAGGATGCCGGTTTCGCGCCCGTTGGGCATTGACGCCGTGAAGATGGCAGGGTGGTGACCAGTGCTGGTCGCCTGTCGGCGGTGCGCGGAGAGGAAGCGTCGTGACAAAGTTTGGATGGTTGTCGCCGGTTGCCGGTCACGGCGGGAGCAACTTCGAGCCGATCGTGATGTACCAGGAGGAGCACATCCTCCCCCACGTGCTACCGCACTTCGACTCGGTGTGGATCGCCGACCACTTCTACGGCTTCGACAAGGAGAAGAAGGAGGGCTTCTTGGAAGCGTGGGTCACACTCACGTGGCTGGCGGCCAGGTTCCCCAATGTGATGCTGTGCCACCACGTGCTCGGTCACGGGTACCGCAACCCGGCGCTGATCGCCAAGATGGCGGCGACGCTGCAGGTGCTGTCCGGTGGCCGGTTCATCCTCGGCATCGGCGGTGGTTGGCGTGAGGACGAGTACCGCTCGTACGGCTACGACTTCCCGTCGGCCGCCGTGCGGCTCCGGCAGCTCGAAGAGGTCGTGCAGATCTGCCGGCTGATGTGGACCGAGCCGCACCCCACGTTCGCCGGGACCTACTTCCAGATCGACGATGCCGCGGCGACGCCGCGACCCGACACGGTGCCGCCGATCTGCATCGGGAGCTCCGGCGAGAAGATCGGCCTGCCGATCGTCGGGCGCCGAGCAGACATCTGGAACGGCGGTTACCGGGATGACGACGGCTGGAAGCGCAAGCGCGACATCGTGCACGCTTCCGCGATCGACGCCGGGCGAGACCCCTCCGACATCACCTGCTGCGTCACGGTGGCCGGCGACCTGCCGGAATCCGACGCCGCATCCGCACAGTGGCTCGAGCGACTGGCGCATCTCCACGAGCTCGGAGTGACGTACTTCGTGATGGACTTCGGTCACCCGCTGGCCGCAGAGCCGGGGCTGCGCTTCATCGAGCAGGTCGTCGGCCCGATGAGATCGCTCGGCACGTGACAGCGGACTGGACCGATCACAACAGCCACGATCCGGGGATCACACTGCTCGAGGTGCTGGCCTACACGGTGGAGGCATTGCTGGTTGTCGCCGCGCTAGCGGTGTGGCGGTCGCTCCGACGGTCGCGCCGCTGCACAGCCACTCCCTGACACCTGACACGTCGGGACGATCGTTCACCCGAGATCGGGAGAGCCGGTGCCGCGGACGTAATCCCGGCTCGAGGCAAGGAACGCTTCGGCGTCGTCGAGGTCGACGAGCATCTTTTCGAGCTTGGCACGGATCATCGGCGAGATGCCCGAGCCGACCGGCAGTCTGAACGGAGCGCCCGGCACAGTCGCCGCGGCCACGATTGCGTCGATGGCGATCGTGGCATCTTCAGCGTCCGAGTCGAGGTATCCGGCGAAGGCGTCGAGCTCTTCCCACAACTCTGGATACAGCCCACTCGCGCCTCTGCCCCGGATGCGTGGGCTTTTCGCGGCGATCGATGTACGAAACGTTCCCGGCTCGACCAGCACGACACGAACGCCCTGCGATTCGACCTCCATCGCCAACGCTTCGCTGGCACCTTCGAGGCCGAACTTCGAGGCGTTGTAGGCACACATCCCCCTGAATCCCACCTGCCCGCTGACGCTGGAGACCTGCACGATCACTCCCCCGGCGCGGCGGAGCGCGGGAAGACAGGCGCGGCACAGCGCCAATGTTCCGACCAGGTTGACCTCGAGTTGATCTCGGAGCTCAGCGTCCGACACCTCCTCCAAGGGCCCGAGAATGCCGAAGCCGGCGTTGGAAACCAGCACGTCGAGCCCACCGTCGAGGGCGTCGACCACGTTGCCCACCTTGGTGATGGAGGCGCCGTCGCGCAGGTCGATCGCCACCGTGTCGTACGGCGCATCGTGCCGTGCTGTCGACGGGTCACGCTGGGCCGCGATGACCGACCAGCCGAGCTGGGCAAGCCGCTCGACGGTGGCCAGGCCGAAGCCCGACGAAGTCCCCGTGACCAGCGCGTTCGGCATCGGCCGACTGTACTCGTGTTCAAGCGAGGCCGGGATCGAGGCAGTGCAGGTCGGAGGCGATATCCGCATCGGGTGTCGCGCAGAACGTGTCGTGGTCGGTGAGCGCGAAGCCGTGCGATTGCGCCCACGCTGCAATCGGGCTGTGCTCGGGCGTGCACATCGTGACCTTCGTGCCGGCCGGCATCGCCTGGAGAGCGCGGACCAACGCATCGACGGGATCCGTGCTTTGAAGTCGCATGATCCAGATCCCGCCCTTGTCGGGCATCGACACCACATCGCCCGTGACGTGGGCGCCCTGGCGAGCCATGGTCTCCACGAGCGACCGGCGGTCGTGTCGCCATGCTTCGACCGGCAGTTCGCGGCCGCCTCCGATCGCGTGCCCTTCCAGGTACAGCAGTCGCCATCGAGGCTCCATCGCCGCCCGCCGATACACGGGCAAGGCCGCAGGGTGCTTCGAGCTGAACGTCATGCGTCGGGTTGCTCCGGCGAACAGTTCCCGCAGCATCTCGGTGCCGATCCCCGTGCCGCGTGCGTCGGCCGAAACGAACAGATCGGTCAGCATCGCGATTCCGTCGACATCGACGACACCGCCGTAGGCAACGACTCGACCATCGGTCTCGGCGACCAGCAACCGCCCGCCCTGCGATCTCACCAGTTCGAGGTACATCGCATCGGCAGAGGCATCGCCCTCACGGGCGATCGCGTCCATCACCGTGTCGTCGGCCGGCGAAGCCTCCCGGATGGCGTCAGACACCGCGGGCTGCGTTACCGAACTTGGTGAACTGGCCACGGAAGACCAATCGCACTGTCCCGGTCGGGCCGGAGCGGTGCTTGGCGATGATCACCTCGGCCATCGCCTTGTCGGTGGACTCCTTGTTGTACACCTCGTCGCGGTAGAGGAACATCACCACGTCGGCATCTTGTTCGAGAGATCCACTTTCGCGTAGGTCCGAGAGCATCGGGCGCTTGTCGCCGCGGGACTCCAGGTTTCGGCTGAGCTGGCTGAGGGCGATGATCGGCACCTCGAGCTCGCGGGCCAGGATCTTCAGGCCACGACTGATCTCGCTGACTTCCAGCTGGCGGTTCTCGGCCGACGTGCCGCCACTCATCAACTGCAGGTAGTCGATCACGATCAGCGCCAGCCCTCCTTGGCGGGCCTTCATGCGGCGGGCCTTGGCGCGGATCTCCATCACCGTGACGCGCGGGTTGTCGTCGAGGTACAGCGGCACATCGAGGCGGTTGATCGCCTTGCCGATCTTGGTCCAGTCGGCCTCGACGAGGCGGCCGGTGCGCAGCTTCTGCGAGTCGACCTCGGCCTCGCTCGACAGGATGCGCTGCGTCAGTTCGGTGTGACCCATCTCGAGCGAGAAGATCAGCACCGGGCGGCGCGCCGTCTGGGCGACATAGGCCGCAATGCCCAATCCGAGGCTGGTCTTGCCCATGGCCGGCCTGGCGCCGATGATGTTGAGGGTCGACGGCTGCAGGCCCGACATGATCTCGTCGAGATCGTGGAACCCGGTGGCAGTACCCGGTGATGGTGTCGCCGCGCTCGAACGTCTCCTGCAACTTGTCCATCGCCAGCGGCAACAGATCACTCAACGACCGGGTCGAGTCGGTGACCCGTTCTTCGGCGACGTCGAACACCTTCGTCTCGGCTTCGTCGAGCGCCTTGGTGACGTCGTCGGGCTCGAGGTAGGCGATCTCGGCGATCTCGCTGGCCACCCCGATCAGCTTGCGCAACATCGCCGTGTCTTGCACGATCTTGGCGTAGCGCGAGGCGTTCGAGACCGCAGGTGTGGCGTTCTGCAGTTCGAGCAGCGTCTGTGCGCCACCGATCTCATCGAGCAATCCGTTGCGGCGCAGTTCGTCGGCGACGGTGACCGCGTCGACCGGTTGACCGGTGGCCATCAGGCCGCGGATGGCCGAGTAGATGTGTTGGTGACTCGGCTTGTAGAAGTGATCGACCATCACGCCGAGTTCGCCGATCTGATCGACGACGTCGCGCGACAACAACAGCGCCCCCAGCAGACTCTCTTCGGCATTCAGGTTGTGAGGAGGGACGCGACCATCGGATCGGCGCGGCGTGCGATCGCGACCCGAGTCGCGAGAGAAATCAGTCATGAGTCACCTACCTTGCCTGATGGAGCCTGTGGGACGTAAGAGCAACAACCTGTGACTTGGCTGTGCGGCGCGTGTGGACAACCTCCTCGCTGGTGGAACAGCACAGCCCCGGACACGGCCCGCGCGGGACGGTGTCCGGGGCTGTGGACAACCCTGTGGAGAGATGTCGAGTACTACTTGCTGACAACCTCGACGGTGATCGGGAACTCGACGTCGTTGTGGAGCTTGGCGATCACCGCGTGGGTGCCGAGGGACTTGATCGGTTCCATGTGGAGGTTCTTGCGGTCGATGACCACGTGGGCCTGCTCTTCGACCGCGTGGGCGACATCGGCCAACGTGACCGAGCCGTACAGCTTGCCCTCCGGGCCGGACTTGGCGGAGATGGTGATGATCTTGGGAACCAGTGCCGAGGCGATGGTCTGGGCGCCTTCACGATCTTGCGCATCGCGCAGATCGCGAGAGCGACGCATCGACGCTGCCTGGGCAACGGCGCCATCGGATGCCACCAGTGCGTGACCGTGGGGCAGCAGGAAGTTGCGGGCGTGACCGTCGGACACCTCGACGATGTCGCCGCGTTTGCCGAGACCCTTGCGGTCGGAGCGAAGGATGATTCTCATGGTCAGGCCTCGACCGTCTCGTCATCGTCGACAGCGACGACAGCGTCGTCGACCTGACTGACCGCTTCGGGTACGGCTGCATCGGCCTTGAACGAGTCACGACGACCTTCACCGTCGCCACGACCGCCACGACCGCCGCCGTCCTCATCACGATCGCGCGGCGGACGCCCGGCGCGGGTCTGCGACACGCGCTTGGTGTACGGCAGCAGGGCCATCTCCCGCGCGTTCTTCACGGCGTTGGCGATGTCGCGTTGCTGCTGCACCGTGTTGCCGGTGACCCGACGGTTGCGGATCTTGGAACGGTCGCTGACGAAGCGGTTCAACAAGTTGACGTCTTTGTAGTCGACGAAGTCGACCTTGTCGGTGACGAGCACGCTCGTCTTCTTCTTGAACTTCTTGTTGACATCCTTGGGCGCTCTGGCCCGATTCTTCTTGCTGGTCATCGTGCAGTCTTTCTCGGAACAATCATCAGGGGATTAGAACGGCTCTTCATCGCCGTAGACAGGATCGCTGGGGCGGCCGCCGCCGGCGGGCGCGCTGGCCGGGCGGGCATTGCCATCGGGTCCGGTGCGCTGGGTGCGCTCGACCTCGGCACGGGCCCAGCGAAGGCTCGGCCCGAGTTCGTCGGCGACGATCTCGACGACGTTGCGCTTCTCTCCGGCGGACGTCTCGTACTCGCGTTGCTCGAGACGGCCGGTGACCATGATGCGGGTCCCCTTCGTCAGCGAGGCGGCGGCGTTCTCGCCGAGGCTGTCCCACGCCGTGACGTTGAAGAACGACACCTTCTCCTGCCATTCGCCATTGACCTGGTAGCGACGATTGACGGCGACACCGAAACTGGCGACGCCCTTGCCGCCCGCAGTGAAGCGAAGCTCGGGATCGCGGGTGAGATTTCCTACGATGGTGACATTGCTATCGGCCATGGCGGCCTCCTTGGCTTGACGAGCGGCGGATCTACGCCGCGGGCTCCGACAGGCCGCGGCGTGCTGCCTCGGTATCGGGAAGACGGATGAGCTTGTGGCGGACGATGTCGTCAGCGATGCGGAACGAGCGCTCGAGTTCGTCGAGGGCGCCGCCCGGGGCCACGAGTTGGTACACGACGTAGTAGCCGTATTCCTTCTTGTTGATCGGGTAGGCGTACTGCCTGCGGCCCCACCAGTCGGGCTTGCCATGAATCGTGCCGCCGGCTTTGGTGATGGAGTCGGTGATCGACTTCACCCGTGCCTGAGCAGCGGTGTCTTCTACGTCACCATCGATGATGACCATGAGTTCGTAAGCACGCGTCATGCGTGTGCAACCTCCCTTCGGACCCGGGCCTTACCCGGGGCCCCGGAATGGGGCAGGGCCAATATGACTGGGCGAGTGTAGCGGTGAAAGAGGATGTCCACGCCCGGAGCATGCCACGGGGGTGCTACACAGTGGCCGGGCGGACGGCCGGACAACCGATTGGCGACCTCGCCCACCAGCTCGGGACGGGTGAACTGGTGGGCGTGGCGCCACACTCGCCGACACCGGGAGGGTCGACTGGTGGTTGTGTACACGGCGGCTCCTCCGCAGATGGGCCGTCGTGAGGTTTTGCTCCGCCGGACCGCTACGCGGCCCGGTAGGTCACACTTTAGGACTACGTTCACCTCGTGAACATGCATACCTGGATTGCCAACGACCTGCGCGGCGTTCGCAGCAAGCTCAGCGACTCCGTACTGAGCGTGGTTCCAACGCAACGCTGGGTCGAACATGTCGACGACGGAGGGTCGTCGATCGCCCACCTGGTGCTGCACGTTGCCCGGCATCACGACCTGGCGCTGTCCACGGCCATCCGTGATCATCCGCCCCTGTTCGTCGATCACCGCGCGGCGCTGGGTCTCGATGGCGCCCCGGCATCGGCCGGGCTACCCGAGCGCGAAGACGCCTCGTTGACCGCGCTCGTCGCCTTCGATCCGCTGCTGCACTACTTCGACGCGGTGTTCGCCGCCACCGAGTCGTGGCTCGACGACGTCGGTTCGATGGCACTCGACACGGTGCCCGACAGCGCCCGACGCCTGACCGACCTCGCCGATCTCAGCGTCGACGACGTCGGCTGGTTGCACAACATGTGGAGCGACAAGCCGGTGTGGTGGCTGCTCCAGTGGCCGGTCGTCGGGCACGGTCACGCCCATGTCGGCGAGGCGATCTCGATCCGCAACCGGATGGGGCTCAGCCCGTTCTAGCGATTCCCCCGCCGATCGGCAGCACCCGCAACAGGTGGTGCCATCGGCACCCCGTGCATGCCTCGACCACGTAGGCGGTCAGTGGATCTGTCCGTGTGTTGAGCTTGGCCAACTCCGCTGCGGTCGACACGCAACGACCGTGCGAAGGCAGCCGCGATCCGAACACGTAGGTCACGAGGAACAGTTGCTCGACCCGACAGATCGGACACGCCATGGACGCCGGCGTGCCCACGTTGCGTGCAGCCCGGATCAGCTCCGGATGGGCGTCGCAAACCTGGTCCTGACGAAGCCGGCCACGGTGGAACTCGTTGATCAGATGGCGCCGCGCCAAGCGATGGTCGACGACCGCTCGCGCCCCGCGCAGTGAGTCGATCCCAAAAGCCATTCGCGCCAGGCTAGCGAGTTGCGCATCCGCCAACGTCGCGACGGGACAAGGCACACTGTTGGGTTATGAGCATCTGGTACGGCGACAACGTCGCCGACGACAGCGAGCTGCGCCTGTGCGGCGACATCGCCGGCAAACGGGTTCTCGAACTGGGCATTGCGTCCACCTCGAACGCCATCACCATGGCGGCCGCCGGCGCCAGGGCCATCGCGATCGATCCGTCGTCGGACAGGATCGCCCGGCTGCGCGCCGCGGCGGAGGCCGCCGAGGTGAAGGTCGAATGCCATCACGGCGAGTTGGCCGATCTCGGCTCGGAGACCAGCGGTTCGATCGACCTGGTCGTCGCGACCCACACGCTGGCCAGCATCGACGACCTGCCGCGCCTGCTACGCCAGGTGCACCGCGTGTTGAAGTTGGGTGCGCCGTTCGTGGTGGCCATGCATCACCCTGTGGCGGCGATGTTCGATGGCGCCGACCCGACCGCCCGTCGGCCGTATGGCGCCGGAAGCATCACCTTCAGCGACCTGTACATGGCCTACGAGCGCACCAGCTTCCACTTCGACGCCATGTACGAGCTGAGCACCCGCCACGTGCGCGACGCGGTCGCGCCGACGGTGCTGGTGCTGCGGGCCCGCAAACAGGGCAACTGACGCTCAGACGAGGGCGTACTCGGACTCGATCAGCTCTGCGGGTCGGGGGCGGCCGAACACGTACCCCTGGCCGTGGTCGCAGCTGATCTCGCGCAGCCGAGCCAGTTGCAACGGGGTCTCCACTCCTTCGGCCACCACGACGAGCCCCAGCGAGTGCCCGAGCTTCACCACGGCCTCGACGATCGTGGTGTCTTCGGGGTCGATCCCGAGACCGCTGACGAACGACCGATCGACCTTGATGGCCTCGACCGGGAAGCGTTTGAGGTACGTCAACGACGAGTAGCCGGTGCCGAAGTCGTCGACGGCGAGGTGCAACCCGAGGTTGCGCAACTCGCGCAGCGCCACCGTGGCTGCCTTCACATCGCTCATCAACGCCGACTCGGTGATCTCCAGCCACAACGAGTCAGCCGTCAGCCCGCTCTCGGCGAGCGCCTCCGACACCATGCCGTGGAAGGCCGAGCTCATCAGCTGGCGGCCGCTGACGTTGACGGACACCGTGAGGTTGGCGAACCGCGGCAGGTGCACACGCCACTGGCCCAGCTGCGACAGCGAGGAGCGCAACACCGCGGCGCCGACCTCGCCGATCAGCCCGGTCTCTTCGGCCATCGGCAGGAACTGATCCGGCCCGAGCAGACCACGATCGGGGTGGCGCCAACGGGCGAGCACCTCGAACCCGATCAGATGACCGGTGTCGAGCTGCACGATCGGCTGGTAGTACGGCACGATCTCGCGACGCTCCAGCCCGCGGCGCAGTTCGTTGGTGGTGCGCAGAGTCAACACGGTGGCGTCGTGGGTACCCGGCGAGAAGACCTCCACGCAGTCGCGGCCACGGGCCTTGGCGCGGTACATCGCGGCATCCGCGTCGCGCAGAAGATCGGTGGTCGTCACGCCGATCCGATCGGCCACGGCGATGCCGATGCTCGCCGTCACGAACAACTCGGCGCCGTCGACCACCAGAGGCATGGCGATCTCGGCGCGGAGACGCTCGGCGATCTCGACGGGCGACACCGTGGCGCCGATGTCGCGGAGCATGACGATGAACTCGTCGCCACCGAACCGGCTCAACATGTCGCGGTCGCGCACGACGGCGCGAAGGCGTTCGCTCATCCCACGGAGCAACTCGTCGCCCACACCATGGCCGAGGCTGTCGTTGATGACCTTGAAGTTGTCGAGGTCGATGAACATCACCGCGACCGCTCCAGGTTCGCTGGTCTCCAGGAAACGAGCCAACTGGTCGAGGAATCGGAACCGGTTGGGCAGCCGGGTGAGTTCGTCGTGGGTCGCCGCCCATTCGAGCCGCTCGGCGCTGTGGCGTTGCTCGGTGATGTCTTCGATGTGCGTGATCGCCAGGCTGCGTCCTTCGCCATCATCCATCACCGACACCCACGCCCTCGCCCACATCACGCTCTGGTCGTTGCGGATGTAGCGCTGCTCCATGTGGTACGAGTCGGCCGACATGCCTGCCGTGTGCGTCTCGCCGCGCTGCCAATCGTCGGGATGGGTGATCGATTGCATGGCTCGGCCGAGCATCTCGGCTCGTGTGTACCCGAGCATCGACGCCAGCGAGTCGTTGACATCGATCAACACACCGTTGTCGGCACTCGACAGCGCCATGCCGGTGGGTGCTCCGTGGAACGCCAGCCGGAACCGCTCTTGGGCGAGGTCGAGATCATGCGCCTCGCGCAAGCGACGGGTGATGTCGCGCAGCGTCACCACGACGCGCTCGGGATCACGCATGGGCACGTGCACGTCGGCCTCGAGCAGGATCTCGTGACCGTCGGGGTGATCGAACGGGAACACCGGGCTGTCGACCTGCTGGCCGCTGCGCAGCTTGTCCCAGACTTCGAGCAGCAACGGCCGATCAGCGGGTCGGATCAACGAGGTGAACGTCTTGTTCAACACCGCAGAATGCGACCGGCCGGTGATCTCGAGAACCGAGTTGTTGGCCTCGACGATGCGCCCCTTTCCATCGAGAACGATCACCGAATCGGAGAGGTCGTCGAGGAGCGCGCGCAGTTCCGCCTCGGTATGGCGCAAGTTGGTGATGTTGTCGCTCAACCGATCCGACAACGTGCTGGAGTGGTACCAGGTCGCCAGTTGCTCGACGATGATCAGCATCCCGGCGAGGGCAGCGATCACGAGGGTGACCGTTGTCGTCGGGCCGTGATGAATCATGTAGCGCCACGCTGCGAACCACACCGCGACCATCACCGGCAGATGCACGACGAGGAGACGGGACAGCGTCGGGCGGGTGTACCGCACCACGCCACCGCTCGGGAGACCGGCCGACATGGCGACGACAGCGAACCCCAAGACCCAACACGGCCACGACACCGCGAACGACGACGTGTTGGACGTCGCGCCGACCGAGGCCGAGTACGCGGTGTCAGCGACCGTCAACAGCGCCGCCGCGGCAAACAGCCCGATGCGCGCCGGTGAACGCCCGATCAGCATCAGCAGGCCGAGCATCGTTGCCAGGGCGATGTCGGTCAGCGGATAGATCAGCATCGCCAGTTGGGCCGGCAACGGGAACCTGGCCGGATCCCCAGCGCCGGGACGGATGATCAACTCCCAGGCAAGGAAGCTCAGGGCGACCGACATCACCAGCGCGTCGACCATGAACACCAGTCGCGTCGTTCGCTCGAATGGACGTGTGTGCACCACCACCGCGCCGATCGCGCCGACGGAGAACGCCAGGTAGCCGATGTCGGAGAACGACGGCCACGTGGTCGAGCCGTTGAGTGTGATCTGGGCGATCCACAGCAGTTGGCCGAACGCCCAGCCGAACGAGCCGAGGGAGAACAGCAGCCACTCGAGACTCCGGTCCCTGCGGTACCTGGCGAGCAGCACAACGCCGGCCCACGCGGGAACCAATACCAGTGCACTCCCGGAGATGGCGCCCCAGGACTCGACGTCGAGGCCGTGCACGACGACCTCGATCACCGTCGTGACAACGATCAGCGCCAGCCCGACTGCGCCATACCTGAGGGCTGTGGCACGCGACGGAACGAGCCACGCGTCGATCCGCCGACGTGGTTCGTCCAGGTTGTGTGCGACGGTGTTCACTGCGTGCTGGTCACTCCCGCATCGATAATATCAGCACCCCTCGTGGTCAGACCGCCACTGATCGAGCCGGCGGCGAATCTCGGCATCGCCGAGCATGCCCTCTTCCAGGCGAATCTCCAAAAGGAAGGCCAACGCTTTGCCGATCAACGGTCCCGGCCCGACGCCCAGGTGTTCCATCACCTGCTTTCCGTCGAGCTCCGGGCGGATCGAGGCCAGCTCCTCGCGCTCGTTGAGCTCGATGATCCGCGCCTCGAGCTCGTCCATCCGCTTGGCGAGCACTGCCGCCTTGCGCTCGTTGCGGGTCGTGCAATCACACCGCGTCAGCACGTTCAGCTCGCTCAGCAGCGGCCCTGCGTCGCGCACATACCGACGGACCGCGGAGTCCGTCCACCCCATCTGGTACGTGTGGAAGCGCAGGTGCAACGCCACGAGCTCGGTGATCGCCTCGATGTCGTCGTTGGAGTAGCGCAGCGCGGTCAGCCGCTTGCGGGTCATCCGGGCACCGACCGCGTCGTGGTGGTGGAACGTCACCCCTTTGCCCTGCTGGTACCCGCGCGTCTGCGGCTTGCCGACGTCGTGGAACAACGCAGCAAGGCGCGTGCGACGGAAGTCGAAGTCGGGGTGCATGTCGCGACGCACGTTCTCGACGACGGCCAGGGTGTGCGTCAGCACGTCCTTGTGACGGTGGATGGGGTCCTGCTCGAGTCGCATGGATGGCAGCTCCGGCAAGAACTCGTCGGCGAGGCCGGTCTCGATCGCAAACCACAGCCCGGCGCTCGGATGGTCGACGGTGATCAACTTGTCGAGCTCGTCGCGTATCCGTTCGGCCGACACGATCTCCAGTCGGCCGTGCATCGTCGTGACCGCTGCGACGAGATCGGCGTCGGGCACCAACTCGTAGCGGGCAATGAACCGAGCGGCGCGCAACATGCGCAATGGGTCGTCACTGAACGACACCTCCGGCGACAACGGGGTTCGCAGCGTGCGCGTGGCCAGATCGACCGCTCCCCCGAATGGATCGACCAGGTTCGGTGTCGCCGATGTGAGCTCGAGAGCCATCGAGTTGATCGTGAAGTCACGACGGGAGAGGTCGGTCTCGATGTCGTCGGCGAAGTCGACGTGCGGCTTGCGCGAGTCATCGGTGTAGGCCTCGGCGCGGTGCGTCGTGATCTCGTAGGTGCGGCCGTCTTTCTTGGCACCGATCGTGCCGAAACGTTCTCCCTGGGTCCAGACCGCGTCGGCCCATCCGGCCAGGCAGGCCTTGATGGCATCCGGGCGCGCGGTTGTCGTGGCGTCGAAGTCGTAGTCGTCGCGATCGTCGGCGATCAACAGGTCGCGCACGGTTCCGCCGACCAGGTAGAGGCGATGCCCGGCGGCCGCAAACCGTTGTGAGAGTGGGGACAGCTCGTCGAGGACCGGCCGAAAGCGATCCGGGATCACAACCAGCCCTGCTGGCGCCAGTGATCGCCCACGGCGCGGACCGCCTCCGACCCGGGGCCGGCCGAGGTGGGACCTTCCACATCACCGGCAGCGTGGCCGGCGCGCTGGTCACTCGACGACGTCCCTGCCAGTTGGCGCATCACTTCCGCCGAGCAACTGGTCAGCGCATCGAGGTCGTAGCCGCCCTCGAGCATCACGAGTCGCCGGCCGGCCGGCACCAGTGACAACGCCCGACCGGTCAGTGGACCGTAGTCACCGGCGGCCAGGCCCATGTCGGTCAGTGGATCGTCGCGGTGCGCGTCGAATCCGGCCGACACGATCACCCATGTCGGCGAGAACCGTTCGGCGATGGGCGCAACGATCTCGTCGAACGCCTGGAGGTACACATCGCCCGTGGTCCCGGCGGGTAGCGGAACGTTGAGGGTGGTGCCCACGCCGGCCCCATCGCCGGTCTCGTCGACATCGCCCGTGCCCGGGTAGAGCGGCCATTGGTGGTAGCTGACGAACAGCACTCGCGGGTCTTCGTAGAACACGGCCTGCGTGCCGTTGCCGTGGTGTGCGTCGTAGTCGAAGATCATCACCCGTTCGTCTTGGTCGGCCAAGGACGCGGCGACGACGGCAACGTTGGAGATCATGCAAAACCCCATCGACTCGGTCTGTGAAGCGTGGTGACCCGGCGGGCGGACTGCACAGAACGCCGCGTCTCCCTGACCTGCCCGCAACGCTTCGACGGCGGTCAGCCCGGCGCCGGCCGCCAGGCTCGCGGCAACATAGCTTCCTGCACTGGCGTAGGTGTCGGGGTCGATTCGCCCGCCACCGCCGGCACACATCGATTCCATCCGCTCCAGGTACCACGCGGGGTGGACCCGCTCGAGATCGGCCCGCTGCGCAGCCCGCGGCTCGATCGGCGAGATGGCCTCACCGAGATCGGCTCGACGCACGCCTTCGAGCACGGCATCGAGCCGCTCCGGGCGCTCTGGATGGCGCGGCCCGGCAAGATGCTCGAGGTAGGCCGAATGAGTGGCGAACAGCACGGTCACGCCGTTGGACGCTACCTCGCCACGGCCAACTCGGGGCTACCGTTTGCCCCCGTGAAGCCAGCGATGCACTCCGTGACCGGTGCGCCGCTGATCCTTCGCGCCGGTGGCGTGGTGGCGCGCGTCCGGCCATGGGCGTTCGAGCCGAACGTGGCCCATCTCGTGCTCTACAACCAGGGCCGGCTGCCCAGGCCCGCCGACATCCTCGCTTGGATCGGCGACCTGGGAGCCGCCGGGTTCGACACGATCCGTACTGGTGCCCTCGGGGTCCAGGCCGGGGCCCGCTTCGAGCGTCTCGGGTTCGAATCCGTCCAGAGCCTCGTGCTCCTCGAGCACACGTCGATCAACTCGGTCGACCTGTCGCTTCCCGAAGACGCCGCGGAAGCGGTTCGTCTCGCCAGCAGTGACGATGAAGCGGCCAGCCACGTCGACGTCGCTGCGTTCGGCCCGGGGTGGTGCATCGACCGCATCGGCATCGGCGATGTTCGTTCGGCAACACCGCGTCACCGCGCTCGCTCCGTGCGTGTCGATGACCAGATCGTCGGGTACGCCATCTCCGGCCGCGACGGCAGGCACGGCTACGTCCAACGTCTCGCCGTGTCGCCGGCACACCAACACCACGGCCATGGCTTGGTGCTCGTCGCCGACTCGTTGCGATGGATGGCGCGGTGGCGAGTGCAGCGCGCGTTCGTGAACACCCACACCGGCAACGAGACCGCGTTGGGTCTGTATCACCGGCTCGGCTTCATCGATCTCAGCGATCGGCTCCACGTCTATGAACGGCGGATCGAGTGAGTCGGTGCCGGGGATTGCTGCTCTTGCTCGGCCTCATCTGCACATCGGTTCTCGTCGCCGTCCCGGCATCGGTCGAAGCTGCCCAAGGTGACCTGCAGTTGATCGCCCAGAACTTCAACGTCGCCGCTGACGGTTCGCTGACTGCAACGATCGCGCTCCCGCCGAGCCTGGCCGGTAGCGACCTGTCGACGGCGTTGATCGCCGTGACGGTCGAGCAGCGTGTCGACAAGCGCGAGGATCTCCTCGCCGATCATCAACGGCACGTTGGCGCGTCCGGACGACACCGTGGCGATCTCACCGATCTGCTGCGCCGGGCCGAGCCGGGCCAGTACACCTTCTCCATACCGTTGGAAGTCGGTGAGGTTCGACCCGACGCGCTCAGCATCCCTCGTCAGGGTCTGTATCCCGTGATCATCGCCGTCCAACGCGACGGCAAGGTGGTGTCGAGGGTGCTGACGTTCCTCAACCGCCTGCCCGCAGAGGGAGAGTCCGACTCGGCGGATGGGCCGATGTCGGTGGCCATCGCGATCGGCACGCACAGCACGATCCATCTCGACGCGAAGGGCGTGACGAGTCTCGACGACACCTCGACGCTCGAGGAGATGGCAGCACTCGCCGACACCTTGGACGCCCTCGACGCCAACATGATCCCCGCAACCGTCCGGGTTGAACCGGCCGTGCTGACCGGATTGCAACAACTGAATCCGACGCTGTTCGCCCGGTTGATCGCTTCGCTGCAACGCCATCAGGTCCTTGCCGAACCGCAATGGCCCATCGATCCATCGGTCGCCGTGGCCGCTGGCCAGGGCTCGCTCTACACCTCATGGTTGCGCGACGGTCAGGATCGCCTCGGTGGCCTTGGTCTCGGCCCGGCCATCATCAGTCGGTCGACCATCTTCGTCGACCAGTCGATCAGCGGCGATGGAGCAACGCTGCGACGCAACCTCGGAGCCGGGTTGCTGGTGATGACGCCGGACGTCTTCAACGGGCTCGACGGCGCGATCCGGCAATACAGCGACTACACGGGCGAGTTGTTCGCCGCGAAGTTGCCGAACAACAACGCTGTCGATGTCGCCGTGGTCGACCAACTGATCTCCCAACTGCTCGTACACCCGCTGGCAACACCGGAGTTGACCAGGATCTACGTCACTGCCAACCTGCTGGCGTTGCGCCAGAAGCTGGAGATATCGGGCACCAGTGTCATCCGCCACGCTGTGCTGCTGGGCACACCAGATCTGGGGGTGCCCGACGCCGCGCTGATCGGGCCGATCTCGGCCCTGATCACCGAGACACCTGGTCTGGTCGCGGCTCCGATCGACGATGTCGCATTGCGCACCGACCGATACCTCGTCGACGGAGAGGAGCGACCCGGTCACTCTGCCCCAGATCGACGGCACGGCCGTCGCCCAGCGCGTGTTCCGACAGGCCAAGCTGAACACCGAAATCGACGCGGTCGCCTCGATGCTGCCCGACGACAACGATCGTCCGAGAGGCTGGCACGAGCTCGCTGCGTTGCTACCGACCAGCGCGCTGGAAGACGCCGACGCAGCAGCACTCGACACCGCTGTCCGCGACGAGCTCACGCAGATCCGCAACGCCGTGCAGATGCCTGCCGCGTACACGGTCAACCTTCCAGGCAAGCGCGGCACCGTTCGTGTTCGCATCGTCAACAACGCCGATGTGTCGTTGCGGATCAAGGTCGAGCTGGCGTCGCCATCCGGCAAGCTGGTGTTCGACAACGATCCGCAGCCCGTGCTGCTCCCGCCGGGTGTGCCCACCGACATCGCGATCCCGGTCGAGGCGCGCTCGAACGGCTCGTCGCCGGTGTCGCTCGACATCTACACACCGAACGATGTGGCCATCGGGTCGACCGTGCCGCTGCGCTTCCGGGTCAACGCGGTCGGTGTTGGCAACGTGATGACGTCGGCGCTGGTCGGGCTGGTGCTGCTGTGGTGGCTCGCGCACATCCGCTCCACCCGTAAGAAGCGGCGACAATCCCCGCCAGCTACCCTGCCTGTCTCGTGAGCATCAATCGCGTCCGCATCGTCACCGACTCGGCGTGCGACCTCCCTCAGTCCGTTGCCGACGAACTCGCGATCGAGATCGTTCCGCTGACGATCCGCATCGACGGCCACGAGTACGTCGACCGCCACGACCTCAGCGTCGACGAGTTCTGGGCGAAGTGCGCAGCATCCCCGACGCTGCCCGAGACCGCTGCCCCCTCACCGGGACAGTTCGAGCAGACCTATCGGCAACTCGCCGCGGACGGCGCCAGCAGCGTGGTCACCATCTCGCTCAGCGGAGCACTGTCGGCCACCATGCAGTCGGCCGAGCTGGCGGCCCGATCTGTTGCCGATCTGATCGCCGTCACCGTGATCGACAGTCGATCGGTGACGTTGGGCCTCGGGGCGATCGTCTCGTCGTGTGCGCGACTGGCAGCACATGGCGCCAGCCACGACGAGGTCGTCACCCATGCCCGCGATCTGGCCGGGCGCACCCGCGTCTGGGGTGCACTCGACACGCTCGACAACCTGAAGAAGGGCGGGCGCATCGGCGGCGCCAAGGCGTTGCTCGCGTCGGCGCTGGCCATCAAACCGATCATCGAGGTCCGCGACGGCAAGGTCGAACAAGGCGGCAAGCAGCGCACCCGCAGCAAGGCGTTGGCGTTCCTGGTCGAGAAGGTGGCCGCAGTCGACGGCCTCGACAGCCTGTTCGTGTTGCAAGCCGATTGTCGCGACGTCGATCAGTTCGTCGAGATGCTGCGTCCACACGTCGACGGCCTGATCGTCGTCGGCGACATCGGTCCGGTCGTCGGCTCGCACGCCGGGCGCGGCACGATCGGCGTCGCCTTCTTCGCCCATAGCTGAGCTATTGCCCGGTTTCGCCAGCCCAGCGCCACTAGCGTTCGAGGGCGGACATGTCAGCAACGATTCCTGGCGCAGCCAGCCCACCACCGATCTCTGCGTCGATTCTCGCCCAGCGTTACCAGCTGGAGCGACGGCTCGCGCAAGGAGGCATGGCCGAGGTCTGGCTGGCCACCGACCTGGCCCTCACGCGCCAGGTTGCGGTCAAGCTGTTGAAGCCGACGTTGGCAGCAGACCCCATTGTTGCCGAACGATTCCGTCGCGAGGCCATCGCCGTCGCCCAGTTGAGCCATCCCAACATCGTCGCGGTCTACGACGCGATCGAAGACACCAGCGGGAACAGTCGTCGTCTGGCCGTCGTGATGCAACTCGTCAACGGCAAGAGCCTTCGCCAGTTGCTCGATGAGCAACGCCGGCTGAGTCCCGACCTCACCATTCACATCGGCTCGTGCGTTGCCGCGGCACTCGACGCCGCTCACCGCGCCGGCCTCGTGCACCGCGACGTGAAGCCGGGCAACATCTTGATCACACCCGACGGCCGAGTGTTGCTGACCGACTTCGGCATCGCCAAGGGTCTTGGCGCCACCGGCGACGACCTCACCAGCGCCAACGTGATGATGGGGACAGCGAAGTACCTCTCCCCAGAACAGGTCCGCGGCAAGAAGCTCGACGGACGCGCCGATCTGTACTCACTCGGCCTCGTGCTCTACGAGTGCCTCGCCGGCCGCGTGCCCTTCCTCGGCGAGACCGACACCGACACCGCGCTCGGCGCGACTCAATCGCGACCCGACCGACCTGGCCCGGCTTCGCCCCACCCTTCCGTACGGTCTCGCCGAGCTGATCCACCGCCTGCTCGCCCGGCGACCGATGGACCGCTTTGCAACCGGAGCCGAGCTCCGCGGTCGCGTTGACCCGCATCGCCACGCGAGCCGATGTTCCGACGCCGGCCGCCGGCGCACCGGCACGCCGTGCCACCGGCCAGACGCCGGTCGTGGCGGGGCTCGAGCCCGACATGGTCGGTGGGTACCGGCCCGTGCAACGCAGCGGCCGCCCGGTCGGGCCCGCGCATCGCGGCGATCGCACACCCACCAGCACGACCCAACCGCGTCAGCAACCCAATCGGACGTTCGAACAGCGCAGGGGGCCGTCGCTGGTCCTGGTCGGTGGTCTGCTGGCAGCCGCCCTCGTGCTCAGCGCGCTGTTGTGGGCCACGCTGCACGACAACACGTCGAACACCGGATTTGCCGCGCCGTCGACCGTCGTGCCGGTCACCACCACAACGCCGCCGGCCGCCGCGCCCGCGTCGAAGATCGTCAACGTCACCACGTACGACCCCGAAGGCGACGACGGCCAGGAGAACGACAACCTGGCGGCACGCTCCGATCGACGGCGACCCGGCGACGGTCTGGTCGACGTTGTGCTACGGCTCGCGCACGCTCGGCGGCAAAGGCGGCGTGGGTCTCGTCGCCGACCTCGGCACGCCGGCCATCGGAACGTTCACCGTCTCCGATCGCCAGTGCCCCGTACCAGATCCAGATCCTCACCTCGGGCGCCGGCACGATCCCGGCGCAGATCGCCGACTGGGGCTCACCGCTGAAGCGGGCCGTCGGCGCCAACCCCGAGAGCGTGACGGTGTCGCTCAGCAAACCGACCCGCTATGTGCTCGTGCTGTTCAAGCAGTTGGCCAAGACAGCGGAGTGCACGAAGAACCCGTACCGCGGCGACATCTCCGAGATGGTCTTCGTCGCCAACTGACGGCTCGAGCAGCGGTAGTCTCGCCGCCATCGCAACACAGCTCGCCGACCACGAGCTGGTGACTGCAGCCCAGGGGGGAGACCGTGGGGCACTCGACCAGCTGCTTCGCCGTCACTACGACCGCGTCCACGCGGTGTGCCGGCGGATCACCGGTCACGAAGCCGACGCCGCCGACGCCGCCCAGGACGCGATGATCGCAATGGTGCGCAACCTCGACCGCTTCGATGGCCGTTCGTCGTTCGGGACGTGGGCCTATCGAATCGCCACCAATGCCAGCCTCGACGAGCTGCGCCGCCGCAAGCGGCGCGCCATCCCGGTCTCCGGCGACGACGAGGGTGATCATCACCACGAGGAGGTCGCCGATCCGGACAGCGGTCAGCGCATCGACGCGATCGGCGACCATCTGGCGCTCGATGCCGCCCTGCGGCTGCTCAGCGACGACTACCGTCTCCCGGTCGTGCTCCGCGATGTCGCCGATCTCGACTACGCCGAGATCGCCGCCGTGCTCGACATTCCGGTCGGCACTGTGAAGAGCCGGATCGCCCGGGGCCGGGCGGCGCTGGCCCAAGCGTTGTCGCCCCCAGCGGGGAACCAAACCGCCGGCCCCGAACGTCCAAGTAGGGCACCATGAGCAACCAAGACCTGCCCCACAGCGCCGAGTCGGCCAGCGCCTACCTCGACGACGAGCTCACTGCAACCGAGCGCGCCGCGGCCGCCGCCGATCCCGGGGTCATGGCCGAGGTCGAATCGTTCACCCGGGTGCGAGCCCTGTTGAGCGACGTCGCAACCAGTGGCCGATGGCACGAAGGCTGCCGCCCTTGCTGCGGCGCTGGCCGAGTTCGACACGCTCCGGGCCCCTGCGCCCCATACCGCGACGCCGGCCGCGGCGGCCACTGTGATCTCGTTGCAATCACGCAGGCTCCGCGCCTATCGCGTGTTGACTGGCGTCGCTGCCGCCGCCGTCGTGGTGGTGGCCATCGCCGCGCTGAGCTCCATCCGCGGCAACGACAGCAAGTCCTCATCGTCGGCCACGGAGCCCCCCAGTGCTGCGGCCGAAGCACTTCCGCAGCTGAAGGTCGGGGCCGACACCGCGGCGACGACCGCTGCCGCGGCAGGTGGGGCCGAGCCCTCACGAAGCTCCGAGGCGACGTTTCCGGCGATCGATACCCCGGCGGAGCTGAAGCAGTTCGCCTCGGACGCGGCATCCGGCGACGTCGCAGCCGCTACGTCGCCCGCGCCGGACGACACTGCCGCACCCGCACCCGCCCAGGCGCCCGTGTCGAACGGCGCGTACTCGCAGCCGGGATGCATCGATGCCGACCTGATCGTGCTCGGCGAGATCTCCTATCAGGGCACGCCGGCGTACGCGGTGCGCAACGTCACCACCAATGCCGTACAAGCGTTGGATGCGACCGATTGTCGTCTGCTCGCGGAGGTCCCGGCGCCCTGAGGCGCCCACGTTCGGCTCCGTGCGGACCGGCAGTAGGCTGGGCGCATGCCGGGTAATCCTCTCACCGATCCCAACTGGGCCGCAGACCTCGCCGACACCATCGACCGATACGTCGGCAAGGTGCGCACCACGGTCACCGAGCGGGCCGTTCTTGCAGTTCGCGCCGTGGTGTTCGGCATCGTCATCGTCATCGCCGCTCCGGTCACGTTTGCGCTGCTGCTGATCCTCGGCACCAAGCTGGTGCAGCGGATCGTCGCCATCGGCACCGACCACGATTCCTCGATCTGGGTTTCGTACATGATCATCGGCGGTCTGCTGGTGCTCGCCGGCTCGTTCATGATGCGCAAGCGCTTCGAAAGCGACCCGGCATGAGCCACCATCACGTCGTGATCGTCGGCTCGGGGCCCGCCGGTCTGACTGCCGCGATCTACGCCGCCAGGGCCAACCTGCGCCCCCTCGTGATCGAAGGAGAGCCGTCGAGCACCTCGGATCAGCCCGGAGGCCAGCTGATGCTGACCACCGATGTCGAGAACTTCCCCGGCTTTCCCGACGGCATCATGGGCCCGGAGTTGATGTCGAAGTTCCGCGAGCAAGCGGTGCGCTTCGGGGCCGAGTTCCTCACGGAGAAGGTCACGGCCGTCGATTTCAGCGAGCGCCCGTTCAAGCTCAGCGTGCACAACCGTCACCTCACCGCCGACGCCGTGATCGTGTCGACCGGTGCGCAGAGCTTGATGCTCGGCCTCGAGGCCGAGTCGAGACTGCTGGGCTACGGCCTGTCGACCTGCGCGACGTGTGACGGGTTCTTCTTCCGCGGTCAGGAAATCGCCGTTGCGGGCGGTGGCGACAGCGCAGTCGAAGAAGCAACGTTCCTGACCAAGTTCGCATCGAAGGTGACGCTGATCCATCGGCGCGACACGCTGCGCGCCTCGAAGATCATGCAAGAGCGCGCATTCAGCAACCCGAAGATCGAGATCATGTGGAACACCGTGGTCGAAGACCTGGTCGGCGACACCAAGTTGGAGGGCGTCGTGGTCCGTGACAGGGTCACCGACACGGTGTCGACGCTGCCGGTCACCGGGTTGTTCGTCGCCATCGGCCATCGTCCCAACACCGACCTGTTCAAAGGTGTGCTCGACATGGAAGACAGCGGCTACCTCATCACCCAGCCCGGGTCGTCGTACACCAATGTCCCCGGCGTCTTCGCATGCGGCGACGTGCAAGATCACACGTATCGACAGGCGATCACCGCGGCCGGTTCTGGCTGCATGGCGGCAATCGACTGCGAGCGGTGGCTCGAGAGCACCGGCAGAAGCTGACGCTGGTCGCCCGTTGACCGCCGTGCCGATCGTCACGACGGGCCCGGGAATGCGAGTCGCAGCGGTGCCGTTCAGTACCGATAGCATCACGTTTCCAATCGAAAGGACCCGCCATGACCGCTGGCATCGTCACCCTCACCACCTCCACGTTCGACGAAACCGTCGCCGCGGCCGACAAGCCAGTCATCGTCGACTTCTGGGCCGAATGGTGTGGGCCGTGCAAGATGATTGCCCCCATCCTCGGTGAGATTGCCGCTGAGCAGGGCGATCATCTGACGGTCGCCAAGCTGAACGTCGATGAGAATCCGGAAATCGCCATGCGGTTCAACGTGATGAGCATTCCGACCCTGTTGATCTTCAACGGCGGCGAGGTCCGAAAGCGTCTCGTGGGCGCCAAGGGCAAGGGCCAGTTGCTTCAGGAGCTCGACGAATTTCTGCCTACTTCCCGCTGACACCCGGTCAGCGCGGCGAGGCCATTCGCGATCTGCAGCGCCGCCTCGGTGCCGCCGGGTTTCCACCCGCCGCCGGCGCCGAGGCGGCGGTTTTTGCCCTGCCACGGAAGATGCCGTCCGCGCCTTCCAGACCGGCCGCGGCCTGCGCTGTGACGGCCAGTGCGACGAGCAGACCTGGACCGCCCTGGTCGAGGCCAGTTGGAAGGTGGGCGACCGGCTGTTGTTCCTGACCTCGCCCAACCTCCGCGGCGACGATGTGGCCGAGTTGCAGTCACGGCTGGGTCGCCTGGGCTTCGATTGCGGCCGTGTCGACGGCATTCTCGGACCGACGAACGGCCCAGGCGTTGGAGGAGTTCCAGTCCAACTGCGGCACCGCCCCCGACGGTGTGTGCGGGCCCGACACGATCCGGACCTTGACGATCATGAGCTCTCAGTCAGGCGCCGGGCCGGGTATCGCCGCCGTGCGCGAGCGCGAGCGGCTGCGCGCCGGCCTCGGGTCGGTCGCCCAGTGCCGCATCGTCGTCGGCCAGTACGGGGGCCTCAGTGCATTGACCCGCACCCTGTCGCGCGAGTTCCGTCTTCGTGGCGCCACGGTCATGTCACTCGACGAACCCGATGCCGTCGCCCAGGCGACAGCGGCGAACCATTTCGCCGCCGATGTGTATCTCGGCTTCGAGAGTCACACCGAATCGACCGCACGCGTCCAGTTCTACCGGGTTCCGACGTTCGAATCGGCCGGCGGACGCTCGCTGGCCGAGCTGATCGCGCACCGTCTCGGTGACCTTGATGGTCTGCTCCCGGAAGTGCATGGGATGCGCCTTCCCATGCTTCGCGAAACCCGCATGCCGGCCGTCCAAAGTGTGTTCGGACCGATGCGAATCGCCATCGATGCTGGTCCAGCCATCGCGGCGGCAATCGTCGACGCCGTCGAGCAGTGGGTATCACGATCAAGTTAAGGGTTTATCCACAGCATTGTCCACTAGGTGTGTGCAACCCTCAACTTGACACTCCGATGACAATTAGCGCGTAAGAGTAGAGATAAGACCACTCTACGTGGTATTCAGGCGATGGAGTCCGGTGGGTTGGTCATCGCATGATAGATCCGCTCGAGATCCTCGAGATCGGCGAATTCGATCACGACGCGGCCCCGCTTGGCGCCCATCGTGACCCCCACCCGGGTCTGCAAGTGTTCGGCCAACAACTCTTCGAGCTCCAGCAATCCCGGGGCGCGCAACCGGTTGCCGGCGTGAGGCCGGCGCCGTCTTGCTGGCGAACCGGCAGCCGGGTCACCGTCGATGAAGTCTCCGCACGTTCGCGCACGACCTCTTCGAGCATGCGCACCGACCAGTTCTCGGCAGCGGCCTGACGGGCGAGTTGCTCCTGCAAGGTGCGATCCGGGGTACCGAGCAGCGCCCGGGCGTGACCCGCTGACAGGCGGCCATCGGCGAGCAGGTGTTGGATGCCGGGCGGCAACGACATGAGGCGCAGGGTGTTGGTGATGGCCGAGCGGCTCTTGCCGACCCGATTGGCCACCTGCTCGTGGGTCAGGCTGAAGTCCTCGATCAACTGTTGGTAGGCGGCGGCCTCTTCGAGCGGCGTGAGGTCTTGGCGATGCAGGTTCTCCACCAGTGCCCGCTCGACCAGTCCGAGATCGTTGGTGTTGCGCACGATTGCCGGGATGACCGCCAGTCCCGCACGCCGGGCTGCCCGCCACCGCCGTTCGCCGGCAACCAGTTCGAAGGCGCTGTCACCGATCGGCCGGACCAGCACCGGTTGCAACACGCCGATCTCGCGGATCGAGGCGGCCAACTCAGCCAATGACTCCTCATCGAAGTGCACACGAGGCTGATGCTGGTTGGGGATGATGCTGTCGATCGGGAGATCGACCAGACGGGGCGCATCCCCTTCGATGTTGCCGGCCTCTGATGGAATCAGAGCGCCGAGTCCCTTACCCAGACCGCCGAGTCGAGCCATGACTGACCTCCTTTGCCACACTGCGATACGCCGAGGCGCCGCGAGACGTTGAATCGAACGTGATGATCGGCTGCCCGAACGAGGGCGCCTCCGACAGCCGCACCGTACGCGGCACGACGGTACGACAGACCTTCTCGCCGAAGTGCTCGCGCACCTCCTTGACCACCTGATCGGCCAACTTGGTGCGAGCGTCGTACATCACGCAGACGATCGTGGTGACCTCCAACGTCGGATTGAGATTGCGCTTGACCAAGTCGACATTGCGGAGCAACTGGCCCAGCCCCTCCAATGCGTAGTACTCGCATTGGATCGGCACCAGCACTTCATCGGCGGCGTTGAGACCGTTCACGGTCAACAGACCGAGCGACGGCGGGCAATCGATCAGCACGAAGTCGTAGTCGTCGAGTACGGCGTGGATGGCCTTGCGGAGCCGGTTCTCGCGACTGAACGCCGGGACCAACTCGATCTCGGCGCCGGCGAGATCGAGGCTGGCCGGGGCGACGAACAGGTTCTTCACCGACGATGGCTCGATGCAGTTCTCCAGCGGAACCTCATGCATGATCACGTGGTACATCGATGTCTCGATGCCGCGGTTCTCGATGCCGAGACCCGTCGACGCGTTGCCTTGCGGATCGAGGTCGATGATCAAGGTGCGGAAGCCGAGCTCGGCCAGGCACGCACCCAGGTTGATGGTGGTCGTGGTCTTGCCAACGCCACCCTTTTGGTTGGCGACGGCGATCACCCGCGGCAGCGGGCGGCCCTCAGCAGATTCGGTTGCGGTCATCGAGGATGGACTCCTGTTCGCGCGGTCCACGTCGGATCGACGGCACCGCATGGTATCGGAAGGTGGGCTGCGGTGGGGGGATGCCACACGCTCGGAATGTTTCACGTGGAACCTCCGCGGCCGGTTGTGTGAGCCTGATGGCGGATGTTTCACGTGGAACCTTTTGGGGCGGCTATCTGCGCCTCAACAAGCGAATTCCCTGGTCAAGGCCCTCATCGGTCAGCGACTCATGGTCAGCCAGCACAGCGGCCCACTGCGCAGAGCGGTCGGTGGGCGGCTCGCTGATCAAGGCCACGCCACCGGGAGCCAGCAGGCGTTCGGCGAATCGGGTCGTCGTGGCAATGTCTCCGAAGCTGCGAGATGTCACCACACCGAACAGGCCGGGGGAGTCCTCACACACTGCAGCGACGTCGACTTCGCGCACGGTGCAGCGCTCCCCCAGGCCCAGCGAGATGACCGCTCGACGCAACAGATCAGCACGGGTGGCCCGACGTTCGACCATCGTCATCGTCACGTCGTCGCGGCGCCAGGCGATCACCACCGCCGGGAGCCCTCCGCCGGACCCGAGGTCGACGACCGACTGGGCGCCGGACGGGCACACGTCGACGAAGCGATCGGCGTGCCGTACCGCATCGATCAGTGATCGCTCACCGATCGCACCGCGAGCCTGGATCACCTCGAGGGCGGCCAGGAGACGGGTGTCGTCAGTCATTGGCCGGCGTGATGACCACACGCCGGTACGGGTCATCGCCTTCGGAACGCGTCCCGATTCCCTCGACTTCGCTGAGGACGTCGTGAACGATCTTGCGATCTGCCGACGACATCGGCTCGAGCACGCGAGCCACGCCGGACTGCTTGACCTCGTCGGCCATCTGCAGTGCGAACCGGTCGAGCGCCTCCTTGCGTCGCTGGCGATAGCCGCCGATGTCGACACGCAGGCGTGTGTCGTGATCACCGAGTCGACGCTGCGATGCAACCCGCGCCAGATCCTGCACAGCCTGCAGCGTCGTGCCACGAGGGCCGACCAGCAGACCGAGATTCTCGCCGTGTACCCGAACCTCGAGGTCGTCACCGTCTTCGATCAGCTCGGTCGTGCCGGTGAGTGCGAACGCCGTCACCAGTTCGTCGATGAACTTGCGGGCCTCGTCTCCAACCTGTCGTGCATTCACGTCGTGTTGCTCCTTCGTCAGTTGCGGCATGGGCTCGTCGGTTTCGCGCTCCGGCTTCGGCTCGCGAGGTGCCGACTTGGCTGCAGACTTGGTCGCCGTGGCCTTCGCCTTCGGCTGTGCCTTCGGCTTGGCGGTCCGCGGCGACCCCTCGCCACCATCGGACTTTCGTGGCCGGCGCTCGCGGCGCTCGACCTTCTGGCGGGCTTGTGCCGGGCGCACCCGGGCCCGCACCCGGGCCTCGCCACGCAGCCGACCGAACAGCCCCGGCTTGGGCTCGGCCAAGATTTCGAACTCGGCGTCGTCAGCGGCAACGCCGAGACGATCCAATGCCAGGTCCTTGGCCTCCTCGAGCGTACGGGCAGTGAATTCGACCCATTCCATGGTGGTCCTTACTTCTTCTTGGGACGAGCGCTGTTGGGTCGCACCACTTTGCCGGTGGAAGCCGGCCGAATGTTGCTCTTCGACGTCGTCGGGCGATTCTTCGGGGGAGTCACACGCTTGCTGACGGTGGGCGATTTGCTGCCGGCGTCCTTGGCCGGAGCTTGCTTGGCCTCCGACAGTTGCCGCTTGGCCTGGGCGAACATCCCGCCTCCGCCGCCGTCTTTCTTGGCGATCTCACGGGCCCGCTCCCCGGCCGCTTGTGCTTGGCGACCCAGCGAGTGCTCACCCTTGTAGAAGCGATGGGTGATGTAGTACTGCAGGCCGATTCGGAAGATCGCCTGGGCCATGTAGTAGATGACCAGGCCGGTGAGGTAGAACACCAAGAAGATGGCGAAGACCACCGGGCAGGTATTGCATCAGCTTGGCCTGGGTCTCCGACATGTTCGGCGCCACCTGGGCTCGCGCCGCCACCATCTTTTGCTGCACGAAGTACAACACGCCGAGCGTGACCACGATCAGGGCGTAGACCAGGCCCTTGCCGAAGGACTGGGAGATGACCTCCGACGGCCGCTTGGCCAGGTCGAGACCCCACGCCAGCATCTCGTGCTTGCCCAGCAGGTCCGTGTACAACCGCGAACTGGTCGAGATGTACTGCGGGGAGAACCCGGCTGCCTCGCCACCGTGGGTCAAGCCGCGCAACACCCGGTACATGATGATGAACACCGGCATCTGCAACAGCAGCGGGAAGCACGAGGCCATCGGGTTGACCTTGTGCTGCTGGTACAGCTTCATCATCTCTTCGTTGAGCTTCTGGCGATCACCGCGATGCTCCTGCTGCAGCTTGCGCATCTCCGGCTGCAACTTCTGCATCTCCAGCATGCCCTTGGTGCTCTTCAGCACCAGGGGAGCGGTGATGATCATGATCACCAGGGCGATCATCGAGATGGCGATGATGTAGTTGTGGGTAAAGCTGTAGAACCAGGCCAGCAGCGCTGCCGGTGGCTCGAAAAGGCCGGCGATCATGGGGTCATCTCTTTCCTTCGGGCACGGGGTCGTACCCGGACGGGCCGAATGGTCGGCAACGAACGAAGCGGCGCACGGTCAGCCACAGACCGCGACCAGTGCCGTGCACCTCGAGGGCCTCGAGGGCGTACGACGAACACGATGGCGTGAATCGACACGGCGACGGACGGCCCTCGACAGCTCGTTGATAGCCGATGACCAGGGCAATCAGGCGCCGACGGAGACGAGAAGGCGTTGCATGTCGAACACCAGTTCGTCTCTCGATCGTTGTGCGGCGGCGGGCTGGGCGCCGATCAGATACCAGCCGGGCGGCAACGACGTGGCGTCCAGCAGTGCCCGAATCTGGCGTCGCAGTCGATTGCGCACGACCGCCGGTCCGATGGCGCGACCGAGTGCATAGGCCACCCTCGGCGGCGTTGCAACGGGATCGGGGAGATACGTACACCACAGGACTCCGGCCCGGGCTCGCCGGCCCTCACGGGCCAGGCGCGTGAACGCGCTGCGTTCCCGGATGCGCCAGATCAAGCCGACAGGCTGTGCCGGCCCTTGGCGCGACGTGCCTTCAACACGGCACGTCCGGCGCGGGTGCTCATCCGGTGGCGGAAGCCGTGCTTCTTGGCGCGGCGGCGATTGTTCGGTTGGTAGGTGCGCTTCACGCAACCCTCCTCGGCTGCGCACGCATGGCGAGCAGCACTTTCGATGGCAAGTGAGAATCTGGAAAGGAACGCCGCAACTTCTCGGCTAACCCGGCCAAACGGACAGGCTAGGGCGCTCGACGGTCGCATAGCAACCGAGACCACGGTGTTCGGCGCGGACCGCGACTGCGCCCCTGGTCAGGACCGGGCCGTGAAGACCGCCGGGCCGGGCCTGCTAGCGTGCCTTCCTCCCGCAGATTTGAATTGTCCACATGATGTGGACAATTGTGTGGACAACGATCGAAGTGAGGAACGGAGGTGCAGGTGAGCGACCATGATCAGTTGTGGACAGCGGTAGCCCAGCTGCTGCGTGCTCAGGTCTCCGAGGCGGTCTGGTTCTCGACCTTCCAAGATGTGACTGCGCTCGACAGCGATCCGTCGATGTTGCGAGTCGGCGCGCCCAACGGGCACACCCGCGACCGCATCCTGTCGTGCTACCTGCCGCTGGTGCGCGATGCACTGGAGGAGATCGGCGCGGCCAACCGCCAGTTCGTCGTCGAAGTACAAGTCGCCGATGCTGCTGAGCAGGAGTTCGTCGAACAGCTTCCCGACCCGGCGGCAGAGCAGATCAACACCAGTGGTCGCAGCGCCTCGGCGATGCCGAGTTCGTCGGGCGGCATGAATCCTCGTTACACGTTCGAGGCATTCGTGAAAGGCGCCTCGAACCAGTTCGCGCTCGCCGCCGCACTGCGGGTCGCCGAAACACCCGGCCGCTCGTACAACCCGCTGTTCATCTACGGCTCGGCCGGGTTGGGCAAGACGCACCTCCTGCATGCCATCGGCCACTACGTCCACAGCCACTACCAACACGACATCGTTCGCTACGTCAGCACCGAGACCTTCCTCAACGAGTACGTCGACGGCATCCGCACCAACACCATCGCCAACTTCAAGCGCCGCTATCGCGACATCGACGTGTTGCTCATCGACGACATCCAGTTCATGGAGGGCAAAGAAGGGCTGCAGGAGGAGTTCTTTCACACCTTCAACTCGTTGCACGGCGCCAACAAGCAGATCGTGATCTCCAGCGATCGCATGCCCGACGCCATCCCTACGCTGGAGGAACGCCTTCGTGGGCGATTCAAGTGGGGCCTGATCACCGACATTCAGCCGCCCGACCTCGAGACCCGCCTGGCCATCTTGCGCAACAAGGCCGAGCGCGATCACAGCCCGGTTCCGTCCGAGACGCTCGAGCTCATCGCCTCACGGATCACCACCAACATCCGTGAGCTCGAAGGTGCGCTGATCCGAGTCACCGCGTACGCCAGCCTCAACCACGTGCCCATCAGCACGCACCTCGCCGAGCAGTTGCTCACCGACCTGATGAGCGACACCTACGTCAAGCCGCGCACCGACGACGAACTGCTCAGCGAGATGGCCGTCATCCTCGGTCACAGTGTCGAGGCACTGCGCGGCAAGAGTCGCCAACGACCACTGGTCACCGCTCGACAAATGGCGATGTACGTCTTCCGAGAGCTCACCGATCTCAGCTATCCCGCCATCGCCCGCCTGTTCGGCGGCCGCGACCACACCACGGTGATCCATGCCGTCGACAAGATCCAGCGCCTCATGAAAGAACGCAAGCAGGTCTACGACCAGGTGACCGATCTCGTCCAACGCTTGAAGAAGGCGTAGCTGTGCGTGTCATGTGGACGACGGACCCCGACACGGGGACAACACCATCACTGTCCACCGAACCACAATTGTGTCATTTCCGGCCTGTGTACGGCGGGGGATACGCCTGGGGACGCCGTTCTGACCCCTACGCTGGCCGATCAACGACTTATGCACAGTCCACAGCCCTTATTACTGCTATTACCTTTATACATCACCTCATTGTGAGAAAGGCCGCCCTGTGAAGTTCCGATGCGAACGCGAAGCTCTCGCCGAAGCGCTCTCTACCGCAGGCCGCGCCGCGACCGGCCGCACCGGTGCGCTCCCTGTGTTGTCGGGGCTGCGCCTCGAACTCGTCGGCGACCGGTTGAGCATCACCGGCACCGATCTCGATCTGACGATCCAACTGACGCTGGCAGTCGGCGGCGACAGTGACGGCGGTGTGGTCTTGCCGGCCCGGCTTGCTGCCGACATCGTTCGCTCGATGGGAGCAGGCAAAGTCGAGGTGTCGGTCGAGGGCGATGAGGTCAACATCAGCGGCGGGCGCTCGCAGTTCAGCGTGCGACCGTTGTCGTTCGACGATTACCCGAAGTTGGCGACCCCGACCACCTCGTCGGTCACGTTGCCGGCCGCGGCCGTCGGCGAGGCCCTGCGTCAGGTCGTGCGTGCGGCCAGCACCGACGAAGCCCGGCCGATCCTGACCGGCGTGCTGCTGACCGCCGAGAACGGTGGTCTCCGCATGGTCGCCACCGATTCGTATCGCTTGGCAGTTCGTGACCTCGCCGACCATCAGGTGCTGGGCGCCGACCAGAAGGTCCTGGTGCCGGGCCGGGCGCTCAACGAGTTGCAGCGGTTGGTCGGCGGGGGTGACGAGCTCACCATGCGCTTGGGTGATCGTGACGCCACCTTCGAGGTCGGCGAGACCCGGTTGTCGACACGCCTGATCGAGGGCGAGTTCCCCAACTACCGCCAACTGATCCCTGCCAGTCATCCCAACACGCTGACCGTCGAGCGCGAGCCGCTGCTCGAGGCCATTCGCCGCGTCAAGATCCTCGCCAAGGACGCAACGCCGGTCCGCTTGCAGATGGGCGGCGACACGCTGCGGCTGACCGCGATCACCCAGGACGTCGGCAACGCGTCCGAAGAGCTCGACGCGACCTACGAGGGCACCGAACTGACCGTCGCGTTCAACCCCGAGTACTTCGCCGCCGGTGTCGAGGCGTGCTCGTCGGATTCGGTCACGCTGTCGACGCTCGATTCGTTGAAGCCGGCGGTCGTCCGTGGCGTCGGCAACGATGACTACCTGTACCTGTTGATGCCTGTCCGCGTGCCGTAAGCCACGTGATCGTTTCGCGGCTCGAGCTGGTCGACTTTCGCAACTACGCGAACGCGGCGTTCGACTTCGAGCCGGGCACGACAGCAGTCGTCGGGCTGAACGGACAAGGCAAGACCAACCTCGCCGAGGCGATGGCCTATCTGGCCACGCTCGACAGCTTCCGTGGCGCGCCAGTGGAGGCCATGATCCGCGTCGGCGCCGACAGCGCGGTCGTTCGCGCCACGGTCGTGCACGACGATGGCCGCGAGATCCTGGTCGAACTCGAGCTGAGCCGCAACGGGCGCAACCGCGTGCTGGTGAACCGCCAGAAGCTCGGCCGTGCCCGCGACCTGCTCGGCGTCATGCGCGTCACGGTGTTCTCGCCCGACGATCTGGCGGTGGTGAAAGAGGGGCCGGGTGGTCGGCGGCGCTTCTTCGACGACGTGCTCGTTGCACTGGCGCTGAAGTACGACGCGGCCGCGCCTGGAATTGGATCGCATCGTCAAGCAGCGCAACATGCTGTTGAAGCAACTCGGTGGCCGGCTGGGCGACGAGGCCGCGCTCACGCTCGACGTGTGGGATTCGAAGATGGCCGAGGTCGGCGACCAGTTCGGTCACGCCCGGGCCGTGTTGATCGCCAGGCTGTCGCCCCTGGTCAGCGCGGCCTACGAGCAACTCGCCGACCGGATGACGAGCATCGAGCTGCGCTACGAGCCGGCGTGGCGGCAACGTGGTCTGGCGGCGGCACTGGCCGAGGCGCGGACCGAAGACGTACGTCGTGCGGTGTCGAGCGTCGGGCCGCATCGCGACGACGTCGACCTGTTCATCAACGGCATGCCGGCGCGCACACACGCGTCGCAAGGCGAGCAGCGCACCCTGGCGCTGGCCCTCCGGCTCGGTGCCCATCGCCTCGTCACCGACAAGGCCGGAAGCGCACCGGTGCTCGTGCTCGACGATGTGCTCAGCGAACTCGACCCCGGGCGCTGCGAAGCCCTCTTGCGCCACCTACCACCCGGACAGGTCGTGCTGACGACTGCCGGGGTGCTCCCAGATGCTGCGAGCCCCGACGCCATTGTGCGCATCGAAGCTGGCATGGTGATGTCGTGAGTCGTGATCCGGTTCCGTTCGGCGAGAGCCTCAACCGGGTGGTTCGCTCGCTGCGCAATGACGAATCGACGTCGGCGACTTCGGACCCCGCCGACACCCAGATGGCGAGCCGGATGGGAGGCGTGTTCGGACGTTGGTCCGAGGCGGTCGGCGATGCAGTGGCCGCACACGTCAAGCCCGTGAAACTCGACGGCACGAAGCTGGTCGTCGAGGTCGACGACCCGGCATGGGCGACCCAACTGCGGTTCTTGGAGGCCGCGATGAAACAGCGATTGCTGGAGGTCGCCGGGGCCACGATCGACACGATCGAGGCTCGCGTCCGACGGTACTAGGGGCATCGGTGTTCGGGTGCGATTTTGCCCCGTCGACATGGCCCGATTGCCGCCTTTGTGTCGCACCCTTCCGGTAGGATGGTTGCTGATCGCGACAACAGCTGAGGCGCAGGGAGCCAGCTCGGACGTCGCCAATAAAACCGCAGGTCAAGCATGCTTTTCCTGCCGATAGATTGAGGTGCGCGTGTCGTTCGACACCAACAAGCCAACGGCCGACTACGGAGCAAAAGACATCCAGGTTTTGGAAGGTCTCGACCCCGTCAGGAAACGGCCAGGAATGTACATCGGGTCCACCGGTTTGGCGGGCCTCCACCACCTGATTTGGGAGGTCGTCGACAACGCAGTTGACGAGGCGATGGCCGGCTTCTGCACGCGCATCGCAGTCACGTTGTTGCCCGACGGCGGCTGCCGCGTCGACGACAACGGTCGCGGTGTCCCGGTCGATCCGTATCCGTCGGGTCCACACAAGGGCAAGAGCGCGGCGGAGGTCGTGCTGACCGTGCTGCACGCCGGCGGCAAGTTCGGCGGCGCCGGGTACAAGGTGTCCGGCGGGTTGCACGGCGTCGGCGTCAGCGTGGTCAATGCGCTCAGCGAGCGGTTGGTCATCGAGGTCGACAAGGACGGCAAGCGGTATCACCAGGAGTACGCCAAGGGCGGCAAGCCGCAGGGCAAGCTCACCATGGTCGGCGACACGCCCCCGCGTGGCCCGCTGTCGCGCAAGACGGGCACGTCGGTCTCGTTCTGGCCGGACCCCACCGTGTTCCTCGCCGAGGGCACCGAGTTCGTGGCGCGCACGGTCCTCGAGCGGTTGCAGACGATGGCGTTCCTCAACCGCGGACTCGAGATCATCTTTCGCGACCAGCGGCCCGATCGCCAGTTCGAGCAGACGTTCCAGTACAAGGGCGGCATCGTCGACTTCGTCAAGCACCTCAACGCCTCGAAGGAGGCGTTGTTCGCCAAGGTCGCCCACTTCGAGGACGAGGACGATTCCGACAGCCAGACGCTCGACATCGCGATCCAGTGGAACACCGGGTACTACGAAGGCATTCACGGTTATGCCAACGGCATCTCGACGATCGAGGGTGGCATGCACGTCGAGGGCTTCAAGACGGCACTGACCGGCGTCGTCAACAAGTACGCCCGGGCCAAGAACCTGCTGAAGGAGAAAGACGAGAACCTGCTCGGCGAAGACATTCGCGAAGGCATCACGGCGATCGTCTCGGTGAAGCTGCGCGATCCGCAGTTCGAGGGCCAGACCAAGGCCAAGTTGGGCAACGTGCCCATGCGATCGTTCGTGCAGAAAGCCACCAACGAGCGCCTTGCCGAATGGCTGGAGGAGAACCCGTCAGAGGCCAACCGGTTGGTGAAGAAGGCACAGGCCGCGGCGCAAGCCCGATTGGCCGCCAAGAACGCCCGCAACGCCATTCGCCGCAAGACCGCGCTGACCGGCGCCGGCATGCCCGACAAGTTGAAGGACTGCAGCAGCGGCAACCCCGACGAGAGCGAACTGTTCATCGTCGAGGGTGACTCGGCCGGTGGCTCCGCACTGAACGCTCGCGACCCGCGCACGCAGGCCCTGCTGCCGATCCGCGGCAAGATCCTCAACGTCGAACGGGCGCGCCTCGACAAGATGTTGAAGAACAACGAGGTGCAGAGCCTGATCACGGCGATCGGCGGCGGCGTCGGCGACGAGTTCGATGCTGCCAAGGCGCGGTACCACAAGGTGATCCTGCTGGCCGACGCCGATGTCGACGGCAGCCACATTCGCACGCTGCTGCTCACGTTCTTCTACCGTCAGATGCGGCCGCTGGTCGAGTCCGGGTACGTGTACATCGCCCAGCCGCCGCTGTTCTCGACGGTCGTCGGCAAGGAGAAGATCTACCTGAAAGACGACCGCGCCAAGACCGAGTGGCTGGAGGCCCACCCCAATCACAAGAAGGACTTCTCGCGGTTGAAGGGTCTCGGCGAGATGGACTGGGAAGAACTGAAACCAACGACGATGGATGCCGCGACGCGAACGTTGCTGCAGGTCGAGGTCGAAGAGGCGGCACTCGCCGACGAGATGATGAGCGTGTTGATGGGCGACGACGTCGAATCACGCAAGAACTTCATCGTCACCAATGCACGCGACGTGCGGAACCTGGATTTCTAGATGAGCGACACCCCGAATCCCCCCACCAACGGCGACGACGCCGGCGACTCCAACGACGACCCATCGCTCGCCGTGCAGCCGGTCGCGTTGCAAGACGAGATGGAGCGCAGCTTCCTCGACTACGCCATGTCGGTCATCATGTCGCGGGCATTGCCGGATGTGCGCGACGGCTTGAAGCCGGTGCACCGCCGCATCATCTGGGACATGGAGGAGCAGGGCTTCCGGCCCGACCGCCCCTTCGTCAAGTCGGCTCGCGTCACCGGCGACACGATGGCCAGGTACCACCCGCACGGCGACAGTGCGATCTACGACTCGCTGGTGCGCATGGCCCAGCCGTTCTCGCTGCGCCACCCGCTGATCGATTTCCACGGCAACTACGGATCTCCGGATTTCGGACCGGCCGCGGCGCGCTACACCGAATGCCGTTTGCACCCCTTGGCGATGCAGTTGCTGGCAGACATCGACGAGGAAACCGTCGACATGAAGCCGACCTACGACGACAGCCGTGAAGAGCCCGTTGTCCTGCCCTCGCGCTTTCCCAACCTGCTGGTCAACGGCAGCCAGGGCATCGCCGTCGGCATGGCCACCAACATCCCACCGCACAACCTGGGTGAAGTGATCGACGCGGCGCTGCATCTGCTTGCCAACCCGGGCGCCACCCCCGACGACCTCATGCAGTTCGTCAAGGGCCCCGACTTCCCGACAGGCGGCAGCATCCTCGGTCGCGCCGGCATCATGGATGCGTATCGCACTGGCCGGGGCAGCATCAAGATGCGTGCCAAAGCGGCGATCGAAGAGGGCAAGCGCGGCCAGATGCAGATCGTGGTCACCGAGTTGCCGTACCAGACCAGTTGCTCGTCGATCGCCGGGCGCATCCAAGAACTGGTCGACGCCGGCGACCTCGACGGCATCGCCGATGTCAACGACGGCTCGGCCGGTGGCAAGACCAGCCTGGTCGTCACCTTGAAGCGCGACGCCAACGCCAATGTCGTGCTCAACAACCTCTTCAAGCTGACCCAGCTGCAAACGAGCTTCGGCGTCAACATGGTGGCACTGGTCGACGGTGTGCCGCGTACGCTCAACTTGCGCACGGCGCTCGAGGGCTACTTGCGCCACCAGGTCGACGTCATCACTCGCCGCTCGCAGTATCGACTGAAGAAGGCCCGCGAGCGCGAGCACCTCCTCGAAGGCCGCCTCAAGGCCCTCGATGTCATCGACCAGATCATCGCCCTGATCCGCGGCAGCGAGAACCCGGCCGCGGCCAAGGTCGGATTGATGGCGGAGCCGTTCGAGTTCAGCGAGCTCCAGGCCACCGACATCCTCGAGATGCGTCTGGCCCAACTCACCCGGCTCAGCCGTATCGATCTCGAGCGCGAGATCATCGACGTTCGCGCCCGGATCGTCGAACTCGAGGGGATCCTCGCCGATCCCGCCGTTCGCAACGAGGTCATCCGCAGTGAGATGACGGCGATCAAGGAAGAGTTCGCCACGCCGCGCGTGTGCCAGATCGGGCTCGACGACGGCGAGATGACCGACCTCGATCTGGTCGAGGACAAAGAGCTCGTGATCGTGATGACCGAGGCGCAATACGTGAAGGCAGTCACCGCCGACAGCTTCAAGACCCAGGGTCGCGGTGGTCGCGGCGTCAGCGGCGCCAAGCTGAAGACCGACGACATCGTCCGTCACGTCATCTTCACCACCGCGCACGCCTTCTTGCTGTTCTTCAGCAACCGCGGCAGGGTCTACCGCCTGCGGGCGATGGACATACCAGAGCGCGAGCGCACGGCCAAGGGCATGCCGATCGTCAACCTGTTGCCATTGCAGGCCGGCGAAACCATTCAGGCCATCATCGACACCCGCGACTTTGCCGGAGAACGCAACCTGTTCTTCGCCACCCGTCACGGCGTGGTCAAGAAGACCTCGTTCCACGAGTACGACAACGGCCGTCGCGACGGTCTGATCGCGCTGAACCTCCGCGACGGCGACGAACTGGTGCGGGTCATCGAGACCACCGGCAACGACGACATCTTGATGGTCAGCCGCAAGGGCGCAACCATCCGATTCAGCGAGGACGAGGTGCGCCCGATGGGTCGCGCCGCGTCGGGCGTGCGCGGCATGAAGATGAAGGCGGGCGACGAGGTCGTCTCCGTCGACGTGGCCCGCGACGACACGGCGATCCTCATCATCACGTCTCACGGATACGGCAAGCGCACCCAACTCGACAAGTTCAACGTGCAGGGCCGCGGCGGGCAGGGTGTGATCGGCATTCGTCTCACCGGCAAGAAGGGCCACGTCGTCGCGGCCTTCATGGTCGGCCTCGACGACGAGATCATGGCGGTCGCCAGCAACGGTGTCGCCATCCGCATGGGTGTCCGCGACATCTCATCGCAGGGCCGTGACGCCACCGGTGTTCGGGTCATGAACGTCGACGACGGCCAGGAGGTCGCCTCGGTTGCTCTGATCATCGCCAACGACGAGTAGAGCCTCACCACCGACGAAGCGGTCACCTCCTCGAGCCTCGGCTCCATCTCGGCACGACCTCGTGCCCGATCCGGGAACCGATGCGGAGGTGGCGACATGTCAGCGAATCACAGAGATTCGTGGTCAGGCGGTCGCGTTGCTGTTGATGGTCGTGGTGATGGCGGCGCTGGCCGTCGTCGGCACGGGCCAGTTCAGTCTTCGCCTGATCGATCGTGGCCGGGCCCAGACCGCGGCTGATGCCGCCGCCTTGGCAGCGATCGGCGGCGGCCGAATCGAGGCGGAGCGTCTGGCTGCCGGCAACGGCGCTCGACTGGTGAGTTACATCGATCGTGACGGGGCGATCACCGTGGTGGTCGACGTCGGTGGCCAGCAGGCGACGGCTCGTGCCACCGATGGGCCGTAGCCCCAGCCTGTGGTGTACACGGCCGGGTGCCCTGCTCTTGTCGGGTCGCGACGCCTACACTGCACCGGTGGACAATGGTGTGCCCCAAGCCTCCAGCCGCGCCGGTTCGCGGGCGGGTGGCGGTGGTGTGAAGCCGCCTGGCAACAAGTCCGGCTCCGCCAAGAGCAACGGCAACGGCTCGCCACGACCGGGACCCGTCGATCCGCGTACGGAAGATCCCAGCTCGCCGCTCGGCATCAAACGCGTTGCCAAGACCGTGTGGCGCCGACCGGGCGCACTCACGCCGCGCAGCGCCAAGCACCGCGAGATCGGCAGCATCGATGCGCCGATCGACTTCTCGGTCACCCTCCCGCTGGCGCCGGCGCCCCCCGACGAGCCCGAGACGAACAGCCCCGACACGGTCGCCGATGCCATCGTCGACGCCGAGGCGGAGGCCCTCGCACCAACGACCGAGGTGGCTGCCCCGGCTCCGTCGGCGACGACGCAGCTGGTCCCCATCACGCCGTCACCGACTTGGGCGCCAGCCGAATTCATGCCCGATCTGGCGCCGACCGAACCGGTGCCCATGGAGCTGCGAACGGTCCCGGCGCCGATCCTGTACGACGACGCGGCAACCATCGACGACGTCACCCAGATCGGCCCGATCCTCGAGACCCGACCGCTGCGGCGACCGGTCACGTTCCGGCGCGCTCCGAAGCCGCGTGTGCGCCGTGTCACCAGGGTGGTGCGTCACGTCGATACCTGGAGCGTGTTCAAGGTCGCACTGGTGTTCAACGCGTTCTTCTACGCGGTCGCGCTGGTGGCCGGGGTGTTGCTGTGGCAGGTCGCGTATGCGACGGGCACCATCGACAACGTCGAGAAGTTCTTCGAGGGCTTCGGTTGGGAGACCTTCAGCTTCAACGGCGGCCAGATCTTCCACAACGCCTGGATCGCCGGGTTGTTCGTGGCTGTCGGGCTGACCGGACTGGCCGTGCTGCTGGCAACGTTGTTCAACCTCATCACCGACCTCGTCGGCGGCATTCGCCTCAGTGTGTTGGAGGAAGAGGTGCGCCCACGCGTCGAGCGCGGCACCGAACTGGTCGTGGACGAGCCGGTGGTGGAACCAACCGACGTCGCCGGCTCCGAGGTCGCCGACAGCCCCGGTTTCGAAGACGAACAGGTCGAGCGTGACGGACCAGGCAATTGCCGGTTGAGTCCGGTGGAAGCCGCCCGATAGCCTGACGGCTCCGTCGTTGACGGGGCTATAGCTCAGTTGGTTAGAGCGTCACACTGATAATGTGAAGGTCGCTGGTTCGATTCCAGCTAGCCCCACGGTGAAAGCACTGCGTCGAGCCTTCGTGGCCCTCTCTCTTGCCGGTGCCGTTGCCGGCATCTTGCGAGTACGCGGCAAAGGGGGTGTTCCCCCGCAGGAGGGTGGCTGGCGCGAGCTCAAACTGCCCCCGACATGACTGCGCCCGAGACCGGCCCGATCGTCGGGCTCGTCGGCTACGGGGTGACCGGCCGACGCATCGGTACGCACCTGCTGCGCCACGGGACGAACGTGGCCGTCCACGATCCCGGTCTGCACCGGTTCGCCGCGTGGCGCCGTGAAGGTTGCCCACGCCGCTGACCTGGCAGTCACCGATGTGGTCGCCTTGTGCCATCCGCATCCGCATGCCCAACTCGCCGCCGAGTACCTGGCGGCGGGCGTCTCGGTGGTGTCGATGTCTGATGACGTCAACGATGTGCGCACCCTGGTCGATCTCCACGACCGTGCCCGCCGCGGCGGGGCGGCCCTGATCGTCGGCGCGGCGATGAGCCCCGGCCTCTCGGGCCTGCTGGCCGACTACCTCTGCCGACAGTTGCACGTCGCCGAAGAGATCCATGTCGCCACCCACGGCACGGCCGGCCCGGCCTGCGCCGCGCAGCACCACAATGCGCTCGGCGACACGGCGATCGGGTGGCACGACGGTGCGTGGATCGAACGCCCCGGCGGCAGCGGCCGCGAGCTCGACTGGTTTCCGGAGCCGATCGGCGCACGCGATTGCTATCGCGGCGCGCTGCCTGACCCGTTCGTGCTCCACCGGATCTTCCCGAGCGCATCACGCATCAGCGCCCGCGTCTCGGGCACCCGCCGTGACCGGCTGACGGCCCGGTTGCCGATGTTGACGCCGCCGCACGCGGCCGGCGACATCGGCGCCGTGCGGGTCGAGGTGCGCGGTGCCGCCGCCGACGGCGCCAGGGTCACGGTGATCGCCGGCGCCTCCGGCCCGACCAGCCATCTGGCCGCGGCGGTGACGTCGGCGTGCATCGAGGCCTGCCTGACCACCACCATCGAGCCCGGCGTCCACCTGGTCGGCGGATCAACGCTCGATCCGCCCGGCTTCTTCGCCGAGCAGTCGAGCTGGGTGTGCAGCTGCAAGAGTTCACCGGCGTTGCCCGGTCATCGACGTGGTAGCAGCCCTCGCCGGTACGGTTTGATGCGTGAGTGACACCCCGACCGATCCCGTGATCCCCTGGTTGCCCGAGGGCCGAACGTTGTTGGTCCCCGGTCGCGGCGAGCTGTTCTACCGCTTCCATCGTCACGCCGACCCCGACGCACCGATTGCCATCTTGCTGCACGGCTGGACTGCGAGCGGCGATCTGCAGTTCTTCACCGCCTACGAGGCGTTGGCCGAGCGGCTGCTCGTTCATCACGATCGACCATCGCGGTCATGGGCGGGGCCTGCGCTCCGAGCAACGTTTCGAACTGGAAGACGTCGCCGACGACGCGGCAACGTTGATCGAGGCGCTCGGTGTCGCCCCGGTGATCGCCGTCGGCTACTCGATGGGTGGGCCGCTGGCGATGCTGCTGGCGCGCCGGCATCCCCACCTGGTGAGGGGCATCGTCGTCGAGGCGACGGCGCTGGAATGGTGCCGCGTCGCGACTCGACCGCGTGCGCTGGAAGACCGTGCGGATCATCGGGCCGATGCTGCGCTCGTTCGCCTACCAACGGTGGCTGCGTCACGGCATCGTCCGGCTGCTGGGCAAGGGCCACCCGACGTTGGTGTACGTGCCGTGGCTCAGCGGTGAGATGCGCCGCAACGACCCGCAAGCCATCGTCCAAGCCGGGCAAGCTCTCAGTCGCTTCGACGCCCGACCGTGGGCGGCCGACCTTCACAAGCCGGCGGCGGCGTTGGTCACGACCCGCGACCGTCTCGTCAAGCCCCGCAAGCAGCGCGCCCTGGCGGCGGCGCTCGGCGCCGAGGTGCGCGAGTTGGCCGCCGATCACCTCAGCGCCTGGGTGCATCCCGACGAGTTCGCCGCGACCACGGTCGAACTGATCGAGCTGGTCGCCAAGTCGTCGGCGCCCTGAACGACGGTCAGTCGTCGTCGCCCTTGTCGAGACGGGCCTCGAGTGATCCGAGGCGGTCGGCCAATCGCTCGACGGCGCGACCGATCCGCTCGAGGTGGTCTTCCAGCTCGCTGGAGCTGGCAACGTCGGAGAGCGCCGAGGCGCACGCCGGCGACCTCGCGGGCCAGGAACTCGGTGTCGACCTGGGTGCGTTCGGCGACGCGCCGATCGAGCTCGGTCTGCACGCGGTCGCGTTGTTCCTGCCGGTTCTGGGCGAGCAGGATCAGCGGCGCTGCGTACGCCGCCTGCAGCGACAGCAGCAGCGTCAACAGCTGCAACTGCTGGCCGTCGAACGGCCTTGACCTGGTTGAGCCCGATCCACAAGGCGATGAACACGCTCTGGAACACCAGGAAGCGTGCGGTGCCGAGCGTGCGGGCGATGGTCTCGCTGAACTGGCCGAACGCCTCGGGGTCGTAGTGCACGCCGAGCCGCCGGCGCTGGCGTGGTGTGGTGAGGTCTTCGTGGCGCTTCATCGCCGAACCGCCCCTGTGCTCACCCGCCTGCGTTGGCGCCACCCGGTCGGCAGCGTGCGGTCCAGCACGTCGTCGACGGTGATCGCGCCGAGCAGCCGACCGGCCTCGTCGCACACGCCGAGGGCGAGCATGTTGTAGCTCGCCAAGCGCTCGGCGACTTCGCGCTCGGGAAGATCGGGGGTGATCGTCGGCTCTTCTTCGATGCAGCGGCTGAGCTCGAGGCTCGGCGGCTCGCGCAGGAGGCGCTGGAAGTGCACGACCCCGACGTAGGTTCCGGTCGGGGTCTTGTACGGCGGCTGCACCACGAACACCTGGGCGGCGATGGTGACCAGCCAGTCGGGGTTGCGCAGCTCGGCGAGGGCCTCGGCCACCGTCGCGGTCGGACCGAGGATGATGATGTCGGGTGTCATCAACGCCCCAGCGGTGCCTTCCTCGTAGCTCAACAGGCGGCGCACCAGGTCGGCATCTTCGGCGTCCATCGCCTCGAGGACCCGCGTGCGCTGCTCGCCGGGCATCTCGGCCAGCAGGTCGGCGAGGTCGTCGTACTTCCATCTCGTCGAGCACGTTGACCAGGCGCTCGAGGTCGAGCCCTTCGATGATGCGCAGCTGCTCGGCCTCGGGAAGCTCCTCGAGCAGGTCGGCCAGGCGCTCGTCGTCCATCGCCTCGGCCAACTGCTTGCGCTGGCTCAGCGGCATCGATCGGACGATGCCGGCGACGTCGCTGGGGTGCATGTCGCGCAACCGGGCGACCTCCGCGGCGACCTCCGACCCGACTGTGTGGAAGAGCTCGGGCAGTTCGCCGACGTCGACCAGTCGGTAGCTCGGCCGCCGGCGCAACGCGCTGCGCCGGGAGAGGCGAACCTTGGCCAGCTGCCACCAGGTCTGATGGCCGTCGCCGTCCGGCACGCATGGCGACGTCGCTGACGGTCTCGTCACCGATGCGCCGATCGATGATGTCTCTGCCGATCAACACCTCGCCGGCCTTGGGCTTGAACGGGTTGAGGTCGACGTCCCAACTGCGCAGCCGGGCACCGTCGCTGTCGATCCCCGCCAGGCGACCGGCGTTGACGAAGATCCGGCGGCGCTGACTGGTGGCGACGAAGCCGAGCACCCTCGGAGCGACCCCCGGTCGGCCGGGAATGACGACGATGTCTTCGAGGCGGCCGATCGGCGCACCGCCGGCGTCGAGCAGCGGCAGGCGCATGACTCGAAATGCGTAGATCAGCTCGCCTGCCATGCCCGCCAGGCTACCCCGCATGCCTGCTCAGACGGGATGCATTGGGCTACTCGTGGGCGCTGATTTCGACCAACGTGTCGGAGAACGCCACGCCGCCGCCCCACTCGGTGAGGGTGTCGTTGGTCAGCGAGTTGGCGACCATGCCGTCGGGATGGTGGCAGCTCCACCAACCCAACGGGATCGCCACCAGACCGGGCCGCACTCGGTCGGTGATGCGAGCCGGGACTTCGACCGAAGCCCGGTCGTTGAACACATCGAACGCGATTGGCCCTCGGCGATGCCCCGAGCCGCTGCATCCTCGGCACACATCTCGACGAACGGCCCCCCTTCGCGTCCACCGTGACCGGGCGAGGTGCGAGTAGCCGGCGTTGAGGAACCGGTTGTGATGCTTGGGCGTCATCAAGCTGCAGCGGGTAGCCGCCCGGCCAGCGCCGTGCCGGGCCCTTCGACCGGCGGAACGAACGTCGGCAGCGCCGGCTGTCCCATGCGCCAGCGAGCGCATCACTGACGAACTCGACGCGGCCGCTGGCGGTGGGGAACACGCCGTCGCCGAACGGCCGGCCGTCGTCGGGATACGGCACGCGGAGGAAGCCGACGCGACGCAACTCGTCGAGGTCGATGCCGGGCAGCGAGTCGCGAATGGCGGTGAGGTCGTCGTCGAACAGCGCCGGTTCGGTGTAGCCCATCGCCGTGGCGAGCCGGCGGAACAGCTCGCTGTTGCTGACCGACTCGCCGCACGGGTCGATCGCGGCCTCGTTCCAACCGAGCCACAGGTGGCCCCACGGTGCGACGACGTCGGTGGCTTCGATCTGCGTCGTGGCCGGCAGCACGATGTCGGCGTACCGGGCCGTGTCGGTGATGAACTGCTCGTGGACCACGGTGAACAGATCGTCGCGCAACATCCCGGCGCGGATCTTCTCGGCGTTGGGCGCGATCACCAGCGGGTTGCAGTTCCACACGATCAGTCGCCCTGATCGGCGGGCCGGTGACCGTCCGTCAGTGAGGATCTCGCCGAGCCGGCTCATGTTGACCCAGCGTGGCTGGCGATCCCCGAGCAGATCCGGTCGTGTCCAGCGCCTTGCCGTCGACGCACGGATCCGCACCACACTGCCGACCGAGCGGGCAAGCCCACCGCCGCGGTCTTGCCAGGCGCCGACGAGCGCCGGCAGGCAGGCGAGCGTGCGGAAGAACATCGCCCCGTTCTCGTGGTGCTCGGCGCCGATGAGGGTGCGAATGGCGGCAGGGCGGATCGTGCCGTACATCTCTGCCAGTCGCTCGATGTCGGCAGCGGCGACACCACATGTGGCCGCGGCGCGCTCCGGTGTCCACTCGTCGACGTGCGACGCCAGTTCGTCGAAGCCGACCGTGTGGTCGGCGACCCATCGCTTGTCGGTCAGGCCGTCGCGGATGAGCACGTGCATCATCGCCAGCATCATGGCGATGTCGGTGCCGGGCAGCGGCTGGATGAACCAGTCGGCGGCATCGGCGGTGACGGTGCGGATCGGGTCGATCACCACGACGTGAGCGCCGTCGGAGCGGGCCTCCTCGATCGTCGGCCACAGGTGGCGGTTGGTCAGCCTGGTGTTGGTGCCCCACAGGATGATCAGCTTCGAGTGGCGGATCTCGAGCGGGTCGAGGCACTTGGTGGTGCCGTTGGTCATCTGTGACGCCGGCGCCGACGGTCGGTCCGCAGATGGCCCGCAGGACCCGGGTGGCGCCGAGCCGGTTCCAGAAGCGTTCGGGGAAGCCCATCGCCAGCAGGCTCTGGTTGCCGGCGTCGCTGTAGGGCATGATCGCCTCGGCGCCGTGCGCGTCGATGATCTCGTGGAAGCGTGAGGCGATCTCGTCAGCGCCGTCATCCCAGGTGATCTGCTCGAACCGGCCCTCGCCCTTCGGGCCGACCCGGCGCAACGGGTGCAGCACGCGCTCGTCGCTGTAGCACCCGGTCGAGGAACCTGTTGACCTTGGGGCACAGCTCGCCCTTGCTGTACGGATGGTCCGGATTGCCCCGCAATTGCATGGCGACCGGCGTCGGGCCGGTGCGATCGACGGTGACGTGCCACCCGCAGGTGTCGGGGCAGTCGTGGTGACAACTCCCAGCGATGATCTCCGCCGTTGCTTCGGCCACGGTGCTCATGGACGTACGTTAGACCGGTGTCGACGATCCAGTTTCAGCAGGTCGTGGTGCCCGACGGGGTGATCGACCTCGGTATCGGGCAGCCGAACAACGCGATCCTGCCGTTCGAACACGTGCGTCGCGCTGCAGCGTTGCAGTTCGCCGGCTCGCCCGAGTTCTTGCAGTACGGGGCCGAATGGGGAGACGGGCACCATCGTGTCGCCCTCGCCGATTACTTGACGCGGGCGTATGACACAGCCGTCGCGCCCGAGCAGCTGTTCTCGACGAACGGCAACTCACAGGCGCTCGACATGCTGTGCACGCTGCTGACCGAGCCGGGCGACGTGGTGATCGTCGAGGAGCCGTCCTACTTCCTCGCCTTTCAGATGTTTCACGATCACGGCTTGGAGATCCGCGGCGTGCCGCTCGACGACGACGGCCTCGTCGTGGCGGCCTTCACCGAGGAAGTAGCGGCCATCCGTGCTTCGGGCAAACGTGTGGCCTTCACCTACACGATCCCGTCGTTCCACAACCCGACCGGGGTGACGATGCCAACGCAGCGTCGTCGCGACCTGGTGGCCGCCGCCGCCGCCGCCGAGGTGTTGATCGTTGCCGACGAGGTGTACCACCTCCTGCGCTTCGCGCCCGGCCCGATGCCACCGCCGATGTCGGCCTACGTCGACGACGGACCGGTGCTGTCGCTCGGCACGTTCTCCAAGATCCTCGCCCCAGGCATGCGGCTCGGTTGGATCCACGGCTCGCTCGAGCGGCTGGCGGTGCTGGCCGACTCGGGCCTGATCCGCAGTGGCGGCGGTCTGAACCCGGTCACATCCACCCTGGCAACGGCGATGATGCGCAACGGATCGCAGCGCGAATACGTCGAGTGGTTGCAGGCGACGTTCGCCCGGCGATCGGCGACGATGGTTGCGGCCCTGCGTGAGCACATGCCGGAATGGGTGCACTTCGACGTGCCGAGCGGCGGCTACTTCGTGTGGCTGAGGCTGCCGCCCGGAACCGACGGTGCGGCGCTGCGGTCGCAGGGCATGCGCCACGGCGTCGACGTGCGCCATGGTGCGCAGTTCTCACCGACCGGCGGGCTCGGCAACCACCTTCGCCTGAGCTACGCCTTCTACGACGACGATGACATCGTCGAGGGCGTGGCCCGATTGGGGAGGGCACTGCGCCTGGCGTGACCGACGTCTCAGCACAGCGCCGCGCGGAGAGGTCATGGCGCCACGGGGTGTAACCAAACTGCAATCCGCTCGCCATCGACTCGCGACGTGACCGACCGCTATGGTCTCGACTTTCGGCTTGTCAGGAGCCGACGTGACAAATGACGGGGGCAACGAGTGGGTACCTTCGACATGCTCATACGCGGTGGCACGGTGGTCGACGGCACTGGTGCACAGCCAAGAATCGCCGACGTGGCGATCGTCAACGATCATGTCGTCGATGTCTCCCCCAACATCGTCGGGTCGGCCAACCGGGTGATCGATGCGACCGACCGGGTCGTCACTCCCGGCTTCGTCGACATCCACACTCACCTCGACGCCCAACTGGCGTGGGATCCCATCGGGTCGAGCAGCTGCTATCACGGGATCACCAGTGTCGTGATGGGCAACTGCGGCGTCACGTTCGCACCGTGCAAGCCGGAGGACCGTGGCGTGCTGGCGGCGATGATGGAGAGCGTCGAGGACATTCCCCGCCAGGCGATCCTCGATGGGCTGCGCATGGGACTGGGTGACGTACGGCGAGTACCTCGACAGCATGCGACGCCTCCCAAAGGGCCTCAACATCGGTGGAATGGTCGGCCATTGTGCCCTTCGGCAATATGCGATGGGTGAACGAGGGATCGAGCAGGCGCCGCCGACCGCCGACGACCTGCAGGCGATGTCTGACCTGCTTGCCGACGCGTTGCGCGGGGAGCGCTCGGTTTCAGTACCAGCCGCACGTTCCTGCACAAGGTTCCCGATGGCCGCCCGGTGCCCGGCACGTACGCCGAGCCCGACGAGCTCTTCGCCTTCGCCGACGTGTTGCGCCGGCACGGCGCCGGTGTGTTCGAGAGCGCCAGCCGCATCGGCGAGGGAGAACGCGACAACGCCGACATCCCCGGCACGCGAGCCGAGATGGCCTGGATGGGCGAGGTCAGCCGGCGCAGCGGTCGCCCCGTCAGCTTCGGTCTGCTCCAGCACGACAGTCGTCCGGATCTGTATGCGCGGGTCATCGAACTGGCCAAGCACGAGAACCTCACCGGGGCGATGGTGCGCCCGCAGACGACGGCGCGCAGCGTCGGTGTGCTGTTCAGCCTCGACACGCGCAGCCCGTTCGATCGCGCCTCGTGCTGGCGTGAGCTGAAAGAGATGCGCAACGGCAAGAAGCTGGTGGCCCTCGCGCGATCCGGTGATGCGGGCCAAGCTGATCGGCGCGGCCGATGCAACACCGCCCGGTCTCGACCTGGCCCAGCTGTTCGTCGTCAACCCACTCGACGGTGCCCTGAATCGCGGTGCCCGCTACGACCTCGATCCGGCGACGTCGCTGGCGGCGATCGCCGAGCCAACGCGGCATCAGCGCGGCCGCGGCGTACATCGAGCTGCAACTGGAGAGCGACGGCAACGCTGGTGTGCAGCTTCCCGTTCCTCAACCAGCAGATGTCAGCTGTCGAGCACATGCTCGACGAACCGCTGGTCACGCTCGGCCTGGCCGACGCCGGCGCCCATGTCGGACAGATCCTCGATGCCAGCCAGCCGACGTTCCTCCTCTCGTACTGGATCCGCGAGCGGAAACGCTGGAGCCTGGAGGAGGGCATTCGCCGGCTGACCAGCGATACCGCCGACTTGTTCGGCCTTGCCGGTCGCGGCCGGTTGACAGCAGGTAGTTTCGCCGATGTGAACGTGATCGATCTCGAGGCGCTGGAGCTGCCGGCCCCGTCGTACGTGTACGACTTCCCGCACGGCGCCGGCCGCTACGTGCAGGGCTCGACGGGCTACGACTACACGCTCGTCAACGGCCAGGTGTTCATGGATCACGGCGAGCACACCGGTGCCTTTGCCGGGGCGATGCTGAAGAACGCGGCGGCAGCGTGATCGACACCGCCACGTTCACCTGCCCCCGCTGCGGTGCAAGTGTCGACGAGCGGTTCTACGGACCGTGCGAGACGTGCCGCACCGACTTGCGCGTCAAGTTCCTCGGCGAGGGTCGCGTCGTCGAGGTCGCCGAATACGAACCGAAGATGAACGTCACCCCGAACGCGGTCGCCTTGAAGGACGACTGAGCCGCGGCGACTACGACGACGGGTTCGGCAGGCCGGCGCCGGGCCGGAACGTGGTGTCGTTCTCCGGTTCCTGGTCCTTCGCTGCCGCGCCGCGGCCCGCTCGGCCATCTGCGCCATCGTGGTCGCCATCGCCGCAGCCGCGCCGTCGTGGGCCAGGATCTTGCTCATCACCGCGACCGTCGCGCCGCCCATCAGCTCGGCCTTGTTGGCCTCCACGTAGTCGGCCGATGCCTGCATGGCCGCACCGTGCCGTTCAGCGCGGGGATCACGTAGCGGGCGACGAGGTCCCACGAGCGGCGAGCGTTCTCGCGGTTGGCCCAGTCGTGGGCGAAGCCCAGCACGACGCCGAACCCGCCGGTGACCTTCTGCAAGTTCTCGGATCGCCGCGATGAGATCGTCGGGCGTGCCGATCACCGCCGCGCCGCCACCCTCGGCCCCGCTCTCGGCGACCTGGTCGAGCAGCTCCCACGGGTCCTCGACATGGGTCGCACCCGGCCGGCCGAGCACCCGCACGTTGTACTCGTTGTGCCAACGGTGCAGACCGTGCACCGCCTCGCGGCGGGCCTGTTCCTTCGTCTCGGCGATGTGCCAGCTCATCAGCACCCGCCAGTTGCGCGCGGTCGACCGTCGTGCCGTGCTGTGCGGCGGCCTCCTCGGCGAACCCCCACTGCGTCGGCAGGGCCTGCGAGGCCCTCGACGCTGGTCGAGGCGATCGACAGCACGCCGATGCCGTACTTGCCGGCCAGCTGCATACCGCTGGGGCTGATGCTCGACGCCGTCGCCATCGGCATGTCCTCCTGCATCGGCAGGATCTGCAACGCCGCGTCGTGCAACGTGAACCAGTCGCTGTCGTGGCTGAACCGCTCCTCGCCGTTGAGCAGGCGGATGATCACGCCCATCGCCTCGTCCTGCCGGTCGCGCAGCACCATCGGGCTGATGCCCATCGTGCGGGCGTCGCTCGGCAGCGCACCCGGACCGCTGCCGAACATGGCGCGGCCCTTGGTCATGTGGTCGAGCTGCACCATCCGCTGGGCGACGTTGAACGGGTGGTGGTAGGGCAGCGACACCACGCCGGTGCCGAGCTTGATGGTGCGGTCCCCTGGCCGGCCGCGGCCAGGAACATCTCCGGCGAGGCGATCATCTCCCACCCGCTGGAGTGGTGCTCGCCGCACCAGAACTCGTCGTAGCCGAGGTGGTCGAGCTGCGCGGCGAGGTCGAGGTCGCGCTGGAACTGCAGCGTCGGGTTCTCACCGAGCGGGTGGTGCGGCGCGAGGAAGGTGCCGAAACGGAGACGTGGGGACCGCATTG